>JAICJH010000143.1 GCA_025928545.1 Bryobacteraceae bacterium | reverse complement strand
CGGTCGAAACGGCCGTGGGCGCCGGGATCAGTGGGGACAGGTTCAAACAGATTGTCGCGCCTGTTCGCGGGAGCGATCTCCGTGGTCATCTGTCCACTGTAACCCTTGCTCGCGAGGATTCGGTCACCCAATAGGGGCAGCAACATGCCGCCGAGGATTGCTTTCAGGGCCGATGTGCCGATCCAAAGCTCGCGCGGCGCATCGATTGCGGCGCGAACGATCTCCGCCGCGATGGCTTCCGGCTGAAAGATTGGCGGTACCGGCTGCAGCTTCCGGGCCATCCGGGAGCGCGCCCAATCAAATTGCGGGGTGTTGACGGCCGGAAGCTGGACCATGGTTAGCCGAATACGGCTGCGCTCGTGTCGGAGTTCGCTGCGGAGCGCATCGGTGAAGCCGCGGACCGCGAACTTGGCTCCGCAATAGGCAGACTGCAGGGGTATGGCGCGGTAGCTCAACGCCGAGCCGACCTGAACGATTGTCCCTTGGTTGCGGGGTCGCATGTGTTTGAGCGCGGCCATGGTGCCGTGGACCTGCCCGAGATAGGTCACCTCCGTGACCCGACGAAACTCGTCCGGCTTGATGTCCTTGACGGGCGCAAAGATCGTCACCATCGCGTCATTGACCCAGACGTCGATGCCTCCCCAGTGGCTCGCGACCTGGTCCGCGGCGCGGAACACCGCGTCTGCATCCGCGACGTCCAATGGTAGTACGAGGGCGTGGCCGCCGGCCGACTCCACTTCGCGCCGTGCGCCCTCGAGACCTTTGATCCCGCGGGCTATCAAACCAACGTTCCAGCCCTTTTTCGCGAAAGCAACCGCCACGGCGCGCCCGACGCCTGCGGAAGCGCCGGTAACAACGACGGTACGTGGGGTGAACATGCTGGCTATCTCCGCGAGAAGGTAACGAGCGCGATTGCCTGGTTGTTCCTCCGCGGCGAACGTGACCTCAATTTCCTCGGCCAAAATGTTCAATGAACGCGGAGGATGATGGAGCAGATAAGCAGCTGATCGGAAGTTCGAGCGCAGCGGAGGTCCGAACTCGCCACCCTCGCCTCCAAGGGTTGGATCGATGTCTTTCGGGTAGGCTAAAATGGGGTGCACGGTCCGAGCCATATCTTCGTTCGGTGCTATGCTTCCCACCGTGCCGTCACCCAAAGACATTCCTGGCGAATTCTTCCTAACCGTGGGTAAAGCCGGAAGACCTATGCCGAAAACGATCCGGACAGGGTCGCGATTCCTGCCCACGCTGGATCAATTCGACCGTTATGAACCCGCAACCTCCGGCCCTGCGGCGCGCACCGCGCCTTCATGCTTAAGATCAACTATGCTGATAGTTGCAAGCCAGGGTTGTGTTGGCTCGCAGCAGCACTATCTCGATCTACTGGCGTTTTTTTTGCAGAACCGACCCAATCTATTGTAACTTATTGCAACCACCTGAGTTTTTTGATGGCGTCCAATTGGCGTGATTAACGGAAAGATTCTGCCGACCAAATGACCCCAGCAAGAGCGCCGCCGGCCACCGCCAGATGAGCCGGGGCGATGCAACGGCGCGGCCGGCCCATGGGCACTCGTCAGCTGGTCTATTCGGCTCCCGTCCTCTGCTGCGTTGACAAAACCCGATCTTCAAAAGCCAGTACTGTCTGACAGAAGCTGTGAATCTTGCTGAGGCGGTTTCGGCAGCGAGCAGGAATGCGTGGCGCCGATGCACGCCCAAAACGCCTCCTGCACTGTCTGACCCCTCGCAACCGCATGTGCGGTAATTTGGCAGAAGCTGCTGCAGATTCAGGCAACTTGCCGTTTGACAGTGGGGCGTGCCCGTCCCATGCTAAGTGGGTTCGGCCGGGGCGTTTACTGCAGGAGCCAGACCGCGCCATGTCTCCAGTATCATCGGCGAGTACGGGCGAACCCTGGCGGGTTGGGGTTCTGTTTTCCCGCACCGGATTCATGGCGATCATCGAGGAGACCCAGGTCCGCGGCACCCTCATTGCGATCGAGGAAATCAACGAAGGCGGCGGGATCAACGGCCGGGAGGTCGTTCCCGTCATTTACGACCCTTCATCCGAAAACGCGTTGTTTCGGGCGCATGCCAAGCGCATGATTGTCGAGGATCAGCTGTCGACCATCTTTGGCTGTTATACCTCGAGCAGCCGCAAGGCCGTGCTGCCCATTGTCGAACGCCTGAACTGCCTGCTTTGGTACCCGACCCTCTATGAAGGGTTCGAGTACTCGCCGAACGTCATCTATACGGGCGCGGCGCCCAATCAGAACAGTCTTTCACTCTGCGAGTACCTGACCGGCCACTACGGCTCGCGGTTCTATTTCATCGGCTCCGATTATGTCTATCCGCGGGAATCGAACCGCATCATGCGTGAGCTGGTGAACCGGCGTGGGGGACAGGTCATCGGCGAGCGTTATGTCGCCTTGCGGGCGTCACGGCCGGATTTCGTCCCCATCATGAACGAAATTGTCCGGCTTTCGCCTGATATCATCTTCTCCACGGTGGTCGGGGAATCGACGGTGCATTTGTATCAGGCTTATGCCGATTTCGGCTTCGATCCGCGGAACATGCCAATTGCGAGCCTGACCACCACGGAAGCCGAGATTAGAGCGATGGGAGCAGGGGTAGGGGAGGGCCATATCACGGCCGCCTCGTACTTCGAGAGCCTGCCCGGGGCAACCAACTCCGCATTTGTCAAGCGCTACAAGCGGCGCTTCGGAAGCGACCAGTCCACAAACATGTGCGTGGAAGCAGCCTATTTTCAGGTTCATCTGTTTGCGCGCGCCCTTGAGCTTGCCAATTCGCTGGACCCGGAAATCCTGCGGCCGATGGTGCTCGGCGCAGCCTTTAATGCACCCCAAGGGACCGTCTCGATCGACGCAGATTGCAGTCACGCCAATTTGTGGAGCCGCATCGGTCGGGTCAATGGTCACGGCCATTTCGACGTGGTGCAGGAGTCTTCCTGCCTGGTGCCCCCCGATCCGTTCCTCACCGGGACCGGTTTCGGTCGGCTAATCCCGGCATAAGGAATCCGAATTGTGAGCCGGCGGCGTGCTGAAAGTGAACAGGTATCGGCCCTCGTCGTCGCGGAGCGCGATGGCCAGCTGGATTTCCTAGTTCGGGAACTGCGGCGTTCCGTCGCCCATGTAGTTCATCTGTTTCCCGTCACTGAGCGCCTGCCGGCCGAACACGACGTCATCCTGGCCGATTTCAGCCCTGGCTTGCTGGATCTGCTGCCCTGGGTGCCGGGCGAGGCGAGCGCCGCCCTGATCCTGCTATTGCCGGAAAACGGATCCTACCCGCTCAGGAAATTGCAGGATTGCTGCCCGGACGCGGTGCTCCATCGGCCGTTCCAGGCGGCTGCCATCCAGACGAGCTTGGTGCTCGCCCGCAGCCAATTTCATTTCATTCGTCGGCTACGCAGCCGCATCGCGCGCCTCGACGAGAACATCAAGGCCGTTCGTGACATCGAACGCGCCAAAATCATCATCATGGATGGTGGGCGCGTCGGCGAAGACGAAGCCTATGCCTATCTCCGAAGTCGCGCAATGGAGCGGCGAATGACGGTCGCGTCCTTCGCCTCCCATCTTGTTGACTCTCACCAGCTACTCCGCTAGCTTTTTTGCGCCGCCACATTGGTGGCCGCGGCAACAGCGCCGCTCATAGCGAAACAGGCATCAGAGCCTCACAACGAACTTTCCGTTCGTCGTGGGGCTTTTGTCTTTGTTCTGGAGGAACACGATATGATCATGAAAAGGCGTGACTTCCTGAAAGGAACTGCCGCTGTTGGGGCGGGGGCTGCTTTCGGGTTTCCCCACATCTGGATCAAGAATGCTGACCTCGCCCAGGCCGCCGGCGGCGAAATCAAGGTCGGCGTCCTTTATTCGTTGACGGGCACCACCGCCATCATCGAGACATCGCTCAATCAGGCGACGATCTTGGCGATCGAAGAAATCAACGCGGCCGGTGGAATCAACGGGATG
>JAICJH010000073.1 GCA_025928545.1 Bryobacteraceae bacterium | reverse complement strand
ATGGGGTCTTCACTAAGAAACCGGGAACATTGACGAACGATTTCTTCGTCAACCTGCTCGACATGAATACAAAGTGGGAGCCCGTTTCCGCATCGGAAGGAATATTTGAAGGAACAGATCGCGCGACCGGCGAAGTCAAATGGACCGGCACGCGCGCCGATCTCGTCTTCGGTTCAAACTCCCAGCTCCGCGCTGTCGCGGAAGTCTATGCATGCAGCGACTCGAAAGAGACGTTCGTCAAAGACTTTGTGGCCGCCTGGAACAAAGTGATGAATCTGGATCGTTACGATCTCGCCCGGGCTTAGCTCGATCGCTTTCTTCCCGGGCTGTTACATTCGCCGTCTCTGCGAGACGGTAGAATGGCTGCGGGTCCGTCCATAGGCAAGCCATTAAGGAGAAAGCCGGGCAATGAGCACAATCACTCTCAGGGTGAACGGGAGTCCACACACCGTGGATGTGGACCCCGCCACCCCGCTCCTCTACGTACTTCGCAACGATCTGGGGCTCCGGGGGCCCCGGTTCGGCTGCGGTCTTGGCCAGTGCGGCGCGTGCACGGTCATTATGAACGGCAATGCGGTTCGATCCTGCATTACTCCTGTCTCCGCAGTCCGAAGCGAAGTCACCACTCTTGAAGGAATTTCTTCGAACGGCAAGCTGCATCCGCTGCAGCAGGCGTGGATCGATGAACAGGTTCCGCAATGCGGCTTTTGCCAGAATGGCCAGATCATGACGGCTAAGGCAATGCTCGATAAGAACCCGCATCCCACAGACGCGCAGATCCGCGAAACCATGAACGGGACTTTGTGCCGCTGCATGAGTTACTACCGGGTTCAGGCCGCGATCAAACTCGTGGCCAAAGGCGTTGCCGATGCCTCTCCAGCGAATTCCCCCGCCCCTGCGCCGGCTTCAACGAAGGAGACTCTGGCATGAGCGTCTCGCCCGGAATTCCGCAACAGATTCAAAACTTGCTGACCACTCACCGCCGCGGCTTCATTCGCAATGCCGGCCTGTTCGCGGTGAGCATCGGCGTCTGCGGGACTGGCGGAGTGTCGATTGCCGATGCGCAGAGTGCCACGGCCGAAGGCACTGGCCCCTATCCCACTCCCGATTTCCACCAGATCGATTCCTGGATTGTCATTCATGAAGACAATACCGCTACGTTCTACGTCGGCAAAACCGACCCGGGGCAGGGAACCGGCACGGCCTTTCGCCAACTGATGTCGGACGAACTCGACATCGCGTTCGAACACACCACCTGCATCATGGGAAGCACCGACATCACTGTCGACCAGGTCGGCTCCGGCGGGTCTACGGCGATCGAAAGAGACTCACTGCCCATGCGCCGTGTGGCAGCCGAAGCGCGCCGCGTGCTCCTCGGAATGGCCTCTGCCAGCCTTGCAATTCCGGTGGATCAACTAACGGTCGGCAACGCCGTCATCACCGCAAAGGCCGATCCCTCGAAGCGCATCACTTACGGCCAACTGATCGCGGGAAAGAAGTTCAACGTGGCGCTGCCCGGCGCCAACGTCAACGCCATCGCTGGTCAGGCGAAGTTAAAGCAGCGGCCCGAATTCAAATACACCGGCCAATCCCCCCAGCGCGACGATATTCCTGCCAAAGTGGATGGCACTCTGAAATGGGCAGTCGACGTAAAGTTACCCGGCATGGTTCATGCCCGCAACGTGAAACCGCCGTTCGCGTGCGCAAAACTGACAGGCATCGATGAATCGTCGGTCAAGAATCTGCCCGGCTTCATTAAAGTAATGAGCAAAGGCAATTACGTTGCTGTCGTGTGCGAACGCGAGGAACAAGCCATCAACGCAGCCCGCCAGTTGAAGACCACCTGGGAAAAGCCGTTGACTGCGCCGTTCCCGACATCCGAAGGTCTGTTCGATTACATCCGCACAACAACCGCCACCACACCGGGCAGGCCCGCAACGTCCGGCGATCCAGATTCGGCCTTCGCCGGCGCGGCGAAAATTATTGAAGCCGAATATCAGATCCCGTTCCAGGGCCACACTGCGTTCGGCGGCGCGCACGCCATGGCCGACCCTTCCAACGGCCAGATGACAATTTATTCGAATGACATGAAAACCTATGGAATGCGGCGGGGTGTCGCCACCTTTCTCGGCATGCCAGCGGACAGGGTTCGCGTCGTTTACATGCAGGGACCGCAGGGCTTCGGCCGCACCGCCGCCGAGGACGCCGCCTGCGAGGCCGCCTGGATCGCGCAACAGCTTGGCCGCCCGGTTCGAATCCAGTGGATGAGAGATGAGGAGACCGCGTGGGATACCAAGGGCCCCGCATTTCTCGTCAGGATGCGCGGCGCACTCGATGCCGGCGGACGCCTGATCGGTTACGAATACAACGCGCGTGCCTGCGACGCCAATCACCTCGGCTACAACGATCCCCAGACGGTTCTCATTGCGCAGTTGATGGGCGTAAAGAGCGCCAGACCAGCTGCCGGCAGTGCTTCCATACCTTCCGATAGCTATGCCATCCCCAGCCGCAGAATGACTGCCGACGTTGTAGCCCTGCCGAATGTTTGGGAGACGCCGCTTCGCACCGGCAACCTGCGCGATCCGAATGGTCCTCAGGCGACGTTTGCTTCCGAGTCGTTCATCGACGAAGCCGCCGTCGCCGCGAAGACCGATGCGTTGGCCTTCCGCCTCAACCTGCTCACCGCAGGTACAACTGACGACCCGGCATTCCATCGCGCGCGCTCGATTGCCGTCCTCAAAGCCGCCGCTCAGGCCTATGGCTGGGACTCCCGCCCTTCGCCGAAACCAATCGGCACGGGCCAGATTCTCACTGGCCGCGGCATTGCGTATTCATTCCGCGGCGATAGTATGGTCGCGCAAATTGCCGAAGTGGAGGTGAATCGACAGACGGGACATGTGTCCGCTAAACGTCTGGTGTGTGCCTACGACTGCGGCCTGGTTGTCAATCCAGAGGCCTTCCGGCGCACAGCGGAATGCGCCACTCTTCATGGCTTGAGCCGGGCTCTTCATGAGGAAGTCCGGTTCGACACGGAGAAGGTAACGAGCCGCGATTGGCTCTCGCACCCGACTCTCCGCCACGCCGATATTCCCGAGAAGATCGACATCGTAATCGTCAATGGCGATCCGAATCCCGACCGGCCCGATTTGCCGTCTTACGGAGCCGGTGAAGCGGCGCTGAAGCCAATGCTCGCGGCCATTGCCAATGCGATCCACGATGCCACCGGCGTCCGGCTTCGCAGGGTTCCGTTCCGCGACGATCGCGTTCTCGCCGCCCTGAAAACCGCGCGGGTTTAACTACTTGACGTTATTCCCCTGCAGCGCGAACGCGTAGAGATTCTCGCCCGCGCCCACTACGACAAACTGCCGTCCATCCACCATAAAAGTGATGGGTCCGTTGCTCGGGCTTGCCAACAGCCCGGAATGCCAAAGGGGCTCCCCGGTCTTCGCGTCATAAGCGATGAAGTAGTTGTAGTCGCGGCCAAATAGCAGTCCCCCGGCCGTACTCATCAACCCCTGCGCTCCCAC
Organism: Bryobacteraceae bacterium; assembly: GCA_025928545.1. Classification (GTDB taxonomy): domain Bacteria; phylum Acidobacteriota; class Terriglobia; order Bryobacterales; family Bryobacteraceae; genus BOG-234. The sequence continues at coordinate 29,491 of JAICJH010000073.1, read as the reverse complement.
GCCGGTTTTGCGCTTCCAGACAATATTGCCCGTCTTATAGTCGATTGCCCGCAGTTCGTTCGTCACGGTTCCCCCGCCGCGTTCCGATGCGCCGTAGCCCTCCGGGCGCGGGTCCGTATCGGTGAGATAGAAGATCGTGTAGTTCTGGCTCGTTCCCACATAGAACAGTCCGGTATCGGGGCTGAAGCTCGCGTTCGGCCATCCCGTCGCGCCGTTAGACGAAGGCGAAACGAGCGAGCCGGGAACGCTGGCATCCTTATTCGGATCGCGGATCGGCTGCCCGTTGGCATTGATCCCGGTGTACCAGTTCAGATTCTCGACGTATGGCTTCGTGAGGATATTCTTGCCGTTGGTTCGGTCGAGCAGATAAAACAAACCGCCGCGATAAGCCTGCGCCAGCAGTTTCCGCGGCTGTCCGTTGATAGTGCCGTTAATCAGCACAGGCGTCTGCGCGGCATCCCAGTCGTGCGTGTCATGCGGCGAGTATTGGAAGTACCAGACCATCTTGCCGGTATCGGGATTGATGGCTACGACCGAGCACGTGTAAAGGTTGTCGCCCGCACGGCTTTGGCCTGCCATTACCGGATTCACATTTCCGGTCACGACATAAAGAAGGTTCAACTCGGGGTCGTACGTCGGCGGATACCAGACGCCTCCTCCGCCGTGCGCCGCAGCTTCCTGATCGGGCCATGTATTGAAGCCGGGATCGCCCTTTTGCGCGGTTGTCCAGAAATGCCACTGCACTTCGCCGGTTTCCGGATCGCGCGCTTCCACGAAGCAGGGAATATCCAGCAGGTCGCCGCCAACTCCCGTGATCACGTGATTACCCACCACCACCGGAGCCGTCGATGAGAAATAGTCCATCTTGACGTCGGCCATTTCTTTATTCCAGCGTTCCTTGCCTGTCTTTGCGTCCAGCGAGACAAGATGGTTGTCGTACGTTTCGAAATACAACCAGTCGCCGTAAATAGCCGCCCCCCGGTTACCGAGCGCCACCGACGGCAGGCCACGCCACGTATAATGCCAGAGATTGACGCCCGTGCGCGTGTCCACTGCCCAGACATTATTGTTGGCCGTGAGATAGAGAATGCCATCCACCACGAGCGGCGTCCCCGCAATATTCGCAGTCGCGGTCGGCGGCGGAAGTGCCCCTGGCCCGCCGACATTCGGGCCTGGCGACATGTTGGCGCGATAGATCCAGGCAAGCGACAGCGAATCCACGTTCTTCGTATTGATCTGCTTCAGCGGACTGAAGCGCTGCCCCGTATAGTCGCCGTGAAAGGTTGGCCAGCTGTCGGGCTTCGGATGGACAATATCGGCCGGTGGCAGAATCTGCGCCCACGCCGTGGCGGCAAGCAGCGCCAGTGCAAAACGGATTCTCATTTCACACCTGCCAGGTAAGCTGTCACGTTATGCATATCGGAGTCCTTCAGTGTGGTCATGATGTCGTAGTGGGCTTGCAGCGAATCGGCGGTCTCCACCTTCGGCACGCCGTGATTGCGCGTCCAGGATTTTTGCGTGCCATCCGCCAGACGAATGATGACATCGAAATCCGTGACGCGCAGCAACGCCCCTTTAACCGGTGGTCCGGTCGCGGGTGTGACGGTCGCCTGAATAGCGTTCGCCGGCATTCCCTTACCGGCGGTTCGCGGCGGCATTACGACGCGTTCCTGAAGCGCCGGCGCATCATATTTGGCCCCGATGCCCTTCAGATCGCCCGTCACGGAATGGCATGTCTTGCAGCGGCCCGCGCCATTGAAGAAAGCTTCACCCGCTTTGGCATCGCCGACCAGAACATCGGCGGTGTGCACCTGGCCGCGTCCCGAGGACTCAATCACTCGCGAATGGATATACGCGGCGACATCATAGAACTGCTCGGACGAAAGGCTGAGCTTCGCTGCGCCCTCATGTGCCGCGCCCTTCACCGTGTCGCCGATCTGGACTCCGTCCGTATCGTGCATGGTGATGGAGGAGCGGATCAGGTCCGGCGCAGTTTTGGTGCCTCTCGCGGTCGCGCCATGGCACGAAGCGCAGTTCGCCGTGTACGCGGTGAGTCCGCGGGAAATCGCGCCCGGGTCGTAGATCTTAAACCGTCCGCCTCCAAGGCCGCCGGCTGGCGCCGCAATCGGACCCGTCACGCCGCGTCCCCCCGGAGGCGCGACAGGAACAGGAGCCTGCGCGCTCGCCAATGCTGCGAATGCCGCGACCGCTGCCGTGCAACAAAAAGATCTCTTTGTCATAGGATACAGAGACTTTATCAAATCCCCCCGCCGCAAATCCACGCGGCTTTCCGCAAGCCTCGCCGATTGAACTTCCACCCTGTCGCGTGCGTATAGTTATTTCGCAAGTAGATGTGGCACAGGAGGCGACGCGCATGACCAGAATGACTAACGCCAGGGCCGCGGGCTCCGCATTCCTCCTGTACATCCTGTTGGGTCTTCCGGCAGGCATGCTGATCACGAGGGCGAACGGGACGGGGGGAATCGCAGCCAGGCTGGTGAGCATTGCGCAGCACGCGAACGATCTGCGGATTGCCATCGTGCTCGTCCTGTGCGGCAGCATCTGCGCTTTGGTTCTCGGCGTGACGCTTTTTGCGATCACACGCGACGTGGACCGCGACCTTGCCATGCTTGCCCTCACCTTTCGCGTCGCCGAGGGAGTCATTGGCGCGATTGCGGTTCAACGGTCGATCGGCCTGCTATGGGTCGCAACTGCAACAGGCCCGAATGCACCGGACCTCCAGACTGCGCAAGCCATTGGCGCGCTTCTTACAGGGCAGGGTAGTGCGACGGCGCTCGTCGGCGCTCTCTTCTTCGCAGCCGCAAGCACCATCTTTTCCTGTCTGTTGTTGCGAGGGCGCATGATCCCCGCGTCGCTGGCATGGCTCGGAGTCGTAGTGTCATGCGTCTGGGTAGTATGTGTGCCGCTTCAAATGGTCGGCGTCCTGCACGGCGACATCGTAACGTGGCTGATTTATCTGCCCATGGCAGCGTTCGAAATCCCCTTCGCACTCTGGCTGCTCATCAAAGGCGTCGCGCATCATCAAGGGGCCTGAAAGCTAAAATCGGCGTGCACCGGCGTGCATCGGCGGCCGTCTAATTTTTCTCCCTTGACAAAATTCCCGCACCATGCTAATTTTTACGCATGGTGTCTAATACTACGCAATCGGAATCGGCCCTCAGCCGCCGCGAGCGTCAGATGATGGATATTCTCTTCTCCCTCGGCCGCGCCTCGGGACAGGAAATCCGCGACCGTCTCCCCGACCGCCCCAGTTACTCCGCCGTGAGAACCATCCTGCGAGTCCTCGAACAAAAAGGCCACGTCCGCCACGTCGAAGAAGGTCTCCGCTACGTCTATATTCCGGCGATGGAACGCGAGACCGCCAGGAAATCCGCTATCGAGCGTCTGGTCGCAACTTTTTTTGAGGGCTCCGTCAAGGATGCTGCTGCGGCCTTTCTCGATCCCGCATCCGCGCAATTGTCCGACGAGGATCTCAAAGATCTGGAATCCATGATTCGCAAAGCCCGTAAGGAGAAAAAATAATGGCACTCGTTCTATTCAAATCCACGCTGCTGTTCGCCGTCGCGCTCGTCTGCCTGTCGCTGATGCGCCGTGCCAGTTCTGTCACCCGCCATCTGGTCTGCGCCTGCGCTATGTTCGGAGCGCTGTTGTTACCACTCACTATACTCGCCCCGCCACGGGCCGCCATCCACGTCTCCACCATCACCTTCCTCGCAACGTCCGCGCCGCCTTCGGGCACCACTGCCTGGCCAATCGCAAAGCTCCTGACGGGCCTCTGGATCGCCGGCCTGGCGCTCAGTCTTCTGCGCCTCGCAATCGGTTACTGGCGACTGTCCGTCATTCTTCACAAGGCAACTCGATGCGATGATTTCCTCCTCTCCGATGTCTCCGTCCCCATGGTGGCGGGCTTGTTCCGGCCGGTCATCCTGATGCCGCGGACTGCGGAATCGTGGCCACTCTCGCAACGCGCGGCAGCGCTGAAGCACGAGCGCGCGCATCTCGATCGCAAAGATCTCTGGACCAGTCTGATTGCGCGGTTCGCCTGCGCCGTTTACTGGTTTCATCCGTTGGTGTGGGCCGTTGCCCACCGCATGCGTCACGAGCAGGAAACCGCCTGCGACGACGCCGTTCTGTGTTCCGGTTTTGAACCGGCTTCTTATGCGGAAGCGCTGATTGCTACCGCGCGTCAAATCACCTCAACCAACCTGATCGGATGTCATATGACTCAAAAAACGCTTAAATCAAGAATCTCGCGTCTGTTCGAAAGCGGCATGCCTCGCATGTCGTCCCCCGCAACTCTGTGCCGCATCGGCGTTGGCTTCCTGGCGATCGCCGCCGTTATTGCTCTTCTGAACGGTAACCCGCATGTTCGCGCGGCCCAGTCTCAGGCAGTTGCACCGGCACCGGCCAACGTCTCTGCACCGGCCACGGATGCGGCATCGCCGACGCCTGTCGCCAACGCGGATCGAAAACCTGGCCCGGCGGATAATCCGTACAAAGTTGGAGATGGCGTGTTGCCGCCACGAGTTCTCACCCGTGTTGATCCTGCCTACACTGACGAAGCCAAGGCCGCGAAGATCTCAGGCCCGGTCATGTTGAGTGTGGTGATCGGCACCGATGGACTCGCTCACGACATCAACGTAGTCAGCGGCATAGATTCCGGACTCGATCTCAACGCAGTCTCCGCCATCCAGCAATGGCATTTCCAGCCGGGCACCAAAGATGGCGAGCCGGTAGCGGTTCGTGCGCAAATCGAGGTCAACTTCAGGTTGCAGTGAGCGCGCCGGAAGCAACTTGTCCATGGTGACGCGTGTTGCAGTTTGCCTGTTCGTATTAACGTCTCTACTGTCCGGCTGGCAATTGCCAGCCGGATCCGATTGCGCCCTCGATGGTTCCGTGACCAACGCAATCACAAACGAGCCGATCCCTCGTGCCCGTGTCATGATAGGCTCGGCCGGCCCCTCCCGCGGAACACCATCGTTTGTTACGGCGGATAATTCAGGGCACTGGCGTTTCTCGAACGTGACCTGCGGACCAATCCAGGTGGTTGCTAACCGACCGGGCTTTCTGAACGCCGTGAAAGCCACGCCGGTCGTGCTTATTTCTGAATCGCCTGCACACGACGTCGGGCTTCGACTCACCCCCGCCTCCGTGATCACCGGCAAGATACTCGACGATCAGGGCGATCCCGTAGCCAACGCTCAGGTCTTCATCCTTTCGTCGCGCGTAATGGACGGGCATCGAACATTTGTCCTTTCTGGAAATATGTATGGCCCAAATTCCGGCACTAATGATCTGGGAGAGTTTCGCTTCGCGGGCCTGACAGCAGGCAAATACATCGTCTGTGCCAACGGCAGCGGACGAGGCCCCGCTGACCCCGTCATGTTGGGTGAAACCTGCTACCCCGGCTCAATCGAAAACGGGGCTGCCGGTTCGATCGATCTTTCTCCTGGCGGTCAGATGCGGGCCGATATGACTCTCCACGAAGTGCAGCCGGTGCACGTCCGGGGCGTGCTGACGGGGTTGCCGAAAGGGCAGGGAGTCGCACTCACACTCAATCGCCGCAGCATAAACACGCCGCCGCTTTCCAGGCCGGCCAAACTGAATCCGGATGGAAAGTTCGACATCGCGGGAGTCCAGCCAGGCTCGTACGTTCTCACAACCGATTATTTCGAAGCCGGGACTCGCCTCCACGCGAGAGTGCCGGTCGAAGTGGGTAATTCCGACGTGAACGACATTACGGTGCGTCTGGATTCCGGCTTCGTGATCACGGGAAAGCTGCACATTGAATCGAAATCCGAGCCAACTCCGGCCGATCAGAAAGTTGTCGTTGCGCTTCGTTCCGTCGAACCCATGACCGGTGGAGGGCCGACCCAATGGAGTCCCGACCGTTCAACATTTACCATCGCGGATCTGACGCCGGGCAACTACCGGCTCGACATTCAACCCGGCGCACGCTTCTTCGTAAAAAGCGCCACGTTCGGAGGCCGCAACATACTCGGAGAAGAATTTCCGATCCTGCCGCCCGGCGCGCCCCTCGATATCGTTCTGAGTGACGATACCGGCGCGCTCGATATCCAGATCGCGCCGGGAGCTATCGGGCCAGCAACCTCCGCAACGGTTCTCAACGCTGCCAGGCAGGCAACCACCGTCGTAGCCGCTTCCGACGGCCACGCCACCGTGCCGGCGCTCGCGCCCGGCGACTATCGGGTTTACTCGTGGGACGATCCCCGCCAGGCTGAGTATGCCGATCCCGCCTGGATGAAGCGCTATGGCGGCAGCGGTGCGGAAGTAAGCGTTCGCGCAGGCCAGACAGCTTCAGTAACAGTGAAGCAGCAAACAATCCCGTCGCAGTAAGAACTCGGCCCGACACGCCTGATAGCATTTCCCCAGATCATGCGCCGCCCCAAAAACCCGTTCTTAATCGCAACGCTCATCGGAGCTCTCGCCGCCCTCCTTGCCATCCACCCCCTTGACGTGCATGCCGCGGAAAATCACTACCAGCTCGTAGCGGATTGGCCGCAATTCCCACCCGGCACCGCAAAGTGGGCCGCGGTCACAGGGGTTGACATCGACACGTCCGGCAACGTCTACGTCTTCCAGCGAAGCGAAACCATGCCCATTATGGTTTTCAACAGCAAAGGCAAATTCCTTCGCGCGTGGGGAGCAGGCATGTTCAAAACGCCTCACTTCCTCCGCGTCGATCCCTCCGGTAGCATCTGGGCCACCGATCGCGGCGACATGCAGGCGTTCAAATTCGACATGATCGGCAAGCTCCTCATGACGCTCGGCAGGAAAGGCATCACCGGCGACAACAGTTCCCAAGACGCTTTCAACGGCATGGCCGACATCGCCGTGGCCAAAAACGGCGACATCTTCATTGCCGATGGCGAAGGTCCGAACACCCGCATCGCAAAATATTCGGCCAGCGGCAGGTTTCTGAAATGGTGGGGCGGCAAAGGCGCCGAACCGGGCCACTTCGACACTCCTCACAGCATCGCCATCGACGCGGCCGACCACATCTATGTCGCCGACCGCTCCAATAACCGTATCCAGATCTTCGATTCCTCAGGTGAATTCATCGACCAGTGGACCAACTTCGGTACGCCCTGGGGCTTATTCATCAAAGGCGACCGCATCTATGTGGTCGACGGGACGGCTAACAACTGCCTCTTGATAGCCGATCTCAAAGATGGCAAAATCCTGGAGAAAATCGAAGGTCTGAATAACCCGACCGCGGTTGCTGTCGATTCAGCCGGCGCCATTTACGTGGGCGAGGTGAACGGCGCCAACGTAAAGAAGTTCGTCCAGAGCCGTTGATTCCTCCGGCCAGGTGATCGCTTGTCCGTCCATCGTCCGTAGCCCGGAGGTTTCCAGACAGAACACTGCGAACATCGGCGGCAACGTATCCTTTCCGGAATCGGATGCAGCCGGCTCAGCTTTTTGCCGAGACAATAGTGATTGCCTCCCTGCATCTTTCCGAGCGCATGTTGAGCAGGGCCTGGTTGAGATGAACGCGGGCGTATTCGATCTTTCGTTCGTCATCCCCCAGATCTATTTCTCCGGCCCGTATCCTGTCGTGGTACTCCCTGAAGTCCGGGTTACCGGTCGCGGGCGCAACCGGCTTTCCTTTGGCCCCGATCTGAATCAAAAACGCCGTGCAGAAGACATGCAGCAGTTGTCTCATCAAATAAAACCGTGCGCGTCGATAGGCGCCCGCGGCCTCTCCAAAATACTCCCGCAGGTACGCCTCCTCCTCCTGGTCGTTGTTAATAACGAAATTAGCCACAATCGCCAGATCCAGGTAGCGATCGTTCGCGAACGCCGCTTCCCAATCCACCAGCCACGCGCGCTCCCCGTCAAACAGAATGTTTTCCGGTCTCAGGTCGTTATGGCAGAGCACCATATCCGATTCGTTTTGGCTGTAAGCTGCCGACACGCCTTCGTAAAGCTCGAGCAGATCGGCCGTTTCGCTGGCGGGCAACCAGCCGGCCGCGTGAAACCTGCGCACCATCTGATCCATGAGTTCGCGGTACTTCACAATTCGGGCGGTTGGATAGGCCGGCAGGGTGTGAACCTTTCGCAGCACGGCGGGCAATAATTCAAGCGCAGTGCTCCGGGGTAAAAACCGGGATGGCACGAAATCCGTAATGGATACGCCGTCTTCCGCATTCGTATACCAGACTTTGGGCCCCACCCCCGCGTCGGCCGCCAGCTTCATACACGCGAAATGATGTGTCTGATCGCCGGTGCCGGGGCCCGCCGGGCCGCCGTTTTGCACGACGACGCGCAATAGATAAGGACGCTCACGCACCACGATCTTAAATACCCGCGCCTTGGAAAGTCCGCCCGTAGTATTCCGGATGTCGTCGGCCTGTTCTACGTCAAAGACCTCCCGCAGTGCGCGCGCGACGGCATCTCTTCGTTCTTCTGGAATCATGAAGCCTCCTTATGTTTGTCTCTATGACTGCCGGCAAACCGGCGATGCCGTCTATTTGACGCACCTGTGGCGTCTATACCGCAAAGATGCATTGTTCGGCAGGCGGCGCGGCGGCGTGCCCGTTCAATCGACTTCCCAATACTACGCAAGAAAACCCCGAAAAAACAGTCTGTTTTTTCATTTTTTTGCTTGGTATAATTGAATTGTGGAAGGAGAGCGAATCCGCCCTTCCTTTCTGGTCCCGCCTCCCTGGTTACGCTTCACCCGACCATCTTCAGGTGCTGTCCCGCACCGATCCAAACCCCCAACACAAATAGGCAACGAATCGGCACAATCGGGCAATCAAACCGGCCGCGCTGCGCGTGACAGGGCATTGAAAACGCGTCATAATGTGAGTCGTTGGCCGCGGTACTAAGCTCTCGGTCGCGAAGCCCGGAGTCCTGTCCCACTGGCAACAGAGAGAAGGGTGAATGGCTAAGAAGGACGCGGCATCCAACGGTTTCAGGTTGAATCGCCGCAATTTTCTCCGAACCACAGGCGTCGTCAGTCTCGCAGAGACTATCGCTGCGCCCGTCGAAGTGGCAGCTCAGGGCACGGTTGCAACAGTCGGTCCCGGCGAAGTGCCCGTGCGCCTCAACGTGAACGGCAAACAACTCGATCTCATGATCGAGCCTCGCGTGACTCTGCTCGATGCGTTGCGCATGCGCGCGAATCTGACGGGCAATAAGCGCGGCTGCGACCGCGGCGCCTGCGGCGCCTGCACCATGATTGTCGATGGCCGGCCGGTCTATTCCTGTTCCACCCTCGCCATCGAAGTACAGGGCAAGCAGATTCGCAATGTCGATGGTCTCGCGACCGCCGACCAGTTGCATCCCGTGCAGCAGGCGTTTTGCGATAAGGATGCCCTGATGTGCGGTTTCTGCACGCCGGGCTTCATTATGGCGAGCGTCGCGTTGCTGGAGAAAAATCCCAATCCTTCTCCCGAACAAATCAGGAAAGGTCTCGACGGCAACATATGCCGGTGCGGTACGTTCTCCCGGATTTTCGAAGCCGTATCCAGTGTGAAAGGGGGCCAACGTGGCTGATTCCGAGTTCGACTGGCCAGTCAAATCATCCGTGCTGGGGACGCGCGTCAATCGCGTCGACGGCCCCGACAAGGTCACAGGCCGGGCAAAATACACTTTCGACATCAACCGGCCTGGAATGCTCTACGGCCGGATCGTCCGCTCGCCCTATCCGCATGCGAGGGTTGTCTCGGTCGATTTGACGCCGGCCACAAGAATGCCGGGCGTCAAAACCGCACTGCTCGTCCGTGATTTCACCGATGCGGCCAACAATCGTGTGATGTTCCAGGGTGATGAAGTCGCGGCCATCGCGGCCGATACCGAGGAGCATGCAATAGATGCGGCACGGGCGGTCAAAGTACAGTACGAGGTCCTGCCGCACATAACCATCGAGCAAAAGGCTCTGGACGGCACGGCTCCGGCGGTGTTTACCGGCGGAAATGTACGCGATGCGCGGCCCGCCCAGACGGGAGATCTCACCGCCGGCTTTGCGGCTGCGGCCAAAATCGTCGAAGGCACCTATTCAACCCAGGTCATTACCCACACCTGCATGGAGTCGCATGGCACGGTGTGTGAATGGAATGGCGATCGGCTGACGGCATGGATCTCGACCCAGGGTATCAGCGGAGCCCGCGAAAACTTTGCCAGCGCCCTCGGCATTCCGCAGGCCAACGTGCGCGTTCTTTGTCAATATATGGGTGGCGGCTTCGGCAGCAAGGCGCTAAGTGTCGGTGCCGAAGGTCTGATGTGCGCCAAGCTTGCGAAAGCTGCGAATGCCCCCGTCAAGCTGATGCTGGACCGCAAGGAAGAGCATCTGGCGACCGGCAATCGTCCCTCGGCTTCATCGAAAATTAAGGCCGGTGTTTCGGCCGACGGCATCATCACCGCTTTCGATGCGCAGTCCTGGGGCACCGGTGGCGCCGGCCCCACCCCCGACGTCCCGCTGCCGGCCATTTATCAGGTTGCCAATCGAACCCGTGCCCACAAGAACGTCTTCACCAATACCGGCCAGCAGCGTCCCATGCGGGCGCCGGGCCATCCGCAGGGTTCGTTCAACACCGAGATCATCATGGATGAACTGGCGGACCAGATCAACATGGACCCGGTCGAGTTTCGCATCAAGAACCTGCCGCCCCTCGCGCCCAATGCGATGTGGCGCAGCTATCTCCAGGAAGGCGCCGCGGAATTCGGCTGGAGTAAGCGGCATGCGACTGGAGACAAGACTCCCGGACCGATAAAGACCGGCATGGGCGTCTCCGTGAACACCTGGGGCGGGGGAGGCCGCGGACCCTCTCCGGCACATTGCGAGATCACCTCGGATGGCGGCGTCGTCATGCGCCTCGGCACGCAGGATCTTGGCACCGGCACGCGCACCTTAGTTGCCGTCATCGCAGCCGATACTCTGGGACTTCGTCCCTCGCAGATCAGACCCGAAATCGGCGACACCGCTTTCGGTGTGAGCGCCCTCTCAGGTGGCAGTACGACCGCGGCAAGTATCAGCCCCGGCATCCGCGTCGCAGCCGTCAAGGCGCTCGATGCTCTGAAGGAAAAGGTGGCGCCAGCGCTGGGCGTCGATTCCGCATCACTCGTGGCAACCGGTGGCCGCATTCAGGTCGCGAGCGATCCCTCCAAAGGAATGTCCTGGGCCGACGCTTGTAAGCAGATCGGTCCGCAGCCCATCACGGCCGATGGCGACTGGAGAGCTGGCATGTCGTCAACGACCACCAGCGGCGCGCAGTTCGCCGAAGTTTCCGTCGATATCGAAACCGGCATTGTCAAAGTCACGCGCATTCTGGTGCTCCAGGACTGCGGTTTGGTGGTGAGCCGCCTGACTGCGGAAAGTCAGTGTTACGGTGGCGTTGTTGGCTCGCTCAACTTTGCGCTCTTCGAGGATCGAATTCTCGACCGCAATACAGGCCAGATGGTCAATCCGAACATGGAGTGGTATTTACTCGCAGGCATGTCGGATATTCCGCATATAGACGTACGCATTAAGGAACAGCCGGAGCGCGGCGTGATCGGGCTCGGCGAACCGCCCACGGTTGCCACTGCGGCGGCAATTGCCCTTGCCGTCCGCAATGCGACCGGGGTGACGATGCGTAGCCTGCCTCTGACTCCCGCCAGGGTTTTGGGCGCCATGCGGCAGGGGAAAGCGTGAAGCCAGTGAAGAATCGGGAGGTTATGTGAAAGCCTTTGCTTACGTCAATCCGGCGAATGAAAAAGAAGCGGTAGCCGCACTCTTGCCGCAGTTTGAGCAGGCGCTGCCACTCGGCGGCGGTCAGGATCTGCTGGCGCGCATGAAGGATTACGTCACCCAGCCGGAGCGGATCGTCAACGTCAAATCCGCCCTGGAATCCACCGTCACGCCTTCGGGCGGCGGGCTGCGGATCGGCGCGGCCATGAAGATGGTGGATGTGGCGGAGCACCCGGAAATCCTGCGCATGTATCCGGCAATCGGCGCGGCGGCAATCGAAGTCGGCACGCCGCAGATTCGGAATCAGGGCACGGTGGGTGGCAATCTCAATCAGCGTCCCCGCTGCTGGTATTTTCGTAACGAAGAATTCGTCTGCTTCAAAAAGGGTGGCGACAGGTGCTTCTCGCCCGCCGGTGAGAATCAGTTTCACGCGGTTTTCGGCGCGGGGCCGAGTTTCATCGTGCATCCGTCGAGTCTGGCCGTGCCCATGGTCGCCTACGGAGCAACGTTCCGCCTCGCGGGGCCGAAGGGCGAGCGGCTGGTGCCCGCCGCCGATTATTTCACCTTGCCGAGGCAAAACGTGCGCGTGGAGAATGCGCTGGCGCCCGACGAATTGTTGACTCACGTGATCCTGCCCGCGCCCGGCAACCTGAAGAGCGGGCACTATGAAGTGCGTTACAAAGCCTCGCACGATTGGCCCATCGCCTTTGCCACCGTTCTGATTTCGCTCAGCGGTTCAACTGTCCAATCGGCCAAAGTAGTGATGGGGGCCGTTGCACCCATCCCCTGGCGTTCGCCGGAGGCCGAACAGGCTCTCGTGGGAAAGACGATTACCGAAGAGACCGCGGCTGCCGCCGCCGAAGCCGCGGTGAAGAATGCGCGTCCCATGAGCCAGAACGCGTACAAAGTAGACGTCGCGAAAGTTGCCGTCAAACGAGCTATTTTACGAGCCGCCGGTATCCAGACCGCCTGACAGAGACGATATGCTGACACTCACTTCACCCAAAATAAACGTAGGTGTCCACTGCCTGAAGCTCCGCACCAAAGGTATGTACATGAATGCCGTGGTGGATCCCGATGAGCTGACGTTTTATGACGCATACGACAATACCGTGTACTGGTGCGTCTCGACTCAGACGGGGTTCGGGCCCGATGGTGAACCCGTCCGCGCGGAGTTATGCACGGGCGAACGTGCCTGCTGCAAACTCGTAAACATAGTCACCTGAGCCGGGCCACTCCGCACCTGCTTCCTGCGAGGCCAATGCCTCACTGCGAGTGGTCAGGCAAAGAAAAAGCCGCGAATCGGCTGTTGACCGATTCGCGGCTATCATCGTATAAAGTTTGAAGCGGCTGAAACTACTCGGCCGATTCTTCTTCGGGCTCGCGGCCTTCCTGCTGCGCCTTGAGGCGTTCTTCCTTCCGCTTGGCCCGTTCCTCTGCGCGCTTCACCAGTTCGGAACCGACCAGTTCGAGCATCGCGAGTTCCGCGCCGTCGCCCTTGCGGGGTCCGAGGCGGGTGATGCGGGTGTAACCACCGTTACGCTGGCCGAAACGGGCGCCGAGCGTATCGAACAACTTCTTGACTGCCGCCGGGGTCTGGAGAAACGCCGCGGCCTGCCGGCGCGTGTGCAGAGAATCGCGCTTTGCCAGCGTGATCATCTGGTCGACAAACGGCTGGATGGCCTTCGCTTTGGGAACGGTTGTGATAACGCGTTCTTCGGTGATCACGCTCGTCGTGAGGTTCTTAAACAGGCTGTTGCGCGAGCCGATATCGCGTTTCAGTTTTACGTTGCCAAATCGATGTCTCATGTTCGTAAGCCTTTATTATTCGTGCCGTTTTCCGACGGCCTATTCGTAGGGGGCGTCTTCCGGAATGTCTTCGATCACGGTACCCGGGGGCGGGGGAGGCGGAGCCACCAGATGACCCGACGCATCCGGCTTCATGCCGAGCCCCAGGCCCATCCCGTACAGGATTTCCTTGATTTCGTTCAATGACTTGCGTCCGAAATTCTTCGTGCGCAGCATTTCCGATTCCGTCTTCTGCACCAGTTCGTTGATCGTCTGGATACCGGCGTTCTTCAGGCAGTTGTACGAACGCACTGAAAGTTCCAGTTCTTCCACCGAGCGGTTGAGCTGCTCGCTCACGCGATCGCCTGAGCGCTCCGATACTTCTTCCACCGCATCCGGCAGCTCTTCGAAGTTGATGAAGATCGTCATGTGATCTTTCAGCAGCTTCGCGGCGTGACCGATTGCATCCTGCGGTGAGATGGCGCCGTTCGTCCAGACTTCCAGCGTCAGCTTGTCGTAATCGGTCATCTGACCGAGACGGGCGGCTTCCACCGTGAAGTTCACTTTTCGAACCGGCGAGTGGACCGAGTCAATCGGAATGTAGCCGATGGCAAGATCTTCGTCAAAATTCTTGTCGGCGCTGACATAACCGCGGCCGGGCTTCAGACGCATTTCGATATCGAGCTTGCCGCCTTCGCTCACGGTTGCAATGTGCAGGTGGCGATCGAGAACTTCCACGTCGGCATCGGTTTCAATCGCGCCGGAGAAAACTTCGCCAGCCTTGTCGGCCCGGATGCGGACCGTCTTCAGGCCGTCGCCCATGACTTTGAACGGAACCTGCTTGAGGTTGAGGATGATGTCAGTGGCGTCTTCCACAACGCCGGGGATGGGGCTGAATTCGTGATCCACACCATCAATGCGAATCGCGGTGATGGCTGCGCCTTCGATGCTCGAAAGCAACACGCGGCGCAGTGAATTGCCGATCGTGGTGCCGAAGCCGCGCTGGAACGGCTGGGCGGTGAACTGCCCGAAGCGCTCCGTCAGTGTCTCGGTGTTAGCCACCAGACGCTTGGGTTTCTGAAAGCTTTTGAACGTCATTTTTTTTTGCTCCAATAGCGGCGTGGCTTTATCTCAATCCGCTCACGCCGGTTTTACTGATTACTGCTGAATCCGACTCCCGCTCCGTTTGACGGGAGCGGTTCGGTGAATAGCTTTTTACTTACTGTAAAGTTCGACGATCAGCTGTTCGTTGATCGGGATCTGCGTGAGTTCGTCGCGGCGCGGGGTTGAAATAATCCGCCCCTTCAGGTTCTCGCGGTCCACGTCCATCCAGCTGGGGGAAGGGGCGTGTGCCGTGGCGTCGCGCGCGGCCAGAATGGTCGGGTTATTCTTGCTCGCTTCCCGGATGGAAATTTCGTCGCCGGGCTTCACGATGAACGATGGGATATTGACCTTGCGGCCATTCACCTGAATGTGTCCATGACCCACGATCTGGCGGCCCTGCGAGCGGCTCGTGGCCAGACCCATGCGGTAAAGGACGCTGTCGAGGCGGCGTTCAAGGGTGCCGAGCAGATTTTCGCCCGTGATGCCCTTCATTTTGGCGGCCTTCTCGTAGGTGATATGGAACTGGGATTCGAGGACGCCGTAAATGCGGCGGACCTTTTGTTTTTCGCGAAGCTGCAGGCCGTAGCCCACGATCTTCTTCACTTTGCGATCCTTGCCATGCTGGCCAGGAACGAAATTGCGCTTTTCAATGGCGCACTTGACTGAATGGCAACGTTCGCCCTTCAGAAACAACTTCATACCTTCACGCCGGCAAAGACGGCAGACCGGACCTCTATAACGTGCCAATACAGTTTCCTTTCACGTGCGGTTTACGATCCCGGAAGATCTTCTTCCCGCTTAACTACTCTTCTTAGAATAACAGACCCAAAACAAACTCCAGGAACAAGACAAGCAGCTCGGTCAGAACGTAACGCTTGTCCTTGCCCATCAGACCCGGCGTTTCTTCGGCGGACGGCAACCGTTGTGCGGGATCGGTGTGGCGTCGCGGATACCGCGAACTTCCAGACCCGCCGTGGCGAGTGCGCGAACGGCCGATTCGCGACCCGAACCCGGGCCGCTGACGCGTACTTCCACCGTGCGGAGCCCGACTTCGTTGGCCTTGTTGGCCGCTGTCAGCGCTGCCTGCTGGGCTGCGAACGGCGTTCCCTTGCGGGAGCCGCGGAACCCGAGCGAGCCGGCGCTCGACCAGGAAACGGTGTTGCCTTCCGGATCGGCGATCGTGATGATCGTGTTGTTGAACGTGGCCTGGATGTGCACAATGCCGTTGTGGACAATGCGCTTTTCCTTTTTCTTGACAACCTTTTTCTTGGCCGTCTTCGCGGGTGCTTTTGCCATATTAAGTCTTCGTCGCTTTCTTCTTGCCTGCCACGGTACCCTTGCGCGGTCCCTTGCGTGTGCGCGCGTTGGTGTGGCTGCGCTGTCCGCGTACCGGCAGACCACGGCGATGCCGCAGACCACGGTAGGAGCCCATTTCGATGTGGCGCTTAATGTTCAGCGACACTTCCTTGCGAAGGTCGCCTTCCACGGCGCCCTCCTCTTCGAGAATCTGACGGACGTGGTTGACCTCTTCTTCGGTCAGATCGCCGATCTTCTTGTCCGGATCGATACCGGTCCGGTGACACAGGCTCTTCGCCCGTGTGCGCCCGATCCCGTAGATGTAAGTAAGGCCAATCTCAGCTCGCTTTTTCGGCGGAAGATCGACGCCCGCAATACGTGCCATATTTTCTTTTCCTTATCCCTGCCGCTGCTTATGCTTCGGGTTGACGCAAATGATCCGGACCACGCCCTCGCGGTGAACCAGTTTGCACTTCACGCAAATTTTTTTAACTGATGCTCGAACCTTCATAATTTTCTCAAAATCCTCGCCCGGGTCGGATCGTGTTCCGAAAACTCGATTTCCACCCGGTCGCCCGGCAGTAACCGGACCCAATTTCTTTCCTTCGCTCCGGCTCCGTGCGCCAGAACCTTCGCCTTGTTGCTCACCAACTCCAGCCGGTACACCAGACTGGGCAATTCTTCCAGAACTACTGCCTCGTTAATACCCACGGTCCGTTCTTCGTCACCGCTACACAGTGTTCGAAGTGGGCTGAATAAGAACCATCCTTCGCCACCGCGGTCCACTTATCCTTCAAAACCTTGGCTTCCGGCCGGCCCGCATTCACCATCGGTTCGATGGCGAGCACCATGCCTTCGCGCAAACGCGGATTCTCATTCCGCCTGTCCACGTAGTTGGGAACCTGCGGTTCCTCGTGGAGTTGGGTCCCGATCCCATGGCCCACATATTCGCGAACGATCGAAAAACCGTTTTTCACGACGTGTTCTTCCACCGTGCCGCAAATATCGAATAGCCGGTTCCCCTCGCGAACTTTATCGATCGCAAGTTCCAGCGATTCTTCCGTCACTTTGAGCAGCTTTTTTGTCTGCTCGCTCAGTTCGCCAATGCCTACCGTAATGGCCGAATCGCCGAAATAACCTTCGAGCGAGACGCCCGTATCAATTGAAACGATGTCGCCATTCTTCAAAATCCGCTTCGGGTTCGGCATGCCGTGGACGATTTCGTCGTTCACAGAAGTACAGAGTACGTACTTAAACCGCTCGCCCGCCGCCGGCACATAATAACCCTTGAACGCCGGTTTCGCGCCCGCGTCCTGCATCATCTTCACGGCCGCAACTTCCAGGTCCCAGGTGGAGACGCCTTCGACCGCCAGCTTGCCCAAAGCTTCGAGAATGTTATGCACGAGCATGCCGCTGCGCCGCATTTTCTCCAACTCGGCTTTGGTCTTGATGACAATCATCTTCCAACTAACTCTTTGCCTGCCAGCCCGCTCGTTTCCAGATCTTTTCGAATCGTCTCGAAGATCGCCTGTGGCCCCTGATCGCTGGCATTCACCTGAAACAACTTCACCCCGGCCTTCCGGAATGATTCGATGACGGGCCTTGTCAGCGCCTCGTATTCGTCCAGACGCGCGCGAACCACATCCGCACGGTCGTCATCGCGTACCATCAGCCCTGCGCCATCGAGGTCGCACAACCCTTCTTTGGCTGGCCGATTGGAAATGGCGTTATAGAGGGTGCCACACTGCGGGCACACGCGTCTCCCTGCCATCCGCGAGATAATTACATTGTAATCAACAACGAGGTGAATTACCACCTCGGTCATTTCCGTACCTTCCAGAAACCCCATCAGCTCAGTCGCCTGTTCGGGCGTCCGAGGGTACCCATCCAGAATACAACCATGCCGGCAGTCGGGCCGGTGAAGCCTTTCAAAGACCAGTTCGTTGACCAGCCGGTCGGGAACCAGTTGACCGGCTTTCATGCGGGCCTCGATGGCTTTTCCGAGCTCCGTACCGTTGCGGACATGCTCCCGGAGCATGTCGCCGGTCGAAATCTGTGGAATTCCCAGCCACTTGACCAGATACTTCGCCTGCGTCCCCTTGCCCGAGCCCGGGGAACCGAACAAAACCATTGCCAGCGGACGCATTCAATCTAGCCGCGCCGTCCGCGAATACGGCCGGCCCGGGGCGTAAAGCCCTCGTAATGGCGCATGATGAGCTGCGCTTCCACCTGGTTGATCGTATCCATCGCGACGCCCACTACGATGAGCAGGGAAGTGCCACCGAAGTAAAACTGGACGTTCATACCTTCCAGCAGCCAGCGAATCCCCGGCAGCGTGTCGATGAAATTACCCACCAGCGGAAGGTGCTGCAGGTGAATACCGCTCAGCATCACGTCCGGGATCAGGCAGAGAACCGCCAGATAGACCGCGCCCACCAGCGTAATCCTGGTCAGAATCGTGTTCATGTAGTCCGAAGTGCTGCGGCCAGGCCGGATTCCGGGGATGAACCCGCCGTACTTGCGCATGTTGTCAGCGGCTTCGTTCGGATTGAAAATGATCGAAATGTAGAAGAAGCAGAAGAAAATGATGAGCGCCACGAACAGGATGATGTAAAGCGGCTCTCCACGGCGGATCGAATACAAAATGTTGTCGAGCCAGGAATTGGCTTTTACCCAGGGATAATTCGCGATGGTCTGCGGAAATGCCAGGATGGACGAAGCGAAGATAACTGGGATGACGCCGCCGGCATTTACTTTCAGCGGCATGTGCGTGGATTGCCCACCCATAACGCGACGGCCGACCACGCGTTTAGCATATTGAACCGGAATGCGTCGCTCGCCCGATTCGACGAGGACGATAAATGCGACAACGGCGATCATCATGACGAGCACGATAATCAGCTGGACGAAGCTCCACGAATGCGTGACGAAGACGTTGGTGTACAGATTTCCGATGGCCGCTGGAATTCCCACCACAATGCCCGTGAAAATAATCAGCGACATTCCGTTGCCGATGCCGCGTTCTGTAATTTGTTCACCGAGCCACATGATAAATGCGGTGCCGGTGGTCAGCGACAGCATGGTCATGGTGGTGAAGCCGAAACCGGGATTGATTACAAAGCCGTTGCCGCCGCTTTCGAGGCTGATGGCGATACCGAATGACTGTGCCAGACCGAGGGCAACCGTCAGGTAGCGGGTCCACTGCGTGATCTTGCGGCGGCCCAGCTCGCCCTCTTTGGATAGCTTTTCGAGGGTGGGGACGACTACGGTCAGCAATTGCAGGATGATGGAAGCCGTGATGTAGGGCATAATGCCCAGCGCAAACACGGAAAACCGGCGAATATTGCCGCCGGCGAATAAGTCAAAGAACCCGAATATGGAACCGGACTGGCTGTTGAGAAACTCCTGCCATTTGATGGTGTTAATACCGGGGGCGGGAATGAAGCTTCCGAGCCGGTACACTGCCAGCATGGCCAGCATGAACAGGAAGCGATTCCGGAGATCCTTGATTCTAAAGATGTTGGCGAATGCTTCGAAGAATTTCACGGGATCCTCGTTTCTTCCAATGGCGGGTTCGACACTTAAGCCGCAGCCGCCCCGATAACTTTGGCGATGCCGCCAGCCTTCTCAATTTTCTCGGCCGCAGCCTTCGAAAAGACGTGGGCTTCGACTTCGATTTTGCGGGTGATATTTCCGTTGGCAAGGACCTTTAGCCCGTCGCCGACCTTTTTGATGACACCGAGTTCCAGTAAGCGGTCGACTGAAAACGTGTCGCCGGGGAGTCTATCGAGATCGCAAAGGTTGACGATCGCGAATTCTTTCTTGAAGATATTCGTGAATCCACGCTTCGGCAACCGTCGATGGAGGGGCATCTGGCCGCCCTCGAAGCCGCGCATGATGCTGTAGCCGGAAATTGCGCGCGCGCCCTTGTGTCCACGGGTGGAAGTTTTGCCACGGCCCGAACCCATGCCGCGTCCGATGCGCTTCTTCCGGTGTTTTTGACCATCCGGCGGTCTCAGTGAGCTTAAATTCATTGCAATTAGCCTCTAGTCGACGAGTGCCAGCAAATGCGGCACTTTCTTGACGAACCCACGGAAAGCCGGTGTGTCCGGCCGCTCCACCACCTGATTGAACTTCTTCAGACCCAGGCTGCGCACGATGATCTTATGCTTTTCCGGAGTACAGATGACGCTGCCAATCAGTTTAATTTTGATTTTGCCTTGCATATCTTTTCGTCCTTTTACTCGGCGGCGGCCGGAGCCGGCCTGGAAGCCTCGGACCGATTAATATCGAGGCCACGCATTTCGCGGACAGCCTTGATATCGCGCAGCTGTTCCAACGCATTGATGGTCGCCTTAACGACGTTATGCGGGTTATGGCTGCCGATCGACTTCGTCAACACATTGGGGATCCCGCAGGCCTGAACGACAGCGCGAACCGGACCGCCGGCGATCACGCCCGTACCTTCGCGGGCAGGCTTCAGCATGACGAGGCCGGCACCGAATTTACCGAGCACCTGATGCGGAATGGTGCTGTCGAGCAGGTGAACGCGTCGCAGATTCTTCTTGGCGGCTTCGATTCCCTTGCGGATGGCGGAAGGGACTTCCTTCGCCTTACCCACGCCGAAACCGACCACGCGCGCCTGGGCATCGCCGACGACGACAAGAGCCGAAAAGCTCATGTTCTTACCGCCCTTGACGACCTTCGTCACGCGGTTGATGGCGACGACATTTTCTTTCAGATTGAGTGCTTGCGGGTCAACCCGCTTGATGGTATGTGCCGGCATCAGAGCTCCAGTCCAGCTTCCCGCGCCGCATCGGCCAGCGCTTTGACACGGCCATGATACAGATAGCCGCCACGATCGAACACCACACGCGTAATGCCTTTTTCCTTCGCCCGCTCGGCCACACGCTTGCCGATTTCCTTCGCCGCCGCGACGTTCCCGCCTTTGGTAGTGGAATTCTTTTCGCTGCTGCTGGCGGCGACCAGGGTGATCCCTTTGGCGTCGTCTATCACCTGAGCATAGATGTGGGCCACGCTGCGGAAGATTGCCAGGCGGGGCCGCTCGGTGGTACCGCGAACCTTGCGCCGGATGCGCGTATGAATGCGCTGGCGGATTTCGTCTTTGGAGATTTGTTTGATCATTACTTCTTACCTCCTGTGGCTCCGCTCTTGCCGACCTTCTTGCGAAGCACTTCGCCGGTATAGCGTACGCCCTTGTTCTTGTACGGATCCGGCTTGCGGAGCGAACGGATGTTGGCCGCCACCTGCCCGATCAACTGCTTATCGTGACCGGAAAGCACCAGATGGGTCTGTTTGTCGATCTTGAGGTCCACGCCTTCCGGAAGCAGAACTTCAATCGGATGCGAATAGCCGAGTACGAACGTGGCGATCTTGCCTTTGACTTCGGCGCGATAACCGATGCCCACGATGTCGAGCTCGCGAGTGAACCCCGGGCCGACGCCGTGAACGGCATTGGCCAGAAGCGCTCTGGTAAGCCCGTGCAGCGCGGCATATTCGTCCGAGTCTCTGAGCAAATTCAGAGTCCCGCCGTTCTGCTCAACGCGTATCCCTGCGGGAACCGGAACTGTCAACGTTCCGCGAGGGCCCTGCACTTTCAGTTGGTCGCCGATAGTGACCTTCACACCGGAAGGTACTGGAATCGGCTTTTTTCCTACTCTGGACATGAGTTGTCTTTACCTATATAAAGTCTGACTGGCGGAAGCCGGTCGATTTACCAAATCCTGCACAAAATTTCGCCGCCGACGCCCTGTTTGCGCGCCGTCCGGCCCGTCATGACACCCTGCGCGGTGGTCAGAATGCTGATTCCGAGGCCGCCCTGCACCTGGGGAATTTCACCCTTGCCCGCGTAGGTCCGGGAACCCGGGCGCGACACGCGCTCAATCTTTGTAATCACCGGCGCGTTATCGGTGGAGTATTTCAGGTAGATCTTGATGACCTTTTTCACGCCTTCTTCGGCGACCTTGAAATTCGCGATGTACCCCTCTTCTTTGAGAATGCGGGCGATTTCCGCCTTCAGCTTCGAAGCCGGAACATCAACTTTGGGATGCCGCGCCACCATGGCGTTGCGCACCCGGGTCAACATATCTGCTATTGGATCACTAGTCATTCTTGCCCGTACCTCCTGTTACCAACTGGCTTTCCATTTACCAGCTCGCCTTCACTACGCCTGGAATCTCGCCGCTTAACGCCAGCTGCCGGAAACACAACCGGCAGATTCCGTACTTACGCAGGAATGCCCGCGGACGCCCACAGCGCCAGCAACGGTTACGGTGGCGGCACTGCAGTTTCGGCGTTTTCGCCTTCTGCGCCTTGCCCAGTTTGATATCTTTTGCAATTTTCGCTGCTGTTGCCATGAATTTCCTTTTTCTTCGTCTACTGACGGAACGGCATGCCCATCTGCTTCAGCAGCGCGCTGCCTTCGGCGTCTGTTTTCGCCGTGGTCGTGATGCAAATATTCATTCCCTTGGTTTTTTCGACCTTCGAGTAGTCGATTTCGGGGAAAATCAATTGATCCTTAACGCCCAGGGTGTAGTTGCCGCGGCCGTCGAAAGCTTTCGGGGAAACGCCGCGAAAGTCACGAACGCGGGGGAGGGCAACGTTCAGCAGGCGGTCCAGAAATTCATACATACGGTCGCCGCGCAGAGTCACCATGGTGCCGATCGCCATGCCTTCACGAAGTTTGAAAGCCGCGATGGACTTGCGGGCTTTGGTGACGACGGGGCGCTGGCCGGCAATTGCCATCAGTTCGTTGACCGCGCCATCCATCAGTTTGGCGTTACCGGTAGCTTCGCCGAGGCCGATGTTAACGCAGACCTTGTCGATCTTCGGCACAGCCATGACGTTCTTATAGCCGAACTCCTGGGTGAGGGCCGGTACTACTGTTTTGAGGTAATGTTCCCTGAGTCTCGCTGCCATATGTTCCTACTTTTTGTCCAGTGAAAGTCCGCACTTATGGCAAACACGCGTACGGCGCGTCACGCCACCAGCCAGCTTCTCCACATGCTTCTTAATCCGGACAGCTCCGCATTTGCCGCACAGGATCATCACATTCGAAACCGCGATGGGGGCTTCTTTTTCCGCAATGCCACCAGCGATCTGCTTAGCCGGGTTCTTGCGGGTGTGCTTCTTGATCATGTTGACGTGTTCCACCAACACGCGTCCGGTGTTTTCAATCACTCCCAGCACGCGGCCGGTCTTATCCCGGTCGCGGCCCGCAATTACTTTCACCTGGTCGTTCTTCTTGAGAAGAATGCGAACCGGCGGGTTTTTCTTTTTGGCAATTCCTGGCATCTTATATAACCTCCGGAGCGAGCGACACGATTTTCATGTAGCGCTTGTCGCGCAGTTCGCGGGCAACGGGCCCGAACACGCGCGTGCCAACCGGCTCGCCGACATCGTTAATCAGCACCGCGGCATTCGAATCGAACCGGATGTAACTGCCATCGCGGCGGCGGGTTTCCTTGCGCATTCGAACGATCACGCAGCGTACGACCTTGCCCTTTTTGATGGCGGAATCCGGAGCCGCTTCTTTGACGGCTGCCGTAATTACATCGCCCAGGCCGGCGCGTAACCCGAGATCGCCGCCTCGCGGCAGAATGCACGACAGACGGCGTGCGCCGCTGTTGTCGGCTACCTCGAGGATTGTTCTCATCCCAATCATGGCGGTTTTCCTTTATACCCTTGTCTTAACCTAAATCTTCACTTCAGAAACTTTACTGAGGAAACTTAAATTTTTACGTCGAGGTCGGACGGCTTGGCCGCACCAACCAGCGCCGAACGCCGAATCACTTCTTCGAGATTCCACCGCTTGAGTTTGCTCATGGGGCGGCATTCCGCGATCCGAACCACATCGCCGACGTGGGCCATTCCGGTTTCATCGTGCGCGTAGAATTTTTTGTGCTTCTTGACGATCCGCTTGTAGAGCGGGTGCGGCACGCGGCGGCTGACCTGGACGACGATGGTCTTCTGCATCTTGGTCGACACGACTTCGCCGACCTTCTCGGTCTTACTGACAGTTTTTTGTTCAGCCATTGCCTTACTTCGCTCCCTGGAGTTCTTTAGCGCGAAGGTAGGTCAGAAGGCGCGCTTTGTCTTTACGCATTTCGCGGATCTTCTTCAGCCCTTCGGTCTGGCCCATGGACATCCGGAAACGAAGCTGGAAGTTCTGATCTTCCATTTCCTTCAGTTTGGTCCGCATTTCAGCCGGATCGAGACCGGCCAGTTTATCTTTCTTCATGGTTTTTCCGTGAATAACGCTCTCGCGCTATTCAGAGACCTCCCGGAGTACAAACTTGGTCTTCAGCGGGATCTTGTGAGCGGCAAGACGCATTGCCTCACGCGCCAGTTCCGGTGTCACGCCTTCCATTTCGAACAGCATCTTGCCGGGGCGAATGACAGCAACCCAGGCTTCCGGCGCGCCTTTACCCTTACCCATACGGGTTTCAGCCGGCTTCTTGGTGATGGGCTTGTCGGGGAAGAGACGGATCCAGACTTTACCACCACGCTTGATGAACCGCGTCATCGCGATTCGGGCCGCTTCAATCTGACGGGCCGTGATCCAACCGCATTCCATTGCCTTGAGCCCGTATTCGCCGAAAGAAATCGACGAGCCACGCCAGGCTTTTCCGGTCATGCGTCCGCGCTGTACTTTGCGGTATTTAACTTTCTTGGGCATCAACATAGTTCAGATCTCCCCAGCTATTCCTTCTCGCCGGTCCCTGTTTCGGGTGCGGCTGATTCTGTGGCATCGGCTGCCGGTTCTTTCCAGGCCGGCTGCGTCGGCGCCATTAACGGCGGCATAATCGGTCCACCAGCGCGAGAGGCGCGGGGTTCCGGTGCTGCCTGAACGGCAGGCGCTTCGCTTGCAGGGCGTTCGGCACGTGGCGCGCCGCCTTCAGGGCGGGGTCCACGGCGGTCCCGATCGCGGTCGCGATCACGCATGGGAGGACGTTCGTTGCGGCGGGGTTCGTTTTCCTGCGCCAGCGAACGCTTGCCACCGGGCAGGATTTCGCCCTTGTAAATCCACGCCTTAATGCCGATGATGCCGTAAGTCGTGTGGGCTTCGGTGAAGCCGTAATCGATATCGGCGCGAAGTGTGTGCAGCGGCAACTGGCCCTGCAGATACCATTCGCTGCGGGCGATTTCGGCGCCGTTCAGGCGGCCGGAAACGCGAACTTTGATGCCCTTGCAGCCAAAGCGCAGGGCGGAATCGACAGCCTTACGCATGGCGCGGCGAAAAGCCACGCGCTTTTCAAGCTGGAGCGCGATCGATTCGGAGACGAGCTGAGCGTCGAGCTCCGGCTTGTGAACTTCCTGAATGTCGATGAAGATTTCGCGATTGGTTTTCTTCGCCAGGGAGGTCTTCAGCTTTTCGATTTCCGCGCCCTTGCGGCCGATGATGATGCCGGGGCGGGAAGTGCGAATCGTGACGCGGAGTTTGTTGCCCGGGCGATCCACTTCGATGGAGCTGATGCCGGCGGACTTGAGCTGTTCGCGCAGGCCGTCCTTCAGTTCCTGATCTTCCTGCAGGAGCGTGGAGTAGTTCTGTTTCGAGAACCAGCGCGACCGCCACGGCTTGTTAAATCCCAGCCGGAAGCCGTAAGGATGAACTTTCTGACCCATTCGTTATGCCCTCTCCGCACTGACAGCTGTTTTTTCCGCAACTTTGACGATGATGTGCGCCGTGCGGCGAAGATACCGGTAGGCACGGCCCATCGGAGCCGGGCGCACACGCCGTTGGCGCGGGCCTTCGTTCACGTAGGCTTCGGAAACAATCAGGTTGTCGACGTCGACGTCTTCGTTGAGATTCTGCGCATTGGCGATTGCCGAGTGCAGGACTTTTTCCACCGCCGGCGCGATCCGCTTATTGACCGAGCGCAGCGTGATGATCGCATCGTTAGCCTTGCGGCCCCGAATCAGGTTCACCACGAGGCGAGCCTTTTGCGGCGAGATGCGAATGTAGCGTGCTTCTGCTTTGACTTCCATATGGATCTCCTGCTTACGACTTCGCCGACTTTTCGGTCGCCGCTTTCGCCTGATGGCCCTTGAACGTGCGCGTCGGTGAGAACTCGCCCAGCTTGTGTCCAACCATGTTTTCGGTCACATAGACCGGAATGAATTTCTTGCCGTTGTGCACTGCCAGGGTGTGGCTGACGAACTCGGGAAGGATGGTCGAGCGGCGCGACCACGTGCGAATGACTTTCTTGTCATTGGCCGCGTTCAGCGCGTCGATCTTCGTTTCGAGGTGCTTATCGACAAAAGGTCCTTTTTTTACGGAGCGTCCCATGACTTACTTGCCCCTCCGGTTCACGATGAATTTGTCAGTGCGCTTGTTGTTGCGTGTCTTGTAACCACGCGTCGGCTGGCCCCACGGGGTAACCGGGTGACGACCGCCTGAAGTTTTGCCTTCACCACCGCCGTGCGGGTGATCGACCGGGTTCATGGAGACGCCGCGGTTGTGCGGGCTCTTACCCATCCAGCGTTTGCGGCCGGCTTTACCGAGCGAAACGTTTTCGTGATCGCTGTTGCCCACTACGCCAACCGTTGCCATGCATTCGGTGGAGATGCGGCGAACTTCGCCCGAGGGGAGTTTCAGAAGAGCCACCGCGCCTTCGCGCGATACAAGCTGAGCCTGAGTTCCGGCCGAGCGCGCCATCTGGGCGCCCTTGCCAGGCCGTAGTTCGATGTTGTGAACGACGGTTCCGGCGGGGATGTTCTTAAGGGGCAGGGCATTGCCTGCCAGAATATCGGCATCGGGTCCCGAAGAAATCGAGGCTCCGACTTTGAGGCCGTCCGGAGCGATAATGTAGCGCTTTTCGCCATCCGCATAGTTCAGCAGCGCAATGCGGGCGGAACGGTTGGGATCGTATTCGATGGAAGCGACCACGGCGGGAATGCCGAATTTGTCACGCTTGAAATCGATAACGCGATACGCCTGCTTGTGACCGCCACTGATGAAGCGCGATGTGACGCGGCCGGTGTTATTGCGGCCGCCGCTCTTGCTGCGCGGCTCAACCAGCGACTTCTCCGGCGTGTCTTTGGTGATGTCCTCACGGGACACCACGGTCATGTAGCGCCGGCTGGGTGTTGTGGGGCTGAATTTTTTAATGGCCATGATCTATTCGCTCTGCCTCACTTACATCTCTGTGAACTCGGGCACTTTCTGTCCCGGTTCCAGGCGAACGTAAGCCTTCTTCCAATCCGACCGGTAGCCCGCGAAACGTCCGCGGCGGCGCAGTTTGCCGTCGAAGGTCGCCGTGCGAACTGCCGCTACTTTTACGTTGAACAACTTCTCCACTGCCTGGCGGATCTGAATCTTGTTGGCATCGAGAGCGACTTCGAAAGAGAGAGTGGCTTCGGAGTCCTTCTTAGTGATGCCTTTTTCAGTGACCAGGGGCCGCTTAAGAACGTCGTGCATGCTCATGATTAGTTGGCCTCCTGTTTCGATTTCGGGGCGGACTTTGCGAGCGATTCGCTGAGTTTCGAAGCGGCCGCCTGGGTCAGCAGAATACGGTTGGCGCCCAGCAGGTGATAGGGATGAACTTCGTTGCTGCGAACCACATCCACACCCGGCAGATTGCGTGCGCCGAGTTCGAGATTGCGATTCTCAGCGGTATCGACCAGCAAAATCTTTTTGGCAGCCTTCTCGCCATCGAACTTTCTGAGCGTCGCCACCATGTCTTTGGTCTTCGCGCTGCCCAGCTGGAAGGCTGAGACAACTTTCAGATCGCCATCGAGCAGCTTGGCCGAGAGAGCGGAGCGCAGAGCGCCCAACTGCATTTTGCGGGGCAGCTTGTAGGAATAATCGCGGGTGACCGGTCCGTGGACCGTGCCGCCATGACGCCAGAGCGGGCTGCGCACAGAACCGGTACGGGCGCGGCCGGTACCTTTCTGCTTCCAGAGTTTCTTGCCGGAGCCGGCTACTTCGTGCCGGGTCTTGGTCTTGGCGTTACCGCCGCGCTTGCCGGCCAGATAGTGGCGGACAGCTTCATAAAGAAGCGCTTCATTGACTTCAGCGCCAAAGACAGTGTCGGCGAGTTCGAGTTCGCCAACCTTCGTATTGTTGAGATCGAGTACGTCTACCTTGGGCATAATTACCTCTTCGCCCTCTGAACGACGACTAAGCCGCCGTTGGGCCCGGGAACCGCGCCTTTGACTACGAGCACGTTGTCTTCGGTAACCACATCGATGATTTCCAGGTTGCGAACCGTGACGCGCTCATCGCCCATGTGTCCACCCATGCGCATGCCGGGTACAACACGGGAGGGAAAGCTCGAAGCGCCGATGGAACCGGGCGCGCGGTGGAACATGGAACCGTGCGAGCCTTCGCCGCCGCGGAAGTGGTGACGCTTCACGACGCCGGCAAAACCCCGGCCCTTCGAGACGCCAATCACGTCCACCATATCGGCGGGCTTGAAGTCGCTGACCAGAACCTGATCGCCAGGCTTGTAGTCGGTTGAGCCGGCGGTGAGGCGAAACTCACGCAGCATCTTCGCGCCTTCCGCGCCAGCCTTCTTCAGATGGCCCGTCTGTGGTTTGTTAATGCGCTTAGGCTTGACGTATTCCAGCAAGCCAAGCTGCACCGCATCGTACCCATCGGTGGCCGGAGTCTTACGCTGCACGACGGTGCAGGGGCCTGCCTTGAGCAGGGTGACCGGAACCACCTGCCCGTCCGACCGGAACACCTGCGTCATGCCAATTTTTCTTCCCAGAATTCCTGGAGTCATCTTTTCATTCCTCGGGATAGAAATTCCCGCAAACTAAAATAGTTCCTGGCAAAGCACCGCTCCCTTGCGGTCGCGGCTCGGTAACTTTTTTACCGCTCGATATTCTTAACTACTAACCCTTGCCGAAAGCTTTAATTTCGACGTCCACACCAGCCGGCAGATCCAGCTTCATCAGAGCATCCACCGTCTGCTGCGTCGGCTCGAGAATGTCGAGCAACCGCTTGTGCGTACGGATTTCAAATTGCTCCCGCGACTTCTTATCCACGTGCGGCGAACGCAGCACAGTGGTCCTCGAAATCGAAGTCGGCAGCGGGATGGGGCCGGCTACTGTGGCCCCCGTCCGCTTGGCCGTATCCACGATTTCGGTCGTCGACTGATCGAGTACACGATGGTCGTACGCCTTCAAACGGATTCGAATGCGATCTTTCAGTGCCATCTGTTAGCTCAGAATCTCCGCCACCGTGCCCGCGCCAACGGTACGGCCGCCTTCGCGAATCGCGAAGCGCAGACCCTTATCCATGGCGACCGGCGTAATCAGCTCCACAACCAGGCTCACGTTGTCGCCGGGCATCACCATTTCGGTGCCTTCCGGCAACTGCGCCACTCCCGTCACATCTGTAGTGCGGAAGTAGAACTGCGGCCGGTAACCCTTGAAGAACGGTGTATGACGTCCGCCTTCTTCCTTCGAGAGCACGTAAACTTCGCCCTTGAATTTGGCATGGCCCTTGATGGAACCCGGCTTCGCAATGACCTGTCCGCGCTCCACGTCGTCTTTATCGACACCGCGCAGCAGCAGACCGACGTTATCGCCAGCCCGGCCTTCATCCAGCAGCTT
>JAICJH010000127.1 GCA_025928545.1 Bryobacteraceae bacterium | reverse complement strand
CTTGAGCTCTCGGATCGCGGGAGGTTTTCGGACGCAGGAGTGGGCGCCGTGCTGAAGCAGATCCGTCGCGTAGTGGCGGTTTTCGTCATCGGTCATGACCACGGCCGGCACGGCGCGGGCGCACAAATCATCGACAATGGTCGCGGCATCTTCGCCGAAAACGATGCCCGACCCGATATCGAGAATGATCGCGCTGAGGGTTTCATCTTCTGAGATCTCGCGGGCGCGAGCCGCATGAAACGGGATTGACACGGCGTACTCCGATCCGAGGGCCGATGTCAGTACAGAGGTCAGTTTCACGTCCTCCGAAAGGATGCCGATTTTCCGGCGATCTCGATTTTTTCGTGGCGATTCGTTCATATGTTCAGGTCCGGCTCGAGTTTTGTGTTGCGAAGCGGACGAAGCCTCTGCTGCTTTCGTAATGCGCCCCTCCGGGCGCGATGAGATTCCACGGACGCGAGATCGCGTTGTCCTTCTTAAGGTTGGTCAACCGTTTTCTCACAATAATTCGGGTTGGCAAAACGTAAGGGAAATAACCGATATCCGACCCGGTGGGAAGTATTGTACGATCGCCGCGACGTAAGACCGGCAACAAAAATATGCCATTGGTACCAGTACTTCCTTTTAAAATCCCGTGTAGCCACGGCAAGGACGGCGGAGATCCTGCATTCGACCAGCAACGAATTCCCAAGCGCTCTCGCTGTAAAGCCGCGGGGTTGATCACAGCTATATAAATACGATTCTCTTTATATGGAGCCTCACAGCGCAGTACGGAGAGTACTGCTTTAATCGCGCCGGAGTTCCAGGATACCCGGACAATTTGTTCCCGAAAAGCCGAGCCGGGCCGCGCGGGGTATCGCGGCCTGAATGGCCTATCGACCAAGTCGATAGAGGCACTGTAAAAAACAAGCTGATAATCCTGACTACATACCTCCTCTCTCGTGTCCCCATGCACTCAAGAGCGGCGGCGCTGGAATCTCTAACAAGCTCTTTCGAAGCGAACGAACTCGAAGAGCTGAATCCGGCTGGAGGAACCGACAAAGCAGAGCGGAGACGAACGCAGGGCGAGGCCAGGCGGTCACGCCGTCAGGCGCAGCGTTGCCCGGTCGAGGTCGGCGGCAGTGGAGTAACGATGATTATTCGGAGACGTGAGTCAGGTGATCGGGCGGCACTTCGAATGCGGCAACCGAAATACGACGATGACGTAAGCCCGCAACCAAGCGGTCGCGAAGACGAACAGCCGAGTCACTTACTGCGTAGAAAGATGTCGATGCTGCCGGACGTCCAGGTGGCGACGCCACATCCAAAGAAGTCAATGTCTTCGGTCCAGATCGGACAGCCGAGAGCCAGTGCGGCTGCCAGAATCGGCCAGTCCTCCGGATCGCGTGCGCCCAGCCGCTTCCGCGCCTCGGCTTCGAACTCACCGTAGATGTCATTGCCCACCATGCTGGCGAGTGCGGCCATGGCCTTCAACGCGGCCAGCGCCTTTGCCGGATCGCCACCGCGCTTTACGACCAGGGCGGCCAGGTGCTCCTCTGCCTCCGCGTACGCGGTCTCGGGGACAAAGAACGTAACGGCATCGGCGTGAAGTTCGAGAATACGGCGGACACGCTGATCAAGCACGGCGCGAATAAGGATGTTGGCGTCAAGCACCAGGGCTCGGCGGTCCATGCCAACTACTTCGATGTCCGTTTCTTTTCGGGGGTCGTGCGCCGGATCTCCTTGTACTCTCGTATGAGTTCGCCCTTGGACGCGCCCCATCCGGCGATCATGGCATTGAGTTCCCTGGCCGCGGCGCGCATGGCTTCGACTTCCGCCTTACCGCTCCGCTTCCGTGCGGGAATGAAGAAGCCAAGGGTCTCGCCATGACGGGTAATGGCGAGCGATTTCCCGCTTTCCAGGTAGCCCGCCAGGTTCTCACGGAACTCTCGTATGCCGATCTTTTCGGTTCCCCATGTTGTGTACCCTGCGTACGCAATAGTATCTTAAAAACCGCCTGGCCGAAGCTTTTTTGCCGATGCGGTAAGCGGTCTTTTAAAGAAAACATTGCTCGAAAGGCCGAGAGCGCCGGACATAAACGCCAGCGACCCGCGTGGGTAGTGAGGAGCCCACCGCAAGCATATCGACTCTCTCCAGATGTTATATTTAAATCTAATGTTTAGTTGAGCGTGGCCGTTGCATACAACTAATCTGCGCAAGGTTGGCGGCTCGATCATGCTGGCCATCCCGCCTGCATTGCTGGACATTCTGCATCTGCGGCCAGGAGCCAGGGTCAGCATCGCAGTCGAGAAAGGACGGCTGGTGGTAAAACCCCAGTCGCAACTTCGCTCCACGCTGGACGAGCTACTGACCCAATGTGATTCGAAGACCGCTCGCACCCAGGAAGAACGCGAATGGCTGGATAGTCTGCCGGCAGGCGGCGAGCTGATCCGATGAAGCGCGGCGAAATTTGGGTCGTGCGCCTGGATCCCGTGGAGGGGCACGAGCAAAGGGGCCGACGTCCAGTTCTGATCGTATCGCCGGAGACCTCCAACCGGGTGACCAGGGTGCCTGTGGTTCTCCCCATAACCAGCGGCGGCAATTTCGCGCGGACGGCTGAGTTGCCGTGTCGCTTACAGGTATTGACATCAACACGACGGGGGTGATCCGGTGCGATCAGCCCCGGGCGCTCGATGAAGGAAGTCGCTAGCGACCTTTTACCTCAAGGAATGCGCGGTAGGGCTGGACGAGCCCTTTGTCAGATGCAGTTCCCGCCCTGCCTGTTTCGCCCACACAACAAAGTCTTCGAACGCCCGCGCGTAAGCGCGTTTGCAATGCGCGGCTGACTCGGGCGGCGGAGTTGTCGACGCCGTCGACGTATATAACCGGAGTCGACCACCAGCGCCTCCCACCTCGTCCCAGGCCAGGCTGTGGTGCGGCGATGCCGGCGCGAGCGGTTCGCTCAATCCTGCTCCCCGAAAGAAAGCTGTAGCTGCCGAGGAATAGCGGGATGCTGTTCGGCCCAGAGAAGACCCAGCGTCCTGGGATCCACCTGTGGATGGAAGCAAGACGATGGAGACGGGCGTGGCAGCCGGAGCAGACGGTGATGAGCAGATCGGGATCACTGTTCCCAGGCTGCCGATGGTGAACATGCAGGATGCTGACGTCCCCTGCCCCGCAACTCCGGCACTGAAAGGCGTCTCTGATCAGGACAGCTTCCCGGTTCCCGCCGAAGTAATCCCGCAAATGCCGGCGCATCCGATAACACTCGAGCACAGGCCGGCCACGGCCGGGACTCATTCGCCGCAGCCGCACAACAGAGATCTCTGGCGTAAGGCCGCGGTCGTGCGAGCCCGCAGGAGGAGTTTCGGACCACTGCCGAGGGGTAGAGGTGCGGGCTCAAGAGGCGATTATACGGCGAAGATGCGATTGACTTATCGGCTTCGGATTTTATTCAGCTCGCCCGAAAGAATGCGCGGCGCCTGGTTCGATTATGCGTTCACGGGGACTTTTTTCAGCTTGCCCCGGAGCGCGAGCAGTGCGGTTTTACCATCGGAAGCAGGAAAGCACGGCAGACCGCTGATAATGGCGAGCTGGAGATTGATGTGCGCAAATTCCGGCGCGATTCGCCAGAACAGCAGCGAAAGGACGAGATTCAGCGCGGGCGCCGCCAACGAAACAGCCGCGTTTACCGGACCGGATTCCGACCGCTCGCGCACGACGTACGGGCCAATCCACGAAAACCCGATGCGTCGCACGGCGAGGCCATGGGCCAGCGCCATTGCGATATGCGCCGCTTCGTGCAGCGTGGTTACAAGGGCCACTGAGACGAGCCAGTGAATGATCGTCAGCATAGGTCCACCTCAGCGCCGCTCTGATACCCGCCGTGCCGCTCGCAGCGTCGCCAACGTGTTGCGTGCACCCGGCTAACCTCAGTTCTGCTCCGTACGCGCCGTGTGGTACTCGTTCCGGTTCAGTGGGTTCGTTCGGACGATCTTCTTATCGGCCGAACCCGCGGCGAACTTTAGTAGTTCAGTAGTTCGCGGGCGCCAGAATTCTCAAAATTCGGAGGGGATTGCGATGAGGCGAGAACGATTGGGCCGGCAATACGGATGAATGCTGATTGACAGCGCTTTGGTCAGGGTTCGAACTCCCATTGCACGGTCTGCTATTTTCTGCGGCGAGACGCGAGCACCTCGTAAATGAGGGCCGCAATGAGCAAAAGCGCGATCGCCAGCATCACCTGGCCGACAAGGTCGCTCGCACCGTGTCCCGGCAGTCGCGAACCTCCTCCCGATGCCGTCTCTTGAATGGTACCGATTTTCCGAGGTCTGAACGGCCGCGGACATCGCGAAGCGGATTAACATCCTCTAAAGGTCCGCGCCGTTGCGCCGATTGGCTAATCTTCGTTTGAACTTTGCCACGCCGGCGGTAATGCAAGGTGGAGTTGACCGTCCGGTCTCTGGCTCGTTATCGCTGCCGCGCAACCACAGCGCCGACTATCTCCGTTACACGAAGGGCGCGGCAAATTGCTCTTGCTCTTTGTTCACAGAACATGAAAAGCGCATCTCGCTCGCGCCGATCCGAATTCTGTATAAATCGAGGCGCCGTGCATTTTCCCGTGGCTGATGCGGCTTACCGGTGTCCGCGACCACTAATTCAGACTGGCGATTAGAAAAAGGTACGCCGGTTCCCCGGCATAGCGGATGTGAACCGACCTATCGACCGACAATCGCAGTAATAATCGCAATGATGTTCCATGCGATAAGAGCACAGAAGAATATGTTTGCCCGCCGCAGCAGATCGAAACGATTCATCCGGTAGCATGCGATTCCGAGGACTGCTGAGAAGCTCTTTACCAGGAGAAGGCCAGGCAAAGGTCGCGTGAACGTCGACATCGACCAGCGTACAAGCGGATTCGCCTCCTGCACTCCCATATGCAGAAACGCCAGGGTAGAGGCCAGATCGAGCGCCTGAAGCGCGATTAACACAATCACAGGCCTGCTCTTGGCTGGAAACAAGTCGCGAGCGAACATACGAGCAATTCTGACTGGCTGAATTTGTCAGCGCCCTAGGGAGAGTACCGATTTGCGCGCGCAGAGGGTTCCGGTACAGCAAACCATGTTTGAGCCTGGATGGTGACGCCAGTGACCCCTCCCAGAGTACCGGGTATCCCGATTGGGCATAAAACAGCTTCCATTGAACAGCGCGCAGAAGATATGTGATCTATATAACGAAGATAGCCGAAATCCGTGTTGACTGGAATGCAGACCCGGACGAGCGCAGGTCAGTTATTGACCTTCGGCGCAATGGTTGCGTTCATGTCGGTGTTATCCGGCTGTTCGCACCCAACTTCGGCAACGTCTACTTCCGTTCGCAGATCGGAGTCAGCCGCTCGACCTATTCCGAAATCCGGACGGCCAGTCTATCCTTATTCTCTGGTTCCGGGCGGCATTGCGAACGAGACCGAATTCGTGCTGCGGCGCGCGAGTGACCCGGTCCTGAACGCTCACTATCGGGAGTTCGGCG
>JAICJH010000032.1 GCA_025928545.1 Bryobacteraceae bacterium | reverse complement strand
CGGTAGACGGGCAGGGCGCCGGAACACCACATCAGCACAACATTGCGCGCGGGTTCAGGCGGGGACGGCGACTTTGGTCAGGGCTTCGACCAGTTCCTGCGCGTCGGACTCGCTGAGCTTGGCGCCGCCTTTGGTGACGTAGAAAACGTCGATCGCCTTCCTCGCTTCGGTATCCACCAGCACAACCTCGATATTGCCACCGCTCTGCGAGATCACGGAAGCGATGTCGCAAAGCAGACCAGGGCGATCCTGCGTGGTCAGTTCCAGCAGCGTTGACGCGGGAGATGCCTCGTTGTTATACGAGACGCTTGCGCCCGCCAGTACACGGGCATCGAGCTTCACTTTGGGACGCCGCTCCAGCAATTGCGTCATCGTGATTTCACCGCGGATGGCGCGAATCACCGTTTTCACCACCTGATGCACTTCATCGGGATTCAGATCGAGCGTGCGATGTTCGTCGGCAAAAGCGAACGTGTCTATGACTTTGCCGGCGGCGTTGGAAAACGCTTCGGCTTTGAGAATATTAAATCCGAAACTCGAAATCGCTGCAGCCGCCGAGGCGAAAAGAAAGGGCCGGTCGTCGGCCACGACATTCAGCATCCAGACTTCAGTACGGACGAGTGAAGCGGCAACTCCCCTGTCTTTGCCTTCGCCATTCAGCCGGAAGTGTTCCAGCATTTCCGGCGCCGTGTGTATCCGCATATAACGCGGCGGCAGACCCGCCAGAAAGGCGCGCATCTCGGGGTTACCTTCTATTTGCGGAGCCTGTACGCGAGCCGTGAGTTCGCGTGTCAATTCCGCATTCAGAAGCATGTAGAGTTTCCACAGCAGTTGCCTGCGCCATGGCGTCATCGCCGTGGGATTCACGGCGCTGATATCGGCCCAGGTCAGCAGAGTCAGCAGGCGCAGGCGTTCGACGGTCCCCACTTTCGCGGCCACGGACCGAATCACTTCCGGATCGGAAAGATCGCGGCCACTCATCGCCGCGGAAAGCTCCAAATGCGCGGCAATCAGAAACTCGACAATCTTCCAGGCCCGCTCGCTGATTCCCACCCGCCGCAGCGCAGGCTCGGCAATGCGCACGGAAACGCCGACGTGCCCCTCATCCGGCGTGCCTTTGCCAACGTCATGGAACAGCAGCGCGATGGCCAGCAGGTCCATGTCCTCCGTTTCCGCGGCCAGTTCGGCGAACGGATCGCCTTTCATGTCTCGCAGATTCAGAGCGGCGGTAATCGCGACCAGGGTGTGTTCATCGACCGTATAGCGATGGTAGAAATCGCGGATCACCAACGCTTCCATATCGCGCAACTCCGGGAAAGCGGCTTCGAGAGCCCCGCATTCGTGCAGCACGCGGAGCGCGCGGGCGGCATGCGGCAAAGCGAGGGCGCGGCGGAACGGCGTCAGCAGGGCGGATTGAGTCTGTGCCCACTCTTCGAAGTGGCCCATGGTGCGTTCGAGCCTGTCCAGCGTGTCGCCGGCGAGCGCCAGTCCGTGCATGGCGATAAATTCAAACAATCGCAGCACTATGCCCGGGTCGGTCTCTACGGCATGGGTGGATTTGAAGAAAATCTCTCCCCGCACGATCGAAAAATCCGCGTTCGAAAGGCGCGAAGTCTTATCCCGGAACTGCGCGAACAGCGAACTGCCTTTGGCTTCGAATCGTTCCAGACGCCGGTTGGCGAGCCGGGCGATTCCGCGGACGGCCCGGTAATAGCGCCGCATCAGATCTTCGGCCGAGTGAGCGCCGATCAGTTTTGCAATTTCATCCTGCCGGTCAAAGGTGAAGCGATTGTCGTCGCGACCCGCCAGATAATGCAGGAAGCAACGGATCTCGAAAAGCACGGCGGTATCGGGCGGATGCTGCTCATCGCCGGCCCCCAGTTTGGCCAGCCACCGTAACACCTGCATGTCGCGCAGGCCCCCGGGGGCGTCTTTTACGTTGGGTTCCAGATGATAAATGGTGCACTGGAATTCGAGGTGCCGTTCTTTGGTGAGGCGGGCAATATCTTTGCCCAACTCGGGACGGGGATCGCGGATCTGGCGGAACAGCGTTTCATCTCCCGCCAGAAACCGCCGGTCGATCAGGCTGACCGCAAGCTCGGCATTGGCGTTATCGATCTGGTTGCATTCCTGCGGCGTGTGCACGGACTGGCTGATGCGCAGACCGCGATCCCACAGATCGCGCAGCAGAATCGCCAGCGGCTCTTTGATGGCGAGTTGAGTTTTGTCGTTCTTTCCGGAAGACGAGCCGGAAACCGGCGTGAGAATGAGGAGATCGATATCGGAGCAGGGGAATAACTCCGCTCTGCCATAGCCACCGACCGCGGCCAAAGCCACGCCCTGAGGCATATTTGCCCAACGCTCACGTACGATCCGATCCACCAGCGCCGTTCTGGCTGCCAGCATCGCCGCCGCGTCACGCGTGAGAAAGAACTGGTCTCTGATGTTTTGTTCCGACACGCTTACTTTCTGCCGCTCTCCCGCACGCCGGCGGCGCTAAACCGCGGCGTCGCCCCGGTCGCCGTTACGGATACGGATGGCCTCGGCAACATCGTAGACAAAGATTTTTCCGTCGCCGATCTTGCCGGTGCGCGCGGCGGTGGTCAGAGCTTCGATTACTTCTTCCAGACGCTCATTCGGCACCACCAGATCGAACCGGACCTTGGGCAGCAGGTCGACGTTATACTCCTGGCCTCGGTAAACCTCTTTATGGCCCTTCTGCCGGCCGTGACCGCGAACTTCGCTGATCGTCATGCCGTCGATGCCGATGTTCTTCAGGGCTTCTTTGACTTCTTCAAGCTTGAACGGCTGGATGATGGCTTCAATCTTTTTCATATGAGATCTCCTTTTTTGTCCGTTATCAAGCTTCCAGAATGTAGCCTTCTTCGCCGTGCTGGCTCAGGTCAAGACCCTGCTCTTCGTCGTCGGCGTTTACCCGGACTCCGATCGCCATATCGCAAACCTTCAGGATCAGAAATGTGCCCACGGCGGCCAAAACAATGGCAATACCCGCGCCGATTGCCTGGTTCAGAATCTGCCCTGAATGGCCGTCAACCATCCCGAGCGCAATCACTTTACCGTTGATCTGCGCGTCGTTGATTGCATTCGTCGCGAACACACCAGTAAGCAGCGCTCCGAGAGTTCCACCCGCTCCATGCACGCCGAAGGCATCGAGCGTGTCGTCATACCGGAACATGTTCTTCACCTTCGTCACCATCCAGAAACAAAACAAACCAGCCAGTAAGCCGATCAGCAGAGCGGGCATCGGCATCACGAATCCCGAGGCCGGAGTGATGGCCACCAGGCCTGCTACACAGCCCGAAATACCGCCTAACATGCTGGGTTTACCGCTGTGTAGCCACTCTGCCGCCATCCAGCCCAACGCGGCCGCTGCCGCGGCCAGATGGGTTGCCACAAACGCGCTGGTGGCCAATCCGGAAGCCGAAAGCGCGCTGCCGGCGTTAAAGCCGAACCAGCCCACCCACAAAAGACAGGCGCCGATCACGCTCAACACCATACTGTGCGGCTTGATCGGTTCGGTGGGATAACCCTTCCGCCTCCCGAGGTACACCGCACAGACGAGGGCCGACACTCCCGAAGTGATGTGAACGACGGTACCCCCCGCAAAATCGAAAGTGGGAATGGAGCCGCCAAGGTACGCGTTCAGCAGCCCGCCCTTGCCCCACACCATGTGGGCCATTGGAAAATACACGACGAGCGTCCAGAGCGTTGTAAACAAAGCCATCGCGCTGAATTTGATGCGTTCCGCATAAGCGCCGGAGATCAGCGCCGGGGTGATGACGGCAAACATCAGCTGATAAATCATAAAAGTACCCTGCGGGATAGTGCCGGCGTAATCCGCATTCGGCTCTTTGCCGACTCCACTCAGAAACGCATATTTCAGACCGCCGATAAACGGGGTTCCTTCGCTGAATACCAGACTGTAGCCGACGAAGGCCCAGATCACGGTCACCAGCGCCATCATGATGAAACTGTGCATCATGGTGCTCAGCACGTTCTTACGCCGGACCAGGCCGCCGTAAAAAAGCGCCAGGCCAGGGCCAGTCATCATTAAGACGAGCGCCGCGCTGGTCAACATCCAGGCGTTATCGCCCGCCGACTGCGCGCTTTTAGCCGCAGCCTCCAGCGCGCTGAGACGCGCCGGCAAATCTGTTGCCGCCTGAAGCAGCAACGCTGTAGGATTCTGCATGGATCACCCCTCGGACGTGGAGGAAAAGCAAGTCCTATTATTCCTTCACACGCACTCCCTGGCTAAATTCATAAAATGAATCTGCCAGATTGAAGAAATTTATACCACATGAGTCCGGCGCTCATCGGCGTCGCGCGTCCGAGCCGGAACGAGAGCGATCCGGTGATGCCGGCTATCAACTTCGCAAACTTCTTTTCCCGTTGGTATAGAAAACGGAGCTGGGTATCGCGCCGTCCCAGCAGACTCTCCAGGGTTTCGACATCCTTTTCAGAGAGTGTGTGACCAGCCCTCATGGCAACGCTGGTGGAACGTAAACGGTGGCGTGGGGCGACGAAGTTTCTTCCGCGGGGCGTTTGCGACTTTGAGGCCAACTTCGCCCCTTTCGTTGATCGCCTTGTTGGTATCGAACGGCGGAACCCCCGAGATCAGGCGCTCGCAGAATGCGGCAGCGAGAAAGTTGTCGACGACCAGATGGCGAAACGGCCGGGCGTTTTCGAATTCGGCGGCCAACGCGGCCGAGCGCGATGGTGCGACGGCTCTTGGCGCGGCCGCATCTCTGACGCAGGGGCTTAAACGGGCACGCCGATTTTCCAGAGACCGTAACTAACCGCCTGGCGGAAGCAAAGCCACCATTCACGCACGGGCTGGGTGCCGCCATCCTCGCGGGGCGATCCGTAGGCGGCGAGCCCCTCGCGCGCCAGAATTCGCTTGACCCGAAACATGTGGTAACCATCGCTCACGACGATGCACGAGCGCAAACCCATCCGCTTCATGATTTCCGACGCGCCGGCGAGCGAGGCGACTGTCGAAGCGCCGGTGTTTTCCACGATTATCGATTCGGCGGGGATTCCCTGATCGACCAGATAAGACCGCCCCACGCCGCCTTCGGTAAAGGAGGGATCGCCGCCGGGTCCGCCGGTTGTCATCACGTACGGCGCGAGGCGGCGGCGGTACAGTTGCACGGCATGATCCAGCCTGAGTTTGAGCACCGGTGACGGCGCACCCCGATACTCGGCCGCGCCCATGACCACGATCACGTCCGCCGGATGCGGCTCGTCAAGGCGGGCCTCACGATGGATGCGGACGGAAAGAGCCGAGAGATAGCCGACAGCGAACATTGCGGCGACCATCGCAGCCACGGTCGCCAATTGCCTGAGGTGCGTTATTCTGATTTCAACATTGTAAGGGACTCTCGTGGTCGGCCCGATGCCAGCGCTCAAATCCATGTCGCGAATCCAAACCATTACCAGCGCTGCGAATCCGCTGCTGCGGGAAGTACGCCGGGCCGTCTCCCGGGGCGAGCGAACGGCCGATGGACTTTGCGTTGCCGAAGGTTTTCATTTGCTGGAGGAGGCGCTTCGGAGCGGCCGCGAGGTACCGGTAGTGCTGACGGCGGAAAGCCTGCGGGATACGGTTGACCGGCAGGTAAAAGGGCTGGTCCATACCCGAATTCTGGCGCTTCCGGACGCTCTGTTTCATTCGATTGCTTCCACGGAAACGCCGCAGGGCGTGATCGCACTGGTAAGGCCGCCCGAGTGGACAATGGAGCAGGTTTTTCGCGGCGCGAGTCTGGTGATTGTGCTCGACGGTCTGCAGGATCCCGGTAATGCCGGAGCCATTGCGCGCGCAGCCGAAGCATTCGGCGCCACGGGCCTGCTCTTCATGAAGGGCACGGCCAGTCCGCATCATCCGAAGACCCTGCGCGCATCCGCCGGGTCACTGTTCCGGGTTCCTTTCGTGAACGGCCTCGATGCCTCGCTCACGCGCGCCGCGCTTCGGCAGCAGCGGGTCGCCGTATACGCCGCGATGCCATACACAGGTACACAAAAACTGGCGGGGGCGACGGATTTCGTTCGCCGCTGCGCCATCGTGGCGGGGAGCGAAGGGCGCGGTGTCAGCAAAGAACTGCATGGCATTGCCGAGGACGTGGCGATTCCCACAATTGGCGTGGAGTCGCTCAACGCCGCGGTTGCGGCCTCTGTATTGCTTTACGAAGCGCGGCGTCAGCGTCAGGATGCCGACCGTCAGTGAGCCTGTTCGAATCCAATCCGCTGAGCCATCCTGAACCGCCGGCAAGCGATTCCAAACGGCCGCTTGCGGACCGCATGCGCCCGGTGACGCTGGACGAGTACGCAGGGCAAGAACATATCCTGGGTCCGGGCAAGCCGCTTCGTGCGCAGATTGAGCGCGATCAGTTGACGTCGATCATTCTGTGGGGACCACCGGGCGTTGGCAAGACAACTCTGGCTCACATCATCGCGCGGCTGACGAAGAGCGAGTTTCTTCCTTTCAGCGCCGTGCTGGCTGGCATTAAGGAAATCAAAGCGGTGATGGCGGATGCCGAGCGCCTGCGCAAGCTGGGGCGGCGCACGATCGTGTTCATCGATGAAATCCATCGTTTCAACAAAGCCCAGCAGG
Organism: Bryobacteraceae bacterium; assembly: GCA_025928545.1. Classification (GTDB taxonomy): domain Bacteria; phylum Acidobacteriota; class Terriglobia; order Bryobacterales; family Bryobacteraceae; genus BOG-234. The sequence continues at coordinate 64,880 of JAICJH010000032.1, read as the reverse complement.
ATGCGTTCCTGCCGCACGTGGAGCGCGGCGATATTACTCTGATCGGCGCCACGACAGAGAATCCATCCTTCGAAATCAATGCCGCGCTGCTATCACGGTCGCGGGTCTACATGCTGCGGGCGTTGACCACGGAAGAAATTACCGTGCTGCTGCGGCGCGCGTTACCGCTGCTGGAGCCCGCGATCACCGCGAGCGATGAGATGCTGGAGAAAATCGCGAGTGCTTCGAATGGCGATGTCCGCTCAGCCTACAACGTGCTGGAAGTAGCGGCGGCCGGAAGTAGCGGCGGAGAAATTCAGGACCAGGCCCTGACGGACGCACTGGGACGAAAGGTATTGCTCTACGACAAAACCGGCGAAGAGCATTACAACCTGATTTCCGCGCTTCACAAATCGGTTCGGTCGAGCGACCCCGATGCCGCGCTTTACTGGCTGACGCGCATGCTGGAAGCTGGCGAAGACCGCATGTACATTGCGCGTCGGGTGGTACGGATGGCAATTGAAGACATCGGGCTCGCCGATCCGCGCGCGCTTGAGCAGTGCATCGCGATGCAGCAGGCGGTTCATTTCCTGGGAATGCCGGAAGGCGACCTCGCCCTGGCGCAGGCGGTGATCTATCTTTCCGCCGCGCCGAAATCGGACGCGGGATACAAAGCTCTGGGCGAAGTCACGCGTGAAGTTCGCCAGGGCCGCGCCGAGCCGGTGCCGATGCAGCTGCGCAATGCCCCCACGTCGGCCATGAAATCGTGGGGCTACGGGGCGGGGTACCAGCATGCCCATCAGTTCGAAGACGCGGTAAACGAAATGCAGTGTCTGCCGGATTCGTTAGCCGAGAGCCGCTGGTACTATCCGACCGAGCGCGGGGTGGAGAAGCGCATCAAAGAGCGGCTGGATGAACTCCGCGCCCGCCGTAAGCCGCCCGAATGACAATTCAGCGGGTTTTGTCTTCGACTTTCTGCGCGCCCTCATCGACCTTTTTTGCCGCTTTGTGGGCGACTTTTTTGGTGGCGTGCGTGGTCTTGGTCGCCGCCTTTTTTACCGCCTTGCCCGTACCCTGCGCGACATTCTTTGCAGCATCTTTAGTATCCTGGCCAGCCTGTTTCATGTCCTGACCAGCGCTTTGAGCATAAGCCCCGGATGCAAATGCTATTCCGAGAATAAGTGCGATTTGAAGAGATAAAGTTTTCATGCCAATTGAGTATGCATGCAGCACGCCAGATTAAGCCACGTTAACGGCCGGGGTGAGGTGATTTTACGCCGTTCCGTCGATGTGGCAATGCATACATCTTTTGCAGGCGCCGATTTATTTCGTCGGGGTTTACCTGGCCAGGTCTACTTATTCAGGGAAAGTGCAATGGCTTTTTCCGCCACCGGATTCATGACTTCATAGCCCTTCATAGTGGGATGGAGGCCGTCCTCCGTCATATCCGCCTTCAGGAATCCCTTGTCGTCCACGGTCACGGAATAATAATCCAGGAGAACCGCGGCGTGGCTGGCCGCATACTCCTTGATCCAGGTGTTTAGTCTGAGAATCGTTTCGGGCGGCCGGCCTGTCGTCATGGGTGGCTTGCCGGGCAGGTCGCAAACCGGCATCACCGTCGCCATGATCACCTTGATTCCATTGCCGCGCGCCATATCGGCCATCGCAGCCAGATTCTGTTCGGTGGATTCGAGAGAGACCGGTCCCAGGTTGCCGGCTATATCGTTTGTGCCCCCGAAGATCACGACTGTCGTTGGCTGGAGCGCAATCACGTCCGAATAAAAGCGGATCAGCATCTGCACTGTGGTTTGTCCGCCGATTCCACGATTCAGATACGGCTTACCGGGGAAGAAAGGGCCGAAGCGCTGGGAATTGTGCATATTGTCGGTGATCGAATCGCCCATGAAGACGACGCGTTGTTCGCCGGCGGCGGGAGGTTTGGTGGCCGCGTTCTCGGCCGCATAGCGCTTTGTGTTGCCGTAATCGGTGAGCAGCGTCGCGGCCTGCCGGAGGGACGGCGGAATCGCGCTGAGAGTTTGGGGTTGAGTCTGAGGCTGAGCGAGGGGTTGAGCCAGGGTTGCTATGGGGGCGAGGAGCAGGACGGACAGAAATCGCATTCCGCCATTCTATCGGGGCGGCCTCACGGGCGATACTGGTTGCTTGACCGAATCAGCCGACACACCTACTTTGATCGAACTCCGCAACGTGAGCGTGATGCGCGGGGGCAACATCGCACTTCGCAACGTGAGCCTCACCATCGGGGCCGGGGAACACGTGGCGATTCTGGGGCCCAACGGTTGCGGGAAATCGACTCTCATCAAAACGATCACCCGCGAGTGTTACCCGCTGAGTCAGCCGGGGGCGAGTGTGAGGATTTTGGGCCAGAGTCTCTGGGACGTCGTCAGTCTGCGCAGCATGCTGGGCATTGTCTCGAACGATCTGATGGCACAGTGCACGCGCGAGATTACCGGCTTCGAAATTGTGCTTTCCGGTTTCTTTTCGAGTATCGGGATCTGGCCGAATCATCATGTCACGGAAAAGCAGCGGCGCAAAGCGGCCGACGTGCTGCGCTTTCTGGAGGCTGCACATTTAAGCGAAAAGCCAGTGGAGGAAATGTCCTCCGGCGAAGCACGCCGCATGCTGATCGGCAGAGCGCTCGTGCACGACCCCAGGGCCTTGCTGCTGGACGAGCCATCCACGAGCCTCGATTTGTTTGCTCAACACGAACTGCGCGATACGATTCGCAAGCTGGCGCGGGCGGGTATCGCGGTCCTGCTGGTGACGCACCATTTGTCCGATATCATTCCGGAAATCGAGCGAGTCATCATGATGAGCGCCGGCGAAATCGTGGAAGACGGTCCGAAACCCGAATTGCTGACCGCCGCGAATTTGGGCAAGCTGTTCGGAGTGAAGGTACAAATGGTGGAGAGAGACGGCTACTATCATCTGTGGTAGCGCGTAATGGCTAATCCGAAACCGATTCCCGAACCAAGGTGGCCGGCGCTGGTGGCGGGGCTGGCCGTCGGTGTGCTGTTCTACCTCATGCCGGACCCGCTGACGGTGGGTCCGCCGTGGCTGCCACTGGTGCTGATTGCGGCCATGCTGATTCCCGCCAAGCTGTTTCACCATACTGGCCGGGTTCAGCTAAACGATGTTTTCGCGTATCTGGGGCTTGCGATTACAACGGCGGCACTTGCGTCGTCGCTGATTCTGCTGATACTCCGATTGCCAAAACATCTGGACCCGCCAGGTGAACTGCTGCGCGCGGCAGCTGAACTGTGGGTCAGTAACGTACTGGTCTTCGCCTCGTGGTACTGGCGACTGGATGGCGGCGGTCCGAATGAACGGGATCAGCGGCATTCGCACCAATCGGGAGCCTTCCTTTTTCCTCAAATGACGCTCAGCGAGGAGTTGAAGAAAACTCTGAAGCAGCATCCGTGGAATCCAGGCTTCATCGACTATTTGTTTCTTGCTTTCAACACAAGCACGGCATTCTCACCGACGGATGTGCCCGTGTTGACGCGTTGGGCTAAGGTGATGATGATAGTGCAATCGTCAATATCTCTGGCGGCGCTGGCATTAGTGGCCGCCCGGGCTGTGAATATCCTGTAATAGAACTAATAGATCGGCTGGCTGGCACTTTTGACAGTATTAAACAGTACATCAGTCGGCTAAGCTTTCGTTGATGTCGGAGCTTTGTGGTCCCGAAGAGACAGGTGATTCGGGTTGTCTCCAGCAGCGCAGCCTCTCGGAAAGGTATGCTGCCGCGATCGAAATCTTTTCGGCCTGTCTGGCTCGCTGGGAATCCCTTAGTGACGGCCCTGTAGGCGCCGAATTTCATGCGTGCCGTCAGGCGCTGGAAGACGCCCGGATTGAAGCCAATCTCTCGAAAGCTGAACTCAGTCAACATGAACTCCGCCACGGATGCGGAGTAAGCAGTTAGACGCCCTTTAGTAAGGCCATTTAGTACCCCTGGGCAAACAACAATCGATGCATTCGAGGATCACGTCATGCAGGAATCCGCTTTGCGGCGTTAATAGGCAATAGACGCTGGCAGGTCACGATTCGCATTGTTGCGATCACGACGCAGCATCGCATACGACGTTGACGTCCGGAATTCCGATTGCAGGGCATGACCGGGAGGTAGGTATGCCTGAAGAAAAAACTCTGCAACGTGCCCGAAAGGATGCGGCCGAGGGCAAAGCTCCGTCCACGCAAGCGGGTGAATTTGTCAGGGAGGAGATGGATCACATCCGGGAGGGCAAGCACGGCGCGCGATCCACAAAACAGGCGATTGCAATCGGGTTGTCGAAGGCGAGACGCGCAGGTGTGAAGTTGCCTCCGCCAAAAGAGGACGCTGCATCGGATAAGACGCGGCAGCAGGCGGCACGCGATGTAGCAAAAGGCGAGGAAGGCTCCGGCCGGCAACCCTCCGCCACACGATCGCGCGCGAGCATCGGAGCGTTGCGAAAAGAAAGCAAGAAAGCAGCGTCACCGGATGCACTTTCACGGCAGGGTCGTACCAGTGCCCAGCATCGATCTCCATCCAGTCGGAGTGCGGCTGCGAAAAAGGCAGTCCGAACGAAGGGAAAAGCGGGCCTGCAGGAAGCTGCGCGCAAGGCTGCCAAAACGCGTTCGAGCCGGAAAGGTTGAGGCGGGCGAATGTGCGGTTTGATGAAGTCTCGTCAGCCGCTTGGTGCTCCGCGCAAACGACGCGCAATGAGCTTATCCGCACATTGGTGACGCGGGTGCTTTCTATGAAGCCAACATGCTGCCGAAGACGGGTTGCTCGCTGGCACTACTGACTTTGGCATGCAGCGCAATCCTGCCAGCGCAGGTGATGCGGTTCGAAGGTCAGCGAATCGTAGCCATTGAATACTCCCCTGCGCCGACTCTCGATCCGCTCGATCTGGCATCCGCTCAGCCTCTGCATCAGGGCGATATATTGCATGCGCGCGATGTAGCCGAGGCAATCGACTCGCTTTTCGCGACCGGTCGTTTTCAGAACATCGCAGTCGAGGCCGACTCCGCAGGCACCGCGGGTGTTGTGATTCGCTTTGTCACCCAGCCGCAGTTGTTCGTCGGTGGTGTTGCCGTGGAAGGCAAGTTTCTGACGCCGCCGGATCGGACTGCGCTCGAAAGCAATGGCCAGATCGGATTAGGTATGCCGTTTCGTGAGGACGATGTGACGGCGGCCGTCCAAAGAATGACCCGGCTCTTCCAGACGAACGGGCTCTACGAGGCATCGGTCGAACCTAAAATCGAGCGACCGGGCGGTCCGAATGGAGAAGCCCAGCAGGTATTTATTACGTTTCAGGTGCGCCCCGGGAAGCGGGCGAAGTACGATATGCCGGATATTCAGGGCGCCGGCACGCTGAGTGAGGCTACGATCCTGCGCGTGACCGGCTGGCGGCTTCCGTTGATTCACTGGTGGCGTAAAGTGTCGAGCGCAAGAACACGCTCCGGGGTCCAGAAGCTGCTGGCGCGTTATCAAAAACAAGATCGCCTTCTCGCGCGCGTTGAACTTGAGAAGCTCGATTACGATGAGCAACGCCGGCGGGTGACCCCCCACCTCAATATCACGCCCGGACCGAAAGTCAAAATCACATCCATTGAAGACAAAGTTTCGGGTCGGGTTCTCAAGCGCTATGTGCCGGCGTTTCAGGAACACGATGTCGACTCCGACCTGCTGGTGGAAGGGAAGCGAAATCTTCACGACTACCTCCAGAGCCAGGGCTATTTCGACGTGGATGTCGATTTTCGGATTCAGCCGCCGGAGAACGATCTTGAAACGATCCAGTACGTGATCTCTAAAGGCCAGCGATTCCGTCTTGTCAATCTCACGATCCTCGGCAACAAATACTTCGATCAGAACACGATTCGGGAGCGGATGTTTATCGCGCCCTCGGCATTTAATCTGAGGCGGGGACGATACAGCGATGCTTTCCGGCGCAGGGACGAAGCCAGTATCGCCGATCTCTACAAGGCCAATGGCTTTCGCGATGTGAAAGTGACCACCGAAGTCGTGAAAGATTTCAAGAGCAAGACCGGCGATGTGGGAGTCACAGTGAGCATTGCGGAAGGTCGGCAGTGGGTCGTCGATAACCTGAGCGTGGACGGCGTTGCAGCGTCTCAGCGAAAAGACGTCCTCGCCAACCTTATGTCTGTGGCCGGGCAGCCTTTTTCCGAGGTTTCGCTGGCCAGCGACCGGGATGCCGTGCTCACCTGGTACTACACCAATGGGTATCCGGATGCGTCATTCAAGGCGGACTGGCATGAATCGGACACGCCCGCCCACGCGGACGTTCACTACGCGGTTGTCGAAGGCCGGCGCCAGTACGTGCGGCAGGTTGTCACACATGGTCTGCGTACAACGCGGCAGAGCCTCATCGATAAGACCATCGGCCTGAAGCCAGGAGAACCAATTTCGCCGGTGCAGCAAATCCAGATTCAAAAGCGCCTCTACGATCTCGGTATCTTCGCTCGCGTGGATACCGCGATCGAAAATCCAGCGGGCGATACGAGCCACAAATTCGTTCTCTATGACTTCGAAGAGGCCAACAGGTACACGGTTAACCTCGGCTTCGGGGCTCAGGTGGCGCGATTTGGGAAACCCAGCAGCAAGAGTCTCGGTTCACCCGCCGGTACCACGGGTTTCAGTCCGGAAGCGTCCTTCAGTGTCAGCCGCCTGAACTTCTTCGGCAGGGGCCATACAGCGACTCTTCATGTTGTGTATTCATCGATTGAAAAATCCGGTTCGCTGAGCTATCAGCAGCCACGCTTTCTCAACTCGGCCAACCGTAACATCACTTATTCGATCGTGCACAATGAAGAGCGCGATGTCCGGACTTTTGCGTCGAAACGCGACGAGGGTTCGGTTCAGGTTTCTCAGACTTTCTCCAAGTCGCTCACCGGAATGTTCCGCTTCGCATACCGGCGCGTGAGTGCAAGTCAGATTGTGATTCCGGTCCTGTTGATTCCGCAGCTGCTGCAGCCGGTCAGGATCGGCATGCTCTCGTCGAACTTCGTCAGGGACCGTCGGGACAACCCAGGTAACGCACGGCGAGGCAGCCTCAATAGCGTCGATATTCGGCTGGCGGGTAAGTTCTTCGGCTCACAGAGAAGTTTCGGGGCCGCGCTGGTTCGCAACGCAACCTACCACCGCCTGACCAAAAACTTTGTCCTGGCGCGCCAGACACAGTTTGGAATTATCGCGCCCTTCGCGGCTCCGGCTGGTCTGAACGATCAGCAGTCCGTGCCTCTGCCCGAGAGATACTTTGCGGGCGGCGCGGATTCATTGCGTGCATTTGCGTTCAACGAGGCCGGTCCGCGGGATACCGGAGCGCCGCTGGTGCCGGGGGGTCCAACATCGCGACCCACCGGGTTCCCTCTGGGCGGAAATGCGCTTTTCACGAACAATATCGAGCTGCGGTTTCCTCTCCTGGGCGAAAATATCCAGGGCGTTTTCTTCCATGACATGGGAAACGTCTTTACGTCAATTGGCAACATGTCGCTGCGAATGAAGCAAAAGAATCTGCAGGATTTCAATTACACGGCTCACGCGGCCGGCTTTGGTATCCGTTATCAAACGCCGGTCGGACCGATCAGGGTCGATCTGGCGTATACATTGAATCCGCCGTCTTTCGAAGGCTTCGCCGGAACTCCGCAACAACTTCTGTCGTGCGATCCGAACGACCCCGCAACACTGACGAAGGCTGCGTGCCAGGTAACCCAGCAGACTACCGGTCACCTGCAGTTCTTCTTTTCGATTGGGCAAACGTTTTGACTATGCGAAACCTGATCCTGATTCCGTGCCTGGCGGTTACCGCGATGGCGGCATCCGTAGTGCTGGACCGCGTTGCCGTGGTGGTGGGGAGACATGCGATCAAGGCGAGCGATATCGACAGAGATCTTCGTGTCACGGCTTTTCTCAACCGGGCGGCGGTTCATGACAGCGCCGAGGAGCGCAGAAAATCGGCCGGACGGCTGGTGGATCAAACCATCATCAGGGACGAGATTAACAGCGGAGATTATGAACGTGCCACCGACCGGCAGGCTGCGGAAATGCTGGCCCGGATTTGCAATGACAGGTTCGCCGGGTCGGATGCGCGGATGCGCCAGGAACTTTCGACGTATGGGCTGACTGAAGGGCAGATTAAAGACCAACTCCTTTGGCAGCTGACGGTGCTGAAGTTCATCGACCAAAGGTTCCGGCCGGCGGTCATGGTGACAGACGAGGAAGTGAAGACTTACTACCAGCAGCATCTCGCGGAGCTGAAAAGACAATACCCCGCGGACAACAGTCTGACCGCGCTTCAGCCGAACATTGTGAATCTGCTGCAGGGATCTCAGGTCGATAAGCAGTTCGACACATGGCTGGACGAAAAGCGGAAAAGTCAACAAGTCGACTATCGTCAGGAGGCTTTCCAATGAGCCGGGGCGCGAGAATTACGCGAAATATTGTGGTTGGGCTGATCGTGCTGGTGGTCGGCGTCATGCTGACTGCGCTGATTGTTGTGCGCACGGATTGGTTCAGAAACTATGTAAGGGAACAGATCGTTTCCGCGGTGGAGGACAGCACTGGCGGCCGGGTGGAACTGGGTTCCTTCAATTTCGATGAGGGACGGCTGCACGCTTCCATCGGGAACCTTGTGATTCACGGATATGAACCGGCGACTGCCGCTCCCTTTGTGCGTGTGCAGCAGGTAGTGGCCGATCTGCGGTTGTTCACCCGTCTGAACCGAATTGTGGATATTGCCAATCTGGGCGTCCAAAAGCCGGAAGTGAACATCATGATTCTGCCCGATGGACGCAGCAATGTCCCGTCGCCGAAAACTTCGAGCCCCTCAGGAAAACCACCGTTGAAGACCGTCGTCGATCTGGCCATCGGTCACTTCGAACTCAGTAACGGGGTGGCGACGTTTGTGCGGCAGACGGTGCCCTTCAGCCTCAATGCAAACAATCTGCGCGCGCAACTCTTCTACAGCCTGACGACCAATACGTACCACGGCGATATTTCGCTTGCGCCGGTATATGTGGTTTCAGGCCGCTCCACGCCTGTGGTGATCAGTCTCAAGCTGCCGCTTACGATCGGGAGCGACCGCGTCGAACTGCATCAGGCAACTCTTTCGACGAACGCTTCGAAAATTTCACTGGATGGCTCAATCACTCACATCGATGCGCCGGAAGTGTCCGCGCGTGTGAACGGCGACATTGCGCTGGAGGAGCTGAAGACCATCGGAGATATTCCCGTCGCGCTGAACGCCCCCGGGGTTCCGCAGCGAATTCATCTGGCTGGCGACTTCACTGCTTCGAATGAGGCGATCCATGTCACGAACCTTCAAACGACATTGGGTGCTTCGTCGGTGGAAGCCTCAGGAACGTTGAAAGACCCTCATCAGGGTGGCGCGCTGGCATTCCGCTCTACTTTGGATCTGGCTGAACTGGGGAAACTTCTTAATGTGACCGAAATGCGCGCCGGGACGATGGACCTGAACGGCGATGCGCGGCTGACAGCGGATAACGGATACTCCGTCACTGGCGCTCTGCAGGGTAAGAACATTGCCATCGAGCAGGGAACAACCCGACTGCGCAATCTGAATATTTCATCCTCAGTGAGCGCTACTCAAAGCCTGGTGGAGTTGCGCAATCTGGCGGTAACAGCGCTCGGTGGCCGCTTCGAAGGGAGCGCTTCTCTCGACCACATGCAGCACTATAAGGTCAACGGCGATCTGCGCGCTTTCGACATTCAAACAGCCTTGAACACAGTAGGCCAAAAGCTGCCCTATGACGGGATCGTCAGTGGAAATATCGCGGCGGAGGGCGACACCAGCTTGCCGAATAGCCTGGCGGCATCGGGGCGGCTCTCGGTTTCCCCCGGGAAACACGGGGTTCCCGTAACCGGCAAAGTGAACGCCGACTATAGCGCCGCGGCCAACGATGTGACGCTACACAACTCATTCCTTGCTCTTCCGCACACCCGCCTGGATATGGACGGTTCTCTCAGCCGGACCCTGCAGGTGAAAGCGAAGACACAAGATCTGAACGATGTTCTGGTTGCCGCGGGAGTTTCGGGGCAGACCGTCTCTCTCAATCGGGGAGAGGTCACATTCGCCGGCGCGGTGACCGGGGGCCTGCATTCCCCGCGCATCAACGGCCACCTTGCATCTGAACGCCTGGTTGTGGAAGGACGGCAGTTCGACAGCCTGGCCGCGGATCTCGCAGCCTCGGGCGCGGGCGCGGCTGTTTCAAATGGCGTGCTGGTTCGCGCGGGATCGGGTCCGGGCCTCCACGCACAATTTGCAGGCTCGGTTGGCCTGGCGGACTGGAAGCTGTTACCAAGGGAGCCGGTGAAAGCGGACCTTTCGATTACGGACGGCGACCTGGCGGATCTGGCAGCGCTGGCCGGACAACCCAGCGCCGATTATTCCGGTGCGGTGACGGCCATGGCCCACATCGATGGAACCGCCGGGAACCCGGTGGGCGCCGTCACCCTGAACGCAGCGACCGGCGCAATCAACGGACTGTCTTTCGACAAGGCGCAGGTGCAGGCCAATCTGACGGATCGGCTGGTGACGATTCCCGCATCGTTTGTGCAGTCCGGCTCAGGGAGGCTGGATCTCTCAGGAGAATTCCGGCACCCTGAGGACAGTTTCTCAACCGGCCAGATTCACGCCAAAGTGGTGAGCAACCAGATCGACCTTGCCTCGACTGTCGGCCGCTTTCGGCAGAATGTTTCGGGTACCGTTTCGACAAATCTGGATGTCGCCGGCGAACTCAAGACCGATGAGTTCATCCTGACCAGCGTCAACGGGAGTGCCACGGCTCGCGCTGTGAAGTGGAATGGACAGCCGTATGGCGATCTGGACGCATCGGCACGCACCACTGGGCAAACGGTCAACTACACTGCGACGTCGAACTTTGCCGGCTCCTCAATTCACGCCAACGGCAATACGCAGCTGGTCCATGACTATCCCACGACGGCCGATCTCGTCATCGCCAATCTGCCAATCGACAAGACCCTCGCCGTGGCCGGCAATGCCGACATACCGGCCCGTGGCAATCTGGCGGGCAACCTCCGTCTGACAGGCACGGTGAGCGATCCGCACGGTGAGGGCAGTCTGGATCTGACACGCGCGGTCCTCTACGACGAACCCATCGACCGTCTGCACGTTCGTGCCGCCTGGCTGGCCCGCGCGGTTGACGTGCCTGAATTTCAGATCACGGCTGGGAATTCACAAATCGAACTGACTGCGCATTACGACCATCCCGCGGGTAGCCTGACTTCAGGCAGCGCGAAGTTCAACGTGACGAGCAGCCGGCTCGATCTTGCCCGCATCCACAACGTCCAGTCGCGGCGGCTTGGGCTTGCGGGGGCTGTTCAACTGGAGGCGCACGGTGAAGGCAGCGTTGTTAACGGAACAGGCAACAGTCAGCCGCGGATCACCCTGCGCGATCTCAATGTCAACGTCGCCGCCAGTCAGGTGCGGGACCAGGGCGAGAATTTCGGCAATCTGAAGCTCACCGCGAATACGACATCGGGCGACAGAGTGGAATTCGCGCTGGATTCGGATCTGGCGGATGCCGCGATTCACGGTAAGGGCAGCGCGCAACTGGTGGATGGTTATCCGGTGAACGCGCAACTCACGTTCAACAACCTGCTCTACTCGCGAGTCGCGAAACTTGCCGGCATCGCTCAGGAAGGACAGTCCCAGGTGGAGGCGGCAACGGACGGGCAAATCACCGTGAACGGGCCGATACTGCGCACCGATCAACTGAAAGCAAGCCTCCAGGTGAGCCGCCTGAACATCACGGCCAAGGCGCGGCCGGGCGACACGAAACCGGTTTCGATATCCAATCAGGGACCGATCGCTTTGACCCTCGACCGCGGTTCCGCGCAAATTCAGAATGCGCATCTGGCAGGCTCCGGAGTGGATATACAGGCAACCGGCGGAGCGACTTTACCTGCCGGGACATTGAACCTGAATCTGAATGCAAAACTGAATCTCGGAATCCTGCCGGATTTCGACAGCGACATCTATTCGTCGGGGGACCTGAATCTCACAGCCACGGTTCGCGGGACCCAGGCACAACCCCAGATCAACGGGCGGTTTGCTCTGCAAAACGCCACCTTCAACTACGCGGGTCTTCCCAACGGCATTTCCAACGCCAACGGCCTGGTGATTCTGAGCGGTAAGACGGCGACGATCCAGAATCTGAGCGGTGAATCCGGGGGAGGGAAGATCACTGTTACGGGCTTTGCCGAATATGCCGATCTGTCACGTTTCGGGATTCAGGTGAAAGCCACACGCGTTCGGGCGCGGTTGCAACCAGGCGTCAGCGTTGTAGCAGGCGCGGACCTCCAGTTGAGCGGAACTTCGCGAAGGAGTACCCTCTCCGGAACGGCAGTTATCGGGCAGGTAAATTACAATCCGCAAACCGATATGGCCTCGATCCTTTCCCAGGCCGAGCCCTCCGTTCAATCCGAAACCGCCCCTTCGCCGCTGCTCGAGAACATGCGACTGGATATCAGGCTCCGGACGGCTTCCGGACTTGCGGTGCAGGCGGATGTCGCGCAGGGTATTTCAGCCACGGCCGACATTCACGTGCAGGGGACCGCGGCCAAGCCAGCTGCCCTGGGGCGGGTCACTATCAATGAAGGCAAACTGGTTTTTCTCGGCTCCTCATTTACGGTTCAGGCTGGAACGATAGGGTTTTTTAATCCGCTGCAAATCGACCCCGTGCTGGATGTCAGTCTCGAAACGCAGACGCAGGGAATTGACGTGACGTTGCGAGTCACCGGGCCCATCTACAACATGAAGCTGAGTTATACTTCCAATCCGCCGCTGAGATTCCAGGAGATCGTCAGTCTGCTGGCTACAGGCAAGGGGCCCACGTCGGATCCAACACTGCTGGCGAATCAGCCGCAGGTTCCTCAGTCTTCCTTGCAGCAGATGGGAGAATCGGCGGCACTCGGCCAGGCGGTGGCGAATCCGGTTGCCGGGCGGCTCCAGCGGGTGTTCGGCGTGTCACAGCTCAAGATCGATCCGAGTTTCCAGAGCGGGTCCTCGCTACCAACAGCGCGCCTGACCCTACAGCAGCATATTACGCACAACATGACGTTTACGTACACTTCCGCGCTGGACGATCCGAACGGGCAGATCATCAAGGTGGAATGGGCGTTCGATCCCAAATGGTCGGCAATCGCAACGCGGGACCAGAACGGTATCTTCAGTGTGAACTTCTTCTACAAACGCCAGTTTCGGTAAGGTAATTGCTGCATTACGGGCGAGGAATTTGTTTATGCAAACCAACAAGACAGACAAAAACGATACTGTCCATAAGGATCATAAAACTTCGCCTCGTGGCATGGCTCCGGATGATGCCCATGCTTCGAAGGCGACCAGCCCCGGCAGGCGTACATCGACGGATGACGATACGTTCGACAGCGCTCCCGAGAACGCTCAGTCGAAACAGACGCAGCGATTGAAATAACGTGACCCGCCACTGCGCGCGCCTTCGCTTTGCAACTGATCTGATGGATCTGGCAGCAACGGCGGAGGCGCGCGCTTCTGTTTTCCCCTAGCCCCGACGGTCGCAATTGGCGTGGATCGCCACGAGGAATTATTTTGGAGGCCGTTGCGTTCCCTCGGGGCATCCGATTTCGCGCCGGGGGTGAACCCGCATCGCGTAAATCCGGGTGAACTCCGCTCCAAAGAAAAACAGCTGCGCCGAGTAATAAACCCAAACCAGGATAATCGCGAGCGATTCCGCCGCACCGAAAGTACTGCCGAAACTCGCTTTCCCCAGATAGACTCCGATAATCTGCTTGCCGATTGTGAACAGAAGTGAAGTGACGGATGCCCCGACCATGACGTCATTCCATCTCAATTTGACCTCGGGAACCACCTTGTAGATGGCCGCAAAAAGGATTGTGACTACGACGAATGAGACACAAAAAACAACGATGTGCATCAGGACGGGAGACACTGGCAGAAAGGGACCGAATTCGAAATCGAGTCCCGTCACAAGAGCATTGATGGCAATCGAAGCCACCACCAGAAGCCCGGCGATCATGATGAGTCCGAACAGGTAGAACCGCTCCCGGACGACGTGGAGCAGCCCGTGGAAACCCGAAAACGATGAGCCGGTGGGCCGGTGCCAAATCGTGTTAAGCGCATCCCGCAGTTCCATGACGACGGCGGATGTACCGAGGGCGAGCCCAAGAAAACCCAGGACCGTGAGGGTGACGGATTTATGGCCAGGCTGAATCAGGCCCTGAATGGCCCGGGCGCCCACTGTTCCAATCAAATCCTGAATTTCCCACATCAGCTGGCCCTGGGCCGCTTTCTGGCCGAAAAGGCTCCCCGCTACGGAGGCCACCAACACCAGGAAAGGGATGAGGGACAACACGGAGTAGTAGGCCAGTGAAGCGCTCAGGCGCGGGACGTTATCTGCCAGCCATGCGTCGCCCGTCTCCCGGAGGATCAGGATTAACCTGGTCCAGAAGTTGCGCAGCCTTGAAAAATGGCGCGCCGCCCGTTTGCTTTGCACAGCGCGGATATTGTTGGTTGCCGTCGTATCATGCATACTGATTGCGCGGGAGCGCCCTGCATCCGGCCAGCGCCGGGAACGGCCTCACTTGCGGCGTAGCGCGAAGGCCGCGAAAAACAATCGCTCGTATGTTCGTGCCATCACAGCCTTAACAACAGGCATTTGAAGGTCCACGGGCCCGGATAAAATCGGCCTTCTTTGAACCGGGAGTAGAACTTATACCCGATCTGACCGATAATCAAAGCAGAGTGTCATCGATCACCCCAACCCTGACTTCGAAAACAGTGCTGCCGCATCTGATCCTGCACCCCTTTGGCGGTGAGAACGGTACCGAACAGTTGCTCGAAGGTTCGCGCGCCGCTATCGCCCTCCAGGAAGCATCGCTCGCCAACCCGAAGTATGCCGATATTCAGCAGCGAGTGATGCTCGGCCGCTATCAGGAAATCCGCATGCTGCTGTTCCTTGGCAAGGATATTTTTCGCTGGATCGACCAGTGTCTGGATCAAATGGAGCGGTCGGGAGACACCGGTATCGGGGTAAACGCGCAGGGATTCTCGGCTTTGCTCGTCGATTCTCCTCCGGACGGGGTTCGAACGAAACTGGAAGAATGGGGTGTTTCCGACCGTCGGGCAGTGTTCTCGCGTGCAATCGGCATCCGCTGCCTGTTCGAGGACCCTCCCGATGTGGGAATGCTCTCGCCAATGTTCCTTGAGCACTACCACCGGTTCGCCGATTATGCTTATCTCTGCTTCCAACAGATGAAGCCTTATCGCGCCATGGATGGCGCGGCATACGATTTCCATATCTATGCATCGGAAGAGTACTCCCGAATTCTTTCCGAACAGTGGGACACGCCGTAGCTTCTCGATTCGTTGATATAATTCATCGCGTGACACTCTCCCCCATGCTCCTGGTCGGCCAGAATTTTCCCGACCGCCGTCTGAATGACATTCCTGGCGAAGTTTTTCGCGAGCTGAGCGCAGCGGGCTTCGGTGCCGGCCTGGCCCCGGGTTCGGAAGTTGCTATAGGCGTTGGCAGCCGTGGAATCAGTAATATAGACACAATTGTTCGTGCAGTGGTTGATTACTGGAAATCACGCCAACTGACTCCCTTTATTTTTCCGGCGATGGGCAGCCATGGCGCCGCGACGGCCGAAGGTCAAACGGATGTGCTGGCGCATTATGGAATTTCTCCAGCCACAATGGGCTGCGGAGTCCGCAGCTCCCTCGAAGTCATCGATTTGGGTAAATCTCCTGAAGGAATCGAAGTGTTTCTGGACCGCCATGCGGCGGGAGCTTCAGGAGTATTTTTGGTTGGCCGCATCAAGCAGCACACGGATTTCGCCGGCAAAATCGAAAGCGGCCTGTACAAAATGATGGCGATCGGCCTCGGCAAATGGGCTGGAGCGAAGAATTACCACATGCACGCCCACAGGCTCGGCCTCGAAGGTGTGATTCGCTCAGTGGGACGTCAGGTGCTCGGATCCGGCAAGATTCTCGGCGGCCTGGCGATTCTGGAAGACGCTTTCCATAACACCGCGAAACTCGCGGCGGTACCGGCAGGCAGCATGGAACCCCGCGAAGAAGAATTGCTGGCGCTCTCGAAGACCTGGGCCGCCACCCTCCCGTGCAATCTGGATCTGCTCATCATCGACGAGATGGGTAAGAATTACAGCGGCGCCGGCATGGATACGAAAATCGTTAACCGCGGCGTGGAAGGCGAGATCAATCCGTGGCCCGGCCTCGCTCACGTGGAACGCATCTTCGTGCGCGGGCTGAGCGATCACAGTTATGGAAACGCCTCCGGCATCGGCATGGCTGAAGTCATCACGGACCGTCTGGCGGCGGCAATGGACAACAATGCCACCTGGCTGAACGTGCTCACGGCGACCACGCCTCGCTGTGGCAGATTGCCGATCCACTTTCCCACTGATCGCGAATGCATCGAACGCATTGTGCCAACCGTGGGCAAAATGAATTTCGCCGATGTCCGCATTGGCTGGATTGCCAACACCCTGGCCGTATCCCCCATCGCTCTCAGCGAAAACATGCGCGCTGAAATCGAGGCCAATCCGAATCTGACGATCCTCGAAGAGGCCCACGCGCTTCCCTTTGGACCCGACGGCAATCTGCCTTTGGATGCTTTTCACGCGGCTGCGGCTCACTGAACACGCGCCAATCATGAACCATAACGGCTTCGATTTGGCGGCGGCCGCGCGCCAAACCATGATCGACAACGGATTCCAGCCGGATTTCCCTCCGGAAGTGGAGCGGCAAATGGCGGCCCTCCGTACGCAAAAGGTGCTGCCTGGCGGAAATGACGTGCGCGACCTGCGCTCGCTGCTCTGGTCGTCGATCGACAACGATACCTCGCGCGATCTGGATCAGGCCGAAGTGGCGGAACGTGTCGACGCAGGCATCCGCATTCTGGTCGCGATTGCGGACGTGGACGCCGATGTTCCGGCCGGATCGCCGATTGATCTGCATGCCTCGATCGAAACCACTTCGGTCTATACCGGCGTGCGGACCTTCCCCATGCTGCCGGAAGAGCTTTCCACCGGCCTGACCTCGCTCAACGAAAACGAAGACCGGCTTTCAATCGTGATTGAAATCATTGTGGCGCCGGATGGCTCGGTCGCCTCCGGCAGCGTGTTCCGCGCGCTCGTCAGGAACCAGGCTCAACTCACTTACAACGGCGTGGGACCGTGGCTGGAGGGCAATGGCGCGGCTCCCGCGAAGGTTGCCGCATCCACCGCTTTACAGGCTCAGTTGAAGCTCCAGGATGAAGCCGCGCGGCTCTTGCTCGATGAGCGCCATCGTATGGGCGCCCTCAATCTGGATCGCGTGGAAGCAGAGGCCGTCGTGACGGATGGCAAGGTGGGTGGCATTAACGTCCGCCGCAAGAATCGCGCCACGGAACTGATTGAGAATTTCATGGTCGCGGCCAATGGCGTGATGGCCCGCAGTCTTTCTGAAGCCGGGGTCTCCTCTATTGCGCGCGTTGTCCGGACACCGGAGCGCTGGCCCCGCATCGTTCAACTTGCCGCGCAATACGGTGAAACTCTGCCGGCAACTCCCGACTCGGGAGCTCTGAATCGGTTCCTGCTGAAGCGAAAGGAAACCGATCCCGATCACTACCCCGATATCTCGCTGGCCGTCGTCAAGCTGATGGGACCCGGCGAATACATCCTGGCAAGGGCAGGGGACAAGGACGTGGGACATTTCGCCCTCGCAGCCCACGACTATACGCATTCGACCGCGCCCAACCGGCGCTTTGCCGACACGGTGACGCAGCGGTTGATCAAAGCCGTCATCGCAAAGGCGCCCTGCCCGTATTCGGATCAGCAACTGGATGCCGCGGCGAAGAACTGTACCCAGAAGGAAGACGCTGCCCGCAAGGTCGAACGCATCATGAACAAACGCATGGCGGCGGTCGCGCTTCAGTCGCGGATCGGCGAAAGATTCGCGGCTGTGGTGACCGGCGTAACTCCCAAAGGTGTCTTCGTGCGCGTGGCGGATCCGCCCGCTGAAGGAATTCTGGTACACGGTGAGGGTGTGGACGTGGGCGATAAACTACAGGTGAAGTTGATTAGTACTGATCCGAACCGAGGCTATCTCGACTTTGCCCGTTAGCCTGCATATTTTCTGTTATAATGGGTTTAAATGATTGACCGTCACACAATTAATGATTCGTTTTACTGCGGGCGGTTAAGGGACGACAGCATCGTCAGCGTCATGACCACCGGTGCTTACGTCATGGCCGAATACGATGAGCAGACCGGCGAAATTCGCTGGTACCGCGTCGTAAACGCCACCCAAAAAGAAAGCCTGCATAACTGGCTCCGGCAGCATTTCCCGATCAAAGCCCGGGTAGCCAAACCGCGCGTTCCCGTGAAGAAATTCGCGGCCGCGTAACGTTACACACACTAAGGCGGTACTCAAAGACCGGGGGCCAGGGAACATCGTTCCCCGGCCCCCGATTCATTGCAGGCGTGACTTATTACTTGCTTATCTACCGATAGCCAGAATCTGGAACGATTCAGGCAGCATGGCGCGTCCTCTGCCGCCGCCGCGTCCCTGCTGACCACTCGCTCCGGGAACGCCAGGAGCCGGGGCAGCCGCTGCGGGAGCCGGCGCGCCAGGTGCCGCATATTCCGCCGCCATTGTCAGGATGTGGTTCGTTTTGCTGTCCAGGGTCAGCGTTTTGGCGCCGGCCATCGTATCCAGGTTCTGTTCCACCACGAAACTGGTCGGGCTGTTTTCCTTGATCACGGTCAGCGTACCGTTCCCATGTGTGCTGAAAGCTTCCATGGTCGCCGGATTGAACGTGGCGCCATCGGAACTCCCGGCCAGAGGCAGCGTCGTAATGATCTTCCCGTCGGTCGCACTGAGAATGACCATGGTGGGCGTGGCTGGATTCGCCGGCGGATTGCCTGAATTCCGGCACGCCGCAAACAGAATGTGGTTCTTCACATCGAACGCCAGGCCCGCGACGCCGTTGCCCTTATCGCCCAGATCGTAGTGGCCGGTCACTGTCATTGCCTTCGCATCGATTACGGCAATGTTCGCCTTATCCGAGACATCCACGTAGATATGCCCCGCGCCGTCCGTCGCCGCCTGCTCCGGCGCGCCGCCCAGATCCAGGGTTCCGAGAATATCGCCGCTCTTCGCGTCGATCACCGTTACGTGCGGAGCCTGATGGCTCAGAATATAAACCCGCTGATTGAACGGATCGGCCAGCAACCCGTCGGGAGCGCCCTCCACATTGATCGTCTTGATCACCTTGAGCGTCTTGATATCGAACATCGTTACGGGCTTGCTGGTGGCAAAGCCATGGCCGGACGCCAGATCGATTGCGGCGCCATTGGCTCTTGTATCGGCAACCTCGCCGACCAGAGTCAGCGCATCCAGATCGAACACGCTGATGCGCGCCGGTGACGGCGGCGTCGTGCTGTTATCCGCGCCACGGGGAATGTAGAGCCGGCGGTTGGCCGAGTCGGCATAGATATAGTCGAAGCCGCCGGTGCCGCCGGTCTTCGAAGTCTTGACAATCTTGTATGGACCCGTCTGCTGCGCAAAGCCTGCGATCGTAATCGCGAGAGCCGCTGTCACGGCAAAATACGTTTTTCGCATGAAGTTCTCCTGTCGCACTTCGACAGCCCATCAAACCACGGAACACTGAAAAAAGCCTGAAAACATTCAAAAGCACTCCCGACAAAGCCTCCTACCCATAGGCGCCAGTATTGGCACAAGCCAGGCTGAATATCTCTACCTCGATCTCAAAACTTTGATTGCGCTTGCCTACGGCGTGAAGCCCTACCAGATCTCGGCGCCCGATTGGCTGGCCGCAACGCGTTTCGATATCATCGCGAAATTTCCCGCAGGAGCAACAAAGGCAGACGCTCCCAAAATGCTCCAGTCGTTGCTCGAAGATCGGTTCAAACTCGCCACGCATCGCGCCACCTCCGAACACCCCGTCCTTGCTCTCGTGGTGGGCAAAGGTGGCCCGAAATTGAAGGCCTCTTCCGAAACGCCTGTCGCAATCGATGAGAAGACGCCTCTCGCCCCAGGCCAGAGACAAACCGACGGCCCCGATGGTCCCATTCGGGTTACCGTCGACACGAAGACCGCCGGAGCGGTCGTCGATATGGGCCTCAAAGGCAAAATGTCTTACAAGATCATTCCTGCCACCCAATCGATGCACATCGATTTCAGCATGGTCACCATGAGCGGCCTGGCCGACATGATGACCCAGCTTTTCGCGCAATTGGGCGGTGGAGGCGGACGTCAGATCGTCGACATGACGGATATCAAGGGCAATTATGAAGCGTCGATGGAGATTTCACTTGCCGACCTGGTTGCCATAGCGAAAAACGCAGGTATCGACATTCCGGTCGGCACGCCTGGCGGGTCCGCGCCGGCGGCAGGTACCGGCGTAGCTGCCGATCCAGGCGGCGGAGGTACTTCGGTTACCGACGCCGTCCAGTCGCTCGGCCTGAAGCTGGAATCGCGAAAAGCCCCGGTCGAACAGTTCATCGTCGATCACATCGAAAAAACGCCGACCGAGAACTAAATGGATTCCCACGCGCATTCAGCCGAAGGTTTGCGGCAGCGCAAACACCGCGAGACGCGCGCCGCGCTCAGTCTCGCAGCCACGCGTCTGTTCGTTCAGCGCGGCTTCGGAAACGTGACCGTGGACGATATTGCCGCCGCCGCAAATGTCTCGCCCCGAACCTTTCGCAATTATTTTTCCAATAAGGCCGAGGCCGTCGCCGCCGGACATCTGGAACGAATGCTGCGAATCGCCGATGAATTCCGCGCGCGACCGGCTGGCGAGCCGCTCTGGGCCGCCATCGCGAACTCAGCCACCGCTCAGTTCGAAAACCCGGCGACAACAAGCGCGATCACCTCCAATGCCAAACGGTGGTCCGAACGTCTCCGTGTTCTTTTCGCCGAACCTGCAATTCACGGCGAAGTCCTGAGAGCGAATGAGGCGGCGCGAATCGAATTGGCAAAGGCGGTGGCGGAACGAACGGGCACCCCGGAAAACGATCTCAGCGCCCACATCACAGCGGCGGTGGCGATCTCTGTGATCAACCTGGTCAGCGAACGCTGGTTCAGCGACGGCCCCACCGGCTCCATCATCCCGATGTTGCGCCAGGCATTCGCGCAATTTTCAATATAGCGGCGGCGCGCTCAGGCGCCCAGCAGCGAACGCAGCAGCACCGCGGGATGCACCGCCTCTTCGCCCGTAAAGTCGCGGATCTGATGTCGGCATGAAGTGCCCGCCGCAACGATCTTCGTTCCGCCCTCCATCGCGCGCACCTGCGGGAACAGCTTCCGTTCGCCGATCGCCTGCGAGAGATCGTAGTGATCCTTCGAGTAGCCAAACGAGCCCGCCATACCGCAGCATCCGGCGTCGGCATCCGTCACAGCCGCGCCCGGGATTCCCTTCAGCAGCCCCATTGCTGTTGGAATCAGGCCCATCGATTTCTGATGGCAGTGTCCGTGAAGCAGCACTTTTGGCGGCGTGGAAACAAACCGCAGAGGCAAACTCGCGGCGATTTCTTCGAAAGACACGCAAGCGCCGGCAATCACCCTCGCCCGTCGCTGTTCCTCGCCTCGCAACAGATCCGGCACGTCCTCCCGCATCGCGGAGAGGCAGCTCGGTTCACAGAAGACCAGCTTCCGGCCAGCTGAGGCTGCATCGTATAAGGCGGCCGTGTTGCGGCGCGCCTGCTCCGTGGCGTCACCCAGCAGACCCTTCGAAATCATCGGTCTCCCGCAGCACTGGTTGGGTGCGAGCGCGATCTTCAGCCCAGCCGATTCCAGCACCTCCCACGCCGCCACGCCGATCTCCGGATCGTAGTAATTTGTGAAGGTGTCGTTGAAGAGCAGCACCTCGGCATCGGGTGCGCTCCGGCCGCGAACCCGTGCCGCCAGCGTTCGCCGGCTGAGTTGCGGCAGTGAGCGCCGCTGATCGATGCCCAACAGATGCTTCACCGGCTTCGAACCGGAGATCCGGTTCGCGATGGAAGCGAATGGACTCGCCAGCCGCGCCGCCGCGTGCACATTGCCGAGCGCCCTGGCTTCGAGCGGAGTGCCGTAAGTCTGCCAGTACCCAGCGAGAAACTCGCTCTTGAAGCGGGCCATGTCGACCCCTACCGGGCACTCCGCCTTGCACGCGCGGCATTCCAGACAAAGATCGAGCGATTCGTAAACTCCCTGATCGTCCAGCCCCGCATCCTGCATCCGGCCCGTCATGGCGAGGCGCAACACGTTGGCGCGCCCCCGCGTGACGTCCTTCTCCTCGCGCGTCGCCATGTAGGAAGGGCACATCGTGCCTTCGGATTTCTTGCGGCACGCCCCAAGTCCGCTGCACATCTCAACCGCTCCGCCAAATCCGCCGAACGCGGAAAAGTCGAAGAATGAAATTGGATCGGGCGACCTGTAGCCCGCGCCGAAGCGCAGATTCTCCGTCAACGCCGGGCTGTCGACAATCTTCCCCGGATTGAGAATTCCGTGTGGGTCGAACGTGTGCTTGATCGTGCGGAAAGCTTCGTACAGCACTGGTCCGAACATCTTCCGCATGAACGGACTTCGCACCAGACCGTCGCCGTGCTCACCGGAAAGCGCGCCGCCGAATTCGAGCACAAGATCGGAAACATCATTGGCAATATCCTGGAATTTCTGAATCCCCTCCGCGGTCTTCATGTTGACCACCGGCCGCACATGCAGGCACCCGACCGAAGCATGAGCGTAGATGCCGGCGCGAGTCCCGTGTTTTTCGATCAGCCGCAGAAACCGGTCGATGAAATCGCGCAGTTTTTCCGGCGCCACGGCCGTGTCTTCCACGAAGGAAAGCGATTTCGCATCTCCCTTCATCGTCATGGACAGGCCGAGTGCGGCTTCCCGCAGACTCCAAACGCGAGCCTGCTGCGCCGCATCCGTGGCGTGGAAGAAGCGGTAGCCGTATCCGTGGCTGGTGAGGTCTTTTTCCAGCGCAGCCATTCGCGGCGGCAGATCCTCCTTCGCGTCGGCATAGAACTCGATGCAAAGCAGCGCGCCGGGTTCGCCTTCGACGAATGTCTCGCGCAGCAGCTGCAGATTAGGGCTGAGCCGCGTATGGTCCAGGATGAAGCTGTCCATCACCTCCACGGCCGAGGGTTTGTGCAGCAGGATGAGCGGCGTGGCCTCAAGAGCCTCCAGCAGTTCGCGAAACTGCACCACCAGCACCGCCTTCTCTTTTGGAAGCCGCACCAGATTCAGCCGTGCTTCCAGGATGACTGCCAGGGTCCCCTCCGAGCCGACGATCATCTTCGCCAGATTGAAAGGCTCGCGGCCCGGAACGAACTCATCCAGGTTATAGCCGCCCACCCGCCGAAGAACTTTCGGGAAGCGGCGGTCGATCTCTTCCGCGTGCTCCGCGGCCACCTGCCCTACGGTTCGGTAGCATTCGGTCTCAAGCTCGCTGCTGCCGCTGATCGAACCGTCGGAGAATACGACTTCCAGATCGAGGACGTGGTCGATCGTTTTTCCATAAAGCACCGACCGGGCGCCGCTGGAGTTGTTTGCAATCATCCCGCCGATAGTCGCGCGGCTCGCAGTGGAAACGTCGGGTGCGAAGCGGAGTCCATGCGGTCGCAAGACGGCGTTCAGCTCATCGAGGACGATGCCAGGCTGAACGCGAACCCACAGCTCCTCCGCGTTCAGTTCCAGAATCTGGTTATAGTATTTGGAAGTATCGATCTGGAGGCCGGCGCCGATCGCTTGCCCCGCCTGCGACGTACCGCCGCCGCGCATCGTGAGGGGACAGGAAAACTCCGCGCAAATACGCACGGCCTGAATCAGGTCTTCCCGCGACTTGACGAGCACCGCGCCCAGTGGCTCTATCTGATAAACGCTGGCATCGGTTGAATACAGTGCGCGCGTGACGGCATCGAACCGAACCTCGCCTTCAATAGTGGCTTCCAGCCGTTCGCGCAGGCCAGTGATCCCGGCGGTCATCCCAGTAATGACGCCATCGCCGCCGCCACTCCGCCTTTGCGATGCGGCACTCCGGCGAGGTCCAGCCCCATTTCGACGCCGCATAAAGTGCCTGCCAGCATCAGATCGTTGAAGCTGCCCAGGTGTCCGATACGGAAGATCTTCCCCGCCACTTTGCCGAGGCCCGCGCCGAGCGACATGTTGAAATGCCGCAGAATAACAGCGCGGACTTCCGCTTCATTGCAGCCCTCCGGCATCGTCACGCCGGTAGCGGTCTGGCTGTACTCGGTTGGGTCGCTGGCCCAGATCTCCAGACCCCACGCCTGCACCGCTCGTCTGGTCGCTTCCCCATGGCGTTTGTGCCGTGCGAAGACGTTCGGCAGACCTTCTTCCTCGATCAGCATCTTGAGCGCTTCCCGCAGGCCGTACAGCAGATTTGTCGAAGGGGTGTAAGGGAAAAAGCCCTTGCGATTCCACTCCAGCACGTCTTCCCAGCGCCAGTAGTTGCGTGGCAAAGTCGCGGTCCGGCTGGCAGCGATAGCCTTCTCGCTGATCGCGTTAAAACAAAGCCCAGGTGGCAGCATCAGACCTTTTTGCGACCCCGCGACGGTGACATCCACGCCCCATTCGTCATGCCGATAATCCGTGGTGGCGAGCGATGAAACCGTATCCACCATCAGCAGCGCCGGATGGCCGGTCTCGTCCATCGCGCGGCGCAGCGCGGGGATGTCGCTGGTAACGCACGTCGAGGTCTCGTTGTGAACAGCCATCACCGCGCGAATCCGATGGCCACTGTCTTTGCCGAGCCTCTCCCTGAGAACGGTCGCATTCGCGCCGCGATGCCAATCGCCCGGCAGCAACTCGGCCTCAAGCCCGAAACGCTTCGCCACGTTCGCCCACTGCACTGCGAACTGCCCGTTATCGAAGGCCAGAACCTGGTCGCCTGGATTCAGCGTGTTGACGAGCGCGGCTTCCCACGCGCCGGTAGCCGAACCCGGGTATATCGCCACGTCCGCCGCAGTCTGGAAGACGGTCTTCATGCCGTCGACGCAGTCCTTTGTCAGCGATATGGCGTCCGGGCCACGGTGATCGAACGTCGGTTTGGCGATAGCCGCCAGTACCCGGTCCGGAACGTTGGTGGGTCCGGGAAGTTGAAGGAAGTGACGACCAGGCTGGTATGGCATTGACCGAACCAGTTTATTACAGCACGCTGAATTCGCGCGACTTTCGTCGCCTTCTCATGCCGATTTCAATCGCCAGATTGCCGGTCTACCAGCGGAGCAGCACAAGTTCCGAACAAAACGCCGGCCCCATGGCCGCGAGAATACTCCACGTGCCGGGTGCCGGACGCTTCTTCATCGTTTTTTCGAGCACCATCAGCACCGACGAAGACGACAGATTCCCCATCTCCGCCAGAGCTTCCCATGATGCCCACATCGCGTCGTCGCCTACACCGAGCGCCTGCGCAGTCGCACGCAGAATCTTCGGGCCGCCGGTGTGCAGCATCCAGCAGCCAATATCCGCGCGTGTCAAATTGTGCTTCGAAAGCAAACGGTCAAGATCGCCGCCCACATTGCCCGCGATTACCGTGGGCACTTCCGGCGACAGGACGATCTGAAATCCATTTCCCGAAATATCCCAGCCCATCACTTTCTCGGTATCGGGATAGAACGTCGCCTGGGTATCGATAATATCCGGACCCTGATGGCCGCATTTTTCCGCCGCCCGGTCGCCGGCCACAATCACCGCCGCGCCGCCGTCGCCGAACAGGCCGGTCGAGATCAGATTCGCCATCGAAAGATCGTCGTGCTGAATTGTCAGGGTGCAGAGCTCAACCGAGAGGAGCAGCGCGTACTTATCGGGATAAGCCTTCACGTAATCGGCGGCCAGCGAGATTCCGGCCGCGCCTGCCACGCATCCCAGACCAAAAATCGGCACGCGCCGCATATCGGTCGAGAGGCCCAGCTTGTTGATCAGACGCGCATCAATCGAGGGACTGGCAATGCCGGTCACCGAGACGAAAAAAAACGCGGAGATTTCGCTCTTGTCGATTCCCGCCTGCGCGATCGCTGCCGGAATCGCCTGCTCGCCAAGTTCAACGGCGGTCCGGATCCAGACGTTGTTGGCTTCGCTGAAACGAAGCGCCGCGTACTGTTCGATCGGCAGCGAAAGATATCGGCCGTTCACGCCCACATTGCTGTGGAGGAGTTCGAATTTTCGCGGTTCCGGAAGCCGGTCGCCCCAATAGGCGACGAAAGCTTCACACAGAGACTTTTGATCGTAGTGGTACTTAGGAAACGCGCTGGCAGCGCCGACAATCCTCATTTAGCGATTACGAGCCTTTCGAGTTCATCGCGATACAGATGGTTGCCGGGGTATTCGGCCGCCAACCATGACAGTTTCTGTTTCGCGTCTACCCGATTATTGTCTCTCAGCTCCTGGATTGCCAGCAGAAGCCGCGCGTAGGGCATGAAATAATGCCCTTTTTCAGCCGTAATACTGGTTTTCTCGATGCCCACCTGCTTATCCGTCTGCGCGCCGCCCAGACGCAGGAACCAGCGTACCGCCGCGTTCTTTTGGCTCAGTAGATAATTCTCGATACCCTGCGCGATGTAAGCGTCGTACACATCCGGATGCACGGCCAATAATTTCTGTGCCAGCGCGGTGCTCTGCTTGACCTCTGAAAGAGCAGCCAGGTTCTTCTTCTCGATCATTGCCAGGTAATTCGCATGCAGACCCAGGCCCATGGTGGAGGCCAGCATCGCGTCCGCATCGGTCGGCGCCTGCTTCAGTTTGATATCCGCCAGGTGCTGCCCCAGGTTCAGCGCGTCGTCGAATTTCTTCTTGAGCGTGGGATCGGCCTTAGGCGCCCTGCTGCCTGTGAAGAAGCTTTCGTCTTTGGTGAGATAGTCCGAACGCAAAATGTTGAGGCGGTCGAACTCGGTGAAAAGGTAGGCGGCCGCATCGGAAACGGGACCCAGAGCATTGGTGGGTTGTGTTTTCTCGAATTGCGCGAATGTGCTGTGCGCGGCTGCGAAATTCAGGTTGTACATCTGGCGGTACCCTTCATCCAGCAGGGCATCCGCTGAAACAGAAGCCGCCAAACCAGCTGAGAGCAAGGCCAGCCAGCCGACACGGATGGCAAAGGTCGTTTTCATCAGTACTACTTTAGACGAGCACCCGCCGGGTACGGTTACGCCGTTATTTCGGCGCGCCGCGCGGCGCAATCTGAAAAAGCCATTCGAACCAGCAAGATACAGTAGAACTTGATAAAAGCTGTCATCTTCGACCTCGGCCGTGTCATTGTGCCTTTTGACTTCCGTCGCGGCTATGACCGTATTTCGGCCCTTACGGGCATCCCTGCCACCGAAATCCCGGCCCGAATCCGCCCTTCCGGTCTCGTGGAACGCCTGGAATCGGGTCAGATCGCGCCGCGTGAGTTTGTGAGGCAGATCTCGGAACTGCTCAACCTCCACTGCTCGTATGAAGAATTCTGCGATATCTGGAGTTCGATCTTTCTTCCGCACACTCTGATTTCCGAAGACCTCCTGCGGGGCATCGCTGCCAACTACCGGCTCGTGCTGCTCTCCAACACGAACCAGATTCATTTCGACATGATTCGAGCAGCCTATCCGCTGCTGAAGCATTTCCACGCGCTGGTGCTCTCGCACGAGGTCGGCGCGATGAAACCGTCACCTGCGATCTACCAAAAAGCGGTTGAGGCGGCCGGTTGTCTGCCGGGAGAATGCTTCTTTACCGACGATATTCCCGAATATGTGGAAGGTGCGCGCCGCTATGGCATTGACGCCGTGCAGTTCCAATCCGCCGAACAGATCGAGCGGGAACTGCGGCAGCGCATTGCGTGGGGCCCGGCTGGAACCTGAGAAGGTTTCCATGTTGCGCGAAGTTCTGATAGTATCGGTCGCGCCGAGTAACCGGGCAAACAGGTTTCAGGTATATGGATCATCCACCGAAACGGCTGCTTTCGGGTTGGAAACAACTCTCGCATGCGGGTGACGATACGCCCGTGCTTCTCCGCTACAGCACGGCTTTTGTGATCGTTGTCATTGCCGCCGTGTTCAGGGTCGTTCTCGACCCGCTTCTCGCGGGGCGCGCCGTTTACATCGCTTTCCTTCTTGCCATCCTGGCGACCGCGCGCAACGGAGGTGTGGGGCCGGGCCTGACCGCCACTTTCCTCGCTACGCTGACATGCGATTATTTTTTTCTGGAACCTCGTTTCAACCTCGCGATGCGCGATCGCGACGATATCGACGGTTTGATTTTCTTTGCCATAGCCGGCATCGGAGCCAGCGTGTTCGCGGGACGCCTGCGCAGCGCGCTGGCCCGCAGCCGGCACGAAGAGCAGAGGCTGCGCATCGTATCCAATACGATTCCCCAGATCCTTTGGACGGCCCGGCCCGATGGGCTCCGAGATTACGTGAATGAGCGCTTTTACGAGTTCACCGGCGCAAATCCAGGCGAAGGGCTCGAAGACCGCTGGATGGCCTTCGTACATCCGGACGACCGGCTCCGGATCTTCGGCCATTGCGCCCGGGTTATGGAGGCCGGTACCGACTGCACTTGCGAATTCAGGATGCGTCGCCGGGATGGCGCCTACCGCTGGTCCGAGTGCCGAATGGTGCCGTCACGCGATGCATCCGGACAAGTGACGAAATGGTTTGGCGCCAGCACCGATATTCAGGAAAGCAGGGAACTGCGCGAGGCCGCGCGCGCCGAGGCTGAACGCTTCAGGCTGCTCGTCGCCACCGCGCCTGGCGCCATCTTCCAGTGGCAGCTTCGTTCCGATGGCTCGCTCGCCATGCCTTTTGCGAGCCCTGCCGTCCGTGAGATCTGCGGCCTGAATCCGGCCGATCTTACCGAAGATGCCGCGCCGTTTCTTGACCTCATCCAGCCTGACGATCGCGCGGCCACGCTGGAAAAAATCGCCGAATCTGCCCGCGCGAACTCGAATTGGCGTGGCGAGTTTCGGGTGCTGCACCCCGTCCACGGCGAACTCTGGATTGCCGGACATGCGGCTCCCCTGCGCGAGCCCGATGGGGCCGTTAACTGGTTTGGCTATCTTTCCGATGTAACGGAGACGAAGCGTGCCGAACTGGCCCTGCGGGATAGCGAACACACCATCAGGACGCTGCTGAACTCCGCCAGCCAGGCGATCCTCGCCGTAAACCGGGAATCGAAAATCGTGCTCCTCAATCCAATGGCCGGAGCCATGTTTGGCTATGAAACGGACGCATTGAAAGGCCAGTCTGTGTCGCTGTTGATACCGCCGGAAATCGTGGAATCTCACCCGCAGTTCTATGCCGATTACTTCGCCGACCCGCATACGCGGCCCATGGGCATCGGCACGAATCTTGAAGCGGTTCGACGGGACGGTGGCCGCTTCCCGATTGAAGTGAGCCTGAGTTCTATCGATACCGCGGCGGGCCCTCTCGCGGTTGCGTTTGTCACTGACATCACCGTTCGCAGGCAGATGGAAGAGACTGCGAAATCGAGGGCCGCGGAAATCAACGCGCTCGCGCGTCGTCTGCTGACCGCGCAGGAAGATGAACGCCGCAGAGTCTCTCGCGAACTGCATGATGGAACCTGCCAGCAACTCGCTCACCTGTCCATAGAAATCGGCAAATTGGCTGCTGTTGCTCCCGAGGGGACACGGAGCCAGCTCCGGGCCTTGCAGGTCCGCGCGACACAGGCCGCCGAAGATGCCCGCCATATTGCCCACGAACTGCACCCCGCCATCCTGGACGATCTTGGCGTGGTGGCATCGCTGCGGAGTCTGTGCAATGAAGTCTCCCACGCGCATGCGATCGCCGTCAGGTTCCGCCATGGCAACCTTCCCCCTTCGATATCCAGGGAAGTCGGCTCCAGCCTCTACCGGATCGCTCAACAATCTCTGCAAAATGTCGCTGAGCATTCCGGTGCAACATGGGTCATGGTGGGGCTGGTCTGGCAACAGGGAAATCTCATCCTGACCGTGCGAGACGATGGCATTGGCTTCGAGCCCGAAAAAATCAGAGGCAGCGGTTCGCTCGGGCTGATTGGCATGGAAGAACGGGCGCAGCTGGTGAAAGGAAGGCTGATCGTTTCGACGAGGCGCGGCCGCGGCACCCGAATTGCCCTCAGAATACCTTACCAGGCGGATGCAACATGAAACGCGTACGAATCCTGCTGGCGGACGATCACCGGTTGACGCTGAAAGGCATTCACGATTTTCTGACGCCCAGCTATGAAGTTGTGGGTGAAGTATTCGATGGCGGCGCACTCGTCGAGGCCGCGCTGCGTTTACGGCCCGACCTGATTCTTCTGGATGTGACGATGCCGGTAATGAATGGCATCGACGCCGCCCGCCTGATCGCGAAGGAACTGCCCTATGTCAAACTCGTGTTCCTGACAATGCACCTGGATGCGGGATACCTGAGGGCGGCGCTTGCCGCCGGCGCCGCCGCCTATGTTGTGAAGACCGCTGCCGCCGAGGAGTTGATGGATGCGCTCGAAAGCGCGCTCGCAGGCACTGTTTATGTGTCCCCCGGCATCTCCTCCCATCCCGTGGACGAGTATCCGGGCCGTACCCCTCCCGCGGTTCACCTGAGCGTTCGCGAACAGGAGGTCCTTCAGCTTCTTTCCGAAGGATGCTCGTCCAAAGAGATCGCTTTTCGTCTCTCGATTTCGGCGCGAACTGTTGGTTTTCATCGGGAGAACATCAGGCACAAACTCGGAATAAGCACCACCGCCGAAATGACCCGGTATGTGATCGCGCAAAGCAGAACCTGATCGCCAATAGCTGGCATTTTTCACAGCTATTTTCCAAAAACTAATTTTGATAAATTTTTTATTGGGCGGCGATACCTTTCGCGGGCCTTGCGTCAGAGCACGCCACACTGTGTGCGAACCAGCGCAACCTTGCGCGCGAACCAGCGCAGGCGCTGCGCGCGTTTCCATGCACGACCCCGTGCCGTTTTTATGCAGGGAGATTTCAATTTGAGTCTGGAGGCCAGTGGCTCCGTCATGTCGTTAACGGATTTTGACCCCGAAGTCGGGCAGACGGATGAGCTCTGCCCGGATTCCCAGTTCGAAGGTATTGTGGGCCGCAGTACCGCGATGCTGGACATATTTACTCGGCTTCAGCGCATTGCTCCCTATTACCGCGGTGTTCTTATCTCGGGAGAGACGGGTACGGGTAAAGACCTGGCCGCGCGCGCTCTGCATCGCCTCAGCCCGGCTTCCGGCGGGCGGTATGTAGTTCTCAATTGCTCCGCGGTAGTCGAAACCCTTTTTGAAAGTGAGCTGTTCGGGCATGAAAAGGGAGCCTTCACCGACGCCACCCGCGATAAAGCCGGCCTTTTCGAGTATGCCGATCAGGGCACTCTGTTTCTCGATGAAATCGGGGACATGCCGCTTGCCAGCCAGGCGAAGCTCCTGCGCGTGCTCCAGGATCGGGAAGTCCAGCGTGTCGGCTCGCTGCAAACCAGGAAGGTGGATGTCCGCGTCGTAGCCGCAACCAACCACGATCTCAGGGATCTCATCGCGCAGAACCGTTTCCGCGAGGATTTGTACTACCGCCTCTCCATGGTTGAAATCCAGATGCCGCGCCTGGCGGATCGTGTGGAAGATCTTCCCCTGTTGCAGCGGTATTTTGCCCGCCGTTTTGCTGACGTCTTCGGTAAAAACATTTCCGGCTTGTCGCGCGCCGCCCATGCTCGCCTGTCCAGTCATTCCTGGCCCGGCAACGTCCGCGAACTGGAAAACGTGATCGGGCATGCCGCCATGATGACGCGCGATGGCCTCATAGACGTGCCCGATCTGCCGGAGTATTTGCAGAACGAGCCGGAAGGCGTTCGCACAAACACCGAAGCCTGCGAAACGCTTCACGACCAGGAACGGATGATTGTTATTCGGGCGCTTGCCGCCGCCGGAGGAAACCAATCCAGGGCTGCGCGGGCTCTTCAGATCGGCCGCGATGCGCTGCGCTACAAAGTCAGAAAGTATCGGCTGCGCGTTTCACGGTCGGAAAACGCTTTCGTGGTATCCGCGTAGCCAAACGGAAAAGAGCGAAATGCGGATGCGCACGCGGAATGAAACCGACGCTCAGCTTCGCACGGCCTTAGCCATGCAGATCGATTGGGCCCCGGAAATCGTCTCGCGCGATATTTCGGTTTCTGTTCATCGGGGTGAAGTCACACTCACCGGTTTCGTGCACCATTACTACGAAAAGGCGGCGGCGGAGCGGGCCGTCAAGTCTGTTTATGGTGTGACTGCGGTGGCGAACGAGATCGAAATCGCAGCGCCTGTCGCGCGAACCGATCCGGAGATCGCGCGCGATGTCGTGCATGCCATGTCGGTGGACGCCACCATCCCCGGCGAAAAAATCAAGGTCGTCGTGAAAGGCGGTTTTGTCTGGCTGGAAGGAAGTGTCGATTGGAATTTCCAGCGAGTTGGCGCGGTCGCATCTGCCGAACGTACCGCCGGCGTCCGAGGCGTGATCAACAACATCGCGATAAAACCCCACCCATCCCCTGCCGACCTGAAGCTCAGGATTGAAGACGCGCTCAGGCGCAGCGCGGAAGTGGACGCCCGCCATATCTCCGTCACAGTCTGCGACGGCATGCTGACCCTGGCGGGAAATGTCCGTTCCTGGGTGGAACGCGAAGCCGCGGAACGGGCGGCATGGGCCGCCCCAGGCGTCTCAACAGTCGTCGACCATATCGCTGTCACCCCCTGAAAAGGCGACAGACCATTGAAATTGCCGACACCGCTTTGCGCCCCGTTTGTGGTGGCCTTGCATCCCCTACAGCCAAACCTCGAAACTCCATATCAATAAATTTCACAATCGAGTACTATAATTGTGGAAATACGTATGGTGAAGAGGATAACGATTCGCTGAATGCCCACGAAAAAGGCCAGGCCGGGTAAGGGCAAGCCACAGCAGGGTAAGGGCAAGCCAAAGAAAGCATCGCCGCATGCGCAAACTCCTGAAGGAGCGCCCGCCTATGAGCCCGCGGGTTCGCATCCTTCCCTCTCATTCCCCGTCGTAGCCATCGGCGCGTCAGCCGGTGGACTCCAGGCTTTTACCGCGCTCCTGCGGGCACTTCCGCCCACTACAGGCATGGCGTTCGTGCTCATCCAGCATCTGGAACCCAGCCACGAAAGCATACTGACCGGCCTCCTCGCCAAAGAGACGAAGATGCTTGCCGTGGAAGTTTCCGACGGCTTGCCGGTCGAGCCGGATCGCATTTATGTAATTCCACCCAACAAGAGCATGACCGTGCGCAAGGGCATTCTCCGCCTGTCGCCACGTGTGGAAGGTTCCGGACTCCAGCGGCCCATTGACGAATTCGCCATGGCGCTGGCTGAGGAACAGGGTCCCAGAGCCATCGGAGTGGTGCTCTCCGGCACCGGCTCGGACGGGACTTACGGGTTGAAGGCTATCAAGGCGGCCGGCGGCGTGACCTTCGCTCAGGAGCCCAAGACCGCCCAGTGGAATGCCATGCCCATGAGCGCCATTACAGCGGGCTCGGTGGATTTTGTCCTCCCTCCCGCGGGCATTGCGGCAGAGTTGGCGCGAATCGGACGCCATCCTTATGTGACCGGCGCCACCGGTGTTTCCGAAGGCAGCGATCTCGATAAGATCTGTCTGATCCTGCGGGCCGCCGTCGGCGTCGATTTCCGCCTGTACAAGCAAGCCACCGTCCTGCGGCGAATTTCGCGCCGCATGGCGCTGCACAAAATCACCTCGCTCAACAAATATGCGCTTTTCCTGAAACAGAATCGGGATGAGCCGCAGTCTCTGGCCGACGACATTTTCATCCACGTCACCAGCTTCTTCCGCGACCCGGAATGTTTTCAGGCACTCCGCAAACATGTGTTTTCCAGCTGGCTGCTCCGTAAGCCGCGTAACGGGAACCCGGAGGACGAGCCGATTCGCATCTGGGTAGCGGGCTGTTCCACCGGGGAGGAAGTTTATTCCATTGCCATGTGTTTACTGGAGGAACTTGGCGAACGCGCCAGCCGGACCAAACTTCAGATCTTCGGTACCGACATTCAGGAACGCGCGCTGGCCCAGGCAAGAGCCGGAATTTATACCGAGTCGGCCGTCTCCCTAATCTCCTCCCTCCGGCTGAAGCGTTTCTTCACGCGCACAGATCACGGCTATCAGATTCTGAAATCCATCCGCGACGCGTGCGTTTTCGTCAGGCATGACCTCACCCGCGATCCTCCGTTCTCCCGGCTCGATCTGATCAGTTGCCGCAATGTGCTGATCTACATGGGGTCGCCGTTACAGAAGCGAATCCTCTCGACTTTTCAGTACGCGCTCAAACCAGGTGGCTCTCTGTTTCTTGGAACCTCGGAATCCGTGAGCGATTACTCCGAGGCGTTCGCCCCGACCGACGCGCGGCACAGGATTTTTCAGCGAAAGGCGCCGGCCACGACTTTCCGCGAAGTCTCCTCCGTTGCGGTCGGTATCGCCGAAGCGGCGGTTGCGCCGGTGCGAACCATGCCGCCTCCGGCTCCCGATTTCAGGAAAGAAGCCGAAGCCGCAATCCTCGAGCACTATTCGCCACCTGCACTGGTAGTGGATCGGAATCTTCATATCGTCCACTTTCAGGGCAATACCAGTCCCTATCTTGCGCCCGCCACGGGACAGCCCAGCTTCCATTTGTTGAAAATGGTGCGTCCGGAATTTGTGGTGGCTCTGCGGACCGCAATTGCCAACGCCCGCAAAGAAGGCATTGCCGTCCGGCGGGACGATGTGCGTTTCGATTTCGAGGGCAGGCCCTGTATTGTGCGAATGGAAGTTCGTCCGCTATCGAAGGGCAGCGGCAAGCCGCAGCAACTGCTGGTTGTGTTTCATCGCATCGCCGTTGGTTCCGCGGATGCAGCTGAAACGCCGGCGGGCAAACAGACCGGCGCTGCCAAAACAGCAGGCAAAGCCGTCAAACTGGAACGCGAGCTTGTTACCACCCGGGACCACCTTCGCACTCTGATCGCCGAACACGAGACCGCCCAGGAAGAGATGAAGGCGGCCAACGAAGAGATTCTCTCCAGCAATGAGGAATTGCAGAGTACCAACGAAGAACTGGAGACTGCCAAGGAAGAACTCCAGTCGTCCAATGAGGAACTCATCACCCTCAATGACGAACTCCAGCATCGCAACGCCGAACTGGATGTGTTGACGCATGACCTCAGCAATCTGCTGGTCGGTGTCGATATTCCTGTGCTGGTGCTCGATTCCGAATTGCGGGTCCGGCGTTTCACACCCATGGCGGGGCAGCTGCTCAATCTGATTGGCGGCGACGTCGGGCGACCCTTCAGTAACATTGCTTCCACCTTGAATGTGGAGGACTGGAAGGCTCTGCTGCATGAAGTGACGGCTCACGGCCGGATCGTGGAGCGTGAGGTCAGCGACAAGAGCGGCCATCGGTATTCGATGCGTGTGCGCCCCTACAAGTCGGACAACCGAATTGAAGGTGTGCTGGTTGTCTTCCTCGATACGGATATTATTTACCGCGCCAGAGATAACGCCCAAAAGTCGAGCGACTATGCTCATGCCATCGTCGAGACCATCCATGAAGCCCTGGCGGTTGTGGATTCCGATTTCAGGATCGTTACGGTAAACCGCTGCTTCGGTGAACTGTTTCACGTACAGCCGGCCGACGTGCTCGGCAAGTCCTTCTTCGGCCGCGAACCCGGACAATGCACAGCGTCACCTCTCCGCGGATTGCTCAAAGATCTGCTGGCGGGGGGCGATGAAATCAGGAATCTGGAACTCGGGCAGGACATTCCAGGCATCGGACAGCTGCGGTTGGTTGTCAATGCGGCCCGAATCGCAGGTACCCGTGCGGCGCTCATTGCCATGGAAGACATAACAGTCCGCAAGCTGGCGCAGGAGAGATCGGAGAAGAGCTCAGCGATGGTCCGCACCTTGCTGGATGCTTCATCCCAGGCCGTTGTCACCATGAAGGATTCGGGCACCATCGTGATGGTCAGTGGCCACACCGAGTCTATTTTCGGCTACAAGGCCGTGGAGTTGATCGGCCAGCCCATCGGCATTCTGCTGCCTCAGGTGGCGCGTCTCCGTCATACGAAAGAAGGGAAAGTTTATTTTGCCCGCACGGATGGCAGTCGCGCGCAAGCATCCGTGCCGCTGGATGGGCGCCGGATGGACGGAACCATTTTTCCGGTGGAGGTCAGCCTCACTCTGGTCGAACCTTACGGAGAAAAGCTCACGGTCGCGTTTCTCACCGATATCACAGAGCGCGCTGAACTGGAAAAAGCCGCCCAGTTACACGCTTCGCAGGTACAGGCTTTGGCGGCTCGCCTGCTTTCGGTGCAGGAAGAGGAGCGCCGGCGCGTCTCCCGCGAACTGCACGATCAGATTTGCCAGCAACTGGCGTCCCTGGCGATCGACATTGGTACTTATGCGGCTTCTCCGGAGTCTTCGCGGCCGGAGCGACGGCAAAGCCTGAAGAAACTCCAGGAACGCGTCGTGCAGGCATCGGAAGCGACCCGCCATATCGCCTATCGGCTGCATCCTTCCGTACTCGACGACCTTGGCCTCGTGGCATCGCTGCGGGCCTTGTGCAAACAGTTTTCCACCCGGGATGGCATTTCCGTCCGGTTCCACCCGGAGCAGCTGCCGGCGGCGATGCCACGCGAGATTGTCTCGTGTCTCTATCGTGTGGCGCAGGAGAGTCTCCAGAACGTCGCCAGCCATTCCGGAGCGAAGACGGCGACCGTGTCGGTGAGTTCCGGCAAGGGGTCCGTTTTATTATCCATAGTGGATGACGGTTCCGGCTTCGATATCGCCGCTGCGACGGGAACCGGAGGTCTGGGTCTTGTGGGTATGGAGGAACGGGCGCGTCTGGTGAATGGAAAACTATCGATTCACGCGCGGCCCGGCCATGGCACCCGAATTGTTCTTGAAGTTCCGTTAACAAGGGAGTCCACATGAAATTGGCGCGTGTCTTACTGGCCGACGATCACCCCCTGACACTCGAAGGAATGCGTTTCTTCCTCGAACCGCACTTTGAAAGCATCACGACGGTTTCAGACGGGCGGACTCTCGTCGAGGAAGCCCGGCGCCAAAAACCCGATCTGATCATTCTCGATATCACCATGCCAGGCCTGAATGGCATCGATGCGGCGCGCCAGATCCGCAAGTTTATGCCGGACGCGCGCCTGTTATTCGTCACTATGCACGTGGACCCGGCGTACCTCGAGGCTGCCCTGGATGCCGGCGCCATCGGTTACGTGCTGAAGTCCGCTGCCCGCGAGGAGCTCCTCCAAGCCGCCAGACAAGTACTCAAGGGTCAAATCTACGTCACCCCAAGCCTTTCCGGCGAGAATCTGGAATACTTCCGCGACCCCCAACGCGCGGCTGCCAGTCTTCGCCTGAGTTCCCGGGAGCGGGAAACGCTTCAGTTAATTGCTGAAGGACGTGCCGCCAAGGAAATCGCCCACCAGATGACCATCTCGATCAAGACAGTCGCTTTTCACCGCGCAAACCTCAAACGGAAACTCGGCCTGCGGACGACGGCAGAGTTAACCAGACACGCAATGGAGAAGGGCCTGGTCTGACGCCGAAAATCGGCAGTGGCAAAAGCAATCCGACTGAGGTACTATAAGTTCTAGTACTATTTCGGTCTCATAGGGGGATGCCGCTGATGAAATTCGATCAATCTGTTCCTTTGGTCACACTGAGCGTCAACAGCCAGGATGTGGCCCGCCCTCATTTTACTTTTACCAATCTCGGCGCTGCTCCGGCGCTTGGAATTCAGGTCGATCAGCTTCAAAATGACGACCATACGCTCGACTTCGAAACAATTG
Source organism: Bryobacteraceae bacterium (assembly GCA_025928545.1). Taxonomy (GTDB): domain Bacteria; phylum Acidobacteriota; class Terriglobia; order Bryobacterales; family Bryobacteraceae; genus BOG-234. The sequence goes on along the minus strand of JAICJH010000032.1, from coordinate 27,021 downwards.
AGGAACTTCGGCCCGGCGCTTCGGTGACCTGTATGTCGATTGTTTATCCAGTGGTCGGCAACGATCCGCACTGGGCGCTCGACTTTTTGACCGCGTCGGGAGACGATTTTGCCGTTCCCGTGACCGTGCGTTATCAGGATCCGGACGGGCGAGCCCTGCATGCGCCGCACACCCTGCGCTTCGACGGGCGTCGCGTTTTATGCGCCAGCCACGCTTAGCTCAACTCTGCAAGTCCACTGCGAACTATCGCGAGTATGGCCGCACGCCCGTGCCGATGCCTCGCAAATAGTCGTACCATCCAGGCGGCGCAGATACCAAAACTATCCCCGTGTCTGTGCCCGGCAATCCTCATCTCGGCCGCTTTTGACCTGCAACCTAAACTTAACGGAATCGGCAGGCGGGAAAAGCTGGCAGTAATCCTGGGTGTGCCTGGGAAGCGCCCGGCTAGGGTGCGAGCAGGCCGCCGTGGCCGAGAGAGGCAACTTCCCACCCGGATATCCGGTATTGCGACATCATCGGTGGCAGCAGCAGGTCAACAACGTTTGGTCTGAGCGAACGGAAGCAGCCCGGCGCCGAAACTACCGGGATCTCGTCTTTGTAGCCGAGCAGCAGCAGATGGCCCGGTTCCACGGGCGCGAGATACCGCTCGATCGGGCAGCCCGCCATGGCCATTGCCCGCCCAACCGCGTCGTCCGGGCCTGCGGGCGCTGTCGTGGAAGCGATCAGAATAACTCCCGCCCCGGCCTCTGTCAGGTGTTGAATTCCGCGCGAGACATTGTCGTCGGTTTCGAGCGAAGGGACGCCGATATGCGAGCGTACACCCAGCTTTTCCAGCTTCTGCCGAACGATCGGCTCAAACATGCTTCGGGCCCGGTCTCTATTGGAAGGATCGCTGTAAACGACTCCGACGGGCGCAGGCTGCAGGGGCCGCGCCTGCATGATGGCGCCCCGTTCCCGAAGCATTGTCAGAGATTGTTCAAAATCCTTCCTGGATACCGCAAAAGGCGCGCTCTTCACCGTGGCAATTCTTTGCCCGGCCATGGCGAAGCTGAAATTGAGTGCTGTGGCAATCACCAGCCCGGACGTGCAGTTCACCTGGCGCAGCAGATCGTCATCCACCAGAACACAGCAGTCGGCGGTTGCAATCAGGTTCGCCCGGCCGCCCGGTGCGATCTGGATCTCATAGGAACCACACGCCATTTCACCCGCTATGCCGCAGACAGCCTCATCTTCGTGGACTTCGTTCTCCTCGAGTTCGGCTACCCAGAGCCGTTGCATGCCTTCCATCTGAAGGACCCTGACGTCCTCCGCTCGCAACATGTGGCCTTTGGCCATGAGCTTTTTGCCGCCGGATCGGAACACTGGCGTCGAAAGGATCCGTCCCGTGCACTCCTCGATACCCACCGTTTGAGCTCTCATTCTCTCGTTGACTCCAGAATATGTGATCTAACATACAAAATATCAGAATTTAAGTGGGCAAGCCAGGCTTTTTTTCTCCCGTTATTTCAACTGGCACTCAAATTGCCGCAATCGCCTTAAGAATCAATGTGCTGCCGTTGTATTCTCTTGTTTAGAGGGTCAAAATGTCTCTGCGTCCCGTAAAGCGTTTGATCGAGGCGAAGCCAACTGTCGAAGGCGCTGGTGTACACCTCAGGAGGGCGTTTGGGTTTGGAAACACGGCGGAATTCGATCCCTTTTTGTTGTTCGACGACTTCCGCAACGACGTTCCTTCGGCATACGCGAACGGCTTCCCGTGGCATCCCCACCGGGGAATAGAGACGATTACCTATGTTCTCGCCGGCAACGTAGAGCATGGCGACAGCATGGGGAACAGCGGGATCATCGGCGCCGGCGATGTCCAGTGGATGACGGCTGGCAGCGGCATCATTCATCAGGAAATGCCTAAAGGTGATGCAGCGGGCCGCATGCACGGATTTCAGCTGTGGGCCAACCTGCCAGCCTCCCTTAAGATGACGGCCCCGCGCTATCAGGAAGTAAAGTCGCCCGATATCCCCGGCATTACCGACGACGACGGAACATTTGTCCGTATTGTGTGCGGCACTTTCTGGGGCAAGACAGGCCCGGTCGATGGAATTGCAGCCGAGCCGACGTATCTCGATGTATCGGTACCGCCAGGCCGCCGCAAGACGTTGCCCGTCGAGACGACCCGCCACGCGTTCGCCTACGTGTTCGAGGGAGGGGGGAATTTCTCCAACGCCTCCGACCCGCGAAGCGGCGATCCGGCGAACAACAGATCACTGATCCTGTTCGACCGCGGCGACGAGGTAACGGTCGAGGCCGGAGAAGCCGGGATACGCTTCCTGCTGGTGTCGGGCAAGCCGCTCGAACAGCCGGTCGCCTGGCACGGTCCGATCGTAATGAACACCCAGGCAGAGCTTCAGACGGCCTTCAGCGAGCTGCAAAACGGCACGTTCCTGAAGACCGCAAGATAGTGACCCGCGAGCTTCCTTCTAATCGAACTTCGCCCCGCATACAACACCGCCGATACTGAGCCACGCGCGCAAGCAAGTGGTTCCCATAAACCCGCTACGGCTTGATAATCGCATTCCGCACCGCGTACAAAACAATTTCGGCGGTATTATGCAGACCCAGCTTCTGCATCAGGTTAGTGCGATGCGTGTCGACCGTGTAGGGGCTCAGGTTCAGCACCGCGGCGGTCTCCTTGTTCGATTTCCCCTCGGCGAGCAGATGCAGCACTTCCCGCTCGCGCTCGGTCAGCAGATCGTAGGATCGCTTCGCGCCGTGTTTCCGCATGGCGCTGACGTGATCCTCCGATAAGGCTTGAGCGATAACTTTGGAAAAGAACGGCCGGCCGGCGGCCACCGAGCGGATCGCGGCTTCCAGTTCGTCGTCGGCGTTGTCTTTAATCAGGTAGCCTTTCGCTCCCGCATCGATCGCGCGCAGAATGTAACTCTCGTCCATATACATGCTCAGCACGATAATGCCAATCCGGGGGTTGTCGCCCGAAATCTGACGCGCCGCCTCCAGCCCGTTCAGCAGCGGCATGGCGATATCGATGAGCACGATATTCGGCGCCAGAGTTTCGGCAAGCCGCACCGCTTCGCGGCCGTCGGAAGCTTCGCCCACAACCTCGATTCCGGCAATGCGGTTCAGTAGAAGCCGGAGCCCGGCGCGGACAATGCCGTGGTCGTCGACTATTAAGATACGAATCATATTTTCTCTGCGTAATGCACCTCGGCGTCCTGCGGGCACGGCAGGCGAAACTGCACCCGGGTTCCGTAGCCGGGCGAAGAAGAAACGCGGAGGCTGCCCCCGAGCTCTTGCATTCGCTCCTCCATCCCCACGATTCCCAGACCCACTGTTCCGGGGCCACTTCGATTCCCGGCGGTCCAGTCGAAGCCGCGGCCATTATCGGCAATACTTCCTGAGACCTGTGAATTACGGATCTCGAGCACGATGTCGACGCGGCGCGCCCCCGAATGCTTTGCCGCATTGGTCAGAGCCTCCTGCGCGATCCGATAGACGCAGGTACATTCCGCATCGGGCAGGGAATCGAGAGCGGGATCGATCTCGGCGTGAATTTCGATGCCGCTCGATCGCTTCATCTCGCGGATGAGCCACCCCAGTGCCGACACCAGGCCGAGGTCGTCGAGCATCGACGGGCGCAGCATCATTGCAATATTCCGCACAATCCGCAGCGCTTGTTCCACGATGCCTTTGGCATGCGCGACTTTGGCGGCGAACTCCTCCTGCCCCTCGCTGTGCGAAATGCTGGCGAGTTCCATCCGCAGCCCTGTCAGCATCTGCCCCGCCTGGTCGTGAAGTTCTCTTGAAAGGTAGCGGCGTTCCTGTTCCTGGGCAACACGAATCTGTCCGGAGAGACGGAGCAGTTCCGCTTCGGCGGCCACCGAGCGGCGTTCCAGGCCTGCGATGTGGGCTACTGTGGCGGCGGCGATTCCGGCGCCCAGCAGCAGAGCGATCACTGTGGTCCAGGCCAGCCACGTGCGAAAACGATCTTCCGCGCCCGTGATGCGGGAACTTTCGCCGGAGAAATTGGCCGTGATCAACCGCTCTACCTGCGCAGCCAGAGCGACAATCTCTTCCCTGTGGCGGACACGCTCCTGGAGAACCTTTCCTCGGCGGGCCTCTTTTTCGCGCGGCGTCCAGTTGAGCACGATTTTCGTCGGATCCCAGTAACTGTCCACTTCAGCGTGAAGACTGTCGAGCGTGGCTTTCTCCCGTGGATTTTGCCCCGATGCTGCGAGTATCCGGAAGCTGCGCTCCGTATCGGCACGGATCTTCGTGAATTGATCGACATACCGCGCCGCATGCGATGGATCGGGATCGAGGAGATAATCGCGAGTCAGAATTCCGCCCAGGAAAACGTTCGCGCGGATCGAAGCCAGAGCCTCGCCTTCTCTCACGTGCTCTTCGTGTAAGGAGGCAACTTCGCGGCGGGCGGAATCGGCGCCCCGCCGAATTGCGAAAGCCGCACCACCGAGCACCACCAGGAGGGAGGCAAAAGCAAACGCTGACAGGACCGACCTGCGCTTGAGCATGGGATCTTCCAAATCAGTTTCTCAAAGATAATTCCGAGCCGCCGGGGATTGCGTGCAAATTCCGAGCCGCGACCGCGAGGGAGCGGTTGTGAACTTTCAGTGGGGAACTTCTATTTCTTAGCGGTAGCCGGAGACTGGCTGCGGTTGAATTCCAGCTCTTCCGTCTGTGTTTTGGCTCCGGTCATTGGTGTTACCTCCACTTTCATGGCGTTCCCGGACGGGAGGACGGAAAATCGCCGCTTGACGATCTGACCACCCCGCGTCTCAAACTGCACCAGAGCGGAGCCGTTGTAATACATCGATACTGAGGCCTTGTGCCCGCCGATTTTTACGTCACAGTCGTGACCGTCTGTATTGCACTGAAACTCGGCGACCGGGCTGGAATTCTCAGTTTCAGTGACGTGGAGCTTGTCGCTACTTCCGTCGATCACCCAGCCTTGCGAGCCTCCGTTTTGTACCCACGAGCCAATCAGGTGAGCACGATCCTCTTCCGTCTTATCGTCCGCTTTCAGGCGCGGGAGCGGATAAAGTGCGGCCATCGTAGCGACCGCGGCAAACCCATACAAGAATGCTTTCATGGCATATACTCCTTACAAAGTCCTGATCGGCGTGCATCTGCGTTCATCGGCGGCTATTTGGGTTTTCCGCATCCTGTTATGGCGCCGCTGTAATATGAGCGCGGCGGTTCTTCTGCCAGCACGCATCGTCGTGTTCGGTGCAGACCGGGCGCTCTTTGCCGTAGCTGACTACGATCAATTGCGCCTGCGGGATCCCCATACCGACCAAAAAACCCTCCGCCGCGTGAGCTCGTTTGTCGCCCAGCGTCAGATTGTACTCGGCTGACCCGCGCTCGTCCGTGTCGCCTTCCACGATGAGTTTCTGATTGGGATAGTTCGCCAGAATGCCTTTCACCACGGCCACATCGCCGCTCAAAACGGTGGAGGCATCGGAACGGATAGTTGCCTTGTCGTAATCGAAAAGTGCGTCGGAAAGTCGCGCCAGACGCTGATTCAGCGTCTCACGCTCCTGCGCCGTCATGTTGGCGGGGCGTGCGGGTGGAGTATTCACCGCCTGCGCACGCGGTGCGGGCGTGGCCTGCGGCGGCGGCGTTCTGGCTGCCGGAACTGCGGCCACAGGTGCGGGCGGAGCAGGAACGGCTTTCGACATGACTGGCGCGGCCTTATGGCAGGCGGCAAGGAAAAGAACTGAGATTCCGCAGAGGGCGAGGGTCTTGGTCGGCATGGACGGCTCCTCTTCTATGAGGCGGCTTTTCGCGGCCGAACACAATCCCGTAAACACACCAGATTCCGGGCAAAAAGCCGCTAGCGGCGGTGGAGGAGGAATTTCTCGACATCTTCGGGCGTCTTGATCCCCCCGGTCGCAATTCCCAGAACAAGGTCCGCCGATCCAAGGGCGGAAAACTCCCGTGTGGAGAATCGGCCCGCCTCCTCCCCTGGCAGGTGGACGATAAACGGCACGTGCGGGTCTGTCTTGGCGAGCAGGCGGGCGGGGTGATCGGAACTGATAATGAGCGCTGTCCTCGAGTCGAGCCCTGAAGTGCTCAGTGAAGACAGAATCTCGTTCACCGCTCGATCCACCCATTTCAGGCCGTCGACGTAAAGGTCGTTCGGATGTCCTTTGCGGCCGAACCTGCCGAGTTCCGCATTGTAGATATAAGGCGCGTGCGGAACATTGAAATGGAGGAAGGCCAGTCCGAGAGATGGGTCCGCGGCATAGCGCCTTCCGGTCGAGAGCAGCGCCTCGTATTCCGAAAAATGGCGCTCGCCGACGAGCGAAGGGCCGAATGGCGAATAGAGATCCGTTTCGAGAAGCATTCGCGTTTCATCCACGGCAGCGCTGGTAAATTCCGGGCCGAAGCTGGTGGCCTGATCGTAGCGAACATCCCAATAGCAGTCGGTAAGTTGGGAAGCGAAAACGCGGCAATACGGCAGATACCAGCCGGCTGCCGCGGAGTTCCAGCCCTGAGCGCGAAGGCGCGCGAACACGCTGTCGCCGGCTCCGAACACGGGGGAATCGCCCTTATCGCTCACGATAAGGCGCTCCCTCGCCGGGTCGTCAATCACCGCGTCCAAAGCTTCTTTACCGTAGAGAAGCGAAGGAATGGCCAGTACGGTTGACATGTCGCTTACAGGTTGATGGGCCTGCGCAGCCAGAGCGCCAGTGGTCGCAAACGAGTGTTCCGCCAGCTTGCGCAGTTTTGGGATAGGAGGCAAATCGTCCGGATTCGCGAACGTCAGGCGTTGGTCCCAATCGTCGAACACAATCCAAAGCACGCGGACTGGAGGCGTGCCGGGCAGACGGCTTGCCAGGGGAGGGTCGGGCGGCAGCGGCGAGGGGCGGCTCAGGTAATACAACGGTGCGAGAAAGGTCACGGCTATGCAGGGAGTGGCTGCGAGGGCCAGACCCGAGATAGTGCGTGCCGCAATAGCGGGAAATCTGAACGTGAGTCCCACGAGCGCAAGAAACGCAACCCCGAGAATCGCCGACAATACCGCGGCCGAAATCTGGTGCGGCAGATGGTTTCTCAGGAAACTGATGGCAAACACCAGCACCGCCAGCGCACCTGTCGGAAGCATCCGGCGCAGCCAGCCGGGCATTTTTGGCGCCAGCGTGAGCACTGCGAAGATCAGCAGGGATAGAGCAATCACATCGCCCACGAGGGCGAAATAAAGGTTGAACGAAGGTACTGTCTTACGCAGGAAAAGATCGTCTTTATTCGCTGGAATCAGGTCCGCCCAGGCGCGAAGATAAACCAGATTCGCGAAAGAGAGCGACACCATATAGTTGCGCCCGATATTATTGCGCCCTGAATTCTCCACCGGCATATCAGGGTTTTCTGCGCAGCAGATAGAGCGCCCGGTGCGAATCCGGAATCTCGCAGCTTCCGGCAATCTCGAAGGAACGCCGCGCGCAGGCTTCAAAGACCTGGCGGTCATAGCCCTGGTAAAGCGCGTCGCGGCCGCGGGCGAGTCGGCGGAACATGGGATCGGCGGGTCCCACGTATTCGATCAGCAGCCAGGCCGTGGTGAGTGGTGCTGCCGCGTCGAAGATTTCGGCAGGCGGAATCTGATCGGTCACCATCAGGTGATGCGTGACCGCCAGCATCAGGACGCAGTCGAAAAAACCTTCGCAGCGATCCAGCAGGCTGGAGTGCTCGTGGCAGCGCCAGCCCGTAGCCGGCGTAGGCCGCGCGAAATCCGCTACCAGCGGAAGGACATCGGCATCGGCCTTGTTCGCCATCCGCCAAAGTTCGGAAACCGATTCCGGATCGCTGTCGATGGAGACAACCGAAGCGCCGGTGGCGGCCGCCATCAGGCTGAACTCACCCGTATTGGAGCCGACATCCAGCACCCGCCGGGGTTTAATTTCCGTGAGCGTGCGTTCCACGAACTGTTTCTTGACCGTCTGCTGTTCCTGCGAATAAGACGGACAGGCGCTCTCATAGGTGGACCACGCCGATGGCTCGCGAGTTGGTTCCAGCGAGTCGAGCTTTGCGCGCAGCCCACGCAGGCGGTGTCCGAGAATGAAGCGGGCCTCTCCGGCATCGCGGGCTGCACGGGGTCGGTAGATAGCCTGATTCTCCAGCCGCGCCGCACGAGCCGGAAGCGTGACCAGATTGAGATCCGGCGGAAACCAGCGGCGCAACCGCGGAAGCTGCCGGACAGCTTGTGCCGGAGTGATTCCGTCGCGATGGAACAGCAGCTGCTCGTGAACCGGAAAACCTGTGCGGCGATTCAACAACAGGGGAATCAGAAAAGTCCGCGCAAATTGAGCATCGGCCAGCCAGACTGGATCGAGCGGCTGGCGTTCTTCGATGGAAAGCACGTCGATGAAAACCGGCCGTGGACCCCGGAACAGGATATTCGATGGCGTGGCGTCTTTGAGCCCCAGTCCCTCCTCAAGCAATCCCGAGCAGAGTTCAAGTGTCAGTGAAGCCGCGGCGTGCAGCATGGCGGGCGGCCATTCCCACGGATAAGCGATGAACGGAATCCGTGGATGCTCGACGCGCATTTGTTCCGCAGGCAGGGAAGTATCGGGATCGAGCGGCTGGCTGGCAATCAGTTTTCCAGCTTCCACGAATGTTTGCGCCGCCCTGGAGTGGAGGCACGCATTCAGATTGGCAATGCCATCCGGAAATACCGTGCGGATGACGCGGTCACTAGTAACGGAGACGAAGCCGGCGGGATCGCGAAAGGAATCCGCCTGGCTCACTTCTGCTTCCGGTTACGTCCGAAAAATTTGCGGACCTGATAAACCAAACCAAGAAAGAAAGCGCCAATCAGTTGCCACAACAGCAACCCGCTGCCGGGGTCTGCATACGCTTTAAGAGGAATTTCGAGAAACACCAGTAACAGTACAACGCGGAACGCAGTCCTCGTAGGTCGCAGTGTGCTCCCGCCTGTTTCCATCATGTTGAACGCTTTCCGTCAGGATATCAGTCGGGAATGATCGTTCGGAACTGTTGTTCGGAACTATTGTTCGGCGCGTTCGAGCAGGAATTGCAGCGGCTTGTCGGCATTCGTAATCGACGCGGCACAGTTCACTTTTACAAACCGCCAGAGTTTTCGGGCCAGTTCCAGATTCTCTTCAACTTTTTCGGCGGGCGGGATTCCCCGGCTTTTGTCCTGCAAAGCCGCTTGCGCAGCAGTGAGCAGCTCCGCGGGAACAGACGCTGCACAATGCGCGGTAGTTTCCATCGTTTGCTGAAGAACCCGCAGGCTGCGAGCGAAACGCTCCGCGTCGCCCAGCCCCCGTCGCGTCGGATCCAACGCCAGCAGCGCCGTAGTCAAAGCCACGCCTTCGACAGAGTGCTGGTCGTCCGGACGAAGGCGTAAGGCCGTTGCATAACCCGCTGCGGAAGCGGCATAATTCGAGCGCGCGAGTTCGGCATCTCCGATCCCGTTTTGCGCATCCGCATCCCTCGGGTGAATTCGCGCCAGTTCGTGAAAAATCGCTGCCGCACGCGCGGGCGACCCGGCCACGATATAGAGGCCCGCAAGTTTCTTTTGAACGGCATCGATATCGGGAGCCTGCTCCTGAAGCGGCAGTAATTCGGCCAGTAACTGCGCCTTTGAGTTGTGTTCTGCCAGAAAATCGGCAAGTTCAAAACGCGCCTGCAACTGCCGGTTCTCGGCGTTATCCTTCCATTGACCGTAAATGGCGCGATGGTAATAAAACGCGGCTTCGTCGGTTCGGCCTTCTTTTGCCAGCACGCGGGCCATGGCAAGATTGGGCGCGCCGGCCATTGGCTCGGAGGTCAGCAACTCCGATAAGGTGGCGCCGGCGTCATTTAGTTGCCCGCCTTTCAATAAGGCTTCGGCCAGCTTCAGCGGATACTGTCGGTTGTCGCGCGCATTGGCGGTCGCGGAACGATAAGCCGCCGCAGCCTCGGCGAATTTGCCCTTTTGAACGAGTTCGCCGCCTTCCCGATCGAAACGCGCAGCCGCCAGTGCCGTCTCCTTTCGCTCCGTGTTTGCCAGAACACTGTCGATCGCGATAAACGAAGCCGCGGAGATCGCCACCAAAAAAAGCGTCCGAAATAGCGAACCCACCGCGGGTGCGGGCCTCAGGAGGGTCATGAGAAATCCCCGCTCGTAACGGCGCTGACCGGCATGTCTTTGGGGAAACCATAGGCTTTCAGAACATCTCCCAGCACCACGATTCCCATGAGTTGATGCAGGTTGGCGCGGCTCACCACCGGCAGGACGCTGAGTCCGCTTTGCCCCATTTTTTCCAGCACCTGATGTAAAGAATGATCGGGGTGCAGATGCGGGAATTCTGTCGGATCACCAGTCTCTCCCTCGGCGCGCTCCGCCAGAAGTTGTTCGATGGATTTTTCCGCCGCGCCCTGCGCGATCGGGAGAGTCAATTCGGCACGCCGTATCATTCCGCGGAATTCCTGGCCGTCGGCGACAGGCCACGCGTCGAATTCCGATGCCTCGATTAACGGCGCCGCGGCCGTGACGCTCAATTCCCCCGGTAGAATCGTGAAGTCCGTGCGCATTACGGTGACAGCCTCGCCCAGCCGCGTGCGCAGCCGCGTATCCGGCAGATGCACTCCGTCCTGCTGTGCCAGTGCATCGTAGATGGGTTCGTGCTGGAGTTTCTGCGAGATGAAATATGCGATTGTGTTGGAAATCATCAGCGGAACAATGATCGTGTAATCGCGCGTCAGCTCGAAGATCATGATCACGGATGTAAATGGAGTTCGCAGGATACCGGCGAAAGCGGTTCCCATTCCCACCAGCGCATAAGCGCCCGGGCCGGCCGTGATGCCGGGAAAAAGCACGTGCGCGACGCCGCCTGTGGCAGCACCCAGCATCGCGCCGATGAATAAGCTGGGGCCGAAGATTCCTCCGGCGTTGCCGGAAGCGTAACAGGTAGCCGTGGCAACGATCTTGAGAACTGCCAGTACGGCGACCGTTGTCAGCACGGCATCTCCGTTCAACACCCGGTCAATGAGCGTGTAGCCAACCCCCATGACATCGGGGTAGAAATAACCGAGCAAACCAACCGTCAGTCCGCCAACCACCGGCTGAATCCACAGTGTGCTTTTCGGGAGCCGCTGAAACCGCAGACGCATACCCAGCAGAAGCTTGACGAAAGCTACCGATGCGAGGCCGCCCACAACACCGAGAACGGCATAGACCGCAAGTTCGGAAGGGTGAAGCAGTCGATAGGCGGGGACATGAAATAAGGGTTCATCACCCAGGAAATAGTGCAACACCATCCACGATGCCGCCGAACTCAGAACCGCGGTCCCGAGGACGGTCGCATGCAGATCGCCCATGATTTCTTCCAGCGTGAAGATCACTGCCGCGATGGGCGTGTTGAACGCCGCCGCCAGGGCCGCCGAGCATCCAACCGGAATGAGCGATTTGACCTGATCGCGGCTGAGCCCGGAATTGCGCCCGATCACGGACGCGATGCCCGCGCCAACCTGAACCGACGGGCCCTCGCGGCCCAGCGCCATACCGCTGGCGAGCGATGTGGAACAGCACAAGAGTTTGCCGATTACGGTGCGAATCCGGATAAAGCCGTCATTCACCATCAGGGCATATTTCGTCTGAGGAATTCCGCTGCCCCGGGCAAAGGGAAAGTATCGCGCCAACAGCAAGCCGGTGAAGAGAGAACCCAGAGTGGGCACCAGAAGCCGCCGCCATCCACTGCCGCCGGCCGGGTACATGCGCGCCGCCAGCCGGCCTGTGGTCAGGATGAAAGCGACGGTTACCAGGCCGACGAGCACACCGACGATGATGCTGAGGAAAAGCGTCAGCTGGTTTTCGCTGCGGCGTAATTCGTCAACCCAGCTTCGAAATCTGGACGCGGGTGACGGCGTCACCGAACCTGCTCCAGTTGGACGCGTCCCATGACCCGATTCTTGCACTGCCTTGCAGCCACGCAGGAAAAGGGCCGAAGTGGGATTCTTCGTCGCGGAGGACGCCGCCCCGCGGGCGATTTATGACATCGGGTTATGCTGTGGCTCGGATCGGCATACCGAGTTGTTCCGCGAGATACACAAGCGACTGCACACCTTCCACGTCCCGGTCGAGTTCCCGCAGGACGCGAATCTCCCGCACATCCCCCGCGAATTTCTCATTTAGTTCGCGAATCGCCAGCAAATGCGAGTTTTTGACCGCGCGATACCAATCCAGAAGTCTGGTCGGCAGCCCCTCGGGCGCGGAGTCCGGCGTGTCGTGAAGCCATGTGCGGTTGACACAAATCATGCCCGTCGGGAAGCGCCTTTGCTTGAGGGCATCCAGGAAAAAGCCCGCATCGCGTACGGCTTTTCCCGGAATCGTCACCACGCGAAACTCGGTGACGGCCGGATCGCGCAGCATGGAGACGGTGTTTCGCGCCCGATCCGAATATCCCTCGGCGACGGGATGGAAAAGCGAGTAGAAGTCCAGAATGCTTCGCACCATGCCCGCGCCCAGAATCGATTCGGCGCGGCTGTAAACTTCGAGCGCGCTGCGCCCGATGGTGGTGAGGCCGAGGGCTTCGGCGAACTTGTAGGTCCGGCTCACGAACCGGACTTTTCCGGAATCGGAAAAATCCGCGAACAATACCGGCTTGTCGAATGTATCGAGCGCATGGCGGGAAGGCGCGGTATCGATCACGATGTTGTCGAACCCGCGCCGCCTTAATTGATCGATTCGCTCAATGGACATGAGCTCCTGCATCCCGGCCATCGAACTGGCGATCGACCGGTAAATCGGATGGTTCAGGATCTTTTCCTGATCGGAGGTTTTGGCGTGAAATCTCACCGCGTCGTCGAGAGTTGCGTTCACGTCCATCAGCGCGGCCCAAAGCTCACCTTTCGTGTCGGACAAAGGTACGCGCTGCTCCAGCAAGCCGTCTTTCAGGCCCAGCGCGGTGCGCAGGCGCAGTGCGGGATCTGTCGTCAGGACGAGGCACTTCTCTCCGGCCTGCGCTTCTTTCAGCGCCATCGCCGCTGCCACTGACGTCTTGCCGACCCCGCCCGTGCCCACACAAACAGTGATCTTCATGCAAACCTCGAAAGATCCATGCTGTTGCCGATTTTCTCCAGCAGATCCAGATCGTCCGACCACTGAGTGATTCTCGGAACCAGGACCTGCGGCACCGGAAGTGTCGTCCGCAGTTCCGCAAGGCGTTCCCGCTCCATACTTCCGCGTTCAATGGCGAAGCTCATCGCGGGCGAGGAAGTTTTCACCGCCTCCAGTGCGGCAATTTCGGCGTCGCTGGCGGAGCACATGGGCGACGCAAAGTTAATCAGGGCAGCCGAGCAGGCGACGTCGAAATCGGTTTTCAATGCCTCAACGGTTTCGAGCGTCTCCGCGATAGCCATTTCCTCCAGTGGAGTGACGGGGAAAAGCTGAATATTTCTCCCATTCGAAAAAAAGCGATGCAGCTTCGCTCCCGCGTCCGATAGAGGGCCTGTGAGAAAAACCTCAAATGTTTTAGCGGCTCGCAGTGTGCTCAGAAAGTGACCGCTGGCAGGCGCATCCCAAATGAGATAGTCGTATTCCTGGGTGACTCCCGTTGAACTGAAGTTCCGGCTTTCCGCCAGTTCCTGAAGTTTGCCGAGGAAGAAGAATTCCTTGAGACCAGGTGCAATCTCAATCAGGTTCGTGAAAATTGAGCTGTTGAGTATTTTCCGCGCCATCGTTTCCATCGGGAAATACTTCAGTACCAGTTCAGCAATCAGATCCTTCGGTTCGATGTACTGGACGAGCAGGTTGGGGGCTGCCTCCGGAAATCGCGAAGCAAGGCGTTCGAGCGAAACTCCCACTGCAAGTTCCGGCAGGGGATGAGAACTGATCACGAGAACTTTGTGACCCTGTATGGCACGATGTAACCCCAGCGCAAGACTCAACGTAGTCTTACCGACTCCGCCCTTTCCACAAAAGATGACTAATCGGGCCAGATCGTCCATAAGAAAAGGGTTGGGCTGTCGACGGTGGACTGTACGCGAGGGTGCGCGCTATCCAACAGTATAGGGGAGGCCCGATTACTTTGAGCGCGGCTCGCGCGCTAAGGCACTGGCTTGGACGCCGGCTTGTTTTCCGCCGTGGAAAGATTGACATCCACGTCATCGCCTGTCAGCACGAACCCTCCAGGCAGCTTCAGGTTCTCACCGGGGTAGTTATTGAAAACGATGATGGCGGCGTACGGATTCGCGGGGTCAACCGAAATGGAGGCGGTCATGAACCGTGGCTGAGTCGGTAGGGCGGCAACTGTCGGGCCCACCACGGGATCTTTACTCCATGTGCCGAAACCCGTGATCGCAATCTGGTCGTAGTTACCGGTAGCCGCGGTGGAAACCTTTGAGTTGGTGCAGCTCACGGAGACAAGGTGCTCCAGCTTAAACGTTCCGCCGGAAGCGCCCGAGTTGTCGTTTGAATACGTGAAAGAAAAGGGCTGGCCCACGGGATTGCAGGCCACCGAAAAATTGTAGCTAAACGTGTCACCGGCGGACGAGACAAAAGTGCGGTTGTCTTTGAGGAGCGCGTTGCCGGGATTGCCGGGATCGGTCAGATGCGCCGCCTGAATTTTGCCGAAGATATTCAGGTTGCTTCCGCTGCCCGCCTTTGCCGTCCAGCACTGGCCGGGAATGAAAGAGGGGAACGGATAACAGTAGGTTTCGAATGAGCGATGGTGGAAGAGATTCATCCGGAGCATCGTCTCGCCATTCGGCTCCTTCTCGAACATCGCATAGTTCAGATCCTCCGGATCCTGAGGGGCGCGCATGCCGACGAGGAAGAACGGTTCCAGGGTCACCCGGCCGTTGTTATCCGGAATCAACTGTTCAATGATCGACTGATCGATATACATAGGATAAATAAACTCGCCCACGATCTGGCCGCTGGCAAGGTCGATCATGCCGCTGGCGCGATTGTGCACCTCATCGGCGAAATAAACTTTGTGCTGGTTGTATAGGTAATTGGGGAAGTGAAGCTGTTGATTTGTCCCCATGATTACCCCGCGAAATCCGGGGCCGAGCAAAGGGCTGTTGGGCGGTTCCGCGAACAAACCCTCGGGCGGCATGACAGAGATCTGGAAGGGAACTCCGTTGCCGGATTTCGGTCCGAACTGAATCGCCACACGCCCCTGTAGTTCAGAACGGCCCGGCCCGAGGCCGCCGAGTTCCGGAATGTGCAGATCGAAATCGTCGCCGAACGCAGTGTACCTTGCATGGACGGTGAAGACTTCCACTTTGTTCGTCGGGATATCCGGGCAGTTCGGCGCACAAGGCGTATACCCGAGCGAGTCCCTCGTATCGAGTTGAAGATGAGGATGAAGGGAAGTGCCGCGCGCCAGAATACTGGTGCACTGAATTTTCGGGTTGCAGTAGGGGAGGGGGAAGTGCACAGGATCGCCGCCGATCTCGCCGCCGAGCGGGAGGAAGGTGCTGCCCCGGAAAAAGAAATCCAGCAGGCCGTCGGGCCGCTGGGCAAAGCTCGCCCAGGCAATGCCTCGCGCACCCGGAAACGTTATGACAGGCGGGATGAGTTTTGGATTCGCCAGAGCTATGGCCTGCATGCCACTGTTCAAAAACGCTGCGTTCCACACGAGCGTGTTGGGGTTGGCGTAGCCGGTTGTGAGATCCACGTCGCCGGAGGAGATCTGAAGGACGTCCGATACGGTGCTGTTGACAATCGGAAAATTGTAGCCCAGCGGCGCCGTCACAGTGCCGTCGTCACCAGTGAGGACGTGCTGCGAGACGGTGAAATGAGCGGTGGTCGGCCCGGTTGGCGTGAACTGAATCGTGATGTTGCCGCGCAGATGGCTGTCGAACATCGCGGGACCGCCGAAGAGCTGATTTCCGCAGGTGCCATATTTCACTTCATCGGCAGCCGTTTCGCCCGAAAAGGCCGGCGTCAGGTCGGGAGTGCAGTCGACAATACGGATTTGATCGCCGTAGAAACTTCCGTCGTGATTAATCGGGAGCGTCTCGATGTTCCCGGGCGGCAGTACGAGCGGTTTCGGCAGGGGATCGAAAATATACGTGGGCTGATCGGCGTTCGCAAATGCCGCCAGAACCGTGAGACAAGTGGTGAGAACGGCGAGTCTGTTCATCGGCGCGCCCCCCTGAGCTCAATTCGTTCCATGGTGCCGGTTGAAGAGGGTTTCGGCTTCAGATTCTGGCCGAGGGGATCGGTTGCGGCTATCGCAGCCACATCGACCGTCGTGAATGTGCGGTGATACGTCTGATTCAGAAAACTCAGCATGTCATTCGCGATCAGGGCATGTCCGGTTGCCCCCGGATACACGCCATCGAGGGAATAGAAGCCGCCCAGGTAATCGCCATTGACCGTTCCCGAACCTGCGCTGGCGCCGGAGATCTTGATCTTATGAAGAAACGCATTCAGGTCGTACACCACTGCTCCATTGGCTTTGGCGGCGCTGACAATCTGTGCGTTGAGCGCATTGACGCCGCTCGTAATGGCAGCTGCGGTGGCGGCCGTCAAAACAGATCCCGCCGGCAGCGGTTGGGCGGCCTGAACTCCGCCTGTCATCGACGCATACCCCATCGCCTCGAGACCATTGCGCGTGACATAATCCTGCGGCCCCACGTTGAAGCTCGTGGCGAGGGCGGAAGGCGTGGATTGGACAATGGCGGCAGCGGCCGTGGGCGAATTGAAATAGGCTGTATCCAGCGGATTGGGTATCGTTGTGACGATCACCTGCGCCTGCACTCCGCGCAGACCGGCAATTACCGTATTGTAGTTTTTCCCGAACGCCGTTGGGTTGGGGATGAGCGACGGATCGCCCGCAACAGCCGCATTCAGGGCTTCATAATAACCAAGCTCGACCAGCACGGCGGTTGGATTCAGCGCCTCGGCGTACTCCAGTTGCGTCCACAACCGCACGTTATTCAGGATCAGCTGAGGGAAGGCGAGAATCATATTGAACGTCGTCTGCTTCATGTTGGCCCGCTGTACGACCGGCGCGACCGGTTTCATGGTGATGCTGTCGTTCAGCGTCAGTCCGGGTACCGAAACGTTGGTTACGAACAGCGGAGGAGTCTGAATCGGGGCCTTGGTTTTATCCGTGGGCAGATACATTTGACGGACCGAACCCTGCGGGTACTTCTGCACCTGCACTTCCTGTCCGGGATATCCGATCACATCGCCGATGCCGGGCGGCTGTATCAGCGGTTGTTCAATACCGGCGTTCATCTGCGCCGCCATCAGAACCGCGAAATCATGATTCTGCATCGCACTGCTCAGACCGTAGTTCGCCATGCCGGCCGTCAGGCCTTCGCCCATAAACACAAACGTGGTTGTGTCCAGCGTCTGCGAGTGCGCCTGCCAGGCCATGGAAAAAACCAATAAAGGCAGGCTGAAAACGATATTTTTCTTCGTGCTTGTCATCCTGTCGTCATCCCGTCGTTAATCTAGTGCGGTTTCATGTCGAACCGCAGCGCCAGCCCCGCGACATGGGCAAAATTGTGATAATCGCCGTTCGTCCATTGATAGTTGTTCGCCGGAACGTCCGTCTGGCGGTCAACGAATTTCATAGCCTCGTAGAAAAAAGTAAACTCTTTGTTGCCGGATTTGCGCGATGCCCCCGCCGTGAAGCTATGCCGGTTGGCATCGGGAAACAGCGGTCCCACGCTCTGCGACGGCACCGGCGTCATGTCGAACATGTATCCAACGCGAATTGCGGTCGCGTCGTTGAGCTTTTTCTCCGCGCCCAGAGCAAAATTCCACGATTCCCTGAAGTTGAAGTTCAGAATCTTTACAGCCGGAAGCGCGATGTTCTGAAGCGTCGTGCTGTTCTCGTTGATAGGGAAATTCAGCGAGATGAACTTGAATTTCTTGTAATCCTGCATTCTCACATCGGCCGACAGGCGGATACCGTGCAAACCTGAATTCGCAATACCAATTCCGTAAGTGGCGGGCGTGGGTAAAGAGCTGGTGACCTCCTGATTCGGAAATGCATTGGGGAGGAAGCTGGGGCCGACGTATTGTTCGAGTGCGTAGGGCTGGTTTCCGAAAGCGAACGATGCCTTTCCGGAGAGGTGGTTGACTACCGAACTTCGGTACATCAGGCCGATATCCGTCTTCGGCAGAGCGTTCTTCCAGAGAAGACCGGCCGAAATGGCGAAGGCATTCGAGGTTCCCGCCACGCGGGAGCGGCCTTCAGGTAACAACCGCGCAATGATCGGCGCGGCCAGGTTGACCGGCACGCCGGGCAGAACCACCGGCGCTGCGGTACGTCCGAACTTGAGAGCGTCATCGTTCCCCAGGGGGTTCAAAAAACTCTGTTCCAGGAAAAGGTGCGTGTGGACAAACGTTGGCCCGATCGCAATGCTTAGATTGTCTCTGAGCTTATAGGCGATGGTGGGCTGAAACCAATAAGATTCCAGCCGAACGCGCGTACCTGCAAACCTGGAAACGAACTTCGTCAGATTCGGATCGCCATCGTTAAAGTTGGTCGAATTCGCGGCCAGGCCGAACGGTGTGAAGATGCCGAAGCCGAAGGTCATTTTGGGCGAAAGCTGTTTGGTCGCATACATGAATGCGAGCGGAAGGAAATGCGGCCGGATGGACTCCGAGTAGCCATTCGGAGGCACCACCTGTCCGGGCGGAGTCGCCGAAGGAGTGAACCGAAACAGACCCACCACCACCGCATTATCCATCTCCAGGTGCGTCCCGGGCTGGAATGCAATACCCGCGGGATTGTAGAAGAGGGCGGAGCCATCATCCGCTACGGCGATGAAAGCCGTCCCCATTCCCGTAGCGCGCGCCCCGAGCTCGCTGATGGAAAAAGCGGAGCCGAAACAAAACTCAGTGGCAAGAAAGCTGAACAGACACAACCGCGTGAACTTCTTGAGTAACCGACCTGTCATTCCTTTCGGAATCCTCCGTAAAGTATCCGTAAAACTGTTCAGTGTACACCGCCAAAGCACGCAGGATTCTAAACGGGTGCGCAGCCAAGGCCCTCTTGCCGCCAGCCGCGCAGCTCGTGCTTTAGGGCTGCGGCTTGTCGGCAGGCTTATTCTCAGCTGTCGAGAGATTGACGTCGATTTCATCCCCGGGAAGAATCAACGCTCCCGCCATCGTCTGCGCTTCGCCGGGATATTTCTGGAACACCATGATCATGCCGTACGGATTTGCCGGGTCCACTGAAATGGACGATGCCATGAATCTCGGCAACGAGTTGGCAGGATCTTTGCTCCACGTGCCGAAACCAGTGATCGCGATTTGATCGTAATTGCCCGGCGATGCAGTCGAAACCTTTGAGTTCGTGCAACTCACGGAAGCAATATGAGTCATCGTGAATGTTCCGCCGGAGGGCCCGGAGTTGTTGTTTTGGTAAACAAACGAGAACGGCTGGCCCGCTGGATTGCAGGCCATCGAGAAGTTGTAGCTGAAGGTATCTCCCAACGAAGATACGAAGGTCCGGTTGTCCCTGAGTATCGCCGCGCCGGGATTGGCCGGATCGGGCAGATGCGCCGCCTGCAGCTTGCCGAAAATGTTCAGATTGCCCCCCGCGGGCGCGGTCCAGCAGATTCCGGGCAATAAGGAAGGTTGTGGGTAACAATAGCTCTCGAACGACCGATGATGGAAGGTGTTGGCCCGGAACATCGTTTGCCCATTCGGTTCTTTCTCGAAAAACGCGTAGTTAGTGTCGCCGGGATCCTGCCACGGCGCCTCTGCCACCAAAAAGAACGGATCGGTCGATACCCGTCCGTTATTGTCCGGAATCAGTGCCTCGATGATCGATTGATCGATATACATCGGATACTCGAACTCGCCCACGATCTGGCCGCTGGCAAGATCGATCGCGCCCTGCGCAAAATTGTAAGGCTCGTCGACGAAGTAAAGCTTGTGCTGGTCGTAAACGTAGTTCGGGAAATGCAGTTTCTGGTTCGGCCCCATCAGGAAGCCGCGAAAGCCGGAGCCGAGGAGCGGATTGTTGGGCGGGTCCGCAAACAGCCCTTCGGGAGGGAGCGCGGAGATCTTGAAGGGCAGCGTACCGCCGGCGGGAGCGCCGAACTGAACTTCGAAGCGGCCCTGGAGTTCCGATCGGCCCGGTCCAAGCCCACCCTGCTGTGGGATACGCAAATCGAAATCGTCTCCGTAATTGGTGTAGCGGGCGTTGACGGTAAAAACCTGAGTCTTGTTAATCGGCAGGTCGGGGCAATTTGGAGCGCAGGGCGTGTATCCCAAAGACGTCGCGGTGTTGAGGTAGAGGTGTGGATGCAGGCTTGTGCCTCGGGCAAGCACGCTGGCGCAGTTTCCATCGCTGCTGCAATAGGGCAGGGGAAAGCGGACCGGATCGCCCTCTACGTCGCCGCCCAGAGCCAGGAAAGTGCTCCCGCGGAAATAGAAATCCAGCAGACCATCGGGGCGTTGTTTGAAACTTGCCCACGCATGTCCCCGCGTGCCCGGAAACGTGATGAGCGGAGCCGTCAGCTTTGGATTCACGTTGGCAAGGGCCAGCAGCGCGGTGTTGGAAAAATAAACGTTCCACTGGATGTTAATGGCATAACCGGTAGTCAGATCCAGGTCCCCGGAAGAAAGAGTCATGCCATCGGAAATCAGATTGCGTTTCACGGGCATGCTGTACCCAAGCGGCGCCGACAGGACGCCGTCATCGCCCTGCAGGACTCCCTGGGACACCACGAAATGAGCCGTCGTTGGGCTCGTCGGGAAAAAACGGATATTGATGTTTCCCGAAAGATGACTGTCCGTCATCACTACGCCGCCAAAGAGCTGATTCCCGCAGATGCCGAACCGCGTTTCCTGCGCCGGGGTGTCGCCGGGAAAGGCCACCGGAACGTAGTCGGCGCAGTCCACGGCGCGAATTGCATCCCCGAAAAAGCTGCCTGTCTTGTTCAACGGCAGCGTCTCGACGTTGCCGGGAGGAAGTACGAGCGGCTTCGCCAGAGGATCGAACAGCAGCAGAGGGCTATCGGCCATCAATCCGCCGGCCGGGACGGTGAGCAGTAGTAAGGAAGTTGCGAAAGTTAGTCTCATGGATGTCACCATCGAAAGAAGACGTCTCACTGGATGCCGAGCGTACTGGCGGTATGAAGCTGGCCTCTTGGTTTCTTATAAGTCGAGATCGGATCGTTGGACGAAACCGCGGAAACGGGAATCAGCGGATACGTCTTGCTGTAAGTCGAATTCAGGAACGACAGCAGATTGTTCGCGATCAGGGCATTGCCCGTAGGGCCCGGATAGACGGCATCCAGAGAGTAGAAGCCGCCCAGATAATCTGCCGTAATCGTGGAAGTACCGGCGGTAGTGCCTGAAAGTTTCACAGTGTGAAGGAATCCCGCCAGATCGTAAATTACGGCTCCATTCGCCTTCGCCGCGGTCACAATCTGGGCATTCAGGGCATTGATACCTGCCGTCAGCGCCGATGCGGTAGCGGCCTTCATCACAGAGCCGGCTGGCAAAGGCGCAATGGCGCCGGCCGTAAACTGATTCGAGATCGTCATCAGGGCATTGCGCGTCAGGTAATCCTGCGGCGTCACGTTATAACCGCCTGTGATCACGAATGGGTTGGTTGCGGTGATCGCCGCGGCGGTCTCCGGCGAACTGAAGTACGCCGTATCAAGCGGATTCGGAATCGTGGTGACAATCACCTGCGCCTGCATTGCGCGCAGGCCCTGCACAACTGAGCCGTAGGTCGCGCCGAATGTCGCCGGATTCGGCAGCCGCGCAGGGTCCAGATTTACCGCCGCATCGAGCGCTTCGTAATACCCAAGTTCGATCAGCACTACCGAAGGCACAAGGCCCTTGGCATACTCGAACTGGCTCCATAGCGGCACTCGGTCGAGAAATAACTGAGGGAAGCCGAGAATCAGGTTGACCACAGTTTGTTTCATATCGCGCTGTGCGATGGGGGCAACGGGGCGCAGCGATACGCTGTCCGCCAGCGTCAGGCCGGGAACCGAAAGATTCTGCACAAAGATGGGAGGTGAAGAAGTCTTCGATGTGCCCGTGTAATAGAACTGCCGAACCGATCCCTGCGGATAGGTGTGAAGCCTGACCTCCTGGCCGGGGTATCCGACGACATCACCGATGCCCGGCGGCTGGATGAGAGGTTGCACGAGAGCCGCCTTCATCTGCGCCGCCGCCTGCGCCGGAAAGCTGAAGTTCTGGTACGTTGCGCTGAGCCCGTAATTCGCCATCCCTGCAGCCAGTCCCTCGCCCATAACGACAAAAGTTGTCGTGTCGAGGCCGCGCTTCGTTTGAGCCTGAAGGCCGGCGCAGCAGATTGCGCTCAGGACGAAAACCGTGAGTGATCGTAGTCTCATAACCATCCTCTCCGTTGTCTGTCTGGCCTCTTACCAGCGGTCGCCAAAATTAAACCGCAGCGACATTCCGAACAGATGCGCGAAGTTTCGATAGTCGCCGTTGGTATACAGCGTGTCGTTGGCGGGAACGTTGGTAGCCCGGTCCATGAACTTCATGGCGTCATAGAAAAACGTGTATTCTTTGTTGCCGCGTTTCTGGCTGGCGCCGAATGTGAAACTCACGCGATTCGTATCGGGGAACAGCGGCCCCACGCTCTTGTCGGGCACGGGCGATTCGTCGAACATGAACCCCAGCCGAACCGTCATCGTCGGGCTCATCAGCTTTTCGGCGCCCACGGCCACAGCGATTGCGTTGTGGAAATCGAAATAGAGGCGCTGTTCCGGCGGGATCGCGATATCGGAGCTTTGCCCCGAATTAATCGGAAAATTCACCGGCACGCTGGAGAAGCGGTGATAATCCTGAAGCCGAAGGTCCACTGCCAAAGTCGTGTTGTGGAAGCTCGAGTTCGCAATACCGATTCCGTAAGTGGCGGGCGTGGTCAGCGAGCCGGTGATGTTCTGGTTGGGGAAGGCATTGCCCAGGAAATTCGGAGGCAGGTAAGTCTCGATCGGGGTCGGAGGATTGAACGCGAAGGAGGCTTTGCCGCTCAGGTGGTTGGTGACCGCGCTGCGAAACATCAATCCGAGCCGAGTCCTGCTTTTCGGATGTTTATACAACCAGCCCAGGGAAAAACCCGGCTTATTGGCTGTGCCGGCAATGCGTGAACGGCCCGCCGGAAGAAGCCGGGCGAGGATAGCCGCCGCCTGACCTTCCGGGAGATTCGGGAAGAAGGTGGAGGCAGCGGCATTTCCGAAGGTCAAGCCGTCACCCGATGGATTCAGAATGCTCTGTTCAATCGCCAGATGGGTGTGGACAAGAGCCGGTCCCACGGCGATAGCCGAATTCGGAGTGATCTTGTATGCGAGTGTCGGCTGAAACCAATACTCCTGGAGCTGAGCGCGCGTGCCTGCAAATCTGCCCACAAACTTCGTCAGCTCGGGATCGCCGTCGTTGAAATTTGTGAAATTAGCGGCCAGCCCGAAGGGCGTGAAGAGGCCGAAGCCGAACGTCATTTTTGGGTTGATCTGCTGTGTCGCATACATGCTCGGGATCGGAATAAAGTGAGGCTTAATCGATCCCGAATAACCGTTGACCGGGACAACCTGGCCTTCGGGCGTGGAGGAGGGGAAGAAGCGAAACAGCCCCACCACCACCAGGCCATCCATCTCCATCCTTCGTCCGGGTTGAAATGCAATTCCGGCCGGGTTATAAAACAGGGCAGTGCCGTCATCGGCCGTCGCGATGAAGGCAGTGCCCATTCCGGTCGCGCGCGCCCCCAACTCGGACACGGAAAACGCCGCGCCGAAACACGATATTGCGGCGGCGGTGGAGAGGGCGGAGAGAATAGCAACGCGGCGACACCCTGCCCTGTATACCCGCAGGCAGGCCAGGCAATTCGGTTGTCCGTTCATGTGGACTCTCCTGTATGTGTTCGCTCTATTGCGAAACCCGCTTAATCGTGAACTTGAAGATCAGTGGGCAGGCCGGGGGGCCGCTTGGGCACTGAGCCGGATCGGTATAGAAAAGGATCGGAGCGGTGAGCGGCGGAACAATCTCGGCTGGCAATGCGGGGTTCTCCTGCGGCTTGATATCCTGCCACAGCACAGGGATTTCGGGGCCGAAGAAAATGTTCACGTAGCCCACCATCGTGTCGTAAGTGGTGACGGAGGCATTCCAGCGGAATCGCAGTGCGCTCACGGATGCCGCCGTGGAACCCGGCAACATGAAGACGTAGTCGGCGATTATGCCGGTGGAGCTTGTCGCGATCCAGCGGCCGTGGGCTGTGGTATGCGGCCCGAAGGGAGGTCCGCCCAGGGCGAGACTATCGTTGCCGAGGAAGACTCCATCGGAACTCACGGTGGGAGTCATCAGGAGGGCCACTTTGAAGCAACTTGGATCGCTGGTGGTTTTGCACAGCTGCACAGCCTTGCCAAACCACGAACCGATTGCGGGATGCTGTGTAAAGAGCCCGCCGGATGGAATCAGTGAGAACTGCGCCATCGGGCCCATTTGAGCGATGGCCCCGGATGCGGCCGCCGCCAGAACAATTACTGCGCGCGAAAAACCGGAAGTCAGTTTCATCTTGTTTCCTCTGGAACCTGTGGCGAACTATCTGCCGGGATAACTTCTGATCGCCGTCGCGAGAACGCCGACGTTGTCGGAATAGACCTGAACGAAGACGTTGCCCAGCACGCCCGCGGAGGGGCTGGCCGAGTTAGTAGCAGCCATCTTGCACGGGAACTTGCGGCCCACCAAAAAGGCATATTTACCCGAGCCCTTCAGCGCGATGTAAGTCGCCACCAGGGGTCCTCCGATCGACATCAGGTTGCCAAGTGGTGAGGCGGGGTCGGTGAGCGGCGTGATGAACTGGCCTGTGCCCAGGACCTGGAACAGAATCTGATCGCCGTCAATGTCGGTTATCAGGCACCGGTTATCGAACTTGATGGCGGTTTGCGAGACGGGGATGAACTGAAAATTTGTGATCGCGGTGCCCTGAATCGAGCCGATTACGTTTCCAACCTGCTCGCCGACGCCGGTGATCTGGCTGAAGGCGATAACGGTATCGTGCTGTTGGAAGAAAACCTGGAGCCCGCGGTTGGGCATTGCTTCGGGCTCCGGATCCGACTGTGTTTGTGCCGCCGCCGCACTTAATCCGGTCCAGCCCAGAAGTCCTGCAAGAATGTTACGCCTGTTGGTCATCTAGATACCTGTCCTTATTTTGAAAATCCGCCGTTTCCGAAGGCAAAACTCAGCCACGGTCAGGCGCACGTAGGTGACCAAACGTACTAAGTTAAATGTGCGGAAACGTGGTCTTTGCGGATAGGTTCCGGCCGACCGAGAAACGGACACCTGGAAATGCGCCTTGTGGTGCGTTTACAAGGGGATGTAGGCTACAACTTCACGGTCACGGTCTTAACTTCTGTGTATTGCTCCAGTCCGTACTCACCGAGTTCGCGGCCGTTACCCGACTGTTTGAAGCCGCCAAAGGGCGCAGCTGCGTCAAGAACGTTGTAGCAATTGACCCACACCGTTCCCGCGCGGACCCCATTGGCAATCGCATGAGCTTTTCCGATATCGCGGGTCCAGACTGCCGCAGCCAGGCCGTACATCGTCCGGTTGGCGCGCTGGACTACTTCGTCGAGCGAACTGAATTTGATAATGCTCATTACCGGGCCGAAGATTTCTTCCTGCGCGATGGTCATCGTGTCTGTTACGTCGGCAAACACGGTCGGTTCCATGAAGAAGCCCGGCTCGTCGCGGCGGCTCCCTCCGGCCGCCAGCCGCGCACCCTCGCGCTTACCTGCTTCCACATAGGCCAGTACCTTCTCAAACTGATCGCTGTCGATCAGAGGCCCCTGTTCGGTGCGCGGTGAGAACGGATCTCCTACCCGCCGTTTCTTTGCGCGCGCCACACTCCGCTCCACGAATTCGTCATAAACCTTCTCATCGACAAACGTCCGCGAACCCGCGCAGCACGACTGTCCCTGATTGAAGAACAGGGCGAAGTGCGAACCCTCGATCGCGGCATCCATATCGGCATCCGCGAATACGATGTTCGGACTCTTGCCGCCCAGTTCCAGCGAGACGCGTTTCAGATTACTTTGCGCCGCTGCCTGCATCACCAGCCTGCCAACCGCCGTTGAGCCGGTAAAAGCCACTTTGTCGATATCCATGTGGCTGGCAATCGCGGCGCCGGCCGTCGGTCCGAATCCGGGCAGCATGTTGACCACACCGTCCGGAAAACCGGCTTCGGTGATGAGTTCCGCAACGCGCAACGCGGTAAGCGGAGTCTGTTCCGCCGGCTTCATCACAATCGTGTTCCCGGTCGCGAGCGCAGGCGCCAGTTTCCACGCGAGCATCAGCAGGGGGAAGTTCCACGGAATGATCTGCCCCACCACGCCCACCGGCTCATGCCGCGTGTAGCAGAAGTAGTTGCCGTTGATCGGAATCGTCCTGCCCTGAATCTTGTCCGCCCAGCCGGCAAAATAGCGGAAGCAGGCAATGGCCAGCGGAACGTCCACGGCTTTTGCCGTGAAGTAAGGTTTGCCGTTATCGAGGGCCTCCAGCACAGCCAGTTCTTCCAGGTTCTTTTCCATCAGGGCGGCCAGCCGGTTCAGGAGCTTGCTGCGCTCTGTGGCCGCCATCTTCCGCCAAGGGCCGATTTCGAAAGCATCCCGGGCGGCCTGGACCGCGAGATCCACATCGGCGGCATCTGCCTCCGCGATCTGGCAAATTTCCTCCGCATTCGCCGGGTTCACCGTGGCGAACTGCTTTCCGGAGACGCTGTCCCGCCACTGCCCGTTGATCAGGAGCTTGCCAGCGGGCAGATTCACCGGTTTCATCAGAGGAGACATGGGCATAGATGGATTCCTCCATTCTCCACCGGGGGTCTTTGCAACCGCCAAGCCTCGGCGTATGACGCCATGGCCGCCGGTGCACGCCGATAAAAAAATACACTTCGACGGCAACGTATGACGTCGATGGCGGCAGGGGACGCCTTGTTATAGCGCTGTATCCTGCCGCCCATGAATCGAGCGGGATCTATCGGGCTGTCGGCCCGCGGTTAGTAAGTACATATGCCCGCGTGCATAGCG
>JAICJH010000081.1 GCA_025928545.1 Bryobacteraceae bacterium | reverse complement strand
TGAGCGCAGAGCCGGGCCGCGGCCACCGCCAGCTCTTCCTGCGCCGCCCGATGCGCCACGGGCCGCCGCGTCCACAGGCGGCGCCGGCTGCTGGGCATACATTGCCAAAGCGAGGAGTGACAGGACACCGACTCCGATCTTTATTTTCATAGATGGAACCCTTTCGGTTTTTTTACTCGGCTACCACGTTGCCGGTCAGCATTGATAGTAGCGCACTATGCAGTGAACGCATACTGTATACGATTGGGTGACTTTGCGTCATGCTTCGTGCTTGATTTCGCGGGAGCCGGTGTAATCTCCCGCATTTGATTAGAAGGGTTGGTCGGGCTGGCAGGATTAGAACCCACGACCTCCTGCACCCTAAACCGTTTTGGGGATTTCTGGCAAGTGGCCTGTTTTCAACTGGTTGGTGTAAGTGCTTTGTTCGGCTCATTGTTCCAAGTTGTAGAAGGGTTGTTGCACGTTGTGGCTTTCATGCACTACAAAATCATCTACAATTGGACCGCTTGCTTTTTCATCTACAACTCGATATCTTTCCAGCTGTCCTGGGTGATGGGGGCTTGACTGTGCATTTATCCGCCTGGTAATCTCCCGCTGCTGGTCTCCGCGTGGCCGTAATCAGATCGAGGGTGACTTCCGCCATACCGGATGCGCTTACTCCAGCGCCTGGTCGTAAGTCCTTTGGCGGCCTCCCGACGCTTCCAATTGAGGAAGAGCCCCGTTCTTCGCCGCCTCCGTCCACCAGAGGCTCTTCAACTCTTCCAGTTTTTGCGGGTACTTTGAAGCAAGATTCACTGACTGGGAGAAATCGGCATCGACGTTATAAAGCTCCCATTTATCGCTGTCGAAATTGGTTCCCGGCTTATGAACAGCAATAGCCTCCCAGCCGTTGTTCCAGATTCCGCGGCTGGCCCAGAGTTCAAAGTACTGCGTATCGCGCGGATTGGAACTTTCCGGCTGATTGAACGTTGATCTGATGCTCTTGCCCTGCACGGGGATCTGGCAAACACCATCGAAGACGCCGGGTGCTTCAATTCCGGTAATGTCGAGAACGGTCGGCGTTATGTCGATGACGTCGATATATTGTTTGCGTACGCCGTGCTGAAGTATTTCCGCCGGCCACGAAACGACGAATGGCGTCTGTACGCCTCCCCGGTACGGCCACAGCTTGTAATACCTGAACGGCGTGTCGGACGCCATGGCCCATTCCCGCGGATAAAGGGGCTGGGTTTTGTCGGTTCCCAACTCGTCGAGATGGGTGAACCAGTCATGTACAGTCGTCGAATCCCCGTACGGCCTGCGGAAGCTGCCTTTCACCCCTGCTTCGGGCGCTCCGCCATTGTCTGAGATCAGGAATATCGCGGTATTGTCGAACAGATTGTGCTGTTTGAGGAACTGCACCAGTCGGCCTAATTGTTCATCGGCATGCTCCAGAAATCCCGCATAAGCTGCCATGAATCTGGTGTACACCGCGCGCTCTTCATCGCTCAGGCTGTTCCATGCCGGGTCACCGGGGTTGGATGGAGGGAGTTTGGTATCGGCCGGAATAACGCCCATCTCCAGCTGCCGCTTGAAGCGCTCCTCGCGAATCTGGTCCCACCCCCTGGCGAATGTTGTGGTGTATTTATCGATATGCCGTTTCGCAACCTGAATGGGAGCATGAGCGGCTCCGAATGCCACGTGCAGAAAGAACGGTTTCTTAGCGTCGGCGGTCCTGTGCTCATCCACCATCTGGATCGCCTTATCCACAATGTCCACGGAGAAATGATAGTTGGGATCGGTGGGTTTCGGCAGCGGGTGGTTGTCTTCGATCAGATCGGGATGATACTGATCCGTCCAGCCGCTCAGAAACCCATACCACCGGTCAAAGCCTTTCTGGACGGGCCAGTGCGCCCGGTCTCCCGATGCCTTCATGTCGGCATTCGGGGCCAGGTGCCATTTCCCGACTCCGTACGTGCTGTAGCCGTTTGTCTGAAGGATCTGCCCTACCGTGGCCGCAGCGGGAGTGATTCTCCCTCGCGAATGCGGATAGCCCTGATCGACACCGGCCAGCTCCTTCATGCCTACCGCATGGCTGTTGCGCCCTGTCAGCAGCGCCGCCCGCGAAGGCGAGCACACCGCCTTCGTGTGGAAATTGTTGTAGAGCAGGCCGCCTGCCGCCAGCGCGTCGATATTCGGAGTTTCGATTTCCGAGCCGAAGCAATGAAGGTCGGAGAAGCCCGTGTCGTCGAGAACAACGTAAATCACGTTCGGGCTCCCGGCGCGAGCCTGAGGAATCTTCAAGGGGCCGGGCTTCGAATCAGCCGCGGTTCGCCCGATCACGCCGGTGAATGCGTCTGCCGCTACCGGCGCGGCACAACCCTGTTGCGCATCGGCAACCTGTGTGGCGGCTGCGCCTGCCAGCATTGTTCCCAGAGCTTGTCTACGGGAGAATCGTCCAATCAGTTTCTTGCTCATTCGTTCTTTTTCGCTCGGAAAAACAGGTTGGGCGCTATGCCGCGCCTCTCCCGCCGGTAACCGCGCTGCGGGCGTTTGCAATTCCTCGAGCCGCGCAGACTTGTTCCAGTTTCGCGCGAAGCGATGCCTTCAATGCAGCGGAGGGCTGGTCCGTTGCCAGATTTCGTAACTCCCGCGGGTCTGTCTGGTAGTCGTAGAGTTCCTCGCCTTCCTTGCCCTCGGCCCAGAACGTATACCGGTATCGCTCGGTGCGCAGCGAGTACCCCATCACAGTGTTACGAGAGACTTGCGAGACGGCCGGATGATCCCACTTCGCGTTCGGGTTGGACAGAAGAGGTGTGAGGTTGCGCCCCTGGAGGTTTGAGGGAGCGTCCTTCAAACCGCACATGCTTACAAGGGTCGGGTAGATGTCGAGATGTTCCACCGTTCGTTGACATGCTTTTCCGGCTGCCTTTACGCCGGCGCCGGCAATGATCAGCGGCACTCGCGCGGAGGGTTCGAACAGTGTCTGTTTCTGCCACTGGCCATGTTCACCGAGTTGCCAGCCGTGGTCGGACCACATCACCGAGGTTGTGCTGTTTTTCAACCCCATCTTCTCCACCGCGTCCAGTAACCGGCCTACCTGAGAGTCCATGAAGCTGAGTGCCGCGTAATAGGCGCGCATCGCTTCCTGGTGCTGCCGGGTGTTCATGCCATAGTTCGCATTGGTCATGGTGTAAGCCCAATGCGGAGCAATCTGCAGTTCGTCCGGATTGAAGGGCGGAACCTGCATGTCCTCGAGCTTGTACATATCGAAGAAGCGCGACGGCACGATCCAGGCAACATGGGGCTTGAAAAATCCGGGCGCGAGGAACCAAGGCTCGTTCCGGTGCTTCTCCATCATTGCGATGATGGCGTCCACAACGAGAGCGTCTGTTTCCTGCTCCGGGGGATCGGACTTGTTATAGGCGATGGCTACACCGAGGTCCCCGTTGGCCATTGGGAGCACCGGAGTTTTTCCGTCCTGCGCGATGCGAGGTCCGGAAGCCCCCCGGCCGCCCGCAATACCCCCGCGACCTCCCGATCCGCCGCGACCACCGCCACTGGCACCGCGGCCACCGCCTGCACTCGCGCCGCGTCCGCCGCCTGCACCCTGATTCGTGGTTATAAAAGTGACGCCCGCCTCGTCGCGGGTACGATCGAGACCGGCCGGATTCGCCGTTTCCTGCCAACTGGCCGCGTCGTCGAAACCCGGAGTACCGATTTCGCTCGGGTTGTTGTAGTGGTAAATCTTTCCCGCGCGCGCGGCGAAATAGCCATTCTTCGTGAATAACTGAGAGATGGTAACGGCGTCCGGAACCGTAGTCCGGAAGTGGACGTTGTTGCCCCAGACGCGTGTCGTATCCGGCGCGAGCCCGGTCATGAGCGAGGTTCGCGACGGGCAGCACAACGGAAACTGACAGTATGCCCGGTCAAAGCGGACGCCCGACTTCGCGAGCCGGTCGATGTTGGGAGTTTTGATGACGGGGTCGCCATAGCAAGCAATGCGGTTGCACAGATCGTCCGATGAAATAAACAGGACGTTGCGGCGCTTTTCGGCGGCCGAGAGGACGGCTGGGGCGCCGGCGATGCTCGATCCAACAAAGGCTCTGCGGGTTAGTTTGCTCATGGGTGATTGTTAGAGGATATATATGTTTCGTGCCGAGAATCAGAACTGCAGGTGAGCCGAAATCGCCAGCTGCCGATTCGGGACCGTACCGGTTGGAATGCCGATCGACGATCCACTTGTGATAGCTCCGGTGGACGGGCTGTACTGAATCGACGTACCAATGGCGTTTACCTCGGTATGGTTGAACGAATTGCAGGCCTGCATTTGCAGGTTCAGCACGCGCTTCTCGCTGCCAAGCGGTATATTCTTTCCCAGTGTGAGATCGAAGTTTACACACGCGAGGCAACCGCAGCGTGCCGGGCCACCGCCAAGGTTGCCCACCAGCGGAGGGCCGTTGTACACCGAAGAATTGGCGAGCCGCGGTCACAATCAGTTTGTAGGCAGCCGGGTTGAAATACGTTCCGTCGGGCACGCTGGACTTTGGGTCGCCGACCACAAAACAGGATCGTGCCGAGACATCGGGTGTTCCTGTATAGTCGGGCAACGTTCCGGACGCACCCAAGCATCTTGAGCGCCCTCACCCTTACAGTATTCTTCCAGTCGACTCCCGAGGTTGGAAACCGTGACCCGAACGATGTTGTCATCCGAGGCGTTGAAGTCGGGAGCCCGATGGAAGACGGCTTCGGCAATACGCAGTTCCGTTACCTCTTCCGCACGGCCTTCCATGAGCTCTCGAATGAGGAATTGCAAAACGGCGCGTAGCCTGGGAGCCCGTGCAAATGCCGCGTGAGACGGCAGCCCCTGCAACGAAGATTGGGCGTCTTCTGAAATTGCGGATACGATACTCACCCTCAAAAACTCAGCCGCTATGTTACCACCTGTCGTTAACGAACACCATTGGCAGGTTCCGGCAAGATCCTGTCGGCAGGCAGCGCGCTAATTGGGGGACTGCAAGTTCTGAGACGGCAAAAGCGCCCCGAGAATGGATACGGGTGAATCGGCTGTGGCTGACTTTTCACAGGATGGAGGCAAACGTAAGAATACGGCCGGATTGGCTGGCGCCTGCAGCTGAATACATTTACGTGAGTAAAAGCCAAATTTTACATAAGTTAACGTTCGCCGGGCCAATGAATCTTAAGACGATACAATCATCCGAGGCGCAGCCGTTGAAACTTCGGCCGACTGACGCGATGGGGCGAACAGAGTCCGGAGATGACGCATGTCGCAGAAGGGATGCCGTTCGGCTTGCCATTCAACGGGAGGCGTTCGACACGGCAACCGAGTCTTCCAGCCCTGCTCTCCAGGAATCCGGCACCGTGGCGGTGCTGTCGATGATAGATTTCCCGGGCGGTGTTGTTTTTGATGGGAACAAACGACCCTGCCGCTATTTGCGCTGCTCGCGATGCCGCCAAAAATCCTCGCGGCCAAATTTCACAGCGCCCCACTCTCGCCAGTGACTCGCCCCGCGTTCCCGGCATAAAAGGTCTAGTGCCCGTTGAAGGTATTATTTCTCAGGGGGACTTCTCGTCCGTCCCGCATTTCCAAAGGTTAGTTTCCCAGGATTGAAAGTAGCCCTATGCCCGTCGCCACAGCGGCTAATACCAGCATCCTCTTCGTCGAAATTGTTGCTGGTTTCTTGTGCGCCAGCAGATCGCCTTCGCCGAAATCGCCGAGGACGACATGGAATTTAATGTCCGCTCCCGTGATTTTGCCTTTGTACACGGTCTTGAACTGACCGCCATCCGCGTTCACGACGAAGCTCACGTCGTCGCCTTTGACTGAGCCTTCCGCGATCTGCTCCTGGCCGTACATATTGGTGACCGTGCCGGTCAGCTTTCCGCCGGCCACATTGAAATCCATTGTGGTTTCCAGATCGCCGTTGGGCGAAGCCAGACTGCCTTTCCACTTGCCATTGATATCACGGGCGAAGGCGGCAGTTGCAAGAGCAATCAGCAGAAACAATGCGATGGAAAGGGTTTTCTTAGTCATCGGGGCCGTCCGTTCCATGAATCTATCACGCCATTCGAGGCAATCGGCGGTTTCTGATGCCGGTGCTTACGCCATGTATAAGCCTTCGCGGGCGCGGACGTGAAGACTTTTCGTCCCGCCGGTCGCCTGCGAGATTCTGGCCAGTTCACCGATCAGCTTCTGTTCGTGCAGCGCGTCCCCCTCGGCAATGGTGTAAATCGGAATGCCTGTGGACGGATCGTCTCGAGAGTGGCGGCCAGTCTGGAAGCTGGAAAGGAATAGCGATACCAGTTGTAAAAAGATTCTGCGCCGACGGTCGCCTGGGGCCTCAGGCTGAGGTGTCGTGCACGTGAACGTGCCAACCCATGTAAGTTTCCAGTGCTTCACTGAAAGCCGCGACACAATTGGAAGCGCTCATCGCCGCGTGATGTTCAAATCCGTTCCGGCAGATATGCCGGAGCAACCTCTGGAGGCCGGGTACTTTCACCACTGCCCGGGTGCCGAATGTATCCAGCGGGTCGTCTGTGAAGCTGCCGGCGCCCACATAGGCACGGATGCAGCCGTCGAGATCGTCCGTGCTCACCCGTGCGAAGGTGACCGGCCCCGCGGGGGTGCGGCCCTGGAGCGCACCATGCGTATTTTCCTCGCCGAGGGTTGTCCCGAGGATGGGCGCGGTTCCGATCTGGATATCCGGTAAGAAGGTTTTCGCCCAGTTTCCGCAATGGAAGAAGACGCATTTGTCGTCATCCTTCCCGTAGTTGTTGTTCCAGTCGACCAGCGCGCTCGGCGTGCCCGATGCGAGTTGCAGGGCATACATTGCCACGACACCGGTAATGTCCACTTCGCAGGCGCTCGGCATCAGACGTTCGCTCATCATGCTCATCACCGTGCATGCATTGACGCCGTAGTTCTGCTGCATCGAACTCCAGCACTGAATCGCCGTCGCATCGAGATCGTTCTGATCCATCCAATCCAACAGGACGATCCCCAGCTTCGCCATGCGAACCAGCGCCGCGGCCGGGGTGGCTCCCGCACTGGCGTAACCGGTGATGTCGGAAATCTTGTCCTTTACGCGGGTGTCATCATCCTTCAGACGTTCAGCGCGGGAAAATACGTCGGACAAATCCAGCGTGCTGACGCTGATGCCGGAGGCCTGGAGAAGCTTTTCACTGTACCGGGTTGTATTGAAGGCATTCGGCCGCGCACCAATGGCTCCAATGCGGGCGCTGCGCAAGCCCCGGACTACCCGGCACTGGGCGACAAACGAACGCAGGTCGTTGCGAAACTCATCGCTCAGCGGATGCACCGTGTGGCTTGTGGTCAGGCTGAAAGGAATGCGGAACTGCCGCAGATTATTGCAAACCGAGATCTTGCCGCAAAACGCATCGCGACGCCGCTCGACTGAGAACATATCGAGATCGTCCGGGTAGGCCTGTACCAATACCGGCACATTCAGTCCGGCCAGTTTGAGCGATTCCGCGACACCCTTCTCGTCGCCGAAATTCGGCAGACATACGAGTACGCCATCGATCCTGTCACGATTGGCGCTGAAAAGCTCCCCGCAGATTTTTGCATGAGCCCAGGTTTCCACTGCGCCCAGCTTCGTGGCGCGCTCATCGGGCATCACCGACTCTAGTCCCAGTTCCCCGAAGAGTTTCAAGATATCCCGGCGCGCTTCGGAGACCAAAACGTCCGGAAAGAAATCCCGATTTCCGATGATCACGGCGAGGGTCGTCTTGCGCTGGTTCATTGTTTCCTCTCAAACAATCCGTATTGATCCGCATTGGCAGCCGTGACGAGTTCGCAGTCGATCGATTGCTTTTCCGGCTGACCTGTCGAGCCAGTGGTCAGGTACTTATGCGCCTGTTCAACTGCCATTCGGGCAATCTTCACGGCCGGCTGGAGTACCGTTGCCTTCATCTCGCCCGCTTTAATGGAAGCGATTGCGTCGGGACTGCCATCGAGGCCAATTACAACCACCTGCGTAAGGCCCGCAGCCTTCAGCGCCGCGTACGCTCCGAGCGCCATCGTGTCATTGCCCGCGATCACACCTTTAATGCCGTGCGTCGATTGCAGCATCGTTTCGACTTTCTGGAACGCCTCGGTCTGGCTCCAGTCGGCGCTTTGCCGCCCGACCTGTTTGAGGCCGTCGTATTTATCGATTACGTCGTGGAAGCCGCGGGTGCGCACAGCGGCGTTGGTGTCCGATTCGCGTCCCACCAATTCGATGTAGTCGCCTTTTTCGCCCAGCAGGCGGACAAATTCCTGGGCGGCAAGAGAAGCGCCCTGGTAGTTATTCGAGACGATTTGTGCCGCGGCTACGCCGGTTTGGTTAATTTCCCGATCGATCAAAAAACCCGGGATACCCGCGGCCTTCGCTTTGCGCAGCGCCGCGACAGTAGCGTCCGCGCCCGCGTTGTCCAGAATAATGGCGCTGGCTTTGCCGGCGATCGCCACATCGATCAACTGATCCTGACGGTGTGCGTCGTCATCATGGGAATTGATGGAAACGTCGTACCCCAGTTGGCGCGCAGCGGCGGCCGCGGCGTCCGATTCCGCTTTGAAAAACGGGTTATCGTTCGCAGGCGTGATGATTGCAATCGTTTTCCGGCCACCGGGGGCGCCTCCATTCCCGCAGCCAGCGGAAAGCAGTGCGATGGCCGTTGCAACAGCGGCCAGTCCTGAGAATGCGTTTAGCTTGCTCATAATGTTCAGTTCCTTGCCGCGGCTGCCGCGCGATTTGAATAACGCTGCTGCATTTGATCCAAAATGACGGCCAGTATGATTACCAGGCCCTTGATCACGGTCTGCCAGAATTCGGAAACACCCAGAAGAACCAGTCCGTCCGCCAGGGCTCCGATGACGAGTGCGCCGATCACCGTACCCCCGATCGTGCCACGTCCGCCCATCAGCGAGGTGCCTCCCAGAACCACCGCCGCGATGGCGTTGAGTTCAAAGGATTCACCGGTTGCGGGATGCGCGGCGGATAACTGCGCGGCGATAACCAGACCCACTACCGCGGCGCACACTCCCGAGATGACATACACGGCAAACTGAATTCTCTGCACACGTACTCCGGACAGTTCAGCGGCCCGCATATTGCCGCCAATCGCATAAACGCGGCGGCCAAACGGCGTCCGCGCCGCAACGAGCGCGCCCACGCACGCAATCGCCACCATGAGCCAGATGGGAATGGGAATCCCGAGCAGGTTTCCGCCCATCAGGGCAGGGAAGCCGGTGTTGCTCAGGTCGGGCTTTCCTTCGAGATCGGGAAAGGTGGCTCCGTTCGAAATCAATAGCGCCGCGCCGCGGGCCACATAGAGGGTGCCGAGGGTGGCGATGAACGGCGGTACCCGCAGCAACGAAACCAGCGCACCGTTGACGGCTCCCACCAGTGCGCCGCCTGCCAGCGCGATCAGGAGCACCAGCCACACTCGCGGATAGACAACCACTCCGAAAGCGCGCAGGACGAGTCCGGAATGAATCAGGCCCCCCGCAAGGATTCCGGCGAAACCGGCGATGGAGCCGACTGACAGATCAATGCCCCCGCTCAGAATGACAAACGTCATGCCGACCGCCAGAATGGCATTGATCGCGACGTGCTTCGTCAGGATGGTGAGGTTGGCGGAAGTGAGAAATGCCGGAGACATCACCGCGAAGGTCGTGACCAGTACGAGCAGCACGATCAAGGTCCTGAGCCGGAAAAACAACGCAGCAAAGGCCGCGGAAGTTTTCATTCCGGACCCGGGAGCCGGTACTCGCCCGCCGTTTTCAGTTTGTGCGGTTGCCATGGAACTCACTTCGGTCTCGATTCGGGTATCCTGAAGCCGCTAATGCAAGAGCGTCCGCTCCGGTTTCCGCAGTGACGAACTCGCCGGTAATCTCTCCACGTGACATGACGATGATGCGGTCGGCAACCAGGCGAATCTCCTCCAGTTCAGACGAGACAAAGACGATGCACATGCCTTTCTCCGCCAGCTGCCGCACGATTGCATATATTTCGCGTTTGGCGCCCACGTCCACGCCGCGGGTGGGTTCATCGAGCAGCAGAACATTTGGCGATGTCAGCAGGCAGCGCGCCAGCAGCACTTTCTGCTGATTGCCGCCACTGAGCGAACCGATGTTGTGGTTCAGGCCAGGCGCCTTGATGCGGAAATCAGCGACCATTTTTTCGGCGGCCAGACGTTCCGCGGCAAGCGACAGCCACACCGTCCGGGCAAAGCGGCTGAGACTGGCCAAGGTCATGTTTTCGGTTACAGACAGGCTGGCGAACAGTCCTGCCGTCTTGCGGTCTTCCGGCAACATCGCCATCCCCTCCGCAATTCTTTCCGGAACGCCGGCGCTCTTCATTGCTTTCGAATGCAGCCAGATTTCCCCTGAGCTTTCGGGATGCAGACCCATCAGGGTTTCCAGTAGTTCGGTTCGGCCCGAGCCCATCAGCCCGTAGATCCCCAGAATCTCGCTGGCCTGGGCGCTGAAAGAGACACCGTTCAGAACGTTGCGTCCGCTGGATGCAGTGAGCGAAAGAGATTCGGTTCGGAGCGCTGTCGGGCCCGCCGGGGGCAAGTGTCGCTCGCTATTCATGGAGGCAACCCGGCCGGTCATTTGTTCCACGATCCACGCAGTATCCACGTCGCTGGCCGCCGCCGACGCAACCATCCGGCCATCGCGAAGAATGACCACGCGGTCGGCAATCTCCAGAAGTTCCTCCAGGCGATGTGAGATGTAAACAATCGCCACGCCTTGTGCGCTGAGTTCCCGGATAATACGGAAAAGCACTTCGATTTCAGAAACGCTGAGCGCGGACGTCGGCTCGTCCATCATCAGCACTTTCACGTTGCGCGACAGCGCTTTGGCGATCTCTACAATCTGCTGTATTCCAAGCGGCAAGTCGCCGGCGGGCAGGGAAACATCGACGCTTTGTCCCAGGCGTGACATCAACTCACGCGCTATGGCTTCCTGGCCTTGCCGATTGAGGACTCCCCGCGCCGTCATCTCACGGCCCAGAAAGATGTTCTCAGTCACGCTCAGATTGCCGCACAGGTTCAGTTCCTGGTGGATCATGCCAATTCCGAAGGCGTCCGCATCCCGCACGGACCGCATGTGAATCGCGCGCCCATCCATCAGTAACGACCCGCTGGTCGGCAGCTCAATGCCACCGAGTATCTTCACCAGGGTGGATTTGCCGGCTCCGTTTTCACCAATGAGGGCAGTGACCTGCCCGGCCCGCGTTTCGAAATCGACGTTGTCGAGCGCCAGCGTGCCGGGATAGCGCTTACTGACGCCGCGCGCTTCGAGCGTGACCCGATCTTTCACTGCTTTTCCTTTTCGGGCGGTGACGCTGCCGAAAGCTTCACAGGAACGACACCGTGAATGGGCGGCTGTCCGGAACCTTCGAGCGCGAACACTCCGGCGAAATCCACCATTGTGCCCGGGAGAGATTTCAGGTCGAGAGGTTCCAGAACTGTCTTCCCTGCGCGATTATTCAGCTCATTGGCGATATCGGCGAATTGAAGCTGATTGGCGAAGTCGGTAAACCGGATGAGGCCCGTCGCGTCGCGCAGCGCGGTTCCGCGCAGCACGGGTCCAATCTGAATCGAAATGTCCGGTTTGCCATCGAAGGGGGCGATATCCACCATCAGGAGACCGTTGCGGGAACTGGTATCCAGCGAGAGCGCACGTCCCGAACCTTTCACCGGCACGTACGCGGCGCCGCCTTCGCGGTGACCAAATCTCTTTTCGGCCTCATCGCGCGATGCAGCCATCGCGTCGAGCAATTCGCGCGCTTCGGGGGCCGACTTCAGGAGGGCGGGCACGAGTTTCGCAGCCCAGACGGAGTCGACGTATCCTACTGGGCTGAATGCGGAATCCGAAGACACCACTGAGCTTTCCTGCTGAATGGGACGCACAGTCCACGGCGCGCATCCGCCAAGCGCGGCCGACAGCACCGCGAGTGGGACGAGAATTGACCAATATTGCGGCCGGTCTGACGTCACGCTCGCGACACCGCTCCCTTCTTGCGGACTTCGGGAACGGCGCGAAGCCTCGGTTCTTCGGCGGCCAACAGCTGCTCGGCGGTGCTCCGGTCGACGATCAGCACATTGATCAGTTTTCCCAGCAGCGCTCCGCGGATGGCCATGAGTTTTCTTTGGCCGCCAGCCACACCCACTACGCGTTTGGTTTTTCGAAGCTGATCGAGTTCGATGCTGATGACTCTATCGTTCAGGTCGGTGATCACCGGGTTGCCGGTCTGATCGAAAAATCGCAGGCAGATATCGCCCACCGCCCCTTTAGCGGCCAGACGGGCGAGTTCCTGCGGCGAAAATACGTTACCGCTGGAAGCGAGGCCGCGCGACGGTTGCGTTGCGCCGATGCCGACGATTGCCAGAGTGATGGACGAGAAAAGGTCCACGGCCTCCCGGAAGAATTTGTCCTTCATCAGAACTTTCTTTGCCTCGGGCGAGCCCACCACGCCGGGGGCGGGGAGCATGACCGCCGAACCGCCAACCAGATCCGCCAGGCGGCGCGTCATTTGCGTGGCATGTACCTGCGCGTTCGGGCTCCCCACACCGCCCAGGATCTGCACAACCTGCGTGGGCTTTCGCTGGCCTGGATGAAACGCATTCACCATCGCCAGCAGCGCTGCGCTCCATGACGAGATGCCAATGACTTCGCCGGGTCCCAGAGTCGTTTCCAGATAGAAGGCCGCCGCCGTGCCCAGGTCATGCGAAATCTGGTCTTCGTTATCGAGGCAGTCCACCACTACGGCTTCGTCGAGTCCGTAACGCGTCTGAAGCGCCTCTTCCACATCTGTGTGGGTACCGGCGGGAAGGCTTACGATTGTCCGGACGATGCCCTCTTGTTCCGCCCGCTTCAAAACACGCGATACGGTGGACTGATGAATGTTCAATCGTTGACAGATGTCGTTCTGCCGCAGCCGCTGGGTATGGTACATCCGAGCGATTTTTGCCATCAGCCGTAGTTCGTCGATTCGCGCCATGGCACTATCCTAACGTTCGGAAGCCGTCCCGGACCTGGCCCGATCTACTGCCTGGTTCCACCCGGCAAGAAGCGCCTGCCGCCGCGATTCTTCCATGCAGGGCTCGAAACGATCATGAGGCCGGTCGAGCGCCTCCAGTTCTGAAAGTGAATTCCAAATACCTGTTGCAAGGCCCGCCAGCCACGCCGCGCCGCGGGCCGAAAGATCTTCTGAACGGCTGCGCAGGACGGGGCAGTTCAGAATGTCGGCCTGAAACTGCATCAGCGTAGCGTTGCGGCTCGCGCCTCCGTCTGTGAGCAGCGCAGGTATGGCGATTCCGGTATCGAGACGCACCGCCTCCATCACGTCGTGGATCTGGAAGGCTATCGATTCAATGGCGGCTCGCGACACGTGTGCGGCGGTGGCGCCGCGCGTTAGGCCGCAGATGAGCCCGCGCGCGTCCGAGTCCCAGTGGGGCGCTCCCATTCCCGTGAAAGCCGGAACAAAATATACACCTCCCGTATCCGGGACGCTGTCGGCGATAGAGGCAACACCCGAGGCGCCGTCAGCAAGTCCGAGAAAATTGCCCAGCCACTGGACAGTGGCGCCCGTGTTGGTAATGTTCCCTTCCACCGCGTGCCACACCCGGTCATCGATTTTCCATGCGACGGTGGAGGAAACGCCGCGACCGGAAACGGCGAACCGATCGGTCAACGTCATCAGGGAAGAGCCGGTGCCGTATGTGGCTTTAGTCATCCCTGGCCTGAAGCCGGCGTGGCCAAACAGGGCAGCGTGCGAATCGCCGATCAGGCTTGCCACGGGAATCTGCCCGGGAAGTCCCTCATCGGCGTGGGTAACGCCGAAGGTGCAACTGGAGGGCCGGACCTCGGGAAGACATTCCACCGGCACACCGAAAAGGTCTGCCAGTTCGGGATCCCACGCTTCCCGTTCAATATTGAACAGCTGCGTCCTCGAAGCATTGCTGCAATCTGTTGCGTGAACAGTTCCACCGGTGAGCTTCCAGAGCAGCCAGCTGTCAACGGTGCCGACGCACAATTCTCCGCGTTTCGCACGCTCCGCGCCGTCGACGCACCCGGAGATGAGCCACGCGAATTTCGTGGCGGAAAACATGGGGTCGATTGTCAGCCCACTACGCCCGCGAACAAATGCCTCCACTCCGCGCCCGCGCAAGGCATCGCATGCGCCGGAAGTGCGACGGCACTGCCAGGTGATGCAGGGGCCGACCGGCTTCCCGGTGACTCGATCCCAAACGATCGCCGATTCGCGCTGGTTGCTGACACCGATCGCAGCCACTTCCGGGTTGCCCGCGCTCGCCAGACAGCCGGAAATCGCGCTGGTGACCGAATCCCAGATGTTCAGCGGATCCTGTTCCACCCAACCGGGCCGGGGAAATGAGATCGCCACCGGACGCGATGCGGCCGCGGTAACGCTGCCGTTCTCCGTCATCGTGATCACCTTGGTATTCGTGGTGCCCTGATCGATGGCCAGAATGACTTTACTGCGCCGCACGTTCGGACTCTTTCAGCAATTCCCGCGATGCGTCCCGGATGCCCTGCGGCGTCAGACCGAAGTGTTCGAAGATGAAACTTGCCGAGCCTGTGGGAGCAAACTCGCCGGGAATCCCCAGCATTCGCATTC
Organism: Bryobacteraceae bacterium; assembly: GCA_025928545.1. Lineage (GTDB taxonomy): Bacteria > Acidobacteriota > Terriglobia > Bryobacterales > Bryobacteraceae > BOG-234. The sequence continues at coordinate 11,633 of JAICJH010000081.1, read as the reverse complement.
GGACAGGATGGGCGGCGACCACGGTTTCCGCGACAGCGCCGCCCAGGCCGCCGATCGTGGTGTGTTCCTCCACGGTGACAATCGGGCCTCTGTGCGCAGCTTCTATAATTGCCTCCGTATCGAGAGGCCGTACGGTGGACATATTGAGGACCGTCGCTTCGATGCCTTCGGACGTCAGCATTTCCGCCGCCTCGAGGGTGCGGCACACCATGGTTCCGTTCGCGATCAGCGTCAGATGATGGCCTTCGCGCAGCCTGGCCGCCACGCCGATTCGAAAGCGGTAATCGGCGGAGTGAACGCGCGGTACCGGCATTCGGCTGAGGCGCAGGAACACAGGTCCATCCAGAGCCAGCGCGGCGCGAATCGCCTGCTCCGTCTCAAGCGGGTCTGCTGGCACTATCACCGTCAGATTGGCGATCGCGCGGGTCCACGCCAGGTCTTCGATGGAATGATGCGTCGGGCCCAGTTCACCGTATGCCACTCCGCTCGACATCCCGCAGAGTTTGACGTTGGATCGGCTGTAGCCCAGATCGACCTTGACCTGCTCGAGTGCGCGCGCGGTCAGAAAACACGACGCCCCGCAGACAAAAGGAACCAGGCCTCCGTTCGCCAGGCCCGCTCCGACGCCCACCATGTTCTGTTCCGCGATACCAACATTGACGAGCCGCTCCGGGAAACGCGACTTGAAGGCTTTTAAATTCGAAGAGCCAACTGAGTCGTTCGAAACCACTACAATGCGTGGGTCGGTGGCGGCAAGTGCAACCAGTGTGTCGGAAAAAGCCACCCGGCAATCGGCAAGTGTCGTCACTCGGACTCCTCGATCAGGAGCGTCATCGCGGTTTCCATTTCTGTGCTCGTGGGAATCCTGTGATGCCATTCGACCCTGTTCTCCATAAACGGCACGCCACGTCCTTTGATGGTGTGTGCGATGACGCAATTCGGGCGACCTGCCTCGAACGGTACGGAGCGAAGCGTGCCGACAAGCGCCGACAGGTCGTGCCCGTCCACTTCGCGCACGGCCCAGCCGAAAGACGTGAATCGCTCGGGAAGCGGCTCCAGGCTGATGGTTGTTTCGGTGCCGTCCCCCTGCTGTAAGCGATTGCGATCCACGATCAGCGTGAGGTTGTCGAGCTGGAACTGCGCGGCGGCCATGGCGGCCTCCCAGTTACTGCCTTCCTGCAATTCGCCGTCTCCTGTCAATACAAAGGTGCGCCAGTTCGCGCCGGTGATTTTCGCCGCTTTAGCCGCGCCGACTGCGATTGGCATGCCGTGCCCCAGCGGACCGGTATTAGCCTCTACACCCGGACATTTATTCCGGTCCGGATGGCCGTTCAGCAGCGACAAAGGCTTCATATAGGTGCTGAGTCGCTCCGCTGGAAAAAAACCAGCTTCCGCGAGAGTCGCATAGAGCAGCGCGGAGCAATGGCCTTTGCTCATGATGAAGCGGTCACGGCCGGGAAGCAGCGGAGTTGCCGGGTCGAAACGAAGGACGTCGAAGTATAAGGCCGTCAGAATATCGGCGGCTGAAAGATCTCCGCCCGGATGGCCCGTTCCCGCGCCGTAAACCATTTGAAGCGCCGTTCTGCGAAGCCTCCGCGCAATTCGCTCCAGTGCGGCCGTGTCGCATGGGGCGGGGCACTCTTCGAGTGGCGCATTTTTATTCATCAGTAGTTACCGATGCTATCACCGGGCGATAATGCATGTCAACAGAGTAACCTTTCGCGGGTGGCCTTTGCCTGCGCGTTCAGGCTTGCGGGATGCAGGCGGTGCGTGGATAGCTGGGCAGGCCGCGCCAATTTGACGGATGGCTTGTGTAAGCGGTTCCAGTTTCGAGTTCTGTGAGCATGCCCGCCTGGAAAGACAAAAAATGTTCTTATCCGGCGTTGACAAGCTCGGGTGGTGGTGATAATCTCGCTCTGAGAATAACCGAACATGGCTGCATAAATATGCAACCATGGGCCGCCTGGGTAACGGCCAGAAGCCAGAGGATCCGCCAATGAATTTAACAGTGTTGATAAATCACTTTGTCTCCCTCGCGCCGCGTCGCGCGGGAATAAACGTTCCAGTCAAAGCAGCGGCCTACTCGCGTAATATGAGCGACTCCGGTGCAACCGTGCGATTCGTTACCAGCGGCCGGGTGTTTCCACTCCTGCGGTTCGGTCTCGTAATCCTGCTCTGTGTCGCGGCCGCCGCGGTGACTGCGATGGCTCAGGTATCTGTATCGGGCATCATCAGCGGAACCGTTGTGGACACTTCCGAGAGTGTGGTCCCGCAGGCGAAGATCACGATCACTAACGAGGGCACGGGGGCCGAACGGCAGGCTGTCACCGACGGAAACGGCAACTTTGTTGTTGCCGGCTTCGGACCGGGCAATTACTCCGTCAAAGTGTCGATGTCGGGCTTCGCCACCACGACGCGCACGGGTCTGGTTCTGACGGCGAATGAGCGCCTGACAATCGGAAATATTCAGCTGTCTCTGGGAACCGCCACCAGCACAGTCACGGTTTCGGCCGAAGCGGTTACAGTCAACACGGAAACCGCCGAAGTCAGCGCGGAAATGTCCACGGAAAAACTTTCTGAACTCATGGTGAAGGGCCGTGACTTCATGAATGTCGTCCGTATTCTCCCGGGCGTGGCCACGGCGGGCGGCGGCGATGTCGCCGGCGGTACCTTCGGCACCGCGTCACCGACGATCGGCGGCCTGCCGCAGAACTACAACAATCTCAGTCTCGATGGAGCCTCTGCGTCGGATACGGATATCCGCGGTTCGTTTTCCGCGGGAATCGCAGTGGACGCAATCGGTGAGATCAAGGTTCTATCGAGCACTTATCTCCCGGAAATCGGACCCAATCCCGGAGGAAGTATCAAACTGGTCACCAAGAGCGGCACGAAGGATTATCACGGGACGGTCTACTATTACAAACGCCACAAGGAGTTCAACGCGGCCGATTTCTTCGTGAATCGCAACGGTCTGGTGAACCCGCCCTATCGGTTGACCACTGTGGGCTGGACGTGGGGCGGCCCGGCATTTCTGCCGAAAATCATCTCGCGCCAGCGGTCGAAGATGTTCTTCTTCTACAACACGGAAATCACGCGCAGCGTCCTGCCGAACGCGAATCTGCAATCGACAACACCTACAGCGCTTGAACGTAGCGGCGATTTCTCGAAATCTCTGGCAGTCAGCGGAGCACTCGAAACCATCAAGGATCCATCGACGAATGTTCCGTTTTCGGGAAATCAGATTCCGGCGAGCCGCATCAATCTACAGGGTCAGAAGCTTCTCAGCGTGTTTCCTTTGCCCAACGTCCTGACTCCCGGCGCGATCGCGCTCGCCGCCGGTCAGTATAACTATCAGTTCTACAACGGCCAGGATGTGCCGAAAAACTCCCACACGCTCAGACTGGATTATCAGCTCACACCCAACGACACGCTCACCTTTCGCCCGAAAATGTGGCGATCAGATTCGAAGACCTACACAGGCGTATTCAGCTTCAACAGCAATGTGCCCCTCGTCTATTACGACTACTACTATTCGCACGACGACCTCTTCCTCAGTGAAACCCACATCTTCAACCCGACTTTGGTCAATGACGTGAGCGTCAGTTATACGGTCGGCAAAGAACGAGGAAACGAGCGGCAGGGCCGGGTGTTTACCGCTGTGGAACGTCCTACTTATGGCATCACACTGTCGCAGTTCCACCCTGAAGTGAATCCGTACAATTTCATTCCATCCATGTCATTCGGCAGCCCCATTCCGAATTCCGTCACTTTCAGTACGGATCAGCGGGCGCCGATTTTCTGCGGCGATGAAGTTTTTGAATTTTCCGACAATCTCACCAAAACGCTGCGGGGACACACCTTCAAGTTCGGAGTGTATTCGACCCGTACCTGGTCGAGCGAGGGTTTACGCGCGCCGAATTTCAACGGGAACTTCAGCTTTTCAAACGATTCGAATAACACCGTTGGCAATACCGGCCAGCCCTACGCCACCGCGCTGCTTGGCAACTTCACATCCTACTCCGAACCGAATACCAAAAACCTGGCGCTCGGATTCGACGTGGTCAATGAGTTCTATGCCCAGGATCAGTGGAAAGTCAGCAAGCGCCTGACTATCAGCTACGGCGCCCGTTTCAGTTATTTCGGCACCTACCGTCTGCGCGACGGGCAGCACGGTTCCGCGTTTTCGCTTTCCGCCTACAATCCGGCTAACACGCCCAGGCAATACGTGCCTGGCTGCGTCACCACTTCGCCCTGCTCCGGAGTCAACCGGATCGCAGTGGATCCGCTTACCGGGGCAAAGGGACCGGCAGTGCTGATTTCCGGGTTCGTTCCGGGGACAGGCAACCTGGCAAATGGCGTGATCACGGATGCCGACATTAACGCCGGCAAGTATCCCGCCGGCTGGGTCGATCACTATCCTCTGCAAATATCGCCGCGCTTCGGTTTTGCGTTTGACCTCTTCGGCAACGGAAAAACGGCGCTCCGTGGCGGCTTCGGCGACGGCAAGCATGTCATTGGAAACAGCGGCGTCCTGAACAACATCGGGTTTTCGCAGCCGGTGGTCGCCGTATCCACGCAGTACTACGGCAACTTCAATACGATGTTTAGCAATCCCGGAACCGTCTTCCCCAGCGCGATGACGTCATTTGACCGCGATCCGGTTGTCCCGAGTATCTACAACTGGAGCTTCGGAATCGAACAGGCTTTGCCCTGGAAAACAAGGCTGGACATCTCCTACGTCGGTAACGCGTCCCGCCATGTGGAAACCACGCAGCAGCTCGAAGCCTATCCCGCGGGCACGCAGTTCCTTCCGCAAAATCAGGACACCACTCTCACCAGCGGCGCCAAACTGAATGCCTTCCTTTTTCCCTATCGTGAGTACTCCAGCCTCAGCTACCTGACAAACAACGGCACCACAGATTACCATTCACTGCAGGTCAAGGTGGATCGCCAGATTGCCAAGAGCATGCAGATTGGCCTGGCATATACGTGGTCGAAAGCCATGACGAAGACGGGCGCTTCCAATCCCTATGTGGCGGATGAGGTCTGGGTGGCGGGCCTCGCCAACTTCGACCAAACGCAGATTTTCGTTGCGAACTACCAGTGGCACCTCCCTGGCCTGAGCAAGCTTCTCCCGAACGCGTTTGTAAAAGCCGCGTTCGATGGCTGGCAACTTTCCGGCATCAGCACCTTCGCCACCGGCACGCCCGGTTCGGTGGGAGCCAGTTCGTCCGTGGGACTAAATTACAGCGGCTCCAGTATTGCAGCGCGTGCCGTCGTGATCGGCGATCCGAACGCCGGTCCGCGCACCTTCTCACAATGGTTCAACGCCGCCGCCTATGCGGCTCCCGCTCAGGGGACCTTCGGCAACGCCGCCCCCCTCACCTACCGCGGCCCCGGATTTAACAACTGGGACCTGACCATGGCGAAAGACTTCCGCATCGGCAGCGAAAAACGCACCCTGCAGATCAAGGCGGAAGCCTATAACGCTTTCAACCACACGCAGTTTAACGGCGTCAACACCTCCACGCAGTTCAACGCGGCGGGAGTGCAGACGAATGCGCAGTTGGGTCAGATCACCAGCACCCGCGCTCCGCGCGTCATGCAGTTGGCTGCCGACTTCCGCTTCTGAAGCCCGTATCGACGTGGAATCTATCGGTATGGAACAGCGCGAATGGTAGCCTTGCCTTTCAATGACGGAACATCATTGAATAAATATGCTGTCCGGCCTCCGCGGCCGGACAGCTTCGAAACGCAGCTGCAACTGAGCACCGAATTCCGTCAGCAAGGGAACGGCGTATGAAAAAACGAAAAGGCACTTCCATCCCGGTCGGGGTACTCTGCACCATGGCGGTGCTTTTATTGCTTCAGTCGGTATCGAGGGCACAGCAACAGTTGCCCGGCGGGACATCCCGGCCGCGCGTCATCGTGACTACCGACGGCGAGCAGGATGATCTCGCGTCGATGCACCGGTTCATCTTTTACACAAACGATCTGGACGTCGCGGGAATCGTCGAGACAACGTCCAGATTCCATCATGCGGGCAACCCCGCCTCTGTGCCGCCGATTCCGCAGGTCACCTGGCTGGGCTCGGACTGGATCCACGCCATGATCCGTAACTATGCGACTGCGTACGACATGCTGAAGGCCAACGATCCCCGATATCCAACACCGGATTACCTGCACAGCATCGTCAAGGTCGGCAACATCTCGGACGTTGGAGAATTCGCGGTAAACACCGAAGGCTCGGACTGGATCAAATCGATTCTGCTGGACAACGATCCCCGGCCCGTCTACATCTCCGTGTGGGGCGGCACCAATGTGGTCGCGGCCGCGCTGCGATCAATCCGCGATCAGTACATGGCGACGCCGCAGTGGGACGCCATTCGCAAGAAAGTGTCCGAAAAGACCTGGGTCATCATCGATCTCGATCAGGACACGACGTACAGGCAGTACCTCGCCACCACCTGGCCGGACGTAAACGTCATAATGAACAACCGGCAGTACGGCGCGTTTGCCTACGCGTGGGTCAACGAAGTGCCGGAAGAACTGAAGTCGTACTTCCAGGCGAATTTCCAGGACACGAAGATCCGCAAGGGACCGGTTCTCGCGGACTACTCGCTGAGTAATGGCGGCCGCAATGGCTTCCAGCCGCACGACTGGTTCTCTGAAGGCGACTCGCCGCAATTCATCCAGCAGTTCCCGGTCGGCCTTTCCGATCTAAATCACTATGACCCCACCCAGGGAAACTGGGGCGGTCGCTACACCAAAATGGGCCCGCACCTGTGGGGCGACAATCCGTCGTATTTTGGTTCCACAGAGCGGCAGACCGCGGATGAGTCGCCGTATCGCGGCGCGTCGGACTTTCCGCCCACCACCACGGTGGAAGCGGCTGCGGCCGGGGCTACCAGGCTCCGCGTCGCCAGCATCTCCAACCTCCGGGCCGGCGATGCCGTGATGCTCGGATCGTCGGGCACGGGCAAACGCTATGAGATCGGCGAAGTCGGAACATCGCAGGGAGCGGCGGCGAAGTTGACCGCGGCCGTCGCGGCAGGCGCCACGAACGTGAAGGTCGATAGCGTCGCGGGCTTCAAGGCCGGTGAGCCGATGAGCATCGGCACGGGCGCCGACCGCGAAACGCGCACTGTCGCGCGGGTCGGAAGCGGTGCGACCAACACGACGCTTTCGAGACCTGTCGCCGCGGGCGCCACCAACATCAAGCTCGCTAACACCGCAAATCTGGCGGCGGGCGACATGCTCGCGCTCGGTTCAGGAACTTCGGCGGAAACCGTCAGGGTAACCGCGGCAGGCAAACCGTCGAGTGAATTCATCATCGCGCGTGCTACGACGACACTCGCAGCCGGATCGTCGACTCTCCCGGAAGCCACGAATGCCGGCGCGCTCGATGTGTTGCTTGCCCGCGTCACGGATTTCCTCCGAGGCGAGACGGTACGCATCGGCTCGGGCAACACCGAGGAGATCGTCACACTGGACGTCGTTGGCGTAGGTGGAGGCTCCAAGCTCGGTCTGCCTTCTCAAACGGGCAGCAAGAACGTGAAGATATCCAGCACGGCGAACTTTCTCGCCGGAAGTCCTGTATGGATCGGCTCGGGAGCAAACCTGGAGCGTGCGGTGATCACCACCAACGGACCCAGATACCCTGCCCAGGGCGCCGATCAGGAAGGCACGCGCGCGGCCGGCGCTTCGACTGTAGCTGTCGCACTTCAGCCCGGTGCGCGGAATATTAAGGTTGCCGATGTAGCCGGATTCCTGGTGGGCGCGCCCATCACGATTGACGAAGGCCCGAATCAGGAGGCAGTGCATATCTCTTACGTGGGTAGCGTTGGGCCCGCTGGAACCGGAATCGATATCGTCGAGACGTTGACCAAGGCACACGCGGCGAACGCTTCCATTGCAGCCTCGGGACTTACGTTCACTTCCGCGCTCACTAAGAGTCACGCGGCTGGTGCGCCAATCACGGCCAGCGCCGTGGCTGTAACGAGTGGGTTGAAGGTTTCACACGCGTCAGGCACGGAGATCGCGACTGTGACGCCTGCCGGAACATTTGCGCTGAAGGTCGCGTCGGTGGCCGGATTCTCCGCCGGGAAAACCGTCGTCATTGATTCCGGTGACGCCGCCGAGCGAGCGACAGTGATGACTGTAGGGACCGAAGGCCTCGGTGGTACCGGCATCACGCTCGTCTCACCGACCACCCGCGCGCATTACGGCCCGGTGACGGTGGAACAAATCACCGCGCAGGGCGGAGACGGCGATATCCGGCTCACTAACGTTCCCGTCCCTGAACCCGCAGCGCCAGCAGCCGCTGGTCCAGGTCGCGGAGGGAATGCGGCACAGGGCGGCGGTGGCGGAGGAGGGTTCGGCGGCGGAGGGCGGGGCAGGGGGCCTGCGGCGCCTCCCGTGAGCCTCGATCCAATCAGTGTCGGCGACCACCTCACCATCGGGGACGGCGCGAATGCCGAAGAGGTGACGGTCACGTCCGTGGGAACTTCCGGCGTCACCGGAACCGGCGTGGCTTTTTCGCCCGCGCTCCGAAAAGAGCATACCGGCAACGTTGCCATCCATATTGAAGGAAGTGGCGTCACGGTCTCGCCTGCAATCAAGACGGCTCACGCCGCGGGCGTCCCGGCGACGAGCACAGGCGCGGGCATCACTTTGTCCGCCGCGATTTCGAAGGCCCATGAGGTGGGCGCAGAAGCGCGAGGTCTGGGCACGGGCCTTGTCCTGACGAAGCCGCTGGATGCGCCTGTCGCTGCAGGCACGCAGGTAGCGAGCAGGATGAATGCGTATTACCCGCAGGCCCGGTGGACAGCCGCAATTCAGAACGACTTCGCTGCACGCGCGGATTGGCAACTCAAACCTTATGCGCAGTCAAACCATCCGCCGGTAGTTTCTGTGCCGTCGGCGACGGTCAATTCAGCACCTGGGCAGATCGTGGCGCTCCGGGGCACGGCCACCGATCCTGACGGCAATCAGCTGAAATACAAATGGTGGCAATATCGCGAGGCGGGCACGTACCGCGGCGCTGTCGTGCTTTCAGGATCCGACAAGCCCAGGGCCACGTTCACGGTGCCGCAGGACGCCCGAACCGGTGATACGATCCATCTGATTCTTGAGGTTGAAGACTCAGGCGCGCCACCTCTGACAAGGTATCAGCGGGTCGTCGTCACTGTAGGGGGCGCTCGTGTTAAATAGCGGTTGGACACGCGGCTTCAGCCGCATCCTGGCCATAGCGCTTTCTGCCAGTCTTCTGGCGTCGGCCCAGCAGAATAGTAGGCCTGCAAAGCCGCGCGTGGTTATCACTGCCGATCCCGAACTCGACGACAACAACACGCTGGTCCGCGCCATTCTCTACACCACGGATTTCCAGCTTGAAGGGCTGATTTATAACAGCAGCACCTTTCACTGGAAAGGCGATGGCAAGGGCACGACGCAAAATCCGCCGGCCCGCCAGTCTTCGGCCACGAATCCCTGTCCGTGTACATCGTGGCGCTGGCCGACCGAGGCTCCATATCTCGAGTTCATTGACACCATCGTGGATGCTTACGCTAAGAGCTACGCAAACCTGAAGGTCCATGATCCGAATTACCCGACACCTGCTGCGCTGAAGTCGAAAATCAAATGGGGGAATGTCGAATTTGAGGGCGATTACTCACACGATACCGACGGATCGAACCTTATTAAAGCGCTGTTGCTCGACAATAAACCTGGTCCGCTTTTTGTAACCGCACAGGGTGGACAAAACACGATCGTGCGGGCGCTGAAATCGATTTACGATCAGTACTCCAGGACCCCGCAATGGGAGAGTATCCGCAACAAAGTTTCGCTGAAGCTGGTCATTGTTCCGTTTGGCGATCAGGATGGCCTCTATGCCCGGTATATTCGGCCCAACTGGCCGGAAGTCACCGAGTGGCAACTGAATATGATCAATTACGGGTATGGCATTCGAAACAACCTTGCACCCGAAGATCAGGTTTACATCAGTCCGGCCTGGAATCAGGAGAATGTCCTGAGCCGCGGCCCGCTCGGCTCACTGTATCGGGTATATGGCGACGGGAAGAAGATGGACCCGACCGATAATTACGGTTTCAGGGATACGCTGCCCAAGGGATCGTTCATCAGCGAAGGAGATACCCCAACATTTATGAATCTCCTCGATAACGGTCTGCGAGCCTGGGAAAACACCGGCTTCGCGGGAGGCTGGGGCGGAATGCGGCGGCCCGCGAATGCGCCTGCGGCCGGCGGACGCGGTGGCGCTCCGGTCGTGCCCGTCAACCTGGATGATCCCGGCATTGGATTGGGAGTTGCGCCCGCGGGAAGCGCTGCGAATAAGCCCGCTGGTGCCTCGGCCGCCGCGGCCACCGGCGCAGCGCGGGGAGGCGGGTTTGGCGGCAGTGGCCGCGGAGGCCAGCCACTTCCACCGAAAATCGCGGCAGTGAATGCGCGCTTTTTCGCCGCTGCGCAAAACGACTTTGCCGCTCGCCTGAAATGGTCTGTCACGCCGAAATTCGCAGATGCGAACCACGCCCCGAAAGTCAGCGTCAAAGGCTCGCTCGAAGTTTCCGCCAAACCCGGAGCCACGGTACAGCTCCAGGGTGCTGTCTCAGATCCGGATAAGAACAGCGTGAAGACAACGTGGTGGCAATACAACGACGCCGGAACCTACCCCGGCGACATCACAATCGCCGACCCGGCGGCCCTCACCACAATGTTTAAAGTGCCGCCGGACGCCCAACCGGGCCAGACCATCCATGTCATTCTGGAAGCCACCGACAATGGAAGTCCTGCGATGACACGTTACCAGCGTGTCGTCGTCAGGGTTCAATAAAAATCTATGAAACGCTACCTCATTCCCGCCATCGCTGTTGCCTGTGCGGCTCTCGCAGCCGCGCAGCAGCCCGGAAAAGCAACCAAGCCGCGCGTTGTCATCACTGCCGACCCCGAACTCGACGACAACAACACGCTCATCCGCGCCATTCTCTACACGACCGATTTTCAGGTGGAAGGCCTCGTCTATCAGTCAAGCGGCGTGCATTGGAAGGGCGACGGCAAAGGCACCACGCAATACATGCCCGGACGTGAGTACACACGCATGGGTCTCGGTCCGCGCACATCGTGGCGCTGGCCCACCGAAGGCCCCGACGCGGTGTTTATCGACACCATCGTGGACGCCTACGCAAAAGTCTACCCGAACCTGAAGGTCCATGACCCGGATTACCCCGCGCCGGCGGTTTTGAAATCGAAAATAAAATGGGGCAACGTGGAATTCGACGGCGATTATTCGAAGGATACGGACGGATCCAACCTCATCAAGTCGCTCCTCCTCGATAATCAGCCCGGTCCCCTGTATGTAACCGCGCAGGGCGGGCAGAGCACCATCGCGCGCGCCCTGAAATCCATCCACGACCAGTATTCGAAAACGCCGCAATGGGCAACGATCCGCGATAAAGTCTCTGCGAAGCTCGTCATCATACCGTGGGGCGATCAGGATGGTCTGTATGCCAGATACATCAAACCCAACTGGCCGGAGGTAACGAACTGGCAACTGGCGATGATCAACTTTGGCTATGGAGTGGCTAATGGACTCACTCCCGAAAATCGCGTCTATGTTGAGC
>JAICJH010000028.1 GCA_025928545.1 Bryobacteraceae bacterium | reverse complement strand
CCAGACGCTGCATGATGCGCTGGCCGAAGGCGCTGCCGAAGCCGCCATCCGTGAAAAGAATCGTGTAGATCAGGGTATTGGTGCGCTGGGCTTCCTGGACGGCTTCAGCGAGTGTCGCGTTACTGCCGTTGTCGCCGCCGTCGGAAAGCACGATGAGTGCTTTGCGCCCCTGCTGGTTCTTCATCACCTCTTTCGAAGCGTCGGAAAGGGCGTCGAAAAGCAAAGTGCCGCCGCCATACTGGCTCTGCAATTCCTTTTTTGTGGGGGTGTTCACCATGCGTAGCGATTCCTGTAAATCGGCACGTGAACTCGTGAGTACCTGTTTCGTTTTCACGTTCATATCGAACTGCATGACGAAGACCTTGTCCTGGCTTTCACGCAGAACTTCGTCGATGAAACGAAAGCTGGCGCCGCGCTCCGCATCCAGTACATGTGTCTGGCTCAGGCTGGTATCCACCATCAGGCCAATCGTGAGCGGAAGATTGGTTTCACTCGAAAAATAGGTGATCGTCTGCGGGCGGCCGTCTTCCAAAAGAGTGAAGTTCTCTTTCTTCAGATCCCTGATGAAAAGTGCGTTCTTATCGCGCACGGTCGCGAGGACATTCACAACCTGGACATTGGATGAGAAGGAAGCTGCGGCGGGGTCCTGAGCGCGACCGAACTGAGCGCAGCCGGTCGCCAAAATCAATGCCGGGATGGAAGCGCGATATCGCATTTTCGGGCGCAGGTCCTTTCTTTATTGTCTTACCGGTTGAGCGATGCGAATACGCTTTGCCGATCGTCCCGTCCCCGGGCATCGTCGATTTCCTTCTCATCCATCCCTCCGATGCGACCGAGCAATTCGAGGGCGTCCCAGGCATGGCTGTCTTTCCAGTGAGCCATTTCGAGCAGTGACGGCAGGGCCTTTTCACGGAGTAGCCGCAGCGTGTCGGCAGGGCGATTTTCCGTCAGGCCGATCAGAACCATGGATGCTTTATTGCGGTCGGTCCACACCAGCGAGTTCAACATATCGATAAAAGGGGCGGGATCGACCGTGATGTTCAGTTCCGGCTTTTGGGCGGCGTATTCCATGAAAACGCCGAGCGCGCGCGTGGCATTGTTCCGGACCGTCTCATCGGGATCCCGCGACGCATCGACCAGATCGGCGATTACGGCACGCTTGTCGGAAGCGTAGCCGAGCAGCCAGGCAGCGACGATGCGCTGATCGGGGGCGGCCGCATTCTTCAGGACATCGCGGGCCAGGGCGAGATTCGCAACATCGAAGGCAATGGCCTTTTCTTCCAAGGCTCGCATTTTGGGGTCGGAATGGAGCGCGTAACCCTGGGAATCGTCTTCCTGCGCGCCGTGCGCGAGGGCTTCGGGCAGGGCGTTCATGAGTTGGTCGTAGGCGCCGAATATGGCGGCGGGGAGTTTCACCGTGCCATGAGGAACAGGACGGTATTCAAAGAGCGGCTCGTTCACTTCCTCAATGCCGACAAACAGGGTGCCCCGCGGATCGCCTCCGCCCATCACGAATTCAACGCTTGCGCGAACGACACCCGGTACTCTATTTACAGCGGCCACGACCGCGTTTTTGTCCAGATCGGTTTGCCCCGAGAGCCTCCATACGATTTTCGCGAGGGCGGTCATCACGCCGGGATCAAGCTCTATTGGCGCAACATCGCCTTCCTTCACTGTGAGGCGTGCGCGAATCTGCTGCGCGCTGATCTTCTTCAGGCCGTAAAAATCGATAATCCCGATGCGGGGAACACCGGATTCAATTTCCCGCCGCAAGGCCCGGGCACGATACCAGATAGCTACCGGAACAGCGAGCACAAGTATGGCCGCGATGACAGCGACGGCTTTTGTCGTTTTCCGCATGGTGCGAGTAGACGCCATCTTAACGAACAAGGTTTCGCCGTAGTAGTAAGATCAACTCCATGACGCCACGTTTTGCCGCGCTCGCAGTCCTTTCCGTCGCGGCCATTCCTCTGATGAAAGCGCAATCCGCGCCGCCGCTGGAATACTATCGCCTCGTTCCGGGCTTCCTGCCCGAATACAAAAACGCCTCAGGCCGCAACCTCGGCACTGGCTTCGCAACCACGAATCCATGGGGCGCGCATACCGCTTACCTGATGGCCACCAATGCCAAGGGGCAACGCACCTGGCGCATCGAAGACGAACTGCCCGGCGGCGGAACATCTCAGGGTTCGAGCATGTACCTTCTTGAAGGAGCCGAGCGCGCATTGCTCATCGATACGGCCCAGAACTCTCCCGAGGTGATGGGTACCAACGACGTCAAGACCATCGTCCACTATCTTCTTTCGCACAACAACGACGGGACGGTTCGCCCCAATCCGGTCGATTTCGTCGTTGCCAATACCCACAGCCACGGCGACCACACCGGCAAGAACAGCCAGATGTCGGACCGCGCCGTCTACTATCCCGATCTCGACTGGCCCCGCAACAACGCGCCAGCCAACTACATTCCCATTCGCGAAGGCGGCGGCACGACCACGCATGGCAACGGCACGGCGGTGAGTGAAATTGCACTGGGTGGCCGAACGATCCGGGCCATCGCTCTCTACTGCCATACTCCGGGATCCACGGGTTATCTCGATGTCGAAAATAATCTGATCGCCACCGGCGATGCCATTGGTTCCGGCTATGTCTGGGCTCATTTCGGCCTGATTTCGCAGTATGCGGAAACCGTGCGCCACCTGCAGACAGTGCTGCGCCCACTGGATAACCCTGCCGTTTTGCCGGCACATTTTTATCAGATCGACGATGCCGCCCGGGGACCCGTGCCCATCCGCGGCCGCCCGCTCGATAAACAATATGTGGATGACGAGGTATCGGCGGCGGAAGGCGTTCTGAGCGGCATGATCGTGGGTGAGCCCTATGGGACCGTGGGCCGCAATGTCGCCATTGCGAAGGTCAACACCGGGCAAATGACGTACGGCCTCAATATGCTCTATCCGGGGGGCGCCGGCGGCGGAGCTTATCACGCGATTCAGATTCCCGGCTGGTCCGGCACGGTAGATCTCACGCGATACGCGATGGTTTCCAATATCAAAACCGGTTTCTGGCTGATCCGGGACGACGCAAACAATTCTCTATATCTCATTCGCGGTTCGACGAAAGCACTGCTCATCGGCACGGGGTCCGGCGCTCCGGGGCTCGCTGCGTTTGTCTCCCGGCTTACCGGCAGCGTACCCCTCGAAGTCATAGTTACCAGCGACGATCCTGGCCAGATCGGAGGCTTGAGCCAGTTCACATCCAACAAGGTTTATCTTCCGAAAGGCGCGACGATTGCGCGGACCAGTCTCCGGAATGCTTCCGAGGTAATTCATGAAGTAACCCAGGGCGACACCATCAGCCTCGGGATCGACACCGCGGGCCGACCCGCAACCATTCAGGTAGAGCCGCTTTCCGGACACTCTGCTACCGGTCTGACGCTGCTCGACGTCAGCGATCGCATTTTGTTTTCAGGCGATGCGCTTGGAAGTCAATCCGGTACAGACGGCCTGATCCTCAACAGTCCCGTCCCTGATTTCGCCGCGGCGCTCGCGGCGTGGCGGTCACGCACCGACGGGAAATACGACGCGGTGTACACCGCGCAGAATTTCCAGTGGTTCACTCTACCCGCCTTCGTGGATCAACTTCAGAGCATTGCGGCGAAGGGTCCGGTCGGTGACGCGAAGGTCGTCAAGTCGGCCGGGGCGGCGGACATCGTGGCGTCGATCACGGTCCATTAAACTAATTCCAAATGGATAGCAAACTTCGCGCATGGTGGTCGCACCGCCAGGGACTCGATGGCAGCCTGGCAGGCAAGACGGCGCGCGAGGTTTTGAAAAAAACCGGCTGGTCGCGGTCGGTCGGAGGCTCCAGCCCCTACCTTACGTTGTTCGCCCGGGCCGGGTTGCGCCGCGCCGAGGTGGATGCCGAAATGGCCGCAATGAAGATTCATGAACTGCCTTCGGCGCGCGGCTGCACTTATGTTCTTCCAGCGGAGGATTACGCGCTCGCCCTGAAAGTGGGCGAAAATTTTTCTTCGAAGACGGAACTCGCCACCGGGCGCAAACTCGGTGTTACCGATGCCGAAATAACAAAACTCAAGGCCGCAATTCTGAAAGCTTTGGGCGGCGGCCCGCTGGAACCAGATGCCCTCAAGTCGGCCGTCGGGAATGCCGCCCGCAATCTGGGCCCCGAGGGCAAGAAGAAGGGGCTGACAACCACGCTCCCGCTGACTTTGGGACTTCTCCAGTCTGGCGGCGAAATCCGCCGCCTGCCTGTCAACGGGCGCATCGATCAGCAGCGGTATAAATACACGCGCTGGGATATGCAGCCGCAGGGTTCATTCACCGATCTGGCACGGCATTATTTCCAGTGGATCGGCGCGGCATCGATTGGGGAATTTCAGTGGTTTTCAGGCCTCGGGGTGAAGGCCGCGAAGGAGGCGCTCGAGCCCCTGAAATTGGTTTCAGTTCAGGGCGATCTGCTGGCCACGGCGGCGGATCAGGCCGCGTTCGCAGCTTTCCAGGTTCCGAAGAAACCACATTATGTTCTGACCGGCATTCTCGATAACATCAGCCATCTGCGGCGGGCGACGGCCAGCCTGATCGCTCCGGAAGACGCGGACCGTGCGCTTGTGAAAACTCGCGCCGTTCACGATTTACCCAGCCACGGGATTCTGGATCGCGGACGTCTGGTGGGGCTGTGGCACTTCGATCCGGACACCGGAACGATCGCATGGAATTCTTTCGTCAAGAAAGACCGGGCGCTCGAAGATGCAGTCGCCCGGACGGAAGCGTTTGTGCGGGAAGATCTGGGCGATGCCCGAACATTTAGCCTGGACAGCCCTGCATCCCGCGCTCCGCAGCTTGCGGAGTTGCGCAAAGCCGCCGCGGGGTAACGATGTCCACCGCATTTCTGGCCGATCCCATCGCCAAAGAGCACGCGGTACCAGTCGGGCATCCTGAGCGGCCCGCACGCTGGGACGCGGCCATCCGCGGCCTGGGTGGCGCTCCGCTGGCCGCCACCACCGCCCGCAAGGCTTCGCGCGAGGAACTGCTGCTGTGTCACACGGCGGGGTATCTCGATATTGCTCAGCGCGACGTGGAATCCGGCGAGGCGCTGCTTTCCACCGGCGACACCGATATCTCGCAGAGATCCTGGGAAGTTGCCCTGCACGCGACGGGAACGTGCCTGAATGGCATTGATCTGGTGATGAATGGCCATGCGAATAACGCATTCTGCATTGTGCGCCCACCGGGGCATCATGCTTCAGCCGATCGCGGCATGGGCTTTTGCCTGTTCAACAACATCGCGGTCGCCGCGCGGTATGCGCAGCGGCAATACGGCATGGAACGCGTACTGATCGCCGACTGGGACGTCCACCACGGCAACGGCACGCAGGATATTTTCTACGACGACCCTTCGGTGTTCTTCTTCAGCACTCACCAATCGCCCTGGTATCCGGGGACGGGCTCCGAGCGCGAACGCGGCGAAAATGAGGGCGACGGAACCACGCTGAATTGTCCGTTTCCCGCGGGCGCCGGACGGGATGAAATCCTGGATGCATTTCGTAATCGTCTGCTGCCCGTCATGCAGGATTATCGGCCGGATCTGATCCTCATCTCCGCCGGCTTCGATTCGCGCGTGAACGATCCACTTGGCCGGTTTACACTCACCGACGAAGACTTTGCCGAACTGACGTCTTTACTCCTGGAAGCAGCCGACAAGCACTGTAGGGGCCGCGTGGTATCGGTTCTGGAAGGTGGGTACAGCCTCGAAGGTCTTACTAAAGCAGTTGCGGCGCACACGCGCGCACTCACGGGCGCCGAAAAAGAGTAATTCCGGCGACGCCTGCCGCGCCCGCTTCCACGCATAAATGCTCGTTCCCTGTCGTAATACCACCCAGGGCAATGACAGGTATCTTCGCGCTGGCCGCAATCTCGCGAAGTCTGGCGAGGCCAAGTGGCGGCCTGGATGCCGGCTTCGATAAGGGCGCGAAGACCGGAGCGAGCACAGCGTAATCGGCGCCCTCGGCGGCGGCCCGCAAAACTGCATCGCCATCATGGCATGCCACGGTAATGATGAAACCGGAAGGCGCGATCCGCCGAATCACCCGTGGAGACACGGAGTGGTCCCGAAGGTGTACGCCGGCCGCACGGCATGCGATCGCCACATCCGCGCGGTCATTCACGAGGATGCGGGGACCATCGCTGGTAACTAAATCCCGAACGCAGCGAGCCAGATCGCGCACCGTGAGCCCGGGTTCCCGCACCTGTATGAAATCAGCGGCCGCGGCGCGGAGGGAGTGATCGCACTTCCCATCCCCAGCGGTAATCAACATCCGGATCACTGCTTTTCGGCCTTATGCTTCCGATGCATTTCCTGGGCATGGCGAACAAGGTCTTTCAGGTTGTAGCCCGCAAGCGCAACCGCAATCGCGCCACCCACCAGCCCCGGCAGAGTGAGAAAGCCAAACAACAGTTCCGCCAGAATCTTTGCATCGGGCGCTTCAGTAAAGAAATGGCGTAACGCATAAATCGCTGTCGCCTGGAACGCGCCGACGCCCGCCGGCGCCGTTGGCACGAGCGTTCCAACGCTTTTCACAATCAGAAGAAAGGTCATCTGGCTGAATGTGAAGTAGAAATTGTCAGCGCGTGTGATCGCCCAGGCGGCGCAAATCTGCATCGCCCAATAGACGCCGGAACTCAGCATGACGATTCGCAGTTCGCGCCAGTTTCCCAGTTTATGAACCTCATCGAGGAAATGAATGAAGCGCGCCGCCCAGCTCGTATTGCGTACGAATGCGTGCGCGTGGTGCTTGCGGAACAGGACAAAGAGCAGGAGCAGAGCCAACCCGATCACGACCGCCGCATACACGCTCATAACGCCGGTCACGGTCCCGGCCCCTTCCACAAACAATGAGGTCGCGAAAAACAGGATGACGATCCAGAGCCCATCCATCACCCGCAGAATCACTACCGAGGTAATCACCAGCGGCAGATGGATTTCGGTCTTGTATGTGAGAAGAAAACACCGCACTGCTTCGCCCGCCCGTGCGGGCACCAAATCGTTCACAAACAGGCCGGCAAAGACGGATTGCAGCGCGGCGCCATAAGGCGGTACGCTCGCGGGCCGCAGAAGCTCACGCCACCGCCATGCATCCAGAAAATGGGTGGCCACCTCGATCGCCACGGCGAAACCCAGCCAGCCCCAGTTCATCGTGCGGAGATGCTCGCCCATCTGAGCGATGGGAAAGCGGCGGAATGCCCATATCAGCGAGGCCAGCGAAATCGTGAACCCGATAAGGGGAACCAGCCAGGTGGAGACCTTTCGCCCAGCCTTCGGCCCTGCAACCGTATCCATGGCTAGCGTCCCGTGCGGACTTTCCCATCATATCCTTCGCCCTGCAAATGTGCGAAAACCCACTTTGCGGCAAACGCGAAATTCAGGAATGAAGTCAGGGTGATTGCCACCAGATTCGATGGCACCGGTGGCAGACCCAGAGCCCCGGTGAACAGCCGCATCAGCAAAAGATTGCAAACCAGAGAAATCAGACCGTTCGAAAGATGGAATCGCCACAGGCTCCCGGTGCGCCCCGCCCAGGTCCAGCGGCGATGCCAGGCGTAATTGTGCAGCAACGCCAATTCGATAGCAACGGCGGTGGCTACCAGATAGTGGATATGCAAGCGAAGCATTAACGCCAGTACGGCAAGTTGAATGCCAGCCCCCAGGATGCCAACGGCGTTAAACCGCAGCCAATGCTTCATGGCAGGCGCTATTTCACGGATCCGGCTGTTTGCGCTCTCACCGCAGGCTCTTCGGCGTAGAGCTGGCGTGTGTGTTTCACGGCGGCCTGCACAAGAATCACCGCCAAAGCACAGGCACCGATCGCAAAGCCCACGTCAAAGAGCAGCCACGAATGGCCGGCAATGACCACATCCGGCCGCCGCAGCGCAAAGAGGTTGCCCAGGACGAGCAGTATCCTTAACTCGGTCGGGCCGAAACTCCAGTACGAGAGATGGAAGACGCCCACCGTATAAGTTGCCAGGTAGATCTCAATCGAAAGCAGCAGGTAAACGATCAGGAAGACCGCGGCGACCGAGGGTGAGATGTAGCCGGACAACGCCATGCCTGTCATGAGCAGCGACATTCCAATTGCATCCAGAATGTGATCGAGGTAGAAGCCGTAGCGCGGCCGTTGGCAATTGCGTACGCGCGCGAGAGTGCCATCGAGCGAATCGCCAAACCAGTTCAGCGCGAGAAGCGGAATCACCAACAGGAGCGCGGCGGGATATTGGCGCGCGAAGCCGTAACTCGCGCCCGCTGCGATCAGGGAGATGAAGCCCAGCGCGGTGAGATGGTCGGAGTTGATGCGGTCCGGCAGCCGTTCGGCGATCGCAATGAGAGTGCGTTTCTCCGCGGCAGCCAGGAAACTGGTGTGGGACCGGGTGGCATTCCTGAATTTTGATGGCGTCATGCACCTGATACGACGCCCGGCCACGGATTAAGTTTCTTTAATTTACGATTTGTTGAAGTCGCGAATCAGCAAACTCATCTGAACCGTTCCCATCGCGAGCAGCACCACGCCGGCGGCGAACTCGTTCGAAACGACGCGAACCCCGGCGCAAACAACCATTATTCCGGCATTAAAAATCGCTGCCTTGCCCAGCAGGCTCTTTGTCGAATAGTCCAGCACAGCCGCGGGGATTGCCAGGAGCCCGGCCGCGAGCAGATTCAGGCCGACAAGATAATCAAACATTGGCGTAGGCAGGGCGAGGACGGTGGAGGCTGCCAAGGCCAGCAACAGTTCGCCCATGCCGAAAAGAAAATCGAGCGGATAATTCCTGCGGGGAAAGCGATCGAGGGAATCGGGCTGCAGGTAGACGCGATCGAAATAGATACCGGAGGCTAAGAACTGCCGGGACATCAGAAAGAGTACGACGAGCGCGCGAACCGCTTCCTGCCGCACCATGGGATCATGCCAGCTAACCGCCGCGGCGTGGCGGAGCACCGTTCCCATTGGCTCCCGCATGATCATGGCCGTGACGCCGTAAATCCAGAAGGCGGACTTGTGGAGATCGTGAATGCGCGGGGAAGCGGGTTCAACGCCCATGTGGGGGCATCGTAGCACGCGCGCTTAACGGTTGTGCCAGGCGCGCAGCAGTTTCCGTCCGGACCAGGTCACCGTGCCGAAGAACAGGGTGAGGCTGCCCAGAATGACGCCGAGTTTTCGCTGACTGGAAATACCGCGCGACAGAGTGGATGGTGCCGGATTGACGTCGGTACGGACGATGAGGGACACCGCGGCGGGCGGTGCTCCGCGGTCGTTCAGGATCAGAACACGGTACCGCCCGGGCGTTTCCGCCATGTAGCGGAAACCGCCCGAGGCTCCGGTCTGAGTCAACGCGAGGGTTTCGTAATCGTGATGGCGGGAGAAGAGCGAAAAATCGTGTTCGGATACCAGTTCGGCGTGCACGGCCTGGCTGCCGTTGACCACCTCAAAATTGCATTCGATGGCGGTGGGCGTGCGCCTCACGATTACCGGGACCCAGCGGTAATCCTGAAGCATGAAGACCTGCCCGGGTTCGCCGGGGGGATCGCCCTGCATCGTGATCGGCGATCCGGCGAGTGATGCGGCAAGAACCAGCCCGAGCGTAATAAGGAATCTCATCAATTGTTCGCCGGGCGGGGTTCTCCGGCCGTGGTTCGCCGCCGCCGTTCGCGGAAAATCAGACCAGTTCCTTGCTCTTTTCGGAGTATGGCTGCTTCAGGAATTTCTGGATTTCATCCTGCGCGCCCTGCGTGTTGTCGCGGGTTCGTTGCGCCTGGGTGTACTCGTTCACGGCGCGTTCCCGCTGTCCCGTGATATCGAAGACTTTGCCGAGATAAATATGCGCCCAGACCTCAATCCATTTCGGATTGTTGTCGCCGTTCAGCGCTTCGCGGAATTCATTCGCGGCGGATTGATAGTTGTGCTGCAGGAAAAACACTTCCCCAACCCGGTAATGCGCCATGGAACTGGTCTTCTGCGTGTCGAGAGCGCGCTGGTATTCCTTGAGCGCCTCGGCAAATTCGGAGATCTGCACGAACTGTTCGCCTTTGCGAATGGCCACGTCCACTCGCATCTGCGGGCTCATGCGGAGCACCTTGTTGCCCGGATCGATGGTCACGCTCTTCGGCTTGCCGAAAGTCTCAACCGAGAATTCGGACGACGTCCCCATCACTTCCACACGCTTTTCTTCCGGATTGCCTTCGGTCTCGATCTTCAGATCCACGGGCATGCGGAACGTGTCGAGGTCCTGCGAAATCTTGCCCTGCACGCGGAAGCCTTTCTGCGTCCGGAAAATCGTGTACTCGAGTTTGAACTCCGGCGCGTTGCTGTTCTCCACCCACTGGATAAAGAAATAGCGGAGTTCCTCGCCCATGGCGGCTTCGCAGGCAGCGCGGAAGTCGGCAGTGGTAACGGGCTTCCAGGCATTCTGCGTCAGGAACGCTTTGAGCGCAGCAAAAAATTTCTCATCGCCCATGGTGCTGCGCAGCATACCCATCACCGCCGCGCCTTTGCTCGCGCTCAAGGCCCAGTATTCGGGCGAATAATCTTCCAGGCGGCCGGTCTGGATCATCGGAACATCGTCCACGGTCAGCGCTGTGACGGCGGTATCGTGCATCCGCTGCTCCATAGCGGAAGCGCCTTTATCGTGTTCGGTCCAGAGCGCCTCCGAGTAAAGCGCCATGCCGTTTTCGAGCCAGATATGATTGCGGTTCACGGGCGAGACGTCGATTTCCCACCATTGCCGCGCGATTTGATTCGCCAGCACATTGGCATTCACTTCTTTCGCAATGGCGCGCGGCGCGAGGAAAATCAGGCCTGGGGCCGAGTAGCCGTTGGGCGCACCGTCCGCGGTTTCCACGATCGTCAGATTTGCGTACGGCGCCAGTCCGAACAACGATGAAAAGTGGTCGAGCATCTGCGCGGTAGTCTCGCCGTAGAGATTTGCATTTTCGGCCTGCGGGCCGCGGAACCAAAGAGTGGTTGTGACGCCGCCCGATGAGCTTTTCACGGGCTGGCCCTTCACCACGGCAAGGTCGCCGGGAAAGGATGGTTTCGCAAAATCAAACGCAAAAATCGTTCCGCCAACTGTGTCCGGCTTCGAACCGTTCGCGCCGCTGCCGACCACGGTATAGCCTTCCGGCACCGTGACATTCATTTTCGAAGTGAAACGGTCGCCGGTATATCCGCTGATCGGGAACCAGCGCGAGGGGTAAAGCAGAAACGAATAATCGTTCTGAATAGCCGCGAATTTGATGCCGTAGATCGGAGATTCCTCGTCGCCCGAAAGGCGGCCATCGTAGACAAACTTGATTTCCGCCATCTGGCCTTTCGGCAGAGCGCCGGGAAAGGTCACGCGAACGGTGTTGTCGGATTGCGTCCGCGCGGAATTCAGCGACGCCCCTTTGGAATCGGTAATCTGCGAAATATTCAGATTATTATTGAGCTCAAAGGTGGCCGAGCTCACCTGGTCGTCAAGCGGAACAAACCGAACAGCGACGTGGGCGTTGAGGGTCTGGGTGGCAGGGTTGATCTGCGCATCGATGGTGTAGCCATCGACGTCGATGTGATTCGTTTGCGTGCCGCTCTGTTGCGTGCTGCTCTGCTGGGCAAACGACATCGTCGCCGCCAGCGCTACGCCCCAAACAACTGAAAATACTTTCTTCACACTGTCCTCCCCCACACTTTGACTACTTCATCGGCCGCTGCGGAAATGGCATTTCCTGGCCCGGCCAACTTCTCCGCAACTTCCGCCAGTTCTTCCTTCATTTTCGCTCTGGCTGCACCGTCGCTAAGTAACGGCGCCGCCTCGGCGGCGATTCGTTCGCCCGTCATATCGCTCTGAATCAGTTCCGGAACAATCTTCCGGCCGGCGATCAGGTTCACCATCGAATAAAACGGCACTTTGACCAGCGGCTTCCCGATCGCGTAGGTCAGCGGCGTCACTTTGTAAAAAGTCACCATGGGCGCGCCCAGCAGCGCCGCTTCCACTGTCACAGTTCCGCTCGCGGCCAACGCCAGGTCGCAGTGCGCCATGGCATCCCAGGCCTCTCCCTCAATTGCTCTAATCCGGCTGCCAGCCAGAGCGGATTCGAAAAACGCCGCCCCGCAGTGAGGCGAGGCCGGCAGAATAAAGCTCAATTCGCGATCTTTCGACAGCAGTTCCGCCGACCGGACCAGATCCGGAACGTGACGCAGAACCTCGCTGGGGCGGCTACCAGGCAGCACTGTAACGAGTTGACGGCTTAGAGGTAAATTGTGTTTCCGGAAAAACTGCTCGCGGGAGAGCGCCGGACGGACGCGCCCCACCAGCGGGTGCCCGATGTAAGTCACCGGCACGTTCCGCTCACGGAAAAACGCCTCTTCGAAAGGAAAAATACAGAGCAGCCGGTCGATGATCCGGCGCATTGTTTTCACCCGACCTTCGCGCCACGCCCAAACCTGGGGAGCCACCAAGTAAACAACCGGTATTTCTATTTGTTTCAGCTTCTTAGCGACACGGAAATGGAAATCGGGAGCGTCCGTCAGGATTGCCAGTTCCGGCTTTTCATGCCGGGCGGCAGCTATCAGCTCGCGAAACTTGCCCCAAATGCGCGGGAGATGTCCCAAGACCTCCACGATGCCAACTACCGCGAGATCTTCGGCGTTGATCACGGGCCGCAACCCTGCTGCCCGAAGCCGTGCGCCCGCACACCCGAAGAAGTCCGTTTCCGGCCAACGCCGCCGAAGTTCTTCGAGAAGCAGCGCGGCATAGTAATCGCCGGATGCTTCGCCAGCCGATATCAGAATCGATTTGGGGGCGGGGGACAAATAACCAGAGTAGCGCCTGGCGGCAGGCTGTCGACTGTTTCAACCTGGATGCGCCGAAGCGGAATACCGGTTGAAATCCACCACAGTGGTGGTAGACGGCCCCGTTTGCGAAAACACGAATGGTGTAAACGCAGGGACTTGCCACTCAATTAATATCGGCCATCCGAGTGCCAAGTGGGGACCATGCCGCTGACGGACCGCACCTCGCCTCACTGGATTAGACGAACGAAGTCTCAAATCGTTTCGAGATCTTTGCTTTCGAAGCAATGCATGTGTTTATGTACCGCTCTGGTATTTTGTTCCGCCGTGCCTCTGGTTCGGGCGGCGGACGACGGCCGCGGTCCTTCAATGATCGTTGCGGCGGCGCAGGAAGCGGCCGAGGCAGATTCGCTTGTCGCCGCATGCAGATACGACGAGGCGGAACATTGGATGAAGGAAGCGGCTAAATCCGCGCGCGAGGCCCGCAGCAACAACCCGCTCGAACGCGACGTGGCGGGTATCGCGATGGCGCAGATGGCCGTCAGGCTGGAGTCGTTCCAGCGCCAGCGCAAAACCTGGGACACCGCGGCGAAAGAAGTCCGCCGCCTGCTGGAGGACAACCATCCTGAAATGGCGCGCGCACTGCTCGACCAGGCCGCGCCGCCCGCCTGCGACACGCGTTTCACACAACTTCGCGCTGAGATCACCAGCCGTACGAGTGCAGCCGAGGCCTGGATCAGCAAGGGCGATGAGCAGGCAGTTCGCTATCCGCGGACTGCCCGGAGTTTCTATTCGCAGGCTCAGACAATCGATCCCGATCATCCCGGCCTCAAAGAAAAATTGCTCGACGTGCAACGTCGCATTCCCGATTTTTGTACCACGTGTTCGCCGCAGTAATGGCGAGCGCCGCTCAATTCATTCTGCAATCTGAAATATAAGGAGAATCAAACGAATGTCGAATAAGTACTCAATCGCAGTGGTAGTGACCGGAGTCGCAGTGGCTGCGGGGATGTGGGCGCAGAACAAACCTTCACCCTTTGGCGAAGCCCCGGCTGCCGTTACTACCGGTTCCTCGCCCGTGAACAGCGACAGCGCCCCGCCGCCACCACCCGCTGAAACACGCGCACTCTCATACAGCAATGGCCCATCCGGTTACGGCAGTAATAACGACCGGAACTACAACGCTCCCGTGCCGGATTATCAGTCGGCGCCCCCTCCCCCGCCGCCGGCGGCGGCTCCTCCGCCACCCCCAATTGCCGCAGCCTCGCGCGATCCGTTTCCGGAAGATGTGGTGGCCATCAACCAAGCCGATCTGGCGTGGCGATCCGCGCAGAACAGACTGGAAGAACTGGGCGCCGGCTGCAATCCTTCCGGAACACAGATCATCGATCAGGCGCGCGACACCAAACTGAAGTCTGTTGCCAATTACGCGAAATACTATCAGGATTCGGTCGGTTACTGGACCAAGAGCCGCGACTCCTCGGGTGAAGCGGAACTCTCCAGCCGAACCGATTCGGCCGAACTCCAGGCCCACGTGAATCAACTCCAGCTCGAACTCCAGTCGGTCAATCGCCGCAAAGCCGATCTCGATCGCACCTTCGGCGAAAACCATGTGGACAACAACGAAGAAAAGGCGGCCCTTCAGGATTTGACCCGCATCCAGAACAACAAACAGGAACAGCTGGAAAAGGCCCGTGCCGCGCTCGAACAGAACAAAGCGGGACACGCATGGGTCATGAAGCGGAAGGAATACGCACGAGTCCGTCTGGCGGAGATCAATGACCTGCTGCAGAGCACGCGGACCGAACTCTATCTCTACCAGCAGCTCTACAATGCCATCCTTTACCGGCACAGCCTCTCGTGCGATCGCGAAATTGCACGCCCGCTCGAAACCACCAGCGACTGGCGTCAGGACCTGAAGCGGCTTTCTCCTGGCGCGGAATAGCCGGAGGTTCAGAATCGGAGAAACGCCCATGAGGAAAAGAAATCCGAACGTCCTGAATTTGTTTGGCGTCGCCGCGCTGAGCTTCGCCTTCTGCCTCGGCGCTCACTCCCAGTCGCTGTCGCTCGACACTCCGACTGACCTGGAACATGCCAGGGTCAAAGCGGAAAAAGCGTGGAAGGCGTGGGAGGCGCAGGGACACATAGAGCCCAAACTCCTCAGCCTGCCGGCTGACAAGGCGCTCAGCGAGATCCGCAAAGATGAAAAACTGGCCGAGCAATACCTCGCCGCACGCGAGGTACAGGTTAAGCTGCTGAGCGAGAACTTTCACAAACGGGCCAGTGCTCTCGAAGCGGCATCTTCGGGCCTGCCCGATATGGAAAAGCTCCGGAAGTCCGAAGAAGAAAGCCTGGCGGCTTTAATCGAAGGCGACCTGAAAGCGAACCTTGAGCTTTCCAAAGCCGAAAAGGATGCCGATCCCGGGCAACGCGAAGCGAAGAAACAGGCGGCGGCCAGAGAGTCGGAATACTACAAGCAACTCGCGGACGACGTACGGAAGCGTCTCGAAGTCCTGAAAACATCCGCCCGCGCCGACGAACAGTACGTCGCCAACGAACACGCTTTAATCGATACCCTGAACCGCGTCTCCGCAACGCTCGACGAGCAGGGAGCGGCGTTTGCCCGGGAACGCGAGGACTGGCAGAACTATCACAAACATCTCGAAGATGTCGTGATGTCACGCAGCCGAGGGACAAAACTCGCTTCGAAGGCGGGAGACGGGGAGGATGACGACGCTAAATCGGCGGATCCGCCCAGGACGAAATGACGGGTGCAATCCGGCTCGGGCTAACCGCCCTGTGGGCAATACCGCTGCTGTTTGGGAGTGATCCTTATGCCGCGCGGTTTGCCGCATTGCGGCAACGCATCGTAACCGGCGGGGACGTTTCGCAGCTTCTTCGGGATTGGGAGCCGAAATCGCTGCCGCCTGCCCGGGCGGGCGCCGGGCGATCAGCCGGGATGGCTGTCTCCGTCTCAAAAATGCTGGCCTCCGGGCTGCTGGACCCGACGCGCGACCGGGTTCGGGCGGCAGCCTGCCAGGCGGGTATCCGTCCCGCCCTCGCCCTTGCCATTCTTGAGCATGAAACGGGCTTCAACAACCTCGCTCGCGGAGAGAAAGGTGAAATCGGCGCGGGACAGATCATGCCATCCACGGCCGACCTTTTCGGCTTCGACAGGGGCCGCCTCGCCGCCGACTACGATTACAACGTCCAGGCCTCGGTAGGAATCATGCGCTACCTTCTGGACCATTTCGATGGCGACGAAGATGCAGTCATCCGTGGATACAACGGCGGTCCTGGCTGGCGAAATGCGGCTCCGCCTGTGTTGGACAGGATTGAGAGCTACGCAGCCTCTGTGACTCGCCTGAGGAGCAAGTATGTTCCTGTTGCTTGCGGATGAATCGGGTTGGCTTTCAACCCTCCACAGTGCGAGGAGTTGGGCGCTCGGCTTAAGTTTCCAGACGGCCGCGATACTCGTGCTGATCGGGGGCCAGTGGCTTTTGTCTCTGCTTCCCCCGGCGGCGTCCGCCGATCCGCCGCCTCCGCCGCAGATACGCGAAACCCTGACGATTCTTGCGCCTCCTCCCGGCAAGAGTTCGCCCCGCAGCCCGCTGAGTTTCAACCGGAGTCCGCTGCCCGACACTCCAGCCGGAGCATCCGCGAAGCTCGAGGACAGCACCGAAATCGCGTTTGAAGCGGACGAAGCCAGACAACTCGTGCCGGTACTTCGCGAGAACGACGGACTGATCGTATTTTCCCCGGTGCTCGATCACCTGCATCCACGATTGGCCTACCATCCGGATGGCACAGCTGCGCCGATCCCGGCCAGTCTCAACCACTGGGTACGGATTCGCCTCGCGAACCCGGCATGGTGGCCGGAAGTCGAGTCACTGTGCTCCCAGGCCGATCCATCGAGCACTCTGGAGGCGATCGCCGTATTTCCGCCCGCATACCGGTCAAAACTGGGCGAAGCCGTTCAAGCCCGGATTACCGGACTCAAATCCGCCGCCCGCATAGTCGGAGTCAGTTTGCGCCTTGAAGCCGGTCGTCCCGCCGGAGTTGTCATCCGGACTGTCAGGCTTGCCACCCCGACCGGCTGACCTGGGTTTCGCATCTGGGATCCACATCATACCGAAATACCGCGCGCCTGATACAATCAGGCGTTCCGACTCTTGCCGATGGCCAAAAAAACGATTCTGGAAATGCCCCGCCAAAACGGCCAACCCGCGGTTGCCCATTCCCGTGACACCATAGACGAACTCACCCGGCGTATTCGGTCGGAGATGACGCCGATCAACAAGCAGTTTTCCTGGTATCCGATGATACAGCTCGCCGAAGAGGATCTGCGACAGTATCTCCAGGACCCGATCGAGTCGCTGCCGCCGTCCGTGCGCGCTTTGCTGCCGAAAATCGGCGTGGTGCTCGCGCCCTATCTCGAAAAAGGTGCGGGACAGACGGGAACCGCCGTCACGGAAACGAAACCGGTGGAGGCAAAACTGGCCCTTTCCGCCCGTGTGGAACAGGACTCGCTGATCATGTTGTTCTTCACTGTGAAGGGTGAGCAGGTCGCGGATTATCACTACTTTTTCTACGACGAAATTGCCGCGGCGATTTCGCATCGCTGGCCCAAAAAAGTGAACGACGTTTGGCACAGCTTGTTGCGCGAAGAACTCAGCAGCGAAATGCACGGCGAAGTGGATGAGCGCAGTTGGCGGCTGAAACAGGCTCTGCTGCGGCGCCCGATGAACGCTCGGCGCGACGGCAAACCGTTCCGCGAATATGCGCGGCAGTCGTTCGAAGACACGATGACGCTGTACCTGCACGGAATTTGCTGCGACATCGATGTGGATACGGGCCCCCGCCAGTTGCCCAGCCGCTGCCTCCGGAAGCGTCTGGAATTGCTGAAGACGCTTTTCCCGCCACCACACGGGCGCGGCGTATTTCCTGAAGACATCAAGGTCAAGAAAGGCGAAAACGTTCCGGATTGGGTGTAAACTTGCTTTCACCGGATCTGAGGTGAACTGTGCCCTGCCTGTTTCTGATCGTTCTGCTGCTGTTTCCGCGGGTCGTACTCGCGGTCCTCTGGTTTACCTCAACGTATCTGCAGCGCGCATTTCACGGGGAAATGCTCCTGCCGGTGCTGGGCTTCGTCTTCCTTCCACTCACGACGCTTGTGTACGCCTGGGAAATCAACAACCATATGGCAACCGCGGGGATTAATCTTCTGTGGCTGCTCATCGCCGTTCTGATCGATCTGGGCGGCCTCGGCGGCGGGGCGAGCCGCAGGTCGAGGAACGGTTAGGTCTTCGAGCCGTAAAACACGGCGAAGAATACCAGCAGACTGAGCGCCACGAGAAAATCGATCAGCGCGATCAGAACCATATTCGCGGCGACGAATCCGCCCGCCATTCCCGAAATGGCGTTGATCAGTTGCATCACCAGACGAATCGACCACAACGCGGTTCCGATCATTGCAAATAATGCAGCGCTTCTGAGGCTCATGCATGGTCGGGTGCATTTTTGGGGCCACGCTCGCAACAAGCTTGCCTTTGCGATCATAGACAAATGTTGCGCCATAGAATCCTTGCCGCTTTATTCCTGACGTGCGCCCCGGCCTTGTGCCAGGTTTCGCAGATGGAAAAAAAGTTCGATGCGCTTCGCAAGAGCCCGCCGCAACTCCACGAATTCCTCTACCGGATGCCGAAAGGGGCCGATCTCCACAACCACCTTTCAGGCGCCGCTTACGCCGAGGGCATGTTGACCGCGGCGGCGCGAGCCGGTC
Source organism: Bryobacteraceae bacterium (assembly GCA_025928545.1). GTDB lineage: Bacteria > Acidobacteriota > Terriglobia > Bryobacterales > Bryobacteraceae > BOG-234. The sequence continues at coordinate 58,055 of JAICJH010000028.1, read as the reverse complement.
TGTGCGTCGATCCGAAACAGTTGAAACTCGTAGCGCCCACGACCGGCTCGTCGACCTGCCCGGAAGGCCTGGTGAGCGCAAAAGTTACGCAGACGGATAACAGCCTTGCGAATTCGCTGATCGACGTTTTTTCCATGCGCAACTTCGTGCCGTCCGCAGGCCAATCGGGCCACGATCATTTCTTCGCTACCTTCAGCCGCTTCGGCCCGATAGAAGCCACCGACATCATCGCCGAGGTCGTTCAGCGCGCCGCCAACCAGAATGAATCCTACCTTGAATTGATGGCGCTCTCCGGGGGCGGCGCAATCTCAAATCTTGGCCGCACAACCGGCTTCATACCGGATTTCGCGATGATGCGGCAAAAGCTGGAGGGGGCTGGCCTGGCGAAACTGGTGACCGGATTGCGAGGTCGCGTCGATCAGTTGGAAACTGCCCGCACACAAGCGCTCGCATGCGGCACGACTCCGGAATCCGCTGCGTGCCACGTCAAAGTCGGCTACATGTATCAAGTGCTTCGCGAATCTCCGCCGGAGCAGGTCTTCGCCCAGGTTCTGGCGGGTTTCGCACTGGCGGCATCAGATCCCAGAGTGGTAGCGGTCAACTTTGTACAACCCGAAGACGGACTCTTTTCCATGCGCGATTATCACCTGCACATGCAAATGGTCGACTACGCGAAAAAAATCTACCCCGCGGTTCACATCTCGCTTCATGCCGGCGAGCTTTGGATCGGGCTTGTTCCGCCCGAGGGGCTGCGTTTCCATATCCGCGAAGCGATCGAACTGGGGCATGCGGAACGGATTGGCCACGGTGTCGACATCATGTTTGAAACCGGCGCGCCTGCCCTGCTTGCCGAAATGAAAGCGAAGCACGTCGCGGTGGAAATCAACCTCACCAGCAATGATGGAATATTGGGCGTCACCGGCGCCCGCCATCCGTTTCCCGTTTATCGAAAGTTTGACGTTCCTGTCGCCCTGTCTACGGATGACGAAGGCGTCTCACGTTCCGATCTCACGGCGGAATTCGAGCGCGCCGTACTCACCTACAATCTGAGCTACGCCGATCTGAAGCAGATGGTGCGTAACAGCCTGGAGTATTCGTTCCTTCCGGGCAAAAGTTACTGGGCCACCTCGGCATACAAAGCCGCGGCGCCACCCTGCACTGCTTCCCGCACCGCCGCGGCCTGTCGCAGCTATCTGGAAGGCAACGAAAAAGCACGCCTCGAAGCCGATCTCGAAGACAAATTCGCTAAGTTTGAAAAGTAATCAGGGCTTTCCGGCGGGAGTCATCTCGCGGTACTTCGCCCAGTTCTTCACCAGATTCTCAACCACGGTATTTCCGACCCGCCATGCCGCTTCGAGAGCCGGCACGAATGCCGAGTACGAACCCAGCTTCAACCGGGCCAGGTTTTCGGCCGGAGTCATCCCAGGCTGCGGCATATCGTAATTGCTGGCCGTCCGCAACACCAATACGCGGTTGAGGTCTATTTTGGACGCCTTCGCCAGCAGCGTCAGCGATTGTAGCGTGCCGGTGTCCTCCATCGCGGTCGTTGCGAATGAACCCGCGCCACCCGTGTGGTACTGAACCCAGTCAGTGGCCCAATCGTTCAGCAGCGCGCCATGCCAAAAAGTTCCCGACGATAGCGTGTCACCCTTCATCACGAACGGCGGCTTGCGTGCACTTTCCTGGGAATAACCGCTCCGCGCCGCCTGCATAGCCGCCGAATCGTCCAGGACGACATTCTTTGTCAGTTGAAACGCCCAGTCCACAATCCCAGGTTCCAGATGGTAGACCTCGCCTTCGGTGGAATCGCGCGGCATTTCATAAGGGGTCGAACCCCGCAGCGGCAGCAGGCCGGTCTTCCATCCGGCGGGAATCTCACGAGCGTCGATCTCACGCGCAAGATCGCCATCCACAACCCACTCTGCCCATGCCGCCGATCCCAGACTGCCGCGCGCCGGATTGATCCCCGAAATTCCCGCAACCAGCCAATAAGTTTTTGTGAGATCGAACCGCGGGTCCAGCCCCAGAGCCATGACAGCCGCCGTTGATTTCGCTGTACCCACGCCAGTCAGCAGGGCGAGCACCCCATCGCTGTTCATCCGCAGATCGTGATAGCCCTGCGGAAACGGCATTACGCGATCCAGACGATTGCGTTCCACCCAGTATTGAAGTTCACCCGGCTGATCCCCGGTATCCGCTCCGCGTTCGAACATCGCGATCACGACGACTTTGACGGGAATCGGCTTATCTTTGGCCGCGACGGAAAAACTAACCAGCAGGACCAGCGCCGGTGCGAAGTGACGGAAACACATGCCACATGCTAACGCACGGCTTCAGATTTCCCGCCGGCCTTCGAGCGCCTTCCACATCGTCACTTCGTCGGCAAATTCCAGATCGCTCCCGACCGGAACCCCCATCGCGATCCGCGTAACGCGCATCCCCAGCGGCTTCAGAAGCTTTGACAAATAAACAGCAGTGGCCTCCCCCTCTACGGTAGGATTCGTCGCCACAATAATTTCTTTGACCTCGCCGCGGGCAATGCGATCGATCAGCGTTTTGATACGCAGTTGCTCCGGCCCGATCCCGCGCAGCGGCGAGAGAGCACCGCCCAGCACGTGATACAGCCCGTTAAACTGGCGCGTGACTTCAATCCCGACAATATTATTCGGATCTTCCACCACGCACACCACCGATTGATCGCGCTGCGGATCGCGGCAATACTGGCACAGCTCGCTGTCCGCAATGTTATTGCACATCGCGCACATCGTGAGCTTGTCCTTTACATCGAGAATGGCTTCGGCCAGCTGCGCGGCATCGCCTCGCCCGGATCGCATCACGTGAAACGCAATCCGCTGCGCCGATTTTTGCCCGATCCCCGGCAACCTTTTGAACTCCGTAATCAGCCGCGCAAGCGGTTCGGCAAAATCGGGCATGGCGTGATCGAGTGCCTAAAAGAGCCCGGGAGGCAGGCCCATGCCGCCCAGCATGCCGCCCATTTTGCGCTGCGATTCTTCGTCCACTTTTTTGACCGCATCGGCGCACGCGGCAACCACGAGGTCCTGGAGCATCTCCACATCCCCGGCCACTTCCGGATCGATCTTCACGCCGGTCACGGCCTTGTGCCCGTCCATCTTGACGGTCACCATGCCGCCGCCCGCCGAACCTTCCACACGGATCAGCGCGATCTCAGCCTGCATCTTCTCCTGCATCTGCTGAGCCTGCTTCATCATGGCCTGCATATTGCCTGGCATCTTCATCGTGTTCACTTACTCCTTGAGGTTGCGGACATTTCGAACTTCTCCGCCGAATAAATCACGAAATTTCTGAACTTCCGGATGATTGAGCGCCCGCTCGGTAACTTCGTCCTGCGCCACCGGCTTAGGCGCTGATTTAGGGGTCTGGCCGCCTTCGCCGCCTGGCGGTTTCACATCTCCAAATACAACTTTGAATCGGAGCGTCGGATGCCCCATCTGCTTCAGCGCGGCAACGATTTCTTCACGGCCCAGATCGAGCTGGAACTGCTTCGGCGCGCGGATGATCAGTTCGTTATTCACGAGCGCGGCTTCGGCGTGGCCCATCGCATCGGCGGAGAACTGCAGACCCGCCTTGATCATTCCGCTCTGAAGCTTTTCGCGCCAGTCGTCGTCTGGCGACGGAGGACCGGCAAAGATCTGCTGCGGCGCCGCGGGCTTATTCGGCCCAGGTGACACAGGCGCCCGCGGTGCCGGCGAAGGAGCGGAATAAGCCGGCGTAGCCTGTGCAGGCGCAGCAGCAACTCTTGCGGGCGGAGCCGCAGCCTGCCGCGTCTCGCCCCCAACACTGGCCAGCGCTTCTTCGATCCCCACCAACTTGCCTGCCTGGATCATCTTCAGCAGCCCGATTTCCAGATGAAATCGCGGCTGCATGGAAAACTGCAGATCCCGAAACAACTCCAGCGAGAACTGCAGGTATCGCGTCAGATCTTCTTCCGCGAACATCCCCGCGATCCGCGCGAGTTCCTTCTTTTCAGCCGGACTCGCCGTCACCAGGCGCGAATCTTCCCCTGCAATCTTCGTCACCAGAAGATTCCGGATATACCGCGACAGCTCACGCGAAAAATGTTGCGGACTCCCGCCGTTGCGCTCCAGTTCATCCACCAGCCCGAGCATGGCCGCACCATCGTTCGCCGAAAGCGCCGCCGTTACCTGTGCCATCGCATCCAGCCCGAAAGCGCCCAGCAACCCGCGCACCTGATCCGCATTCAGCTTGTTTCCGCAGCAGGCAATTGCCTGATCCAGCGCCGAAAGCGAATCGCGCACGGAACCTTCGCCGGCCTGGGCCAGCACCGCCAGCGTCTCGTCGTCGGTTTCCACGCCTTCCGACGTGCAGATCTCGCGCATGCGATCGATCAGATCGTTAAAATCTACCGACCGGAAACTGAAATGCTGGCAGCGCGAAGCAATGGTCGCCGGAATTTTGTGCGATTCCGTGGTGCACAGAATGAACACCGCCCATTCCGGCGGCTCTTCAATCGTTTTCAGCAGCGCGTTGAAAGCTTCGTTCGTGATCTGGTGGGCTTCGTCGACAATGAATATCTTGTAACGGTCGCGGGCCGGCTGGTACCGCACGTTTTCACGCAGTTCGCGCATTTCATTGATGCCGCGATTCGAGGCCGCATCGATTTCGATTACGTCCACCGCGCCGCCCGCCGCAATTTCCACGCAACTGGGGCAAACGCCGCAAGGCTTGTCCGTAGGTCCTTTTTCGCAATTCAGACAAAGCGCGACAATACGCGCCGTAGTGGTCTTGCCAGTCCCGCGCTGGCCGGAAAAAATGTACCCGTGGGCAATACGGTTCTGCTCGATGGCGTTGCGCAGGGTGGTCTTGATGTGGTCCTGATTGAGGACGTCGTCGAACGACTGGGGCCGGTATTTGCGTGCGATGACCTGATACATGGAGGGCCCGAATTATGCCAGGCCCCGGGTAATCCGCGGCACACAGGTAAAGCCACTACCGTTGCTTCCTTCCAGACCTGGCGGGGTTTGCAGCCGCCCGTTGCACGGAGCCCGGGACCTGACGAATTTCAGGTTAGCACGCGATGGAAAATCAGCCTGTAGCCTGCCTTTTTACTCGGTCAGAATCAGACCCGGAAATTCGTAATAGTACCGCCAATTCAGCTGCACGGAACCGGTGATCCCCGGAGCCGAAACGATTGTCGAACCAGCAGGCTGCACTGCAATCGAAATCCGCGCATCGGATCCGGTAGGTAAGCCAAAACCACAGGACGCCGGCTGCCCGCTGCACTTCGGCAAAATCGTAATCGACCCGGCCCCGGCATCGGCATAAGAATAATCGAACTGATTTCCCGAATAAAGCGCTACCCGGACCAGCGTGCCTGGAGTCCCTCCGGTCCACTTGATGTTCAACGGCTGGCTGTTCGAAATCGCAGTAGCAGGCGCAAGCGACGTCTGAATCTGAATGGGAGCGCCCACTGTGACCCTGGCGTTCAGGCTCACGTCACCGCCCCCCGTACCCGAAATCGAATAAACGCCAGGCCCGAGAAATCCGAACGGCAGCGATCCGTTGTAAATCACTCCGCCGCCTGGTACCGGCATAGGTTGAAATTCCAACGCGGGTCCGCTGGGAGGCTGTATCTGAATCGTGCCCGCCGAAAGGTTGGAATAACCGGGCACACTGCAGGTACGCTGGTTGATCGGGACCGCCGAAAGCAAAAATCTGCCCGATAACGCCGAGTTTCCCACGGACCAGGCCGGCCCGTAGACCACAGCCTCTACAGGCACCACCGGTGGAACGGGAGCAGTCGGAAATGACGCGCTGAAGGTTTCATTGACCGCGCCCGGCCCGGAGAAAATCGACCGCGCCAGGAAGATCTGTCCCCACGATTGAACTGCAGGATCGACACATTGCCCCCGCGCTTTCTCAACGCTGATGGTTGTGGCCGGGCTCGACAGCGTCTGTGACGCTATCACCGGCACCGAGCATCCGTTGCGAGTCTGCGAAGGTACCTGAAAGTTGATCTGATCCACGCCGGCCAAACCGGGAGCCAACCCGCCGTATGTGAGCGATGGAACAGCCGCTCCATCCAGGAACAATGTCGCTGACGTGCGCAATGTGGAGGCGGCGGTCGCCGCAAATCCGTCCGCCGGCTGTTGCTCCGCCATTCCGAAGCCGGTCCCAAATAACGCGATGTAATCGCCGGGGGCTGCGCTGTTCGATGACGAATTCACCGAGACGGTTCCGTCCGGCTTGATATTGAGCGCGGCGGCCTGCCCGCATCCACTCGCTTGGGCAGTGAAGACTCCCGGCGCTCCATTGGCTACTCCCACAACCTCGGCCGAGCTCGCTCCGGCGTCGGTTTTCACCACAACCGGAGCGGACCCGATGTCAAAGCCCTGCGCCGTCAGAGAAGCCGGCGCCTGCACATTGACCTGCGTGGACGATACAAAAACCACCGGAGCCGCAATTCCGTTGATCGTCACCGACGTTCCGCCCAGCGTATTCGGATAAGGCGGATTCGCGGACGCCTGCGCCGTCGCCAGGTTCGTCCCGAAAATCGCCACCAGCTCACCCGGAGCGATCGGAGACGACCAAGACGCGGCATTCACCACTCCAGCTGAAGTAATCGATGGTTTCTGGCCGAATGCCGCAGCGGCAAACAGCAGCATGAGGACCGATATCTTCAAACAGCCTCTGACGCGCGTTCAGCCGCGTCGGCCGCCGCCGGTCCGTCCTTCTGCGCCTCTGCAATTAACTGTTGCGCCTGCACTTTTTTCTCTTCCGGCACCATCACTTCCACATCATGGGCTCCGGGCAAAACGTCAATGCCTCTGACAAATGCTTCTATACCGTTGGCCTTCAGCAGGCCCGCAATCGTCTCAGCTACCATTTCGGCGGTGTGGTCCGATGATTGAAACACTGTCGCCATTCCATCCCTTTTCGTATCCATGACGGTTCACCTATGCCTCAACATACACCCGCGCGTCCGTTAAGCTGAAATTATGCGTGTCGTAATTCGTACTTTCCTCCTGCTGTCAATCGCGGGCGCTACCTTTGCACAGACGCCGCCCGCCTGGGTGACGCGCAGCAATCAAAATGCGCAGATTCTCATCGACGTGGAAGCAAAATACGCCCCGGAAGACGCAGCCGAAGAAGGCGTGCAGGGTATTGACGACCGCATCACAATCCTTTCGCCTGACCGCCACGACAAGCTTCAGGCCGATCTCACGGCCGCCCGCGAACAGCTGCAGACAAGGCTCGCCGCGGAAAAAGATGCGCTCGTCCGTCAGGACCTGCAAATTCTGATCCAAAGCGCCGACCGCGACATCCGCAACAACGACGCGGTTTACAAGACCTTTCTGCCCTACACAAACGTCGGCTTGACAATCTACTCAGGCGTTAAGATTCTTCTCGAGGATCAGATCGCCGCCAATCGTCGTCCCGCCGCGGTAGTGCGACTGAAGAAGTACACTGGCCTGACGCAGGGCTTCACTGCCATGACTGCCGCTGCTGAAGCCCGCTTCCGCGAACGGCTCAAAGTACCAGGCCTGCTGGGTCCTTCGAAAGAGGAAGTCGAAAAAGATCTCGGCGACACCAACACCTACATCACCGGCATCGGCCTGCTGCTCGAAAAATATCGACAGAAAGACTATCGGGCCGCCATGGCAAAACTGAAAGCGCAGCTGACCGAATACGACGCATTCGTGCGCCGCGAAGTCTTACCAAAGGCGCGAACCGATTTCCGCCTGCCGCCCGAAATCTACAAAATGCGGCTTGCGAACTCCGGTGTCGATTACACCCCGGACGAGTTGAAAAAAGTGGCCCATGCCGGCTTCACCGATATTCAGGCGCAAATGAAACCCATCGCGGCGCGCATCGCGGCCGCGCGCAAGCTTCCCTCATCCGATTACCGCGATGTGATCCGCGAGCTGAAGAAGGAGCAACTCAAGTCCGACGAAATCCTGCCGCACTACAGGAACCGCCTCGCTGAAATCGAAGCCATCGTGCGCACCAACCGCCTGGTAACGTTGCCCACCCGCCCCGCCATTATTCGCCTCGCCACCGAAGCCGAAACAGCCCAGCAGCCCGCGCCTCACATGACAGCCCCGCCTCTGCTGAACAATAAAGGCGAGCGTGGCCAGTTTGTGCTGCCGATGGGTACTTCCGGTACGGGCGGCGAACCCCTGAAGTACGATGATTTCAATTTTGCCGCCGCTTCATGGACCCTGATTTCGCACGAAGCGCGCCCCGGGCACGAACTCCAGTTCGATTCCATGGTGGAGCGCGGCGTCTCGCTGGCCCGCGCGCTTTACGCGTTCAACAGCACCAACGTGGAGGGCTGGGGGCTTTACGCCGAATGGTTCATGCTGCCCTACATGCCGGATGACGGCAAGCTGATTTCGCTCCAACTTCGCCTGTTGCGCGCCGCCCGCGCCTTCCTCGATCCCGAACTCCAGGATGGCAAAGTAACTCCCGCCGATGCCATGCGTGTCCTGCAGGACGACGTTGTTCTGTCAAAAGCATTCGCCACTGAAGAAGTGGACCGGTACACTTTTCGGAGCCCAGGCCAGGCCGTGTCATATTACGACGGGTTCACAAGGCTGCTGGAAATCCGTCAGACGGCGGAGAAGGCCATGGGAGCGAAGTTCGACGTGCAGCGCTTCCATGATTTCATCCTGTCGCAGGGTCTGTTGCCGCCCATCCTGTTGCGCAAAGCGGTGATGGAAGATTTCGTCAACCCGGCGAAGTAGCGCGTCACTAAACCGCATCAACCGCGTAGCGGGGATACTGCTTATCGACGAGCCTATTTCCCCATATACCAGAACCGCACCACAAACAGCCCCGTGAGCACGTAAACCATCCAGCTCACTTCACGGAAACGCCCCCGCAATACTTTCAGCAGCGTATACCCGATAAACCCGAACGCCAGCCCGTTCGCGATGCTGAACGTCAGCGGAATCGCAATCATCGTCAAAAACGCCGGTATCGCAATCCCGGAATCGCTCCATTCGATCTCGCCCACGCTCGTCATCATCATGCTGCCCACAATAATCAGCGCGGGCGCCGTCGCGGCTTCCGGTATCGCCCCGAACAGCGGCGCCACAAACAGCGCCACACCAAACAGCAATCCCGTTACAATTGCGGTCACGCCGGAACGCCCACCCGCCGCAACTCCGGCAGAGCTTTCGATATAACTGACCACGGTCGATGTCCCCGCCAGCGATCCCGTGATAGTGGCAATCGCATCGCTGAACAGAATCCGGTTCACCCGCGGGATCTGATTCGCGTGGTCGAACAACCGCGCCTTCTTACCCACCGCAACCAGCGTGCCGACATTATCGAACAGATCGACAAACAAGAACACAAAAACGATTTCCAGAAACCCCCGGCCGAGCGCGCCGTTCACATTCAGCTGCAACGCGGTCGACGTGATCGCGCCAACGCTGTAAGCTTCCGGGTGCCATTGAAAGGTTCCTGTCAATGCCGCTAGCAGCCAGGTGCTCAAAACGCCGATCAGGATTGCCGCCCTCACCCGCGCACAGAGGAGAGTGCCGGTCAATAAGAGCCCGAAGATCGACAGCAGAGTTACAGGCGCACGCAGATTCCCTAGTGCGACCGTGGTAGCTGCGTCGGGAACAATAATCCCGGCATTGTGCAGCCCGATAAACGCGATGAACAGCCCCACTCCCGCCGCCACCGATGAATAAAGCTCGGCAGGAATCGCATTCACGATCATCTGCCGGATACCGAGCGCGGTCAGGATCAGGAATGCGACGCCTGAGAGGAACACGGCGCCCAACGCGACATGCCAATCGACCCCCATACCTTTGACCACAGAGTAAGTAAAGTATGCGTTCAGCCCCATGCCAGGCGCCAGGGCAATCGGATACCGGGCCAATGCGCCCATCAGCAGACTGCCAACCGCTGCCGCGAGACATGTCGCGGCCGTCACACCCGCAATCGGCATCCCCGCCTCATGCAGAATCGACGGATTCACGAAGATGATATAAGCCATCGTCATGAAAGTCGTAATGCCGGCAAGAGTCTCAGTCCGCCAGGAAGTGCCCAACGCGGCGAATTCGAAATAGCTCTCTGCGCGGGCAATCAGTGAGGGCATGCGGTTGGAACGTGTTCGCTCATTATTGCAGACGCTGACGAAATTTCGGTTACAATTATTGCGGGTTTCCCAAAAAATGCGAACTGCGCCGCTCACTTTATCGCTGATGGTTCTCGGCGTTGTCTGTTCACATGCGCAAACCGTGAACGGCCCCGGCGATGACGTCCTCTGCAGTAGCTACACGCCTGTTGTTTTGCAGAGCGCCGCTAGTCTTCGCGCCACTCAGATTCTCAAACAACCCCAGCCGTTTCCGAGCCCCACGGCCATTACCGGCAAGCCCTATTCGGCCCGGCGCGTCAGCCAGGAATTGAAGGTTAGCGTGGACGGAACGCGCCTTTGCTCCGCGCCTTCCATCGCAGTCGATTACCGGGACTCAGCCGGCACGATGCGGCTGGAGTCAAATTTCTTCTTCGCGGGACCGGACGGCAAGCCCGCCCCCGCCACGGTTAGAATTCTCGATCCCGCGGCGGAAATCGAGTACGATCTGGACATGGTGAACCAGTTGGCCTGGCGCTTCCATCCGCTGAAACCGGTGATCCCCCCGGATGGGGCTTCGCTGGCCAGTGCTCCGAATCCTGCCATCACGTCAAAGAAAGAAAGCCTGGGCACTCACTCCTTTCAGGGTGTCACCGTCGACGGCACCAGGACGACAACAACCCTTAACGGGTTTACCCTCACCAATGAGACTTGGGTATGGCCTTACGTGAACGGGGCCGTCCTCAATAAGAGCGTCAGTCCAGTGGGCGGAAGAGCCGATGTTTGGCTGAACATCAGCGCCGCCGAACCCGACCCATCGCTGTTCCGCGTTCCCGATGGATGGAAGATCGTCGATGGGCAACCAACTCAGCCCACCGCTTCGGGTTGGAGCGGCCGTCGGACCGCCAATGGTTTCCAGTACACCAGCACGATCGTCCCACGCCAGTACAGCGATTACGTAGTTCACGAGGTCCCCTACTCAGCGGAGCAAACCTTCGAAAGCTCAAGTAATCTTCAAGTTCCGCGGTCACCCGTCTATAAGGAACCCGTCGTGAAACTCTATCGCGATTCATCGGGCCGAACGCGCATAGACCGCCGTCAAACAGCCCTTGAAGGCGATACGGAACCAGCTCCTGTTTTTCCTCGGATCGACGACCCGGTGGACGACGTGGAAATAATTCTCGATCCGGTTCACCACGTCGCACATCGTTTCCCGCTGCCCAGGCCGGACACGAATCCACCCTCACCGCTGGTGCCACCGGTTAACCGTCCCCAAAGCACCGAATCCACGAGTGATCTGGGTGAACAAGTCATGGAAGGGCTCAAAGTTTCGGGCACTCTCCAGACCTTTCGGACACCCGCCGGCGCCAACAACAACGACCGCGAGTTGGTCGAGACCACCGAAAGCTGGTACTCTCCTCAACTGCGGGTCATAGTCCTCGGGAAAACAAACACAGTGACTCAGAATTCGGTCATCCGATTAACTCACATCAGCACCGAAGAACCCGATATCTCGCTGTTTGAAATTCCGGCCGGTTACACCGTAGTGGATGAAAAGGGGCCAGTCACCATAATCGTCACTCAGCCCTGACGCTGGCTCTTAGCCAAATAAGCCAGCATGGCCCGAACGGCATTGCCGCGATGGCTCACCGCGAACTTCCGCTCTCCTTCCACTTCACCGAACGAGCATCCGAACGGAGGGTAATAAAAAAGCGGATCGTAGCCAAATCCCCCCGGCCCACGCGCTTCTTTCAGCATCTCGCCCTCAACCTCGCCCCGGAAGGTTTCTACGACGTCCCCGCCCTGCGCAATCGCAATAGCGCAAACGAATCGTGCGGAGCGATTCGGATTATCCCCCAACCGCTCCAGCACCAAACGATTATTGGCCTCATCGGTCGCGTGCGCCCCCGCATATCGGGCCGAATAAACTCCCGGCTCGCCATTCAGTGCATCCACCACGAGCCCGGAATCGTCCGCGAACAACAACCCAGTCGCAAAGCGGCTATAGTAGGCAGCCTTCAGCCCCGCATTCTCTTCAAACGTCGCGCCGGTTTCTTCCGGAGCCGGAATAGATTTCAAATCGGGCAGCGCTTCTACGTCAATGCCGAGCAATTCACCGGCAAGATGAAACTCCCGCAGCTTCCCGGGATTCCCTGTCGCGCACCAGATCTTCATGCGGCCTGAATGACGGCCTTTTGTGCGGTGATCAGTTTCGCAATGCCTTCACGCGCGAGATCCCGCATCTGGTTCATCTGTTCATCATCGAAACTTTTGTTCTCGGCCGTGGCCTGAAACTCCACAAAACGCCCGCCATCGGTCATCACGATGTTGGCATCCACTTCGGCGCGCGAGTCTTCCTCGTAATTCAGATCGAGCAGAGCTTCGCCCTTCAGAATTCCCACGCTGATCGCGGCAACCATGCCCGTCAGCGGCGACCGCTGAAGCATCTTGTAACCCACCATCTGCTTCACCGCAAGCGCCAGCGCCACGTACGCGCCTGTAATGGACGCCACGCGTGTTCCGCCATCGGCCTGCAGCACGTCGCAATCGATGAAGATCGACCGTTCGCCCAGCGACTGCAGATCGATCACGGCCCGCAGCGAGCGCCCGATCAGTCTCTGGATTTCGTGCGTGCGTCCGCTGGCGCGGCCCTTGGTGACTTCACGCGGCGTGCGCGTGCCCGTCGCGCGCGGCAGCATCGCATACTCGGCCGTGACCCAGCCCTTTCCGGAGTTGCGCAGGAATGCGGGCACTGAGCTCTCCACGCTGGCCGCGCACAATACCTGGGTATTGCCCACGGTGATCAGCGCCGAACCTTCCGCCGTCTTCAGGTACCCGGGAACAATCGTGACGGCACGAAGTTCGTTTGTCTGTCTGGAATCAGCCCGCATTTTTCATCGCAAAGTACATCGCTAATACAACCAGCAGGATCGCGATCGCCACAATCACCAGGCACGGAGCGCCCGGTCTGACCTGCGGCGGCAGATCCTGCTTTTTCTTAAAGGCCTTATATTTTGCCATTCGATAATTCGGAGCGGGTTGGTACGCTGTGAACGTGACCCGGCGACGAGGAACTTCCAGTCTACTATTCATAACTGCGCTGCTCGCCGCCTGCATCCTGGGGTGCACCCCGGGGGATGCATCGAAGCCGGATCTCCCGATCTCTGTCTCCCCTGGCTGGAAGCTGCAAAAGATGGACGTCTCGCAGCCGCCCGACCATTTGCCGGCCGCAACCACGCCGCCGGTTTGCTGGAAAGCCGATTACGCGGGAGAAGGCGCCGCGACCGTCTGGGTGTGCGGCTACCGCGGGTCGTCCAGCGCGTTCGAGGCCGCTCAGCGTATGCAATCGTCGGGCCGCCAGGTCAAGTTCCAGAAGGGCGTTTACCTGGCGGTGGCGCAATGGAACGAAGCCGCCTCGCAGGCCGCCGTTACCGCGCTGATCGGAGCCATCCAGCGCAGCCTCCCTAACCCGTAATCGCGGGAAATGCGATGATCGAAGCGTGAACCTCCCGGCCTTCCGCAATGAACTTTACACCGACTTCAGTACCCCGGAGAACCGCGCCGCCATGCAGGCGGCCCTGGCCCGCGTACGAAATCAACTGGGTCGCAGCTATAGCCTCATCCTCGCGGGCGAGCGTATTGACACTGCCGGCAAACTCACTTCAGTCAACCCTGCCAATCCAAACGAAATCATCGGTACCCATGCCAAAGCCACGCCGGAGCTGGCGGCGCGCGCCATCGAAACCGCCTACGCGAATTTCTCTCAATGGAGCCGTACTCCCGCCGCCGACCGCGTTCGGATGTTGGTCCGCATGGCCGAACTGATTCGCGAACGTAAACTCGATTTCGACGCGTGGCTGGTGCTTGAGGCCGGAAAGACCTGGATCGAGGCCGAAGCCGAAACCGCCGAAGCTATTGATTTTTGCGAATACTATGCGCGGGAAATGGTGCGCCTGAGTGCGCCTCCGTCAGTCGTCCAGATGCCCGGTGAACGCGACGAATTCCGCTACCTGCCTCTGGGTGTCGGTGTAGTAATTCCACCATGGAATTTTTCGCTCGCCATCCTTTGTGGCATGGCTGTCGCGGCTCTCGTCACCGGCAACACCGTCGTCATCAAACCATCGAGCGAAACTCCCACCGTCGGCGCAATCTTCGCCGAAACTCTTCTCGAGGCCGGCTTCCCGCCGGAGTCATTCTCTTTTCTCCCTGGCAGTGGCAGCGCTGTAGGCGACATCCTGGTGCAGCATCCGAAAACGCGCTTCGTTTCATTCACGGGTTCGCGCGATGTTGGCCTGCGCATCAACGAACTCGCAGCCCGCCCCCAGCCTGGCCAGATCTGGATCAAGCGCATTGTCGCCGAAATGGGAGGCAAAGACGCCATCATCGTGGACGACGACTGCAACCTGGATTCGGCTGTGGAAGGTGTCGCAGCTTCCGCCTTTGGTTATCAGGGCCAGAAGTGCTCCGCTTGTTCGCGCGCGATTGTGCATCAACGCGTTTACGATTCCTTCGTTGAAAAACTGAAGGCGCGCACCGAAAAGATCGCCGTCGGTTCCCCGGAAGATCCTGCGAAAGCGATGGGGCCGGTAATCAGCGCGGGCGCCAGAAAGACGATCCTGGATTACATCGCTGTCGGTAAGAATGAAGGCCGCGTGCTGGTTGGCGACAGCGCCGTTCCCGCGGAAGGCCACTACATTCCTCCAACCGTAATCGTGGATGTCGAATCGAAATCCCGCATCTTCCAGGAGGAAATTTTCGGCCCGGTGCTCGCCGTCGCCAAAGCCCGCGATTTCGATCACGCGCTCTCCATGGCCAACGATTCGCAATACGGCCTGACGGGAGCAATCTACTCGAACAACGCGGCCCACGTCGCCCGCGCCCGCGAGGAGTTCTTTGTAGGCAACATGTACATCAACCGCAAATGCACGGGAGCGATGGTCGGTGCCCATCCGTTCGGCGGCTTCAACATGTCGGGCACGGACTCCAAAGCCGGTGGCCCGGATTACCTGCTGCTCTTCTTACAGGGAAAGTCCATCGCGGAGAAACTCACGTAACGGGAAGAAAAGGAGCGGCCAATTCGTCCCATTCGAGGAGGGTTTATGATACGAAGCTCTGTTTGGCTCTGCCTGCTGTTCGGGACAACAGCGTGGTCGCAGTCGGCACCTGTAGGTACCGAACCGTCACCGATGGAAGCATTCGCCACCGTGACTGGCATCCGCACCGCGTGGTCCGTCGAGGTCGGACACCTGCAGTATTCCGCCATTCAGGCGACGTTCACTGCAGTCGCGCTGGTGGACGGCGGCCGTCAGATCAGCGGCCTCGTCGTCGACTTGTCAGCTCGAGAGAACGGCGACGGCGGAGAGAGCGGCGTGACAAGAGACAAGATCTATCTCGACGAGGAAGCCGCCCGGCGCACCCGCGACGCCTTGATCGAGATAGCCGACGCCATTCGGCAGCACAGGTGCCGAACGGATGCATGGGAGCAAAGGAATTCTGGCCCTTGTACGACTGGCCCTGGAACAAGTACCACGAACTGAATGCGGATTATTGTGGCGATACGCTCGTGTTGAGCGGCCGTGGCAGAAATACCTCGTTCCGGTTCCCCGGCAGAACTCCGGGCGATCTCGCGACGATCTTTACTAAAGCGCTGGAGGAACTGAAGCGGCGGCAATGATACGATGAAATCACCCCGTTGAGAAGGGGACCAGGAAATTTCAATTACAGGTTCAAATCTGATCGACGCGGCGCGGACTTAGCATCCGCTCCAAACCGGGGCCTTCGGGTCCCGGTTTTTTTTGCGCCTCGAATCTTTACTTCGGTTTGGCAGGTCCCACAATATTGGCCTGGCTCGGCGGCAGCATCTCGATATCCAGTTCCAGATTCACTTCGTCCGATACGATGATTCCGCCAGCCTCCACTGCGCCATCCAGTTGCGTCCCTACGATTCCGAAATCCTTGCGACTGATCTTCGTCGTGGCCTCGACTCCGACCTTCGTTCGTCCCTGCGCATCCTTTACCGGCGGCGAAGGGCCGTCCACATCCAACACCACCTGTTTTGTAATTCCCTTGATAGTCAGATTTCCTGTGACTTTGAGCTTCCCCTTACCGGCGGCCACAACCTTCGTCGACTTGAACGCGATCGTCGGCGACTTCGCCACCTCGAAGAAATCCGTCTTCACCTGATCGTCTCGTTTCGCGTTGTTCGTGCTGAACGTGCTCACATCGAGCGTCGCTTCCACGGAATCTTTCGACGGGTCCTTCGGGTCGAAAACAACAGTTCCCTTCATGCCGCCCATTGAACCGCGCACGGTCGTAAACACCAGGTGTTTCACCGTGAAATTGGCGTAGCTGTCGATGGTTGAGATCGCCCAGGTATTCGCCGCCGCATCCTGCGCGTGCAGCGCCGGAGCAACCAGGAAAACCACGCTCAGCAGTGCGGCATGAAGGTTTTTCGTCATGTTCTATTCCTTGCTCACGATCTGGATGCCCCAGGGGCCTCCAGTACCTTTGACTTTCTTAGTCACCGTATTGGTTGCAGTATCCACAATGGAAATATCCTGGCTGGGTCCGTTCGCCGTAAACAGAGTCTTGCCGTCCGGAGCCATCGCGATTCCCCAGGGCCGCTGCCCCACTTCAAAAGACGTGTCCACTTTGTTGGTGGCCGTGTCGATTACAAATACTTTCTTACCTTTACCCGTCGTGACGTAAAGCTTTTTCGCATCCGGCGACATGGCAAGCCCCATCGGCTTGACCTCTCCCGGTGTTCCGAGCTCGATTGTGCCTACCATCTCATTCTTCGTAAGATCGAGGATGCAGACATTCCCGTCATTTTCGGCATTCACATAGCCATGCTGGCCGTCAGGCATGATCATGATGCTGCGCGGCCGGCGGCCTACTTTAAACGTCTTCACCAGACTTCGCGCGGCGGTATCTATCACCGAGACAGTTCCATCCGCCTCATTCGTGTTGTATGTGAACTTCCCGTCGGCGGTCAGCGTGACGCCCTCCGGCTCCTCGCCGGTCTTAACGGTCAACGCCTTTTCGCCCTTGTCGATGTCGATAAAGCTGATGCCCTCGTCGTCTTCGTTCGAAACGTAAATCCACTTACCGTCTTTGCTCACAGCGAAATTCTCGGGGTCGGATCCACCGTTAATCGTCCGCACAATCTTGTTCTGCGCGATATCGAAAACGCCGATTCCGTCCGCGCTCTTATCCGGCGGCGGCAGTTTGCTTTCATCCACGTTCGGGCCGCCGATCGGCGATCCGCTCAATGCGATGTAGATCAATTTATTATCGGGGCTAACATGGATGCCACGCGGGCGTTTGCCCAGGTGGATATTCTCCACGACCTCCATATTGGAGGAGTCGATCACGGTCAGATCGCCGGAAGTTTCGTTCGTGACGTAAACGCGATAACCGGCGGATCCGGCGGGCTTCTGGGAGCAGGCCGAAGTAAAAACAGCAAGGCATGCCGGAATCAACAAATACAACTTTGAACTCATGGATTTCATTCTCCCTTGAACGTGAACTCAGCAGAGGCTTTTCCCGACGCCGCCACCGTGACTTGCTGTTCCTGCACACCCAACTCTTCCTGCCAGGCCTCGATCGTATAAGTCCCTGGCGGGACATTCTTCAACTCGAAACTTCCGTCCGCACCCGTAACCGCGAAATATGGATTATCCACTACTCCGATCCATGCCTTCATCCACGGATGAATATTGCACTTCACGTGGATCATCACCTCCGGCAGCGAGAACTTACGCACCGCCGGCTCCGCCCCTTCCGGCTGGTTCTGATTCCATTCGCGATTCACTTTGGCCCGTGGATGGATATTGTGCGTTACCGGGTCCGAATTGGTGGCTTTGAGCGACTGTCCGGTCTGCATTCCGATGACGCGGGGCACAAACGCGCACCCGTGCTGATCGATCACGACAGGCTCGGAGGGCGGCTCGAACTTCTTGTCTTCCAACCCCTTTTTGATATAAACGAAGGCATTCTGCAGGGCGTTCTTCC
This sequence comes from Bryobacteraceae bacterium, assembly GCA_025928545.1. Lineage (GTDB taxonomy): Bacteria > Acidobacteriota > Terriglobia > Bryobacterales > Bryobacteraceae > BOG-234. Next base: position 39,952 of record JAICJH010000028.1, on the reverse strand, counting down.
GGCCCAGCTTGACGGATTCGTCATAGACCGCTTCCTTGTGAAGCTTCGCGCACTGCGGGTCTTCGTCAAGATCGATCTTCTTCTTCGCCGGCGCTTTTCCCGTGAAGAGTATCTTGCCGGTTACGGTGCCCGCCGTCGCGGGATCCACCTTGTAATAAACGACAGGGGCTCCAGCTTTCGGCGTTTCCGTTTTGGCGGGAGCGGGCGCTGGTTTCGAGCAACCTGTTGCGAACAGGCCAATACCCAACAGGGTGAAACAGAGGAAGCGATTCATCATCGTTACTTTCCTGGAGGCCCTGAGTTCGGCGGCATATCGCCCGTCAGGGCTTCAAGAAATGCCACCAGATCCTCGCGTTCCGGCCCTTTCAGTTTCAGTTCTTTGATTTCCTTATCCAGGTGCGGATTGGAAGTTCCGCCGCCGACATAGAAATCCACCACATCCTTCAGCGTCTTCACGCTGCCATCGTGCATATAGGGAGCCGTCTTCGCGACATCGCGAAGAGTGGGAGTGCGAAACGCACCGCGGTCGGCATCGAGGTGCGTCTCGTCGTACCGCCCCTGATCTTTCAGCTCTCCGTTCGCATCGATCCCCGTACCCAGATTGTGAAACTTCCCGTCGGAAAACAGCGCAAACTTATCTTCAATTGTGTGGCAGGTAACGCAATTGCCTTTGGTCTTGTCTTTGAAGATCGCCAGCCCGCGAATCGCCGCTGCGGACATCGCGTTCTTATCGCCGCCGTACTGGTATTTATCGAACGGCGAATTGCCGCTGAGCAGCGTCCGCTCGAAGCTTGCGATGGCCTTTTCCACCTTGAGAACATTGATCGGGCCTTTGCCGAAAGCCTTGTCGAAGGCGTCCTGATACTCGGTCATCTTGCCGAGCTTCGCCACCATCACATCGTGTTTCTGGTTCATCTCAACCGGGTTCTGAATCGGACCGCCCGCCTGATCTTCCAGGCTGGTGGCGCGCCCGTCCCAGAACTGAACCGGCTGATAAGCGGCGTTCAGAACAGTAGGCGCGTTGCGCGTTCCCGTCTTGCCGGCGATGCCCGTTGAAACCGGCCTGCCGTCCGTAAAATACATCGTCGGGCTATGGCAGTTAGCGCAGGCCATGGTGTTGTTACCCGACAGCTGCAAATCGTAATAGAGCCGCCGGCCCAGCGCAATCGTGTCGGCTGTAGGAGGATTGTCGGCGGGAATTGGAACGGGCGGAAGACCGAGCGGAGATTCAATCGCAACCGCCTGCCCGATTGGTTTTACAGGCGCCTCCGGCTCTTTCGCTTTCTCGCCGCAGGAAACGATCAACAACGATATCGGAACAACACAAAATAAAGTCTTCGAGATCCTTCTATTCATGCTGAACACGCCATTTATCATAGCGAACGGCCGATCGCGTTTTGTTATTGCTAGCATGAGGCCATGTGGTGCAGGCTGTCGACTTCGCTGATGCTCGCATTGCTTGCCGCGCAGACACTGCCGGCTACCTGCCCTTGTATGGTTCATTACGGAGTTTGCGATGAAACCCGCCAGTCCGACGCGGTGTTTGTCGGCACCGTGGAATCCGTCGCACCGCCGTTTCTCGATCCCTACACGCGCTCAAAAGCGATGGCCTCCATGCCGGCCGCCGAGACTGCAAAACTACAAGCCGATAAGTCGCCTGAGGCCCTCGCGAAATTGAAGAAGATCTATCTCGATATGTTTGCTGGCATGCCCGATTACGCGCGTTCGTTAATCGCCGACGCCCCTTCGCAACAGGCGCTCCAGGCTGCGTTCGAAGCCGCTCAGTCGGAGGGGCGCGTCGCAAAGTTTCGCGTCGGGACAATGTACAAGCATGGCGATGACGACGGCGACGACGACAAACCGAAAACTCTGGAGATCTGGACGGGCAGCGGCGATTGCGGCATTGATTTTCAAGCCGGCGAAACTTATCTGGTCTACGCTTTGGAAGATGAAGCATCGGGGAAACTGGAAACCAGCGTCTGCATGCGCACGCGCCGCCTTTCGGATGAACGCGGCGATCTCGGCTTTCTGTCTTTCCTTCAGAAATCGGAAAAAGAATCGACGCGCCTTGAAGGCTTCGTTAGTTCGAGCTACTCCGATCAGAATCTACCGCGGTATGAGGATGCGGTCACCGAGCCCATCTCCGGTGCGCTCATCGAACTGGACGGCGGCGCGGGGGTCCATTACTCTCGATCTGACGCGGAAGGCCGTTACGCTTTCGATGGTCTGAAAGCAGGTGAGTACCGCCTGTCACTGCTGAATCCAGGATTTCCGGCTGCGCCCCGAAGCGTGATCCAGTCGCGGCTTTTCCAGATCGAGGGAAATTCCTGCGCCCGGCAGGTATTTATTCAGGCTGCTCCGAGACCTTAGTGCCCTTCAGGGCGGAACTCACGGCCGTATTCATCATTTGCTCAGCCAGGCTGTGGGTGGCTTCGTTCAGATGTTCGATCTGGCTTCGAATCACATTGTGATCGTCGGAATGGTATGCGAGCTGCAGCCGGTTGATGGCGTCGGTGACAGCCTTGCGTTCTTCGTCTGAGAGCGCCAGCCAGGCATCGTTCCGCTGTGCTTTCGATGTGGCTGCCAGGATCGCATCCGCATCGACCCGCGCACCGGCTAACTGCGCGGCCTGAAAGTCTTCTTCCGCATGATCGATGGAGGCTTCGATCATTGCCTCTACCTGCTCGTCGGTGAGGCCATACGACGGCTTGACGTCCATCGATTGCTCGAGTCCAGTGCGGGCATCGCGTGCCGTCACGTTGAGGATTCCGTTCGCGTCGATGAGAAACCGGACTTCGATTCGTGCCATTCCCGCCGGCATCGGTGCGATGCCTTTCAGATCGAATCTGGCCAGACTGCGGCAGTCTTTGGCCAGTTCGCGCTCGCCCTGCACCACGTGGATCAGCACGTTCGTCTGTCCGTCTATACCGGTTGTGAACGTCTCGCCGGCACTGGCGGGAATCGTGGAATTGCGATGAATGATCTTCGAAACCACGCCGCCGTAAATTTCGATGCCGAGCGAAAGCGGCGTCACATCGAGCAGCAACTGATTCTCAACCGTTCCCGCGAGAATTCCAGCCTGCACGGCCGCCCCAAGCGCCACGACTTCGTCGGGATTCAATTCCGTATGTGGACGAGCGCGAAACAGGACTTCGACCGCACTGCGCACCAGCGGAATCCGCGTTGAACCGCCCACCAGCACCACTTCGTCGATTTCCTCCGGCGTCACCTTCGCATCGCGTATACAGTCCCGGCAAGGGCCCAGGGTGCGATCCACGATGTCGCGGATGAGGCCTTCGAACAGGTCCCGGGAAATTTCGCGCTGGTAGGTCTTCCCGTTCCAAGCGAAGTCGATCTTCGCCGACGGCGCGAAGGAAAGCGCTTCCTTGGCTTTGATGACCGCCGCTCGCAGCGTCTGTACTGCGCCGCCCGAATGCGAGATATCGGCGCCCCATTCGCTCTGAATATCTTCGAGCGCAATCTTCAGCAAGCGGTTATCGATATCGTCGCCGCCGAGATGCGTGTCGCCGTTCGTGGCCAGCACTTCAAAGATGCCGTCGTGCAGCTTCAGGATCGAGATATCGAACGTGCCGCCGCCCAGATCGTAAACGGCAATAACGCCTTCGCGGCGCTTGTCCAGCCCATAGGCCAGTGCGGCGGCGGTGGGCTCGTTGACCAGACGCAGGACTTCGAGTCCCGCAATACGTCCGGCATCGCGGGTGGCCTGCCTCTGCGCGTCGTTGAAGTACGCGGGCACCGTGATGACAGCTTTCGTTACAGGAGTACCCAGTTCAGCCTCGGCATTCTTCTTCAATTGCCGCAGGATCAGAGCCGATACTTCGGACGGCGTCAGCGTCTTTTCGCCAAGCAGCAGCCGGATCACCGATTCGCTGCCTTCCGCAATGTGGAACGGGAACAGCTTCAGTTCGTCCTGAACGTCTGAGATTCCCCGGCCCATCAACCGCTTCACGGAATAGACTGTGCGCTCCGGATGATCGATAAGTTCCTGGCGGGCGGGGTCGCCCACAATGACTTCGCCATCGGCCTTCAGCGACACGATGCTCGGGACGATGCCGCCGATAATTTCGGGCTTCGTCAGGTTCATTCGGGCGATGAGACTATTCGTGGTTCCGAGGTCGATGCCTACGACGGTGTCCTGATTGTCAAATTCGATCTGAAACATCTGCTTCTTCCGTCCTTGCAATCAGGTTCGTAATGTACTTCCTGCGGTTTAACTGACCGCGAATCGCGTCGAGGATTGCGCGGTCATGGGTGGTATCCCACTCCGCGAATTTCAACTGCATGGCTGAATCAATTTCGTCGCGCATGCCCTCAAAGCGATGCCGGGCGGATTCCAGTTGTGCCCGGGCGTCTTCATCGCCGCTGCGAAGTTCTTCGAGCGCCATGTTCAGTTCGAAGACTTCTTCTAACAATTCGGGCGGTACGTCTTTGGTTCCCTGCTCCGCGATATCGAAGCCTTCCTGCCTGAGCAGGTAAAGCGCCCGGGCGATGGGATCCCGAAGGGTTCGATAAGCATCGTTCAGGATTGCCGAAGTTTCCAGAGCGGCTTCCTGCTCGCCTACGGATTTCCGTGCAAACAGATCCGGATGCAGCTTCCTGCTGAGTGAGTAGAAAGTCTTCTCCAGCTGTTTGACATCCACAGCAAGCTGCGGCGGCATGCCGAACGCTTCAAAGTAATCTGGCACAGGAGACTAGGCCGTGAACGACGTTCCGCAGCCGCAGCTTTTCTTTGCGTTGGGATTCTCAAACACAAAGCCCGACTGCATCAGCGTTTCCTTGTAATCGAGCGTGAGGCCGTGAAGATACAGGATGCTTTTCGGGTCGACGAAGATCTGCACGCCGTCGAAGTCGAAGACTTTGTCCTTCGGACGCGGCTGCGCATCGAATTTGAACTGATAGCTCAGCCCCGAGCATCCGCCGCCCAGTACGCCAAGACGCAGGCCTCCCTTGGCGCCCATCTTTTCGAACGTGGTTCGAATTTTCTGGATCGCCTTCGGGGTGACCTGAATCTCTTGTTCAGCCGTAGTCATTTACGCCACCGTTTGGGCCGCCGGCACTTGCTTCGTCTGCTTGGCGCGATAGTCGCTGATCGCGGCCTTGATAGCGTCTTCGGCGAGTACCGAGCAGTGAATCTTGACCGGCGGCAGGCTGAGTTCGTTCACGATATCGGTGTTCTTGATTTCGAGAGCCTGATCCACCGTCTTGCCCTTCAGCCATTCAGTCGCCAGCGAGGAACTCGCGATGGCGCTGCCGCAGCCGAACGTCTTGAACTTCGCATCTTCAATGATGCCGCTCTCGTCGTTGACCTTGATCTGCAGCTTCATCACGTCGCCGCACTCCGGCGCGCCGACCATGCCGGTGCCAACGCTGGCCGAGCTCTTGTCGAGCGAACCCACGTTGCGCGGATTGTTGTAGTGATCCAGAACCTTATCGGAATATGCCATGTCAGTGTCTCCTTATCAGATCTCTTGTTAATCGTGCGCCCATTGAACGGTGGAAAGATCGATTCCTTCTTTCGCCATTTCATATAACGGAGAAAGTTCGCGCAACTTCACGACCACATCGATCAGTTTGGCTGCTACGTAATCAATCTCTTCTTCCGTGTTAAACCGCCCGATGCCGAAACGGATGGACGAGTGCGCGATGTCATCGCCAACGCCAAGCGCCTTCAGTACGTAGCTCGGTTCGAGCGTCGCCGAAGTGCAGGCGGAGCCGCTCGAAACCGCGATATCGTTAATCCCCATCAGCAGCGATTCGCCTTCCACGTAGGCAAAACTCATATTGAGGCTGTGCGGCAGGCGGTGCTCCATGGAGCCGTTGATGTAAACCTCGTCGAGACCCGCTTCCAGCTTCGCCTTCAGACGATCGCGCAGCGTTCGCAGCCGCACCGTCTCCTCCGCCATTTCCTTGTTGCAAAGTTCACACGCTTCGCCCAGACCCACGATTCCGGGGACGTTCAGCGTACCCGAGCGCATACCGCGTTCGTGACCGCCGCCATCGATTTGCGCGGTAATCTGCACGCGCGGATTGCGCCTGCGGACGTACAACGCGCCAACGCCCTTCGGACCGTACATCTTGTGCGCGCTGATCGAGAGCATATCGATGTTGTCGGTGTTCACGTTGACCGGGACCTTGCCGACCGCCTGGACGCCATCCACATGGAACAGGACGCCACGCTCGCGGCAGAGTTTTCCGATTTCGCGAATCGGCTGGATCACGCCAAGCTCGTTATTCGCGTACATGATGCTGACCAGGATCGTCTTATCCGTGAACGCTTCTTTCAGCATTTCGAGGTCGATCAGCCCATCGCCCATCACCGGCAGGTAGGTGATCCGATAGCCGTTCTTTTCCAGCTTCTTGCAGGTATCGAGCACGGCTTTGTGCTCGGTCACTTCAGTAATGATGTGGTTGCCTTTTTCGGCGTACATCTCGGCCACACCCTTGATCGCCAGGTTGTTCGATTCCGTGGCGCCGCTGGTGAAGATGATTTCCTTTGACGTCGCGCCGATCAAATCCGCGATCTGCTTGCGGGCTTTATCCACCGCCTGTTCGGCTTCCCAGCCAAATTCGTGATTGCGGCTCGCGGCGTTGCCGAAGTGTTCCGTGAAATAGGGCAGCATGGCGGAAACCACGCGCGGATCCACGCGTGTCGTCGCGTGATTGTCGAGGTAAATAGGCAGCTTGATCATATGTAAACTCGTTCTCTTCTCAGATTTCCTGATGAACAATCGTGGACGCCGGATTCAGCGGCACCGGTCCGGGCGTCAGCTTCATACTCCGCGACTCCGCCAGATCGGTTATCGTGAAACGGTTCAAAACATCCAGAATCGCTTCATGCACCTTCTTCAGCGGTTCGCGCACCGTACAGTTATCGGATTGGTCGCAGGTTCCGTGTTCGGTAAAGCAATGGGTCAAAATCACCGGGCCGTCAATCGCCCGCACCACTTCGAGCGCCGAAACCGCGTTCGGATGCCGGATCAATTTATACCCGCCGTTAGTCCCGGAAACCGACTGCACAATCCCTGCCCGAGCCAACTGCTGGAGCACCTTGGCCAGTAGAGTAACCGGCAGATGATACGCGTCGGCTATATCCTTAGTGCTGGCGGTAGCGCCAGGCACCGAGGCCAGATGCCGGAGGGCGATCAACCCGTAATCCGCTTTCTTGGTTAGCTTCAGCATGAATCCGGACTAATTTTGTCCTGTATTGAGGATACCACAGGCGGCTTTGGATTCAGCGGCTTAAATTGCGACTACTTTGGTCCTCGGTGATAGACTGGCTCAGCGAGGATACCTATATGTCACGAGTCGTGCTCATCCTTTTCTCCGTTGCCGCGCTTTTCGGCGCCGACAATCCATGGGTCAAAGTGAAGGCGCTTCCGAACCGTTCTGAGCTTCGGATCTACCAAAAGGGTGTCCGCGACCCAATCGTGGCGACGCTCGCCGACTCGACCGACGAATCCATCGTGGTGGTCGCCAAAAACAAACAGATGACAATCGCCAGGGAAGACATCGACCGGCTGGATGCCAGACCCGTCGAAGCAAAGAAGAAGCCGGAAGTCACAACCACAGAAAAGACCACAGACCCGGATTACACGCCGCATCCTCCCTCCTCCGGAACGCAGGTTCCGGCTATGTCCTCCTCCTCGAGTGTGAGCTTCGGAGGCAATAAGCCCGACTTCAAAACCGTGTACACCAGACCGCCGGCAGCACCTAAGAATTGAGCGTCCGGCCGCAGCGATTTAGTTCGATACCCGTGCACAAATCGTTCAGGTGACTCCCCTTCCCGGGGTATATACTGTTGATCGGTTTCGAGGAAGGTCCGGCCATGAATATCACCAGACGCGATTTCGGTAAAGTTGCACTTGCGGCGCTGCCCGCATCCACACTCTTAGCGGCGAAGCCCAATTCGAAATGGGGCGGCGTGCAGGTCGGCATCAATGCCCCCTACAGCTTCCAGCGGATGTCCGGCACGGCGGACAAGATCATCGAATACATGACGCAGGTCAACGTCAGTGCGTGCGAACTCCGTCTGCAACCGGTGGAAGCTTACTTCGGCGCTCCCGGCGTCTATGCTTCGGCCAACGACGCTCCCGGTCGTGCGGGCGCGGCAGCGGGCGGCGCTCGTGGCGGGAGTGGCGGGGGCGGTGCCCGCGGCGGCAGCGGCAGAGGCGGCGGTGGCGGTCGGGCTCCACTCACACCCGAACAGATTGAAACCGCGAAAAAGCTGGAAGACTGGCGCCTGGCGCTCTCGATGGACAAGATCAAGGAATTCCGCAAGAAGTACGAAGATGCCGGAATTTTGATCCAGGTCGTCAAGATCGACAACTTCAATTCGTTCAGCGACGCCGTCACGGATTACTTCTTCAACGTCGCAAAAAACCTGGGCGCGCGGGCGCTTTCGACCGAAGGCAACCTCGCCGATGTGGAACGGCTCGGCAAGTTCGCCGACAAACACAAGATGATGATCGGCTATCACGGCCATACCGCCGGACCCGGTGGCGAAGCTTTTGGCGCACCGGAGAACTGGGAAAAGGCGATGGCGGCCGCGAAATACAACGGCATCAATCTCGATATCGGTCACTTCGTGGCCGGCAACAGCACTTCGCCGGTTCCGTTCCTGACGAAGTATCACGATCACGTCACGCACATCCATGTGAAGGACCGGAAGACGAATAACGGCCCGAACACACCGTTTGGCCAGGGCGACACTCCCATCGTTGAAGTGCTGCAGCTGATCAAGAAGAACAAGTGGAATATTCAGGCGACCATCGAGTACGAATACGCAACGCCGGCCGGCTCCGATGTGCTGACTGAAATCGCCAAGTGCGTGGAATACTGCCGCAAGGCGCTGGTTTAAGGTTATGCGTTATTTGACCGCGCCGGCAGTTGCGCTCGTTCTGACGACAGCGCTGGCGGCTCAGACAGGCAGTGGCGAGAAGGCTGCAATAGCGGCTACACCGGCGGCCGTTACCGCCTCCAAAGAAGATCCGGCAGCTGTTGAACGGGGCGGCAAGCTGTTTGCTACAAACTGCGCGAAATGCCATGGAGCAACCGCCAAGGGCCTGACCGGCAAGGACAATACGGATCTGGTGAGATCGCTTTACGTTCTGGAAGACGAAAAGGGCATTCTGCTGACACCCCCAATTAAGAACGGCCGCCCCGATAAAGGCATGCCGCCATCTAACCTTACAGACGCCGAAATCAGGGATGTTGCGGCTTGGCTGCGGGTGCAGGCTTACGGCGCGGGACATCGCACGACCTACACGTTTCTGGACGTTCTGACCGGCGATGCAAAAAAAGGTGAAGCCTATTTCAACGGAGCGGGCAAGTGCAATACCTGCCACTCGCCGACTGGCGATCTCAAGGGGGTCGGTTCGCGATACACGCCGCAGCAACTGCAGGGACGCTGGTTGTCTCCGGGCGGCCGCGGGGGACGCGGAGCAGCCGGCGGATCCGGACCTTCCCGCAGTCAAAGGACCGTGGCCGTCACGCTTCCCGGTGGGCAAACCGTTTCGGGACCTTTGGATCGCATCGACGATTTCAATGTCGCGATGCATGATTCCAACGGCGCTTACCGTTCTTTCACGCGCAACGGCGATATACCGAAAGTTGTCATCACGGATCCGATGAAAGCGCACGTCGATCTGTTGCGGACTTACACAGACGCGGACATCCACAATGTGACCGCCTATCTGGTGACACTCAAATGACAAAACGAACTCTGGCTCTGGCCGCCTTTCTTTCTAGCCTGGCTCCTTTGCTGCCGGCGCAGGGTGTGGATAAGCAGATGCTGCTGCATCCTCCTCCCGATTCGTGGCCGTCCTTCTTCGGCGATTATTCGGGACGCCGCTTCAGCGCGCTCAAGGAGATTAATTCGACGAACGTTCAGGAACTTTCGCTGGAATGGGCGACCCGATTCACGCCCGGTCCGGCGGGGACGGCGGTCAATATCAAGTCGCCGGCGCTGCTGGTGAACGGCATCCTTTATTTCACGTCGCCGAACAACGGATGGGCCGCCGATGCGCGCACGGGGCGCGAGTTGTGGCATTATGCGTATCCGCCAAACACCGGAAACACCAACGGAAACCGCGGCTTTGGTTATTACGGAAACTGGCTTTATATGGAAACGCCGGACGGCAATCTGGTGTGCCTCGATGCCGCCACCGGCAAGGAACGCTGGAAGGTCCGGATCACCGATCCCAAGCTCGATTACACGACCACCGCGGCTCCGATTGTTATCGGCAATCACATTCTGGTGGGACTAGGCGGCGACCATCTGGATAACCCGGGTTTCATCGAATCGGTAGATCCGGAGACGGGCGCGACGCAATGGAAGACCAATACGACGCCACGCAAAGGTGAACCGGGGATCGAAACGTGGCCGGACGAATATGCCGCGGCGCACGCGACCGGGCAGGCGTGGATTCCGGGGAGCTACGATCCGGAACTGAACCTTTATTACCTGGGAACGGGCAATCCGAATCCGGTGATGGCGGAACAGAGCCGCAAAGGGGACAACCTTTTTACCTGTTCGATTCTGGCGATCAATCCGGATACAGGGAAGATCGTCTGGTATTACCAGGCGACTCCGCACGATACGCATGACTGGGATTCGACGGAATCGGTCATCATGATCGATGGGGTGGTGAACGGAAAGCCGCGAAAGCTGGTGGCACAGGCGAACCGCAATGGCTATTTTTACGTTCTGGACCGCACGAACGGCGAGCACATTCTCACCGCGCCGATGATCGAAGGCATGAACTGGAACCTGGGCCTCAACGCCAAAGGCCAGCCGATTCCTGATCCCGCCAAGTATCCGAAGCCCGATGGCACGCTGGTGATGCCCGCTTCCGGCGGGGCCACCAACTGGGCTTCCACCAGCTTCGATCCCGAGACCAATCTGTTTTATGTGGGCGTGAGCAGGACTTGGTCGATGTACTACCAGACCGACACCGACGACCACCCGGAAGGTTATGGCGGCGTTGACAGCGGCGCCGGAAATGAGGGCGGCGCTTTGATCGCCATCGATTACCGGACTGGTAAGATTGCGTGGAAGCACGACTATCCGGCCGGTGGCGGCTCCGCTCATATGTTGACGACAGCCGGGCATTTGCTGTTTACGGGGAACGGGAACAACATTATTGCCTTCGACCCAGCAAACGGAAAGATTCTGTGGCACGCGGGGCTGATGGCCCCGCCGAGCAACGGCATGACGACTTACATGCTGGACGGGAAACAGCATCTGCTGGTGGGCGCGGGGGACAGTTTGTATTCGTTCACGATTAATAAACCTGTGAAGTAGCCAGACTCATCGACCTGACCGACACTTATCCCGCAACGCGCGAAAAAGATTCAATTGTCAAAGACCTGCGGCGGCATGATGCCGTCGCGGCAGGGGGTGGGTTTGTTAGTCCTCCGTATCCTGCCGCTCATGAATTGAGCGGGATCTATCGGGTAATTGGCCAGCGGTTAGTTAATAAATATGCCCGCGTGCGTAACTCCGATTTCGATCTCCGCCCTCTGGTAACCAGCTTCACTTTTTTTCGCTGTGGCTGGCAATCATCCAAACTAGTCTGGAAATTTCTCTCGTCGACACGGTCCATAGGGCCGCTGCCGTGAGCCGTTAACGGGCACCCGAGAGTCCAGTTTCACCTCACTCGACATTTCCTGCGCAGGAAAAAACTGTCAGGTTGCGCCAGATGAAAAGCGTTTCCCTACCTGCATTGGAGCACGCGAGACCTAGCGTTTCAGGGTGCATTTTTTGGAAATACCTGAAAACACACCAAATAGAGTTCGAAGATTGCTGAACTGACCGTAATCCCGCAGCAGGAAAACGGAGGCGGGATCGTAATGATACCCTTCAAAACGGATGCAATCACCTTTTTTCCGTATTTCTGCCCTGGCGATCGGCCTTGCTTTTATTTCCACGATTTTTGCCGCGGATACCGCGGTAACCGATCCGAATTATCAGGCGCTGCGCGGCGCGGGCGTTGGCGGAGCGTATCGTGTCACCAATTTCAAGCTGGTCCGCGACGTGGGCACGTTCGTATTTCAATCGGGTACTTTCGCCTTTGGCGCGCCGGTGCTCGGTAAGCGCGTGTTCGCGGTTTTCATCGGCGACGCCACGTTCCACCTCACCCCCGCGAACCCGATTGAAGCGGCGCACCTGAAGGTGATCGCGGGCGCGCAGGAATTCGACGAGACCTTCCACAGCGCCGTTTTTTGTTTCACCGACGGCACCGCGGAGGAAATCATCGCCAAAGCCGAGACTGCCGACGAGGCCGCGACGAAAGCCACCGGGGCGTTCCGCGATTTTCGTTCGCTGGTGCGGGACCACTCCGAAAGCCCTCGTGGACGGATCGAGGCGCTGCTCAGCGGCGAAGACGCGGTCAATGTCGACGCCGAACTGCTTCGCGAGTTATATACGCCGGGCCGCGAATCGTTTGCCGCTTACATACACGGTCAGAAGGATTCCGATGTCCGCTTCATTGTGAATCCGGCCGGCGCGGTACCGCAGCTACCTTCGCCCGAAGAGGTTGCGCTCATCGACGCCGACTCCGATGCCGATCGCGAAGGCATTCTTTATCTGAGCCATTACCGCTCGGAATGGGAAAAGAACACCGCGAATTCAATGGAGAATCACCGCTGGGTTCAGCCGGTGAGTTACCGGATCGACACCACGATCGGCGGCAACGATCATTTGTCCGCGACCACGGTGGTCCGGATGAAGGTGCTCACCGAGGGTACCCGAGTGGTGAGGTTCGGCCTGCTGCCAACCCTGCGGGTGGAGAGCGTCAAGATGGCGGCAACGCCAATTCCGTTCATTCAGGAATCACGCAAACAGGACGGATCGTTCTACGCCATTCTGCCGGAGCCTGCAAGGGCTGGAACGGAGATCGAGCTGACGATCGTGTACGCGGGCGATAAGGTTATCCGCAACGACGGAGGCGGAAGCTTCTCGGTGAGCGCAAGGGAAAGCTGGTATCCGAGTTTGAATATCTTCACGGACCAGGCGGCTTACGACCTGACTTTCCATGTGCCGAAGCGCTTCACGCTGGTGAGCACCGGCAGGATGGAAAAATCGACCGTCGATAAGGACACGGCCACCACCCACTGGATTTCGGAAGTTCCGCTGACGGTGGCGGGCTTCAACTATGGCGAGTTCCGAAAACTGGCGAAGAAAGACGAAGCAACGGGATACGATGTGGAGGTCTACACAACGCCACAGGCTCCCGATTACCTGAGGCAAAGCGGCTTGAGCATCGATACGGGGGCGATGGCAAAGAATGCCATGGCGGATACGCAGAACGCGCTTCGGGTATTCGATTTATGGTTTGGCAAGATCCGGCAGGGCCGGGTGGCCATTACGCAACAACCGCAATTCAACTTCGGTCAATCGTGGCCAACGCTGGTTTACCTGCCCGTCAGCGCGTTTCTCGATGAAACGCAACGATTCTCTTTGCTCGGCAGCAGTGCGTTTAAGTTTGCAAATTTTATCGATGAGGTAACGCCTCATGAGGTCGCGCATCAATGGTGGGGTCACCAGGTGAGCTGGGCTACATATCACGATCAGTGGCTGTCCGAGGGCTTCGCCGACTTTTCGGCGGGTCTGACGCTCACCGCGATGGGCAAGTCAGCCGCAGCCGACAAGTACTGGGAACGGCAGCGGACGGAGCTTACGGATAAGAACGAATATGGCGCGCGTGCAGGGGATGCGGGACCGCTTTGGTTGGGTGAGCGACTCGTTTGGAAGAAGAATGAGGGCGCTTACACGCGCCAGACCTATGCCAAGGGCGGTTTTATTCTTCAAATGCTGATGTCGATGATGTGGGATTCGCAGACGAAGGACCAGGCGTTTACCGAACTAATGCACGAATTTACGGCATTGGGCGGAACACAATCGACGGAAACTTTTGCGGCGCTCGTCGCAAAGCACATGAAGCCGACTATGGACCTGGGCGGTAACAAGACCATGAACTGGTTTTTTCAGGAGTGGGTTTACGGGACCGAGATGCCCAGGTATTCCCTCGAGTATTCGATCACACCCGGGGCAGATGGCAAGTTCAAAATAACCCTTCATTTGACGCAGTCGGAAGTTTCGGAGCAATTCCGGATGTTAATCCCGGTGTATGTGGAGACGCCCGCAAAGCAATTGATTCGCGCTGCGACCGTGCCGATTGGCGGCAGCAGCACGAGAACATTCGACCTGACATTGCCCTTCAAGCCGACGCGGGTGGCTGTTAATGCGCTGCACGACGTTCTGAGCGTGGAAACGGTAAACAAGCAGGTTCAGTAGTTTTCAATCGGTTCGTTCCGGGCCGCGCCCTGCCGGCCGCGAACTGAAGAATGTTACAGAACCGCCGAATCGTTGCCCAACATCTTTTTGCGGACGATTTTGATGGGCGGCATGCCCTGCTTCAGGAAGTTGTTGTGGAATTCCTCCAGAGTGTAAGCCGAACCCTTCAGTTTCTTGTAGTCGTCGCGGAGTTTCAGGATTTCCAGTTTGCCCAGCGTGTAGTAGAGATACGTGGGGTCTGAGGTGCCTCGTTTCGTTTCACGCTCACCGGTGATGTGAGTCTGGAATCCTTCTTTCACGAAGAAATCGACACCTTCCTGGTACGTCATCTGCCCGGTATGGATTTTGATTCCGACGATGAACCGGGCATCCCTCAGCAGAGCATCCTGAAGTTGACCCAGGCGCAGCTTCAGATCGCCGCCGCCGAAGCCTTCGTCGATCATCATCTGTTCGCAATAATGCGCCCAGCCTTCGATGTACGTATTGGCGCCGATCAATTTGCGGATTTTCGACGGCGCCGTGGGCATCCAGAGGAACTGGACGTAGTGCCCAGGGAACGCTTCGTGAATCGCCGTACTGGTGATGGTGCCGCGATTGAAGGATCGCAGCCAGTCTTCCGTCTGCGCCGCCGGCCAGGATTTCTCCGGCAGGGTGACGTTGAAGTAGGCTTCCTTCGCCACCTTTTCATAAGGGCCTGGCGTGTCCATGGAAGCCGAGGTCAGCGCGCGCGCGAAAGGCGGCGTCTCTTCGACGATGGGCATCACGGGCGATGGAATGCTCATCAGGCGATGATCCACAATGTAGGCGCGGAGCCCGGCCAGCGTGTCGCGGAACGACTGTAGAAGATGATCGGCAGTGGGGTGATCCTTCTCGGCGTCATCGAGTATTTGCTGCGGAGTTTTCTTCGGATCGATCTTCTTTGCAGTGTCACGGAAGGCTTGCTGATTTCTGCGGAGATCGGCGTATCCGATTTCGAGAAGCTTGTCGAGCGGAATATCAACCATTTCGTCATAGAGCAGCTTCTTTCGATAGTTATCGGCACCGAGTTTGTAATCCCCGCCGGATTTCGGCAACAGGTCCGACTTCATCCACGCCAGCCATGCGTTTAGTTCTTTGATGACAGCCGCGTTTGTCTGTTTGAATTCGTTCTGAAGGGCGGAATCTTTGACATCTTTGAACGCGAGCGGCACGTCATGTTCGAAGAAGCTGACAATGCCGGGCACCTGTTCGATGGCTACTTCGGTGTAGATTTTCGGCGGGTTCTTCAGATTAGCCTTGCCTTCGGTGAACAGCCTGGGCATCAGTTTTTCGCGCGCAATGAGGGAACGAAGCCGCGCATCGGCGGGCGCGAAGGTTCGGCTCATGATCACGAAGGCCGCGCCGCTGGCGGTTGAGGCGTACTGATCGGGATTCTTCTCCCACATCCGGATGGATTCGAGTTCGAGGAGAGTGGAATGAATGCCGCTCAGGACGAGGTCGCGGTCGGCCTGCTGGTCGGCGTTGAGTTTGTTTGCCGGAAAGGCTGTGAATTGGGCTTGGAATTTCTTTGCGGCCGCGATTTCTTTTTGAATACTGGCCAAAGAGAAGTCTTCCAATTGGGCGTCATAAGCGTGGAAGCCCTCCTGGACGGCGTTGGAAGGACCGAAAGGAAAGACGGCTTCGTTGAAGTAGTTGTCAACGAGTGCGTCCCAGGCCGGGGTTTGTGCATGCATGATGGCGGTTGTGGCGAGCAGAAGAAAGATTGTGCGTTTCATGGTTTCCTACGGGCTATCAGGTTTCAGCCAGCAACTTCAGGAGTTCATTTTCGCCGATTACCGGAATGCTTAATTCCTGGGCTTTTTTCAGTTTGGAGCCCGCATCTTCGCCGGCGAGCAAATAGTTGGTTTTGCGGCTGACGGCGGCGGCTACTTTTCCGCCTGCCTCTTCGATTTTTTCTTTCGCGGCTTCGCGGGTGAGGTCCGGAAGAGTACCTGTGATGACGAAAGTGAGACCAGCAAGCGGGCCGCCTTCTCGTTTCGGCGCAGTGTGTTGGAACTGGAGGCCCGCGGCCTTCAGACGCGCCAGCAATTCGCGGTTATGGCTCTCATCGAAAAATTCACGGATGCTTTCGGCCACTTTCGGGCCCACTTCCTGGGCCTGCTGCAATTCATCCACGGAAGCGTTGGCTATTTTTTCGAGATCGCAGAAATGATCGGCCAGAAGCTCGGCGGTGCGCTCTCCGACAAAGCGAATTCCGAGAGCCCCCAACACGCGCGGCATGGGCAGCGTGCGGGAGCGGTCGATATTTCGAATCACGTTGGCGGCCGATTTCCGTCCCATGCGATCGAGGCCGGCGAGTTGGTCTTCGGTCAGTTCGTACAAATCGGCAACGCTTTTCAGAAGACCTTTGTCGACAAGCTGCTCAATCAGAACGTCGCCCATGCCATCGATATTCAGCACGCCGCGCGAAGCAAAGTGACCGATCGATTCTTTCAGGCGCGCGGGACAGTTGGTATTGACGCAGCGAGTGGCTGCTTCGCCTTCCTCGCGCACGACGTGACCGCCGCAGACCGGGCACGTCGAAGGCATTATGAAAGCCTTGCGCCCGTCTCCGTGATGCGTGACGCGGACCACTTTCGGGATCACGTCGCCGCTGCGCTCAATGAGCACGGTGTCGCCAATATGGACGCCGAGACGCTCGATTTCATCTTCGTTGTGGAGCGTAGCGCGTGACACAGTGACGCCGCCCACAGCCACCGGGGCCAGATGAGCCACCGGCGTGAGCGCTCCGGTGCGCCCCACCTGAATGCCGATATCGACGACCTGGGTTTCCTTCTGCTGCGCCGCGTATTTAAAGGCAATCGCCCAGCGAGGCGCTTTGGCCGTGAAGCCGAGTTGGCGCTGTTGTGGGATGCTGTCGACTTTCACCACGACACCGTCGATTTCATATGGCAGGTTGTCGCGCTCAGCTTCCCACTCCGCGCAGAAGGCGAGAGCTTCGTCGGCATTGGCGCAGATACGGCGCTTTGGATTTACCTTGAAGCCCTGGGCGGCCAGCCATTCGAGAGATTCCCAATGACTGTCGAAGAGGTAGCGGCCGTTCTCATCCAGCGCGAAATAAGTGAAGTAATCGAGGCGGCGCGAAGCGGTGATGCCGGGTTCGAGGACGCGCAGAGAGCCCGCTGCCGCGTTGCGTGGATTGGCGAACCGAGCCAGTCCCGCGGTTTCACGCTCGGCGTTGAGGCGCTCAAAGCCCTTGCGGTTGAACACGACCTCGCCACGCGTTTCGAACGCTGGCTTGCGATCGACGCGCAGCGGCAGCGAACGAATGGTGCGGGCGTTTTCAGTGACATCTTCGCCAATGGAACCATCGCCGCGCGTCACGGCCTGCTCAAATGCCCCATTGCGATAACGGGCCGACATCGAGAGCCCGTCCATCTTGAGTTCAGCCACGTAACGGTAGTCGGAGCCGTTGAGAAGGTCGCGAACACGGGCATCGAAGGCGCGCAGTTCCTCCGGGGTGAGCGCGTTATCCAGACTCAGCATCGGAGTGCTGTGGGCTACTTTCTGAAAGCCCTCGCGGGGTTTGCCGCCAACCCTCACGGTGGGCGAATCCGGCGTGATCAGTTCAGGATGTTCCAGCTCAAGCTGCTGGAGTTCGCGGATCAGAGCGTCGTATTCGGCGTCGCTGATTTCCGGCGCATCCAGAACGTAATAAAGGTGCTCGTGGTGGCGGATTTTTTCCCGAAGCTTCTCGATGCGGTCCCGAACAGACATATCGCTATAATCGGTGGTTCCGATTGGTTCTAAGATTATCGCCCACTCACTCCAGCGTATCGCCATTGTCTTCAATCCCTTTGCAGGCGGCTTAAAGGGCCCGAAGCGGGCACGGCTGGACGCGGCCGTGGAGACCTTCCGGCGGGCCGGGCGCGAGGTGGAGCTGATGCCGACCACCGGGCCGAACATGGCGGGAGAACTGGGCCGTGTGGCGATTGAGCGCGGTTTCGATCTGCTGCTGGCGGCCGGTGGCGATGGCACGATCAACGAAGTCTTGAATGGAATTGTCGGTTCGAAGATTGCGTTTGGCGCGCTGCCTGCGGGCACTGCGAACGTGCTGGCAAATGAGATCGGCCTTCATTGCCGTCCGGATCGCGCGGCTGCGCAGTTGCTGGAGGCGGTGCCCGCGCGCATTGCGCTGGGCGCTTTCGACAGCGCGGGTCAGCCGCGGCGCCATTTTCTGATGATGGCCGGCGCAGGGCTGGATGCGCGGATTGTGCATGAGCTGGACCTGGAACTGAAGAGACGGATTGGCAAGCTGTCTTACTGGCATGGGGGCTTCCGGCAGTTGGGGCGGGACATGCCGAAATTCAAGATCAGGGTGAATGGAGTGGATCATCCGGCGGGATTTGCGCTACTGGCTCGGGTAAGAAATTATGGGGGCGATTTCGAAATAGCGCGAAATATCCGGCTGACGGATAACGATTTCGAAATCGTGATTCTGGAGCAGAACCGCTTCGTGGATTATCTGCGATTTCTGTTCGCGGTGATTGGTAAGCGGCTGCATCGGACGCGGGGCGTGACGATTTTGCGGGCAGATCGGGCGGAGATCAGTCCCATTTCCGATGAGTCGGTGCATGTGCAGGCGGACGGCGAGGCTGTCGGGATGGTTCCGGCGACGATTTCGATTGTGCCCGACGCTGTGACATTATTGCTTCCAAAGCGTTACGCTGAGAGGTAATCGTCTATGCGGACATTGGCCGCGCTGTTTTTGTTTAGTACCGTTGCGTGGGGACAGGAGTGTTCCGCGGATGGCATTGTTGTCAATTCCGTCACTGGCGAACCGGTAGCGCGAGCGGACCTGACCGTCAACCAGAGCGCGCCAGTCACCTCCGATATTCAGGGGAAGTGGAGGATTGATGGCATCGCGTGCGGTGTCGTTACATTTCACGCAAGCCGTCAGACGTTCCTTTCCGTCGCAACGCCGGAGGTCCGGCTTGTCGCGGGTCAGACACTGCACGACGTACAAATTCGGCTTGCACCGCAAAGTGCGGTGACGGGCCGCGTGGTGGACGATTTTGGCGATCCCGTGGCCGCGGCCTGGCTGTCGGTGATGACATTGCAGGTGACGGATGGAATCCGGGAATTCAAGCCGTCGCGCCTTCTGGCGCAAACCAACGATATCGGCGAATTTCGGATTGCCGCCCTGGCTGCGGGCAAGTACGTGTTTTGCGTCAGCGGGCCGCCTGGTCGGCACGCTTATGCTGCGCAGTGCGCCGCTCCCCTCAAACTGACAACCGGCTTCAGCGCGACAGTGGACTTGAGGCTGGCGACTATTAAACCTCGTCAGATTCGCGGCGTTGTTGCAGGTGTGCCGGCGGGCGGGCTGACTCAGATCGTGCTGCAATGCGGAGGGCGCGCTTATTCCGGCGGCGCGGGGCCTGATGGCAAATTCGAGATTGGCAACGTGCCTTCCGGGTCCTGCGGGCTGACAGCCACCGCCTTCGTGGATGACGGCCGGCTGGCAGCAACCCAGCAAGTGACCATCGGCGATTCGGATCTGGATGACGTTCGGTTGTCCCTGGAGCGGCCGATCGTGGTGACGGGCAGAGTGAGGATTTCGTCCTCTGGCTCGAAGGAGATCGATCTTTCGAGGAGTTTCGTACATTTAATTTCGACCTCGCCGAAACCTGGTGATGGTGGTCAGACGATCTGGGATGACGATCGAACGAGTTTCACTTTGACTCAGGTTGTGCCGGGAAACTATCGCCTGGAATTCAAGCCACCATCGCCTTTTATTGTTGAGAGTGCGACCGTGAACGGGCGCGATGTGATTCGCGGCGACTTCTTTCCGGCTTCGGGCGCCAGCATCGAAGTTGTAATCAGTGACAAGGGCGGCACGCTAGAGGGCGAGGTGTCCACGGATGGCCCGGCTGTGCGTTCGTTACTGCTTATTGAAAGGCAGGGGCTTGGTCCGGTTCTTGAAGGGACGGACGCGTCCGGCCATTTTAAAGTGCAAGGACTTGAGCCAGGTGATTATAAAGTTTCAGCCTGGGACGATTCGACGAATCTCGAATATGGCAATCCCGCGTGGATGCAGTTGCACGCGAGGCGCGTTGACGTGACCGTTGGGGCCAGGCAGACGACACGGGTCAAAGTGATCCGGCAGGTGGCGCCGGATGAATAAGTTCGTGTTCGCGCTGGCGTTGAGTGGCGCCTTTGCCTTCGGCCAGGTGCCGGATGCCGCGAAGTGTTCCATCGACGGCAGTCTGGTGAATTCCGCGACAGGGGCCCCGGTTGCGCGCGGGCGCGTGGTCATTGCTGAAGCCCATGAAAGCTGGTTCGCCGAGACGGACGCGAAGGGCACATGGAGCGTTGACCGCATCGATTGCGGCCGGGCCACGATCAGCCTGGACCGGCCTGGCTTTTTGCGCAAGACGACCGAAGCTCTAACGGTCAATGGTCCGCTGCACAATCTGAAACTGGAGCTCACTCCACAATCGGTGATTGCCGGTCGCGTTCAGGACGATCAGGGCGATCCCGTTCAGGGCGCGAATATTTCTTTATTGACTTCGCGCGTGTCGAATGGATTGCGAGCACTGCAGGCCACAGGAGGCATGGCGACGGACGATCGCGGAGAGTACAGGTTTGCCGGGCTCGCTGCCGGCCGTTACCTCATCTGCGCCGGAGGCGGCTCCGGCTTTTTAGATTTCTCGCCAGGCGGTCCCAAACCATTGGGCGAGAAGTGCTATCCGGGGCAATCGGCTCAGGATGGAGCCACCCTCAACATTCCGGCTGGCTACGAAGCGCGGGCGGATTTTACCCTCGTACCGCTTTCGACGTTCAACGTACGCGGGACGATTACGGGAGTACCGCGGGATACCAACGTTATGGTTGCGATCGGTAAGCCGGGCGGCAAGGTGTTTACGGGGACAGTGCGCAGGGATGGGACCTTTGTCGTGCAGCATGTCGTGCCCGGCTCCTACACGCTTTTTGCAGGATCGCAGCCGGAGCCTTCGGTGCTGACCGCAAGTGCGCCTATCGAGATCCTCCATTCCGATGTTGAAGGCGTTCGTTTGCAGCTTGAACCGGGCGCGACCGTGACGGGCACGATCCGCACGCTTTCCACAGGGCCGAAAACTGCGGAGCCGGCACAAATGGACGTGCATTTGAAGGCGTCGGACGGCGCTTACGATGCGGGCGAGCAGGTAAAGGGGGCGGCCTTCACGATGAAGGATGTCGTCCCAGGCAACTATCGCATGGAATTCTCCGCGCATCCGCCGTTCTATCTCAGGAGCGCGACCGCCGGGGGGCGCGATATCGCAGGTTCGGAGTTCGCGATCGGGCCTGGCGGTATGGCCATCGAGATTGTAATCGCGGACGATGGCGGCACGGTGGAAGGCGAGGTATCTACCGACGACGGACCTGTGCCGGGATGGGTTTATCTCGAGCGCGATGGTGCGCCTTCGCGTAACACGCGCGCGGATGAGAAGGGGCACTTCCGGATCGACACCCTGCCGCCGGGCGATTACAAAGTCTACGCGTGGGACGACAACGAGAACGTGGAGTACGCCAATCCGGAGTGGATGAAGCGGAACGGCAGGGGTGTTGAGGTGAGGGCCACCGCGCGGCAGACCGCCCAGGTGAAAGTGGCGAGGCAAACCGCGCCGCCTGAATAGCTGTAGAATAGCTTTACTCTACGCACCCTTCCTATGACAATCAAGACTCCGTTACAGTCGGGTAACACCGACTGGGACCGCATCGCCCATACTGACGCTTTCAAAGATCTGATGGCGGCGAAAGCGCGGTTCATTGTTCCCGCCACACTGTTTTTCATGGTCTATTACTTCGCGCTGCCTGTGCTGGTAGGCTACGCGCCGGAGCTGATGAAGCGGGAAGTGATCGGCCCGCTGAACGTGGCTTATCTCTTCGCACTGTCGCAGTTTTTCATGGCATGGATCGTCGCGGGACTCTATATGCGCGCCGCCAGCCGGTTCGATGGCATGGCAAAGAAGCTGCTAAAGAACATGGAGCGGAAATAAATGTCGGCGCCGTTGGTCATGTTTCTGGCGTTTGTCGCGCTGACGCTGGGGATCACGCTGTGGGCTGCGCGGCAATCATCCGGAGCGAGCGCGTTCTTTGCGGCGGGGCGAAAGATTACCGGTTGGCAGAACGGTATCGCGGTGGCCGGAGATTACATGAGCGCCGCATCGTTCCTGGGGATCGCCGGGATTATCGCGTTTCAGGGTTACGACGGATTCATGTATTCCGTGGGCTTTCTGGTGGCGTACCTGACCGTGTTGCTGATTGTGGCGGAGCCGCTCCGGAACACCGGCAAGTACACGATGGCCGATGTACTGGCATACCGGTTATCGCCGCGCCCGGTGCGGGCGATGGCCGCGATCAGCACGCTCACCGTCAGCACGTTCTACATGATTGCCCAAATGGTGGGCGCCGGAACGCTGGTCGCGCTGCTGTTGAAAGGCTCGGGGATTACTTACAACTGGGCGGTCACCATTGTGGGAATCCTGATGGTGGCTTACGTGGTTTTCGGCGGGATGTTGGCCACTACATGGGTGCAGATTGTGAAGGCCGTTTTGCTGATGGCTGGAACTTTCCTGCTCAGCATTCTGGTGCTGGCGCATTTCAATTTCAGCTTCAGCGAATTCTTCGATGCGGTGGCGCATGTGAAGGACGGCGGCAAGGTGGTCAACTTCCTCACGCCGGGCCTGCGATATAAACCGCCTTATGGAGCGCTGGATTTGATTTCGCTCGGTCTCGCGTTGATTCTGGGGACCGCCGGACTGCCACATATCCTGGTCAGGTTTTATACGGTGCCTGATGCGAAAACGGCGCGGGTCAGCGTTGTGTGGGCTATGGGAATCATCGGAACGTTCTACATCATGACGACGTTTCTCGGCTTCGGCGCTGCGACGATTGTGGGCAAAGCCTACATTACGAAAAACGGCGGCGTGAACATGAGTGCACCGCTGCTGGCGAAATATCTTGGCGGCGATATGTTCTTCGCTTTTATTTCATCGATTGCGTTTGCCACCATTCTGGCAGTGGTGGCCGGACTGACGATCAGCGCATCCACATCGTTTGCGCACGATGTTTATGAGAACGTGATTCATCACGGCAGGGCACAGAATCCCGGGAAGACTGTGCTGGTGGCCCGGATTACGGCATTCGTGGTTGGGGCGGTGGCGATCACGATCGCGATTGTTTTAGGACCGACTTTCAACGTGGCGTTTCTGGTTGGACTGGCGTTTGCCGTGGCGGCGTCGGCAAATCTGCCGGTGATTCTGCTTTCCATTTTCTGGAAGCGATTCACAACCGAGGGCGCGGTTTGGGGGCTGGCGACGGGACTGATCGGGTCGCTGGCGCTGATTATGGTGAGCCCGAGCATTATGGGAGTGGACGGTCCGGCGGTGGCGGCGGCAGCGCGGCATCTGATTCAGATGAAGCCGTTATTTCCGCTGGAAAATCCCGGTATTGTCAGCATTCCGCTGGGATTTGTCGGCGCGTTTATTGGCACGATGATGAGCCGGGTGGACGATAATTCCGAAGCGAAGTTTACGGAGCTTGAAGTTCGGGCGAATACGGGGCTGGGGTCGGAAAAGGCAGCGGCCCATTAGACCGACGATTTGCTTCGCCCCGGATTTGTTACGCTGGAAGAGATATGGGAGAGTCTTCCAGATCCGCGAAAATCACGCCGTGGCTCAACCTGATGGCGGGCTCACTCTGGCTCCTTGCAGTGGCGCGTGACATCTGGATGCCGGGGTTCCTCAGCATCAGTGGCCGTCACGACGGTGACTTCCCTTTGTTCAACATCATCATCGGGACATCTTTCCTCGTCATAGCCTGTCGCGGCTTCATGCAAATGCGCCGTAATCCGGCGCGTTAAATCGTTTTCTCCCGCTGCTAACATAAAGCTTTCCGAACGGCTCCAATTAACTACTATGGCCCTGCGTCTCTATAACACGCTGACTCAGGAGGTGCAACCCTTCGCACCCCTCACCGACAACACCGTCCGGATGTACACCTGCGGACCCACGGTTTACGATTTTGCCCACATCGGCAATTTCCGAACCTTCGTTTTTTACGATCTTCTGCGGCGGTGGCTGCGGGCTTCCGGATTTCAGCTCGATCACGTCATGAACATTACCGACGTGGACGATAAGATCATCCGCAACGCGGTCGCGCAGAACAAGACGCTCGACGATTACACCGCCATTTATACGAAGGCGTTTCTCGACGACTGCGCCACTCTGCGGCTGGAGCAGCCCGAGCGCCTGGTGCGCGCGACCGAGCACATCAAAGAGATGGCCGATGCGATCCACAAGCTCGAAGAAGGCGGCTTCACATACAAAAGCGACGGATCCGTCTATTTTCGGATTGCGAAATTCAAAGACTACGGCAAACTCTCGCACAACGATTTCAGCGGTATGCAGGCAGGGGCGCGCGTCGATGTGGATAACTACGATAAAGACAACGCGCGCGATTTCGCGTTGTGGAAGGCCGCCAAGCCGGGTGAGCCCGCGTGGGATACGGAGGCGGGACACGGCCGGCCTGGCTGGCACATCGAATGCTCGGTGATGGCGATTCAGTATTTGGGCGCGACGCTCGACCTGCACGCCGGCGGCATCGATTTGATTTTCCCCCATCACGAGAATGAGATTGCGCAGGCTGAAGCGCTCACCGGCAAGCAGTTTTCGCGCTTCTGGGTGCATTCGGAATTTCTGCTGGTGGAAGGGCAGAAGATGTCGAAGTCGCTGGGAAATTTTTATACCCTGCGGGATATCTTCGCGCGCGGCATTACGCCGGAGGCCGTGCGGTATCTGCTCGCCTCTGTGCCTTACCGCAAGGCATTGAATTTTACGTTCGACGGGCTGAATTCGGCCAGGACCGCGATCGAACGGCTGCGAAATTTCAAGTTCCGGTTGGATAGCGCGAAGCATTTGCCCGAAGGCGTGAATCCGAAGATAGAAGAACACGCGACTCGCGCGTTGGCTGGTTTTCGCGCCGCGATGGACGACGACCTGAACACGGCCGAAGCGCTGGCGTTCGTATTTGAGTACCTTCGCGATGCGAATACGGCGCTCGACGGCGGAGACTTCCTGGCCGGCAATCTGGCCGGCGCGAATGCACTGCTCAACCAGTTTGACTCGGTATTCGAGGTGCTGACGCCATCACTATCCACGGATGGAATGTCGGAGGCGAATATTGAGAAGCTGATTGCCGAACGCACGTCGGCAAAGAAGGCGCGGAATTTCACCCGCTCGGATGAGATTCGCGCGCAGTTGCTGGAGGCGGGCGTCATCATCGAAGACACGAAGGATGGAGTGAGATGGAAAAGAAAGTAAGCCCGCATTCCGTCGCGGTACACGCGGGCGACAGGAAACGGCCCGAGGGAAACTCGCCGGCCTGGGTGCCGGTGACGATCCCGATCCATACCGCGTCCAGTTATTTTTACAACGACATGCAGGATCTGGACCGCGTCTTCGGAAACGAGATGCCGGGACAGAGTTACGGGCGTTACGGGAATCCCACGAGCGACGCACTCGAAGAATTGGTGACCGCGCTCGAGTGCGGACCTTCCGCCAATTCACTGAACAAGCCGGGCGCACTGGCATGCGCGACGGGCATGGCTGCGATTCACATGGCCCTGAGCACGGCGCTGATGGACCGGCGGCGCGTGATTCTCGCGGCCAATCAACTCTACGGCGCAACGCTTGGAATGCTGGCAAAAGTTTTCGAACCGGCGGGCATTGAAACAGTGTTCCTGGATTTCTGCGACGATGCCGCCGTAAAGGCTGCGATGGAAACGCACCGGCCCGGCGCGGTACTGATGGAGACGATATCGAATCCGCTGCTCGCGGTGCCCGCGCTGGACCGCATCGGCGAGTTGTGCCACAAAGCCGATGCTCCGTTGATTGTGGATAATACCTTCGCCACCCCGCTGATTATCCGGCCTTTCGAGCACGGTGCGTCGTTTGTGGTGCACAGTCTCACGAAGTATCTTTCAGGGCATGGCGACACACTGGGCGGGATCGTGGTGGCCGACGGCGCGAATCTGGATCTTCTGCGCGCCCTGGCGAGGACCGTGGGTTTTACCCTCGGCCCGTTCGAGTGTTACCTCGCAATGCGCGGGATCAAGACCTTCCCATTGCGGATGGAGCGGCAGTGCGCCAATGCGGTCAAGGTCGCGGAGTGGCTGGGGCGGCAGGAGGCGGTGGAACGCGTTTACTTCCCTGCCGATCCGAAGCACCCGAATGCCGCGAATATCCAGCGGCTTTTTGCCGAAGGGCTGTTCGGCGGCATGGTCAGTTTTGAGATCAAGGGCGCGGATCGTGCCCGGATCTTCCGGATTATGAATGCATTACGGCTGGTGGTCCCGGCGACATCGCTGGGTGACGTTCACAGCATGATGCTTTATCCGGCAATGGCGTCGCACCGCGATATCGCGCCGAAGCACAGGGCGCGGCTGGGAATTCACGATAATCTCGTCCGGCTTTCGGTGGGAATTGAGGCGGTGGAAGATATTATTTCCGATCTGGACCAGGCTTTGCGCAACGTTTAACCGCGGGCTGTGTTCATCAAAACAGAGGTTATTCACATGAAGTTCCGATTGATTGTCGGTTCCATGGTTTTGTTCCTGGCTGCAAGTTTGGTATGGGCGCAGGCGCCCGGTCGAATGGGCGCCGGACCGCGGCAGCAGATGCTCGCGCAGCGCCTGGCGCAAATGAAGCGCAATAACGCGAAAGGGCTTGGATTAACGCCGGAACAGAAGGCGAAAGACAAGACGATACGGGAACAGGCTCGTCTGAGCGCGCAGCCGACTGTCGACAAACTGCGCCAGAATCGTGAGGCGTTGAATGCCGCGGTGAAAGCGGGCGACGCCGCGAAGATTGCCGCGCTGTCGAAGACACAGGGCGAACTGCAGGGCGAGGTTTTGGCGATTCGAGGCCAGGCACAGGCTCAGGTCTATGCGGGGCTGACGAATGAGCAGCGGCAGAAACTCGATGAGCGCCAGTCGCGCATGAAGCAAAGACTGGAAAGGCTTCAGGCAAAACGCACGAACAAGTAATTCCGTAAGTCCATTTGGCGTATATAATAAGGCTGCCATGGACAGAAGAACATTTGTCGTCAATGCTGCGGTTGCCGCGGCGTCCGCTTCCGCGGTGAAAGCAGCCAGTCCGAACGATACGATCCGGGTTGCCTCAGTCGGCCTGCGGGGCCGGGGAAAATCTCACATCGACGCGTTCACCAAAATGCAGAACGTCGAACTGGTCGCACTTTGCGACGTCGATGAGACGGTTCTGGCGGCAGCGACGAAATCGGTGGAAACGAAAACCGGCAAGACGCCGGTCGGCTACAAAGATCTTCGCAAACTGCTCGAAGACAAATCGATTGACGCGATTTCCATCGCCACCCCGAATCATCAGCACACGTTGCAATCGATCTGGGCGATGCAGGCAGGCAAAGATGTTTACGTCGAAAAGCCCTGCTCGCACAATATGTTCGAGGCGAAGCAGATTGTGGCCGCCGCGCGTAAGTACAACAGGATCGTCCAGCAGGGCAGTCAGAGCCGTTCCGATCTGGCGCTCATTGAGGCGGTACAAAAAATGCGCGAGGGCGTGATCGGCGACCTGTATATGGCGCGCGGACTCTGCTACAAGTGGCGCAACACGATTGGCAAGGCGAAGGAAGAGCCCGTCCCGGCCGGCGTGGATTACGATCTGTGGGTGGGTCCGGCGCCCATGAAGCCTTTCACTGCCAACCGCTTCCATTACAACTGGCACTGGCAGTGGGCATACGGTAACGGCGATCTGGGAAATCAGGGCATCCACGAAGTCGACATTCTGCGCTGGGGGCTTGGGGTGAAATACCCGACGAAGATCTCGGCCATCGGCGGCCACTTCATGTTCGACGACGATCAGGAAACCCCCAACACGCTGACGGTCGCGTACGAGTTCGAAGAGGCAGGCAAGCCGAAAAAGATGGCGACGTTTGAAGTGCGGCATTGGATGACGCACCACGAAGCGGACATTCAGAACTTCGATAAGAGCGTCAAGAGCAACACCGTCGGCAATATTTTTTACGGGTCAAACGGGTATCTCGCAATCGACGGGTATGACCGTTATAATTCCGTGATCGGGAAGGACCAGCAGCCCGGACCATCTCGTCAGGCGCCTGGCGACCATTTCGCCAACTTCATCACTGCCGTTCGTAGCCGCAGTCGCGGGGAATTGACGGCGGAGATCGAAGAAGGCGCGATTTCGACGACGCTCGTGCATCTGGCGAACATTTCCTACCGCGTGGGCCGGACGCTGGATTTTGACGCCGCCACCTACTCGGTGAAGAACGACAAGGAAGCGAATGCCATGTTCCGGCGGCAATATCGCGCGCCCTTCGTTGTGCCGCAAATTGCGTAAGCAGATCAGCTGATCGAAATTGGCCCGTCCGAGCGGGAGAGTTCCAGCAACATGGCTTCTCTTCGCTCAATCGCCGAGTTAACGGCGGAATCCAGCCCCACCACGTAGAAGATCGCGCCCAGAATTGCCGCGATCAGCAGGATCCCGGCGAAGATCAGTTCGTTGCCGAAGACGGAGCGCGCCCAATATGCCAGCACCACCGGCAAGAGTACAAACGGCGCGGCGAATATCGTGAGCGCCTGGAGCTTGTTCGACATTTGATTCATCTTGTCGGGATCCATGGCGCGCGGCATGCGAACCGAGAATATGTTGCCCAAGGCGAACCAGAAGAGCGCGGCGATGCCGGCAACGGCAAACGTTTCCAGAATTTTCGCCGCCGACGATGGGATATGGAATGCGCGGGCCACCAGCGACACCAGAGTAATCTGCGGAATCATGAGCGCCGTCACGGTCAGGTTCTTGGCGATGAGGGCGTCGCGAAACCGGATCGGCCAGCAAAAGTAGCCCTGCGCGGCGGAGCGATCAAAGCCGAAGGAATTCCAATACGTGATCTGGCCGAGCACCAGCAGCCCGTATACAGCCATTAGCGGCAGAGCAAATTGCAGAAACGGAGCGTCCCCATGTTGGCGCCGAAGTGCCGGGGCGAAGATCAGGACGCCGAAGAAGCAGGACATCCCGTACGCCATACGGAAGCGCGCGATACGTGAAAGGGTGCGGAGCTCCTTTTCCACCAGAGCGGCCAGAGGATCGTGGAGAAATCTGGAGGGCAGTCGGAAAATCTTCTCGGCGAAACTGTCGGGCGTCGCTTCGCGTACCGGCGCGGTGATTGCGGCCCCGTCAAAACGCAGCGTGCGCTCGAACTGGCGGCGGCTGAACCAGAATGCGGCACAAAGCCACGCCCCGGCCGCCAGCGCGCTGACGAGCGCCTGTTCGTGCAGCATCAGGTGTGCCATGGTTCCCCAGGGCCACACCGTTTGCGACGGTGCGAACCGCAGGAGGGATGCCGGCTTCTTCACATTCGCAAGCAGCAACAGCTGCGGCGTGATACCGATCAGCACCAGAATCAGGAAGAACACTTCTTTAAAACGCGTGCGCAGGAAGAAGCGCTCCAGCCAGTTTTTGATGCCTGCCGAAAGCAGGATATTCAGGACAGCGAAGGCCAGACCACCCGAGATCACAAACGGAGCAGTCTTCAAGCCATACAGCGGATTGCGCAGCAGGCCTATAGAGATGCCGCCCAGGATGAGCAGCATGTCCAGACTTGTCATGGTGCGCAGCAGGACTTCCACCAGAAAGAGCTTCTGCCGCGGGATGGGATAGGCCATCAGCTTTCGAAGATCGATGGAGGCCCCGAAGCTGGCCGAGATGACGGGCGCGAGTTGCCAGTAGAGCATGATCGCCAGGAGCAGGCCCGAAAGCAACGGGAGGAAATAGGTGGAGGTGTCCGGGCTGGAGAACAACAACATCAGCGTCCAGCCGAAAAAACCGAACATCCCATAGAAGAGCAGCCCCGTAATGGCGGAGAAAACGGCGCCGCCGCGAACGGAGCGCCCTTTGCGCGGGCGCATGCTGATCAACTGAGCCCAGAGGATGGCTCCGATCATTTGATGGTCAACCCAGCCATTCCAGTTTTTCGTAGGCCCGGTCGGCCCCCACGGTTCTGACGAAAACGTCTTCCAGCGTATCCGAACCTCCGCGGAGTTCCGCCATGCTGCCTTCCGCTACGATCTTGCCGTCGTTGATGATCGCAGCGTGATCGCAGAGCCGCTCCACGACTTCGAGAACGTGCGAGGTCAGGAAGATGGTGGCGCCGTTACGGACCTGATCCAGCAGAATGTCCTTCATCAGCCGTGCGCCCACCGCGTCCACGCCCTCAAACGGCTCGTCCATCAAAAAGAGTTCGGGCTTGTGAATCAGGGACGCCGCCATGGCGATGCGCTTCCGCATACCTTTGGAGTATTCTGCGATGATTTTGCGGCCCTGATCGGCCAATTCGAACAATTCCAGCAGCTCAGCCGCGCGTTGCCGCGCCATGGGCCGTTCCAGGGAATACATGCGTCCGACGAATTCGAGGAATTCGAGACCGGTGAGGCGGTCGAACAACAGCGAGTCGTCCGGCACCAGCCCGATGCGCTGTTTGATAGCGATTTCTTCTGCCGGCATGGGCAGTCCAAGGAGCTCGATCCTTCCCGAAGTCGGTGGAATCAGACCTGTGAGCATCCGGATCGTGGTGGATTTTCCCGCACCGTTCGGGCCCAGAAAGCCGAAGAACGATCCCCGCGGCACGGTCAGTGACAGCCCGTCAACGGCGGCTTTGCCCTCGTATACTTTGCGCAGGTCGTGTACGGCGATGGCGGGCGTCATGAGAAGGCTTAATCATGATATCCAGGACACACGCGCCTGTAGAGCTATGATCGAAGACGTGCGGAACTGGCTCATCCACTGGCTGCTTAGCGCGGTTGCTCTGCTGATTGTCGCGAACATCATTCCCGGGATCGAGGTCGAGGGTTTCGGCTCCGCAATGTTCGCTGCCGCCGTAATCGGCCTCGTCAGCGCGACGCTGGGCATCATTCTGAAGCTTGTCCTGCTGCCGTTCATCATCATTTCGCTGGGCATCGTCTATTTCCTGATCAACGGTATGATGCTGATGGTGTCGTCCGCGCTGGTGCCGGGCTTTCGCGTGCGCGGGCTCATGGCTGCCACATTGGGGTCTATTCTGCTGACCGTTGTCGACTATTTGTTGAACAGGTTGATGTGAGCCCGCTCAGCGGCTGGAGTACTTCTTCCAGACTTCAGGGTCGGCCAGCATCTTGATAAATAAGCCGCCCACCACCGAACGCGCCTGGAAGCCCTGCTGTTTGCCGGTTACTGTGTCGTACCAATCGGTCAGCGGAACGCGCGTCGGGGTTTCGTTCGCCCACTGATAGGCGGGTGCGACCAGCTTTTCGAAATCGGCGCTGTTATCGGCAAGGGTTGCGGTCCACACCAGCCAGTCGAGCTTCGTGTAGTCTTTGCGATTGTCCAGTGGAAGTCCGTACTTATTCTGTTTAGTCTCATAGAAGGCGATCTCCTTCTTAACGATCTCGGGCGAGAACAGATTGAGGCCCAGGAGTTTATCCCAGACCAGATTGTATTTCTGGCTCCAGGTATTCTGCTGATCGAAGGCGAGACGATAATGGTCGCCTTCCACGGCCAGGCTAACCCACTTCTGTGCGAAATCCTGCGCCGTGGTCCGGTACAAGGCGGCTTCTGTTTTATGGCCGGTCATATCGGCGAGAAGCCCGTAGGCGCCGAGAGCCAGAATGGCTTTGATCGAGAGGTTCGCATTATGTGCGAGATGTCCGGCAAAGTCGTCCGTGGAAAGCTGGTTTTCGGGATCGAGGCCTTTATCCTTCAGATATTCGGCCCACTTCGTCAGTTGGGGCCAGTACTTTTCGGCAAAGGCGGCGTTGCCCTGAATCTTCGCCAGCGCAGCCACCATGATGAGCATGTTGCCGCTCTCTTCCACCGGCATCTGGTTCGTTTCGGTGAGTTCTCCGCCCCCGTAAACCTGGCCATTGGCCTGCGGATAGGTACCGAGATCGTGCGGCGCGAAGGGCCATTTCCAGCGCGACATCGCCGCATATTCCATAACGGGTTGGAGCTGCGCTTTCAGCAGCGCCGGACTGAACAGCATCGTAAACGGCGAGCTGGGATAGATCACGTCCACCGTCGCAATGCAGCCGTTACTGAAATTCTCTTTCGGGAAAAACATCGCGGTGCCGTCTGAATCCGCCACGAGCTTGTGCGCGGCGAGCGTCTGCCGGTATGCGAGGACCGCCAGGTGTGCGTATTTTTCCCCGCCGGCGGCACGCATATCCGCCATCAGTTCGGCATCGAACTTCAGACTGCGCACAAGCAGCGAATCATGGTCCTTGCGGGCGCTGCGCAGCAGGTCATTGACCTCGGCCCCATTGCGACGCCACCAGGGCTGCTCGCGCCGCCCGAAGTATTCGATCGAATACTGGTCGTCGTAGGCGAGCAGGAGTGAACGCGAAACCGGATTGCCGCCAACCTGCCCCATGTCCACGCTGAACGCCAGAACCGTCGCGGGCAATTTTCGCGCGGGCAGCACGATATGCTCCGTCAAATCGTCGGAATCCGGAAGCTTGCCGCCGCTCGTGAACGCGGCACGGGCGACCTGATGCGAAACCGCGGCTGACGTCACGCCGTCGGCTTTATCCGCGAGCAGGTAGAGATAGCCCCAGTCGATCCTCAGGTCGTCGCCGCGTTTGGCCAGCACCGGCTGCTCGCGAGACCCGATGCGCAGCACGGGTTGTCCGTCCAGCATGAAGCGTCCCCAGGAGACCTGTTGATCGGCGGTGTTCACCGTGAGATCCGGATTCGCATCCAGATAAAGCTGCACCTGATGGGGCGTCACGTCCGTGGATATCACGGTCCAGTCGATATAGGTCACGGGCCGCGAGAGCACGTCGAGATCGTCGGGCAGTGCGGGCGTCAGAAAAGTCAGCTGCAGCGTGATGCCTGCCCCGGCGAAGGTGTAAATCGTGCTTGTCGGGAGTACCTCCACACCGGTTTGTGGTAGGGGAGGTACTCCATTGTCGCGACCCATCACTTGCCAGGTTTTGCCATCGACACGAATCGCCGCCGTCAACGTGTTGGGCTTACCGGTCCAGTGTTTGGTGCCTTCGTCGTTGAGGTGATCGGCCATGGACCAAATGCTGAAGTAAGGATCATGGGCGACCAGCGGAACGGCCGGCGGGCGCATAGCGGCTGGTTGCTGCGCGATTCCCACTGCGGTGAGCACTGTCCCGAGGCAAGCCAAACGGAGGATTTTCATACTCAGGTAGCTTATCCCACTGGGCATTAAGACGGTGGTAAACAGAACTGAGAGGTGTTATCTTCTGCTGATGGCCGGCAGGATACTCTGTTCGCCCGGCCGTAGAAGGAAGGGGACCCATCATGAAAATTCGCTGCTCTCTCATCGCCGCCATGGCACTCGGATGTGCGTTTGCCACAACCCTGCCTGCTGCCAGCCCGTTCGCAGGCAAATGGAAATTCAACGCCTCCAAAAGCAAACTTACCGGCGCGACCGATTCAGTCGCCGCGGCAGGTCCGAACACCTGGAAATTCGCCTACGGAAGCTTCTCTTGGACCGTCAAAGCCGACGGCACCGATCAGCCCACGCCATTCGGCAGCACAGTCGCGCTGAAGGTGATCAGCCCAGCGAAATGGGAACTGACCTATAAGGCGAAAGGAAAAGTCACATCCACCGAAACCTGGGACCTGGCCGCCGATGGCAAATCGATAACTCGGACGGCGGTCGGAACGCATGAAGACGGAAAGGCGTTCAAAGATACGGCTACGGTCAAGCGGACAGCCGGCGACAAGGGCTTCGAAGGCACGTGGGAATCAACCGACGTCAAGACCTCGTTTGCCGAAGCGGATATCGACGGCAGCGATACCGGCCTTACCGTAACTCTGCCGGCTGAAAAAGTGAAAATCACGCTCACATTTGACGGCAAAGATAACCCGATTGAAGGGCCGAAAGTACCCCCGGGAATGACCGTCTCCGGCAAATTGACCAACCCCCGCAAAGTCGAAGCCGTGACGAAGGCGAATGGAAAAGCCCTGGACGCCGAAACGTGGGAAGTTTCGGCCGACGGTAAAACCTTCACCTATACGGAGAAGGACGCTGGCGAAGAGAAGTCTCAGGTGTCAGTGTTCGACAAAATGTAAGCGCCCCGGATTCCCGCCGCGCAAACGTAAATTTTCGTATGTAAAGTATTGGAGGTTTCGCCAGGAAACGGTGTATTATCGAGCCAGGAGGTTTGTAAAAAACCTTTACAATTGCGACTGGCGGCCTTACTCGCGGCGTTGACAGGACTGGCCTGGGGGCAAATGAACCCTCAGATCGAGCCCGAAGCCGAAAAACTGTACCGTCGCGCTTCCGTCGCCCTCCACCAGCTTCCGGCTTACGAAATGGACGTGGAAACGACCATCGCCAAGCCCCATGGGGAGCCAGGTTTCGGGTTCCACATCCTGGCGACTGTCGCCGTCCGGCAGCCCGATAAGGTGCTGATCTCGGGCAGCACACCGTTCACCGGCCAGACCACCGTTTACTCGGATGGGCTTACCAGCCTGTTTTGGCAGGAATCCACCAATCAGTTCGCGAAGATCGATGCGGCCATCCCTGCCCGGCTGCTGATGCGGCTGACGAATCTGACGCCGGAATCCGAACCTGTGGAGCAGACGCTGGTTTCAGCTAAATTCCTCCGCGACGACGAAATCTATCTCGATGGCCGCCGCTTCGATTGCAAAGTGATCCAGGTGTCTACCACTGGCCGGGAGGGCGTTAAAGCCGATCCCCGGCTCCGAACCCTATGGATCGATACAAAGACGGGCGTGGCGCTCCGGCAACAGACGGACGTAGTTCCTCCCGGTCTCGCGATTGAGGTCCCTGCCAACATCGCGGTCACAAGGTTCGACTATGGCAGCCATGTGGATAACGGCGACTTCGCCTTTATCGTCCCGGCAGATGCGACTGAAGTCGACTGGCATTTGATGGATCTGGCGGTTACGCATCGGGGACTGATCGGCAAACCCGCTCCCCCGCTTCACCTGACGACGGTGGGTGGACGCCCACTGGATCTGGCGAAGCTCCGTGGCAAGCCGGTGCTGCTGCATTTCCAGACGACGTGGTGCAAGCCGTGCGCGGAGTCTGCCGCCGTGCTGGACAACGTAGCAAAAACCATGGGCTCGGACGTCAGAATTCTCCGCGTGAATGTGGATGAGTCAAGCGATGCCCTGCTGGCGGGCTTCGAGAAATCGACCAGCGCTCCTCAGCGGCCTCCGCTCATGCTCGCCGCCTCCGACGTGGAAGCCCTCGGACTGAAGGCTTGGCCGGCGAACATGCTGATCGGCCGCGACGGCAATGTGCTGAGTTTCGATGCGGGCCGGGTAAGTGAGGCGGCACTCGTGGCGCTGCTGCGCAATGCGGCCTCGCCGGACGCCGTTACGCCACCACCGGTGTGGGGAGTGGCTGAGCCGCGCCGCGGTCCCCGCCCGGGCAAAGACGACAAAGTCTCGCCGCCGGAGTTGGTTTACAAGGTTGACCCCGGTTATACGCTTGAAGCGCAGAAAGCCAAGGTTTCCGGCACAGTCATGCTCGCTATCCTCGTGGGAGCCGACGGAAAAGTGAGCGACATCCACGTGTTGGAAAAACTGGAACCCGGGCTGGATGCGCGCGCGATCAGCGCTGTGAGCAAATGGCGCTTTAAGCCGGCGATGCGCGGTAGTGTGCCAGTGGCATTCCGTGCGCGCGCAGGCGTCAGTTTCAGCGAAAACTAGAGCCGCGCCCACCGGCTAAACCGACAGAAGCCTCTTCCACCATTCCCCTCGATTGCACTTGTGATTTGCGCATTGTGCATTGTCCGTCGCAGCCGTCTCAGGCGCTGATGGTATTCTGGTGAACCAAATGGCACAGCGCCGCGCGCTACCGAAAATCTGTATCGCGCTTGGCCTGCCTGACGTCCCGAGGCTTCTTGAGCAGGCTCGGCGTGAGGCGGAGTCGGGCGAGAACTTCCTTGAATTCCGCATCGATTATCTGGCGGACCCCGCTCTCGGCGCCAAAGCCATCACCACCTTCCTGGAGGATTACCCGAACTGCACTATTCTGGCCACCTGCCGTCGGCACCAGAATCACGGACGCTTTAACGGCAGTATCGACGATCAGTTGCGGATCCTGGAACTTGCAATTCAATGTGGCGCCCGTGCCATCGATATTGAAATCGAGACCGCCGAACTGGTGCCCGCGCGCTGCGCCCAACTGCGAGCCAATGCGCACCTGATAATTTCGTGGCACCATTTTGAAACCACTCCACCACTGGAGCCTGTACTGAAGCGGATGCAGAAGGTTCCGGCCGACATCTACAAACTGGTGAGCACGGCGCGCAAACCCAGCGACACGGGGCGCGTGCTCGCTGCCAGCCGCCTTAGTCCGAAAATCCCGCTGGTGACGCTGGCAATGGGAGAAATCGGCTTCCCTACCCGTGTTATTTCACCGGCGTTCGGAACTCTGTTCACTTACGCGGCGCCCGCGCACGTGCAGGGAACGGCCAGTGGACAGATCAACGCGCGGCAGCTTCGATCCCTGTATCGCATCGATAAGGTCACAAAAGCAGCTAAAGTTTATGGCGTAATAGCGGACCCTGTAGCGCATTCCGTCTCGCCACACGTACACAACCGCGCCTTCCAATCCAAACGCATGGATGCGGTTTATGTTCCGCTGTTGGTGAATCCGAATCAACTGCGGGATTTTTTCCAGTTCGCCGAGGCGCTGCCGCTTTCCGGCTTCAGCGTCACCATTCCGCACAAGCGGAAAATCATGCGCTACCTGGATCACGTGGATCCACTGGCCCGCCGGATTGGAGCGGTTAACACAGTCTGGCGCAAAGCGGGCAAATGGCGCGGCACAAATACCGATGCCGAAGCGGTAGCCCGGCCGCTGGCCAAACTGGTGGATCTGGCGAAGGCTACCGTGTTGATTGCGGGCAATGGCGGCGCGGCCCACAGTGCGGCCTGTGCAATTTCGGATGCCGGCGCGAAGATCGCGATCACCGGGCGCAATCAGGACCGGGTACGGGCGTTCGCCCGCACGCTTTCGGCCGAGAACCTGACTCTCGCCCAGGCCTGCGCGCGGCAATTCGACGTGGTGATCAACGCTACCTCAGTCGGAATGTGGCCGAATGTGAACGACTGCCTGTTTCCGGACAAGATACCCGGTGAGGTGGTGTTCGATCTGGTCTATAACCCTCTTGAAACGGAATTGATCCGGCGCGCACGGGCTCAGGGCAAGCAGGTCATCCCAGGTGTCAAAATGTTTCTGGAGCAGGCTGTGCGGCAGTTTGAAATCTGGACCGGCCAGCCCGCGCCACGGGCGGCGATGGAAACGGCCGCGCTCGATGCATTATCGGCCAGGTATTTGGAGCAGAAGAAATGAAACTGACTCGCAGACAACTTGTGGTTGCGGCTGCGGGCGCCGGAGCAGCCGTGAAGGCCCTGGCGCAGCCCGCGGGCGGCAGCGCCGCAAATCCCGATTTCGCGAAGCAGGCGCATGACAGCGTGCAACGCAATGCCGACACTCTCGCGAAATTCCAGCTGACGATATCCGTTGAACCGGCATTTCAGTTCAAAGCATGACCGACGATATTTTTTTCGCGTCAATTCCGGAGCTGAACGCCCGGCTGAAGAAGCGCGAGTTCTCCACCGTGGAACTCGTGAAAGCATTCGGCGCGCGTCTGGAAAGCCTCGGACCGCGATATAACGCTCTGGCCCTTCCATTAACGAAAGTCGCGTTGAAACGAGCGAAGGACATCGATGGCGAGTTGAAGCGGGAACGTTTTCGTGGTCCCCTGCAGGGAGTTCCTTTCGGCGCCAAAGATCTGCTGTCGCTGGCCGGGTATCCGACGGCGTGGGGCGCGAAGCCGTATGCGTCGCAGGTGTTGAAGGAAACCGCCACCGTGCTGGACAAGCTGGACGGCATCGGCGGATTGCTGCTGGGTAAACTCGCCATGGTGGAGCTGGCGGGCGGCGGCGGTTATCGCCTGGCGGGCGCGTCGCTCACGGGGCCGGGGCTGAATCCGTGGGATGTGACCAGGTGGGCCGGAGGCAGTTCGAGTGGTCCGGCGAGCGCGGTCGCGGCCGGACTTGTGACCTATGCGCTGGGCTCGGAGACGTCGGGTTCGATTCTCACGCCGGCTGCGTTTTGTGGTGTGACTGGGTTGCGCCCCACCTACGGGTTGGTAAGCCGCCATGGAGCCATGGCCCTTTCCTGGACACTGGATAAAATTGGCCCCATCTGCCACAGCGCGGAGGATTGCAGCCTCGTTCTCGCGGCAATTTCCGGCGGCGATTCCAGCGACCCTGGCTCAGCCGGCAAGACCTACTATCACGCGCCGCAGTATTCGCGCAAGCTGACCGAGATGAAGATTGGCTTTGCGGCCGTGGATACCGAATGGGCGGATCCGGACTTGCGGCCCGCGCTGAATGCCGCCATGCAGACGCTGCGGGATATGGGCCTGAATCCTGTGGAAGTGAAGCTCCCGGATTACCCGTGGGGAGCGATGATCAGCACGATTATCGGGGCCGAAGGGGCTTCGGTGTTCGAGTCTCTGATTACGAGCGGCCAGGTGAACGAGCTTGCCGATCCGAGTCAGGCGGAAGGGCTGAAAGCCAATCTGGCGATTCCCGCCACGCAGTATTTGAAGGCCATGCGCGTGCGAACGATGGCGCAGAAGAGTTTCCGCGAACTCTTTCAGAAGGTGGATTTGCTTGTCGCACCGGCGCGTTACAGCGTCGCGCCGAAAGTCAGCGAGCCGCTGGACGGGCCCTCTTCGAGCGGCCCCCAGCCTGCCTCACCCGGTATGCGCAGTCTGATTCCGGCGGCGAATCTGGCCGGTTTGCCTGCCATAACGTTCCCGTGCGGCTTTGCATCCGGCTTGCCCGTGGGAATGCAACTGGTGGCACCGGCGTTTCGTGAGATTTCTCTGATCGCGGTGGCGATGGAGTTTCAGAAACGCACGGATTGGCACAAGCGTCGCCCTGCTATTGCCGCATGACTACCTGACACCCATAGTTTGACGTTCTGATCGTTCTGTTTCGCCGCCCAGGATATTGAATCACCGGGGAGATAATTGAAGTTTCATGCGAACCAGCATCCCTTCTTGCGTCATCACTATTCTTATGTCCACGATGTCACTCCACGCCGCCGACAATGTGCGGGTGGCCGGAGGCCTCCTCGAAGGCACCCATGGAAGCAAGGCGGGAATCCGCGCTTTTTTCGGCATTCCCTATGCCGCGCCACCGGTGGGGCCTAAACGCTGGACGGCGCCCACACCCGCCGCAAAGTGGACCGGCGTGCGCAAGGCCGATCAATTCGGCAATCGCTGCATGCAGACCAGTCCGTTCCCCGATATGGTGTTCCTGAGCCCGGCGGAGAGCGAAGACTGCCTTTACCTCAATGTCTGGACGCCCGCCAAAACGGCCTCAGCGCGGCTGCCTGTCATGGTATGGATTCACGGTGGAGGGTATTATTCCGGCTCGGGCGATGAAGTGCGCCACGACGGCTCGACGCTGGCATCCAAAGGCGTCGTGCTGGTCACGCTGAATTACCGGTTGGGCGCGCTGGGATTCATGGCGCATCCGGGATTAACGGCGGAGT
>JAICJH010000008.1 GCA_025928545.1 Bryobacteraceae bacterium | reverse complement strand
GGTGCACCCGCCGGCGGACGTGGCGGTTCCGGCGCCGGCCGGGGTGGTGCACCGGGCGGGTGTGGCGGCTCCGGCGGCGGCCGGGCTGGGCGCGGCGCGCCTACACCTGAACAGCTCAAAGCTCGCGACGAAGCAGCCCGGATCGGCGCTCCGCCGCGCAAATTAATCTTCACGGTGGATGACGTTCCCGTCATTACCGATGTGGTGGAAGGCACTGGCACATACGGGTATTCGAACGGCGAAATCACCGCCCGCGCGAAAATGAAAGCCGGCGAGCATTTCCTCAGGGCTTCCTTCCCTGAGCTTGCCGATCTGGCCGATCCCCAGTCGAACATCAATCCCGACAAACGCCGCGGACTCTTCGTCGATTACCTCGAAATCGTCGGACCGTACAATCCCAGCCCCGATCATCCCGAAAGCTACAAAAAAATCTTCATCTGCGGCCAGCACGATGCGGCATGCTCCCGCCGTATCCTTTCAAACCTCATGGAGCACGCATGGCGCCGCCCTGTCACCCAGCAGGAAATCGCCTCCAAACTGGCCCTCGTCGCCATGGTTCAGAAGGATGGCCAGCCGTTTGAAGAAGGTATTCGGCTCGCTTTACAGGCGATTCTCTCTTCACCCGACTTCCTCTTCCGCATTGAGCGCGATCCGAAACCAGCCACCACGATCGCTACGGCCGCGGCGACTCAGCCCGCCCCTCATGAGGTAACCAATTACGAGTTGGCATCCCGTCTCTCCTACTACCTCTGGGCTACGATGCCCGACGAGGAGTTATTCAGGACGGCCAAATCCGGTACGCTCCGCCAGCCCGGCGTTCTCCAGGCCCAGGTCCGCCGCATGCTCGCCGATCCCAAAGCGCAGCTGAACCTGGTCCAGAATTGGGCCGCCCAGTGGCTGCAGCTCCGCAATCTCGGACGCACCAAGCCCGATCCGAAGCGCTTTCCCGACGTCGATGACGAATTGCTCGACGCCATGCGTAAGGAAACCAGCCTGTTCGTCGGCGAAATCATCCAAAAAGATCACAGCATCCTCGATTTTATCGATTCTCCATTCACCTATGTGAACGGTCCACTCGCCCGCCACTACGGCATCAAGGGTATTAACGGCGAAGAATTCCAGCGCATCACGCTCGATGGCGAAACCCGCGGCGGCGTCCTCACGCAGGGCGCCATTCTGACCGTATCGTCTTACCCCACCCGCACTTCCCCGCCCGTACGCGGTAAATGGGTGCTCGAAAATCTCCTGGGCGCGGCTCCTCCGCCTCCGCCCGATAACGTTCCCGCGCTCAACGATTCGAACATCGGAACCGAAATCTCCATGAAGGAGCGGTTTGCGCAGCACCGCCGCGATCCCAGCTGTTCCCCCTGTCACAACGTGATGGATCCGATCGGCTTCGGTCTTGAAAACTACGACGCAGTCGGCAGATGGCGCGACAAGGACGGCAAGTTCCCGATCGAAACCACCGGGCAGTTGCCGGGCGGCAAAACCTTCACGGGTTCGAAAGGACTCAAAGAAATCCTCCGGGATCGGTCCGATGAATTCGTCCACAACGTCACCGTTAAGATGCTTACGTATGCCCTGGGCCGCGGACTTGAGCATGCCGACAACGCTGCCGTCGATTCCATCGTCCATGACATGAAGGCCAATGACTACCGGTTTTCAGCTCTGGTGCTGGATGTCGTGAAGAGCAAACAGTTCCAGATGAGAACCCCCGAAGCCACGAAGAGTAAGAGTATGGAGATCGCAGGCAAATGAATCTCATTAACAAAAGGCAGCTCCCCAGACGTACGTTCCTGAGAGGCGCGGGCAGTGTGCTTGCACTGCCGTTTCTCGACGCAATGATTCCCGCGTTGGGTAAGGCGGTAGCTTCTACGGCTCCGACACGTATGGCGATCCTCTATTTTCCGAATGGCGTCCAGCCGGAAGCGTGGGATATCGCCACGACGACCGAGTCGATGCCGTTACCGGAGAAGTTTCCGACCTCTCTTCAACCTCTGGAGGCTCTCCGCAGCGACATCTGCATCGTTGGTGGTTTGACTGTGGACGGCGGCCGCGCCAAAGGCGATGGCCCCGGCGACCACGGCCGTGCGGGCGCCAGCTATCTGACCGGCGTGCATCCGAAGAAGACGTTCGGCAAAGATCTTGAGGCGGGCGAATCGATGGACCAGCACACCGCCCGCGCCCTCAATGGCGTCACCCGTTACGCTTCCCTCGAACTCGGAACGGAGGAAGGAATCCAGGGCGGCAACTGCGACAATGGATATAGCTGCGCTTACAGCAACAGCATCTCGTGGCGCACCCCCAACACTCCCAATCCTCCCGAGATCCGTCCGCGCGCCGTCTTCGAGCGTCTCTTCGGCGCGGGAGAAACGGAACGCGATCCGAAGGTCCGCGCCCGCAATCAAAGATATGAAGCCAGCGTCCTCGATTCCGTCATTGGCGACGCCAAACGTCTCGCCGGCGCTGTCGGTCCCACCGACCGGCGCAAGATCGACGAATACATGACGGCGGTTCGCGACATCGAAACTCGTATTCAGGCAACCGAGAAGCACAACTCGACTCAGGTCGTTCCGACCATCGACGCGCCTGCCAACAGCGTTCCCGAAAACTATATTGAGCACACTCACATCATGTTCGACCTGATGACTGCGGCCTTCCAGACCGACTCGACCCGGATCGTCACCTTCCTCATGAACATCGAGCAGAGCAATCGCGCGTATCGGGAGATCGGCATCGCCGATTCACATCACGGCCTCACCCATCATGGCGGTGACAAGGAAAAAATCGCGAAATGCATCGCCATTAATAAGTTTCAGGTGGAGCAGTTCGCTTACTTCATCGGCAAGCTGAAAGCCACGAAAGACGGCGACGGTACGCTTTTCGATCACATCATAGTCAACTACGGCAGCGGTCTCGGAAAGGATCACAACCACGACAACCTGCCGCTGGTGCTCACCGGCAAAGGCAACGGCCTGTTCAATCTCGGCCGCCACATCCAATATGCCCAGGACACGCCGCTTGCCAATCTGCATGTGGCGATGATGGACAAAATGGGCGTACAGGTGGAGCATTTCGCCGACAGCAACGGTAAACTCGGATATTTGTCCAACCTCTAAAAGACCCTGCCGTTACCCGATCGCACGGCCTCCGTCCACGCGCGCGCGCCGGATCTGGTCCGTCGTGCTGATCGGGAGTCTGAAAATTAACAGGCAATTTTCTTAAATTGTTCTTCCGGATTTCTGCTGCTTGCAGGCGCGTGCACTGCAGTCCTTCCGCGTCTGGCTACAGCTCGAACCATCTGTTATATACTCGCCTCATCGCCGACCGAAGCTGAAATGTCAGCTTCGGTCCGGCTGCCGGGTTGAGAGATAAAAACGATGGTAAACACGAAGTGCTTTTCCACTGCTTTGCTGAGCGTAGTTTTGACGGCGCTGCCGTCCGCGTATGGCCAAAACGTATCCTGGCCGGATTACGGAGGGGGCACCGACAGTTCGCATTACATTAAGAGCAAACAGATCACAAAAGCCAACGTCGCCCAGCTCGATGTGGCCTGGGTTTACACGCCTGGAGAAACGGGATTTAACCCGATCGTCGTTGACAACGTCATATACGGGCTGGGACGCAACAGTTCGATCGTGGCCCTGGATGCCACCACGGGAAAAGAGATCTGGGTCCACGCCGGTCTGCGCGGGATCAACAGCCGCGGCATCAACTACTGGGAAAGCAAAGACCGCAAAGACCGCCGGCTGATTTTTGCGATCAACAGCTATCTGCAGGAGATCAACGCCGTCACCGGACTCACCATAACGAGTTTTGGCAAGGAAGGCGTCGTGAATCTTCGCGAAGGACTGGAACGCGACGTTGCCAAAATGGGCCGCGTGCAATCGCGGAGCCCAGGCAAGGTCTTTGAAAACCTTTTGATTCTCGGTTCAGCGCCCGGCGAGGAGTATATTTCCGCGCCCGGGGATCTGCGGGCCTACGATATCGTTACCGGAAAGCTTGCGTGGCAGTTCCACACCGTGCCCCACCCGGGCGAACCGAATTACGATGCTTTTCCGAAGGACGCCTGGAAATACGTGGGCGGCAACAACACCTGGGGCGATCTGACAATCGACGCAAAGAATGGCATTGCCTTTTTTCCCCTCGGCTCTCCCACGTACGATTTCTACGGAGCGGACCGCAAGGGATCGAACCTTTACGGAAACTGCCTGCTGGCGCTCGATGTCCGCACCGGCAAATATCTCTGGCACTTTCAGGCCGTCCACCACGACCTCTGGGATTACGACTTCACCGCAGCGCCACAGTTGACCACTATCAGGCACAATGGCAAGGATGTGGATGTGGTTGCTGAGGCCGGTAAGACCGGCTTCTTGTACGTCCTTGATCGAAAAACCGGCAAGCCGATCTGGCCGATAGAAGAGCGCAAGGTACCGCAAACCGACGTTCCGGGAGAGTCGTCCTGGCCGACCCAACCCTATCCCACGGAGCCCCCTCCGTTCGCCGTCCAAAGTTTTACGGTGGACGATATCAATCCTTACCTGCCTGCGGAACAGCGCGCGCTCATCAAGGATCAGCTTCTGACCTGGAGGAACGAAGGCTTATTCACTCCGCCAGCGTTGCGAGGCACGGTTCAGATGCCCGGCGATCAGGGCGGCTCGAACTGGGGCACTACCGCGGCGAATCCAACCAATGGAACCGTGTACGTACTGGGAGTC
Organism: Bryobacteraceae bacterium; assembly: GCA_025928545.1. Classification (GTDB taxonomy): domain Bacteria; phylum Acidobacteriota; class Terriglobia; order Bryobacterales; family Bryobacteraceae; genus BOG-234. The sequence goes on along the minus strand of JAICJH010000008.1, from coordinate 135,248 downwards.
AATGCGCCGGCGGTAATCCGGCTGGCGGAGAGCGCACCCGGAATTCCCGCGCCCACTGACGCTTTCGGCCGTCAGAGTGGCGCCGGTGCCGCTGGGGGTCGCGGCGGCAGTGGTGGCCGAGGCGGTGCTGGGCGAGGCGGTCCGGCCGCGCAAGCTCTGGCAGGTCGAGCCGTTTTTGTCGAGAATTGCCAACTCTGCCATGGCGCCGATCTGAAAGGCGGTACGGCGCCAGCCCTGGCAGACATCAGCCTGAAGATGGGTATGGACGCTGTCAAGGTCATTGTCCAGGGAGGCAAGGACGCCATGCCCTCGTTCTCGAAACTCAGTGCAACCGAAATCAACGACCTCATGGCATATCTCTCCGATCCCGCGGCGGCCACGCCGGGTGGCGGTCGTGGCGCTGGCCGTGGCGGTCGTGGCGGCGGAGCGTCTGAAGAAGTCGTCGGTGGCACGGTAGTCGCGGTGGGCCCGGCTCCCGCTTCGTCTGATGCCGCTCAGACTGGCGCCGGGCGGGGAGCAGGCGGCCCTGGGCGTTATGGCGGCAATGGCGGATCCGCGCCTTATCCCGATGGGGTGGATGTTCCTCCCATTCGATACAACAGCGCATGGTCGGTTTCTCAGGACGCTTTCAAAGGGCCCTGGTCCACGTTAACGGCTTACGATCTGAACAAGGGCACGATCAAGTGGCAGGTCCCGACAGGAGACGATCTGGCGATGGCCGCGCAGGGCATCCACGATAGCGGAGGCCGCATGCTTCGCACCGGGATCATCCCCACCGCTACCGGCCTTGTGTTCCAGGTCGACGGAGATCGAAAACTGCGGGCTTATGACGAAGACACCGGAAAGGTGCTTTGGACCAAAGACATCGGCGGCAGTTCGAGCGGCGTGCCGACAATGTATGAGGTCAACGGCCGCCAATTTCTGGTAGTCGCGTTGGCGCCAGGCGGCGGCGGCCGGGGAGGCATCGCGGTGCCCTCGGGTAATTTGCCGACAGGTTACGTCGCCTTTGCCTTACCCGCAACCGGGAAGACTCCGGCGGATTCGAAAAAGTAATTCAGAACCTGAGTAATTCACGACAAGGATCAATTATGCAGAAGAAAAGCTATAGCGGCATTGTGGTTGTAACGGGCATCGCCCTCTGGATGTCCACGGCCCTGGCAAACAAGAATTTCTTGCCCGACTCCACCTTCAAAGGTTCGTCTCTCGGAAAATGGCGCACGCTGGGGAGCGCGGAATGGCGCGCGGAAAACGGTGAGATCGTCGGAACTCCCAAATCACCCGAGGGCGGCTGGCTCATTATGGACACGCCGCTTCAGGATACGCAGTTCGCGGCCGATTATCGCTGCACGGGCGGCTGTAAAGCAGGCGTCATGCTCCGCACTCAAACCACGCCGGAGGGAATCAAAGGCGCCTTTGTGGCACTGCCGGACGGGCAAAACCCCGCCGCGTCGTTTGCTTTGAAACTCAATGCAGAGGGTCACGAACTGAGCCGCGAAGCTCTTCCGCGAGCCAACGGTACAGTTCGTGTCCTGACTGATGCCGCCCCCGGTGGTCGGGGCGGACCGGGTGCGGGTGCCGGCCGCGGCGCAAGCGGGGCAGGTAATTTCGCTGGTGCCGGTCGCGGCGCGCCAGGCGGGTCGGGTGGCCGGGGAGGAGCGCCGGGAGGACGGGGTGGTTTTGGCGGCGGCGGATTGCCCCCCGATTCTCCTTACACGCGTCCGGACTATTCCTACAAGCCGAACGAGTGGAACACGCTCGAAACCATTCTGGACGCCAACTATCTCCGCGCATGGGTCAACGATGGACCGGAAAGCGGCGCTACCAGTGGCCGCGCCGACAACGACGTTGCAGCCTACGGCCCTGTGGCTCTGTACGTGGGAGGCACTGGCGACGTGCGTTTTAAGCAGGTTGAGCTCAAAGACCTGGGCAAGCACATGATGCCCAACGAAAAAATCTCCGAGCATTTCCGTCTGCAGCGCATCAACGATTTCAACTATGCCTGGACCGCCTCGGCAGCCGATTTCAACCATGACGGCGCCCTCGATCTGGCCATCGGACCACTCTTATACCTGGGGCCGGACTTTCAGACCTACCGCGAAATCTACCTCGGCGCCCCTTCCAGTGTGGGCAATACGTATCCGTCCGCGGAGGTGAGTTTCGCTTTCGATTACAACGGCGATGGCTGGCCGGACTATGTGGTGACAGAGGGACGCGCTATGGTCCTCTACATCAATCCAAAGACGGAGCTGCGCCGCTGGGATAAGTACGCCGTCATGCCGACTTCGGCAGGCGAGATCGCGGCGTTTAAAGATATCGATGGCGACGGCGTGCCGGACGGTATCTTTTCCGGCCGTGGCGGCGCGGTCACCTGGGCCAGTCCGGTGCCGGGCAAACCGACCGAACCGTGGACCGTGCATCAGGTCTCGGAAGCGGGCTACGGCTCAGTGGGACAGCATGGGATCGGAGCCGGGGACATTAACGGCGATGGACGCGTGGACATCGTCTCCGCGAATGGATGGTGGGAGCAGCCGGCAAAGGGAACTCCGGAGGGGCCCTGGCCATATCATTCAACTCGTTTCGGAAGCTGGCCGCGTGCCGGCGGCGGTCCGGGTGGCGCGGAAATGGGCGTCTTCGACGTGAATGGCGACGGTCTGGCCGATGTTGTGACCAGCTTTGAAGCCCATGGATGGCGCACGGGTTGGTACGAACAGAAGCGAGATAAGAGCGGCGCTGTCTCCTTCGTCGAGCACATCATTACGGACGACCTTGCGAACACGAAACCAGGCGGTGTTGCGTTCTCCGAACCTCACGCCATGACCTTCGCCGATATCGATGGCGACGGGATCCCCGACGTGATCGTGGGCAAGCGTGTGTACGCCCATGAGGAGAGCTATAACGATCCGGATCCCTTCGGCCCCGGCGTATTGTACTGGTTCAAGACTGTGCGTAACCCCAAAGCTCCGGGCGGCGCGGAGTTCAAACCTGAAATGATTCACAACCGTTCGGGAGTCGGGTCCACCGTTCTGGCCGTGGATCTTAACAAGGACGGCGCGATGGATGTTGTGTCCGCCACCACCCGGGGCACGATTATCTTCTGGGGAAAACCGGCGGCAAAGAAGTAAGATGAACCCGATCCGCATCATCCCTGCCCTGTGCGCACCAGCGCTGTACGCAACAGCGCTCTGCGCAACGGTCTCCGTCCTTTTTGCGGCGGATACTTTTCTGACCGAAAAGGTGGATCCGGCAGCGGCCGGGATGAGCGCGGATCGGCTGGCCCGCATCTCGCCGCGCATGAAGGAATTCGTGGACGGCGGCAAAGCAGCCGGAATCGTGACGCTGGTTGCGAGGCATGGCCACGTCGCCAGCCTCAGCGCTGTGGGTTTTCAGGATCTGGAAACCAAAACACCCATGAAAACGGACACGATCTTCCGCATCATGTCGGTGACCAAGCCGGTCACGTGCGCGGGAGTAATGGTGCTGGTGGATGAGGGTAGGCTGTCGCTTCTCGATCCCGTGGAGAAGTTCATCCCCGAATTCAAATCGATTCGCGTCAATGCATGCGGAACGCGAAATGGGTTTGACTGCCAGCTGGAACCTGCCCAACGTCCGATTACAGTGCTCGACCTGATGACCCACACCTCGGGGCTTGGAGAACCTGGCGCCGGCCGCGGAGCTGCTCCGTCTACGCGCGCGGAGTTGATCGGCTCGAGCGCCCAGCGCATGAATCTGCTTTTTCAGCCGGGCACGGCGTGGAATTACACCAACTTCGGCATGGCCGTTCTTGGCAGAGTCATCGAGGTGGCATCCGGCCAATCGTTTGACGATTTCATGGCGCAGCGGCTTTTCACGCCACTGGGCATGAAAGACACGTTTTTTGACGCCCCCGCCGCGAAGGCGGCTCGCGTGGCCACGGTGTACACCACGGCGGAGGATGGCAAACTCAAGCCGCTGGACCGGTCGCTGATCCGCACTGGTGGCATCTCGTCGCCCGACTCGGGCTTGCTGAGCACGGCAGCCGACCTTGCGCGATTCATGCAGATGATGCTGAACAAAGGAACTCTGAACGGGCAGCGGGTTTTGTCCGCGGGAGCGGTGGAAACCATGACGATATCTCACACCGGAAGGCTTCCGGCTGGGTTCACGCCGGGCAACGGGCAAGGTCTTGGCTTCGAAGTGATTCGCGAGCCGCTCGGGATGTTTCGTCTGGCGTCGATCGGGACTTTCGCGAAGGCCGGATTCTATCGAACCTACATCTGGGCGGATCCCGCCAAAGACCTGCTCGGCATTATCCTGCTGCAGCGGAATACCGGCGGATACCAGGCCGATATTGCCGATGAGGTCAACGTATTTATGGCGATGGCGGCCGCGGCGATCGCGAATTAAAAAAAGAGGCCTGTTGGAAGCGATTATTTCTTCGGCGCGTTCAGGCCAATGGCCTGAAAAATAATCTTGCCGTCACGCACCATGAACATATCAATTCCGTCGACTTGTTGCGGCGTCCCCTTCAGCTGTGTCCAATGCATCACGATCCCGCCTTCAGGAGTGGGGTCGAGATGCCAGATCATCCCTTTCGCGGCGACTCCGTGGTCCGCGTTTAGGAGCGAAGCGAAAAACTTACGAATGTCGGACTTGCCGGTCGCAATGCCTGGTTCCAGTGACTTCGTTCCTGGAGGGAACGAACCGGGGGGCGTCATGACGACGGCGTCCTCCGCGTAAGGCTCTGTCGCCATATCCACATTTCCCGTCTGCATACCTTTGATATGACGTTCGACGGCTTGCCGGGGCGTCACCGCCGTATGGTCCATCGCCGGTTGCGCAGGGACCAACACTGCCAGCGCAAGAAAAGATATTAGCTTTAGCGAAGTTTTCAAAACATTCCTCGTCCCGAAGCCGACCCGCATGGCTCCGATGGCTGCGTGAATTCGATAACGGTGTCATATTATCACGTGATTCCGGAATCGGATGTCTGGTCGCAGCCGCCATATCCAGGAGGCGCGCCGGATCAGGTAATATTGGTAGCGATCGCGAATTAAAAGGGAGGCCACATTGACGCGTAATCTTACTCTGTCCGTGGCTCTCGCCACGCTGATGCCGGCATCAGCCGCTCTCCTCTGCGCGCAGCAGGACCACAGAAAGTGGAGCGATTATGGCGGCGGCCCCGACTCCTCACACTTCACAAGCCTGACTCAGATCGCGCCGTCGAACGTGAATCAACTCGAGGTGGCCTGGACCTATCCCACGCGGGATTCGAACAGCTATCTGTTCAACCCCATCGTTGTGGACAAGACGATGTACGTGCTCGCGAGGAACTATTCCCTGGTAGCGCTCGATGCTGAGACCGGCAGGGAAATCTGGATCCACGAGAATCTGACCGGCATCTCAAACCGCGGGATCGCTTACTGGGAATCCAAAGACCGCGCGGACCGGCGGCTGATCTTCGCCCTCAACGACTACATGCAGGAGATCGATGCCCGAACTGGCAAGTCGATTCTCACTTTCGGCGATCGGGGCGTCGTCGATCTCCGCGAAGGTCTGGACCGCGATCCGAAGTTGATTTCACGAATCGAAACCAATACGCCGGGGCGTGTTTTCGAGAACCTGATCGTCATGGGCGCTGCGACGGGCGAAAACTATTATGCTTCCCCCGGCGATATCCGCGCCTTTAACGTGATCACCGGCAAAATGGAATGGATCTTTCACACCGTGCCACGCCCCGGCGAAGAATTCTACGAAACCTGGCCCAAAGACGCCTGGCAATACGTCGGCGGAATAAATAACTGGGGCGAGATGACGATAGACGAGAAGCGCGGAATCGCATATGTGCCCACGGGCTCGCCAACCTATGATTACTACGGCGCCGATCGCGCCGGAGATAACCTCTTCGCCAATTGCCTGATTGCGCTCGACGCGCGCACAGGCAAGCGTCTCTGGCATTACCAGGCGGTCCATCATGACCTTTGGGATTACGACCTCACCGCCGCTCCGCAACTGATCACGGTGCGCCACGAGGGAAAGATGGTCGATGCGGTCGCCGAGTCTTCGAAACAGGGATTCCTCTATGTCTTCGACCGGGTGACGGGCAAGCCTTTGTGGCCGATTGAAGAGCGTACGGTGCCTCTCAGCAACATGCCTGGCGAGCAGATTTCTCCCACCCAGCCCTTTCCGTCCGCGCCCCCGCCCTTCGCCCGGCAGAAGATGACAGCGGAGGATATCGATCCGTACATCCTGACTCCCGGGGAACGCGCCACATGGAAAGACCGCATAGCATCCGCCCGCAACGAGGGCCTGTTCACGCCGCCAGGTCTGGATGAAAGCCTTTCGATACCAGGAGGGCGTGGCGGTTCCAACTGGGGAACGGGAGCCGCCGACTACGGCAAAGGAATGGTCTTCCTGACCACGCAGGATTGGCCGACTCTCTACAAGCTCAGCCTGAGCGATCCTCTGGCCGCGAAGCCGGCGAGGGGCGCGGCGCCAGGAGCCAACGTTTTCCAGCAGACGTGTCAGGCTTGTCATACGCTCGAACCTTCCGGCGGCGGCCCGCCTCCCCTGGGCGGAATCAACGCGCGGTTTACCGCTACGCAGTTCGCCACCCTGGTGCACTCGGGACGGGGCGAGATGCCGGCGTTCCAGGATTTGGATGACGCGTCGATCACCGGTCTGTATTCGTGGTTGAGTACTGCGGGCGGAGTTCGGGGAAACACGCCGGGGGCTGCTGCGGCGGCGCCAGCCGGGCCCGTAGTGGCCTCGGGGGGTGCTCCGGGAGGACAACCACGGCAGCGAACAGGGCCCCGCTATACCCCGTTGGGCGGCCCTCCGTATCCGGCGAATGTCCGCGCACCGGCGGTTCGATATTACACCGATTGGGGCCTGTTCCCCGATAAGCCCTACATCATCAGTCCTCCGTGGTCCAGCCTCGTTGCCTATGACCTGAACAAGGGCACCATCAAATGGAAAGTGCCGCTGGGCGAGGATTCCAAAGCTGCCGCCCAGGGTGGAAAAAATACCGGCGAATTCGACGCGCAGCACCACGGCATCATCGTGACCGCGACCGGGTTGATCTTCGTGGCCGCATCGGACGGCAAGCTCAGAGCCTATGACGAGAACACCGGAAAGGTTTTGTGGACCAAAGCGCTGCCAGCAGGATCGGAAGGGATTCCTTCCATGTATGAAGTCAATGGCCGCGAGTATCTGGTGGTTCCGGCATCCTCAACGCCGACAACCGGCGGCGGGCATCTGGCCCCGGGCGAAACGCCGGTCGCTCCGGATGTGAAGCGCGGTTATGTCGTTTTCGCGCTGCCGCGCAGGAAATGAGTGGTCACGTCTCGCGTAACATCCATTTGGCGGCGTTCTTCTGCATCTTCATGTATTCCGGATTCCACAGAACCACGATCATGTGCCCCGGCGCCATGAAGCACACGCGTCCTTTGCCGTAATCGTAGGCCCAGACGGACTCGGCGGAATTGCTGCGCCGGCCGGCCTGATCCGTAAAATCCAGCCCGTTCTCATTGATACTCCGCGCCAGCACGTACTTCGGGTCCTTGTCGTAAGTAACATAGTGCTGCTCGTCCGTCACCGTAAAATCGTTCACGCCTTTGCTGATCGGATGCTCCCGGTCCGTAATGTGAACCTTGTACGGGCGAATCGGAGGATGCCCTGTATAAATGGCGCCTTCCACGTCCCGGTAATCTTTGTTGAGAATTGAGGCTTGGCTGTTGTTGTGGAACGCCCACAGCGAGCCACCCTCCTGAACCCAGGTCTTGATAGCCTTCCCCTGTTCCGCGGTCATCCAGCCCACGCCCGGCCCGGCGATCGGTTTTTCGAGAGGAGGCACGCTCACAATGTCCTCCGGCTTTCCGGTCCAGTAAATTGCCTGGTAGTAACCGTTGGGATACCGGAGCCCGTCGCGGAACATGATCAGGATTTTGTATTTCCTGAGATTGTCATACGTGAGGAGCTTCTCTTCGTCGGTGAAATCGATGGAGAGCCCGGCCCCTTCCACGAGAGTGCGGTTCAGAGCCGTCCGCTGGTAGTCCGAGTTATGCGATTCATCTCCGCAAAGCGCAAATGCGGTCGCGTTCGACGCAGCCGCACCCCGGCGGCCGGATGCCATACCGAGTCCTGCCAATCCGGCGGCGCCCAACATCGACCGCCTTGACAACATAGTCTGCCTGGCCATTGAACTTTCCCCTCCTGTTCCCCGGCTAATCTATCACGTTTTTCTGCCCGCTCGCCGCCACGCTGCGCGGCCTCGTCAGAATGTAGCGATTGGGCTGACTGGCCCGCCTGTCGCGCCCGGAATGCGTAGCGGATTCATTGTCAGCAAAAACGTCCATCGGTTGCGCTGGACGCAGGCCTCGCTTAGCGCTTCCAGGTCGGCATTGTCGATCAGCGGCGTCCCGAGACACCAAAGCATGATCAGGTGTACCGGCTGATTAACGCCCTCAACGCGGGACGGCATGACATCCTGATCGACATCGCCGCCGAGGACCGCCACGCCTCGTTCCTTCAGCCACCGGGCGCAGGAGACATAAAGTCCGGGGGAGGACCGGGAGACGTTCAGCGGTCCTTTTTCCTTCACGCGGGCCCAGCGTCCGGTGCGAAAAAGAAGTGCATCGCCAGGCCCGACCCGAACGCCTGTCTTCTTTTCCCACGCTTCCAGATCTTCCACGTAGATCGGCTCCTCGTCGCCAAGATAAGGGACGCCCTTCAGCTTCGGCAAATCGAAAAGTACGCCGCGCGTGAAGATCCCGTTGCTGAATGCGGTCACGTCGTTCTTGCCGGTTCCCCGGTCCGTGTAGCTGGACTGTGGAAACCCGTTGAACATCCGGCCCTTGTAATACACATGGCTGAGCGCGTCCATGTGTGTGGTGGCGGCGCCGTGATAGGACACGGCGATCGTGTCCACCTGATACGACATCGTATCGCGCGGTTCCGGCGCCGGAGGCCGCGCGGTAAGACTCCACGTGGCAGGCGGGGCGGGCGCGGGGGCAGCGCCGGGAACCGCCGGCGACCGACCGCCCCGGGGACCGCCTGGCAACATTGATGGGAGCGGACCGCCCGTGGGGCCATCTTTTGGCAGAGCTGCTTCGAGCGCCAGCGAGACGCTGAAACCTTCCCGCACCAAAGAGGCGGCAGCCTTACGTTTGGCGGGCGTGATCAGGTTAATACTTCCGGCCTGGTCTTCCTTACCCCATCTTCCCCAGTTGGACAATTCGTCCATGAAGCGGTCCAATTCGTCCCGTGTGAGATTCCTGGGATACTTGCCTGTCTGAGCCGCCGCCCGGCTGGAAAGAGTCATACCGCCGACGGCTGCCAGGGCGGTCCTGCGTGTAACCTGAGGAGCCTTCATGACGGGCTTTCTCCTTTAGTTTTTCAATTGTATATGAGGTCGTACAATCAGGAGCGGAAGGAGAATCTGCAGCAATGAACAAGAAACGATTCTGGCTAATCCCCGCGACTATCGCCTGGTCTTTCTTCCCAGTTTTGGCTTCTGTGCCTAATTGGATTGCCGAGGTTACGTTCAGGGCTACCAGCCTGGCTGGGTGGCACACTTTGGGTCAGGCCAACTGGCGCGTCGAAAACGGGGAAGTGGTCGGAACCGTGAAGCAGGGCGGTTACGGTGGCTGGCTCGTGCTCGATCATTCCTATCAGGACGTGGCATTCTATGCCAGTTTCCGCTGCAACAGCGGCTGCCAGACGGGCATCCTGCTCCGTGCGGAAAAGACCGCGGGAGGTATGAAGGGCATCTACGTTTCGCTCACGGAGGGAGACGTCGCGGCTTACCGGGTGACACTCGATCAGGACGGCAAGGAACTCCAGCGAGAGAAATTGCCGCCAGCCCAAACCAGCCCCCGGATTCTCCCCGCGGCGAATCCGGCCGGCCGTGGCGGCGGTCGAGGAGGTGGGCGAGGCGGCGCTCCGGGTGTTGCCCCGGCAGACATACCGTTTGCGGCACCCAAGCCCAGTCCGCGATCCGTCGACTGGAATTCGGTAGAAACCATGATCGACGAGAACAGCGTTCGAGCCTGGGTGAACGACATCAGTGAGGCGACCATCGGCCGGGCCGATGAGGAGAACGGGCGCTTTGGTCCGATTGCCCTCTTTGTGGGCGGGTCGGGCGAGGTGCGCTGGAAGGACATCGCGTACAAAGATCTGGCCATTCGGAATGCTCCGGCTGAACAGGTTTCGAGCCGTTTTCGGATGCAGCGCCTCGACGAGTTTTATTACGCCTGGTCCGCTGCCGCAGCCGACTTCAACAAAGATGGCGTTCTCGACCTGCTGGCCGGTCCCTTTATCTACTTTGGTCCGGATTATACGAAGTCGCGGGAAATCCTTCCGGCGCGCACCATGAACCCCTCGACGGAATACGCGAACGATTGTATGCTCTCGGTCGCGTATGACTTCACGGGCGACGGCTGGCCCGACGTCCTGTGCGGGACGTCCCTTTATGTCAACCCACAGGGAGAATCTCGCCGCTGGGACAAATACCAGGTGCTTCCCGCGATCGGGAGCGAAGTCTGGGATGCCCGGGATATCGACGGCGATGGGAAACCCGAGATCGTCTTCATGAGCAGAACAGACGGCGTCGTCTACGCCAAGCCCGACGCCGCCAATCCAACCGGACGGTGGGTCGTGCACAGTGTCTCCGGGCCAGGCTACGGAATCCAGCACGGTATCGGCGTCGGCGACATCAATGGCGATGGACGCCCGGACCTGCTGAATGTGTTTGGCTGGTGGGAGAACCCGGGGCCCGGCGGCAAGGAACTCTGGACGTACCATCCGGAGACGTTCGGCCGTTATTACCGGGACAACCTGGGCAGCGGCGGCGGCGGGTTGGTCGGCAACGTCAGTCTGACCAGCGGCGTAACGATGATGGCCGGCGGCGCCCTGATGGGGGTATACGACGTCAATGGCGACGGACTGAACGACGTAGTGACCAGCACGTCGGCGCACGGTTTCGGCTTGTCGTGGTACGAGCAGAAGCGGGGGGCGGCCGGCAAGATATCTTTCATTGAGCATCCGATCATGAAGGATTACTCCAATGCGAAGACTAATGCCGGCGGAGTGACCTTTTCGGAAAGCCACGGGCTGGCTTTCGCGGATGTGGATGGCGACGGTGCGCCGGACATGATTGTCGGCAAGCGCTATTGGTCGCACGAGGACAGTCTGCACGACCCGGATGCTTACGGTGCGCCGGTACTCTACTGGTACCGGACAGTTCGAAATCCCAAGGCGCCCGGGGGAGCGGAGTTTGTTCCGGAACTGATCCATAACAGATCCGGCGCCGGTTCCAGCATACTGGCTGTCGATCTGAACAAAGACGGCTCGATGGATATTGTCACAGCCACCGATCGCGGACTATTTATTTTTTGGGGCAAGCACAGGGCGCAGGCCACTGGAGGCCGGAAATGATCCGGTCTGGTTTCTTCACACCGGACTAATCCGGGAAATCCACGTCGTCGAAGAATTTGTAGTTATCCAGGTTCGTTTGTGGCGCAAAAAAACAAATTACCTTCATTTCCGTCGCACCAGTGTTGTGCAGCATATGAATCTGCCCCTGGGGAAACAACACCGTCGTTCCGGCCCGGACGGGGCTGACCTCACCATCCACCATTACCCGCCCCTCGCCGGTGATGATGTGAATCGCTTCTTCCCCATTCGGGTGGGAATGCGCCGGCCGCACCTTGTCACCCGGAGCGACCCGGATCAGGCAGACAGACATGTGCTTTGAACCCAGGGTCTCGGCATTGACGAGCCAGCGCAGATTGCGACCGGGAAGGTCGAGGCCTTCTACTTCGCTCTCATGATTCGATGGGACGCTCATTGAACGGTCTCGGCTTTCATGTGGTCAATCAGCCTGGCTGCGAGTTTCGCGGGTGAAAGGCTGAATGCATCGAGCAACTGCTCGTAGGTACCGGAGTGGATGTATTGCGCCTGTCCGTCAGGCGTCAAAGCGTTGAGCGTTAGTATGCGGTCAAAATGCTTCCCGTGGCGGGCCGCGGTCCGGATTGCGTTTTGCCAAAGATAGCCGTTGTTCTGCTCGGCAAACACAACGAGCTTTCCGGAGTCACACAGACGGAGGAGGCAACTTTCGTCTACTGAAGGCATGTCAATCACCCCGACCGCCAAGCCGCGGGCAGCGCATTCCTTTGATGCGGCCAGCGCTTCATGCGCTCCCCGCCCGCTGGAGACGATAACAACCTTATCTTCGGGGCTGCTTCTCAAAACCCAGGACCGTCCGAATTCAAACTCGAAATCGTCCCCATAGAGCACCGGGGAAGGCGCCCGCATCACTCTGACGTACAGCATGCCGCGATTGCCTGCCATGATCCATTTCATCAGGCTGAGTAACTGACGAGGGCAGGATACATTCACGATCCGCAGATGGGCAACGCCGTCGAAGATTGTGATGTCGTCATTCCCCATATGAGTCGCACCGTTGGTGCGGGTTTCGAAATCCGGGCCAGTCGCCAGGAATGTGAGGTCAAGCCCATGGCCATCGCTGAGCCAGCTCTTCGGATCAGCGATGGATTCGAGGCGCTCCTGATGACCCACCGCAATTCGACGCAGGACCTGCCAGTTGAAAAACGGGCAAAACGTACTGACCCAGGTGTTGCGTCCCAGCGCGGCGAAGGCCTCACCAATATTCATCATGTTGGCTTCGGCGACGCCCGTGTTCAGGGCACGGAGCTGGTCGACATAGGCAACACCGGCTTCGAGACCGCTGGTGGTACCGAGATCGGCATCGATTGACACCACCGCTGAATCGCGGGCGAAGACCTTCATGGCCGCGGTGACAATATCGGAGGCGGCGTAGTCCTTTGCGGCATCGACAAGAGGCAGCACCGCAGGGTCATACTCAATGTTCTTTCGCCGGGGCGCGGCCCGGCGGGTTAATACGGGGCCGATCACCTGGCGCATGCCGAAGCCAGCGGACGAATCCTTCGCAACACGAAGGTGCATGCTTTCGGCCATCCCGGTCAGCTGCTCCCGCGTGGCGGGATCCACGGCGCGGAAGAATGCCGCGAAATCTTCAACGCGGGCTTCGCGGCGGCGATGCTGCAACAGCAATTCCTGTTCGATGATGTCCTTGCCGAGGGCAACCTTGTGTTTATTCAGAGCGTCCGAGCAGGCGCCGTAGCCCTTGGAACTGTGGCAGACGATCGCGGTCGGCTTGCCGTTGCGCGCTCCATACCGAAACTGATCGAGCGCTGCGAGCACGCCATTGTACTGGGTGGCGTCCACGCTGAAGACCTGCCAGTCGAACGATTCAAACACGGATTCGAGGCGCGGAGTCGGGAAAACCATGCGGTTGGCAATGTCCAGCTGGCCGTTGTTCTGATCCACGAGAACGCAGAGATTGTCGAGGCGCTTCTGGCCAGCGAACATTACGGCTTCCCAGATAGTGCCTTCCTGCAATTCGCCATCGCCCGTCATCGCGTAGGAATCGAAGCGTGGACTCCCGCGACCCGCAATTGCAAAACCCTGCGCGACAGGCATTCCCTGCCCCATGGGCCCGGTGGCAATCTGGATCCCCGGCAGCACTGGTCCTGGGTGCCCGTTGAGAATACTGTCGTATGAGCGGGAGCCCTTCAGGACAGACCTGTCGAAGTAGCCGAGTTCCGCATAGATGGATGCCAACGCGGCTACAGCATGTCCCTTGCTGAGGACGAAGGTGTCCTGACCGACCCGTGTCGGGTCCTCGACGTCGAGGTTCAGGAAGCCGCCGTAAAACAGCGCGACCAGCGGGATGGTGGCGGAAAACGCTCCACCGGCGTGCAGGCCTTTATCGGCCGCATCACGGCATTGTTCGATCGTGAGGATCCGAATATCGGAATCCTTGATCTCCAGCAGTTTCAGGAATCCCTGCCGCCGCAGATACTCGGGCGTTCCGGCAATATTGCGCTGGCGGCTCAAAACAGTCGCTTGCTCGATCATGTCAGCGCCCCAGCATGCCATCCCAGGTATCGATTTTTTCGCGCTTTAGTTCCTCCGCATCGAACCAGGTTGTGGTGACCGATTTTACCTGGGTGAAGAAACGGATGCCGTCTTTTCCCATGGCGTGAAGGTCGCCGAAAAACGATTGTTTGTGGCCGGAAAATGGAAACACGCTGCAGGGCACGGGAATGCTGACGTTGATCCCCACCATGCCGGCGTCGGATCGGCGCGCGAATTCGCGGCTGTAATATCCGTTCTGAGTAAAGATCACAGAACCGTTCGCGTAAGGATTGGAATTCATCAGGTTCAGGCCTTCTTCAAAATCCTTCACACGCTTCACGGAAAGAACCGGGCCAAAAATTTCCTGATCGCCGACGCTCATGCCAGGTTCGACATGATCGAAGATACAGGGTCCCAGGAAGAATCCGTTTTCATAACCATCCACCACCGCGTCGCGGCCGTCCAGCACAAGATTCGCGCCTTCGTCCAATCCACGCTGGATCCAGTCGGTAACCGACTTTTTGTGGGCAGCCGTGACCAGCGGACCAAGATCCGAGGATTTCTCGTAGCCCGGTCCGAGTTTGCGTTCTTTTGCAAAACGAACCAGGGCCGCCACCAGTTCATCCGCGATCGATTCCTGTACCGCGACAACAGGCAGCGCCATGCAGCGTTCGCCGGCGCATCCGAATGCACCGTTGATGATGCCGCGCGCGGTCCGCTCAATGGGGGCGTCCTCCATCACGAGGGCATGGTTCTTTGCCTGGCAGAGAGTCTGGACCCGCTTGCCGTGCTTCGCCGCGTTCTCGTACACCTGTTTACCCACGCGCGTGGAACCGACAAACATTACGCCTTTGACGTCGGGATGCGACACCAGTCGTTCAGCCTGTTCCGGTCCACTGGTTACCAGATTCACTACTCCTTCCGGCAAGCCTGCATCATAGAGCAATTCGAGCATGCGAATCGACGTCAGCGGCGTGACCGGCGAAGGGCGCAGCACTAATGTGTTGCCAAGGGCGACGCAAAGCGGCATCATCCAGCCCATGGGGATCATCGCCGGAAAATTAAACGGTGTGATTCCGGCAAATACGCCGACGGGCTCGCGATAAAGCACCGTGTCATAACCCGCCGACGCATTCATCAGCGATTCGCCGACTGAAAGCGAAGGAACGCCGCAGGCCACTTCGACAACTTCCCGGGCCTTCAGTACATCGCCGTAGGCCTCATCCCAGACTTTGCCGTGCTCCGTCGCCACCATGCGGGTCAGTTCCGTCATGTTGGCTTCGAGCAGTTCACGAAACTTAAACAGGACCTGCACGCGCTTCATCACCGGCGTATCGGCCCAGGGGCGGAACGCCTTGACGGCCGACTGGACCGCGATGTCTATTTCTTCGCGAGTGCAGTCCGGCACCTGTGCGATGACTTCGCCCGTGCTTGGATTGAAGATATCAAAATGTCTGGTACTACGGGATGTCTGGGACTTCCCGTCCACGATGAAGCCGGTTCTCTTAATTTCCTGTGCGACCATTTGATGTCCTTGTGCCCGCCGGCGCGGCTTTTCCTGTGTGGAATCCGCCGCCTCCGATGGGGAGCGGTGCGTATTACGCAAAACTGCTTGCGTCTACGATTATACCGCTCGCGCGGAATTCACCCAGCGCTTACTGTGCCGGGATGTACGTCGCCATCGCGACGCCCGCCATCATAACGAGCGCGCCCAATAGATTGGTCAGAGAAACAGGCTGCACCGGCGAGCCGAGCAGGCCGAAATGGGACATCACCATGCCGCCGAGGATCTGACCTGCGATCAGAGTGATCATCACAGGGCCCGCGCCAGCCTGCGGAATCAGCCACGCAATTGCGAACACGAGGCTCGCCCCCATGAGGCCAGCGGTGAGCAGGAAGGGATGAACCTGCGACAGCGGACCGAGTGCGCCGGATTGCCATCCGCTCAACCCGATCACAACGGCGCCAAAAGCTCCGATGCACCAGAAAAGGGCGTTGCCTACGCGCGCATTGCCGAGGACCGCCCCGACTTTGCCATTCATCGCGAGATGAACCGCGAGTACAACTCCAAGGAAAACAGTCAATGCGTATAGGGGCAGTTTCATTTCAGTTCATCCATTCCGTTGCTTAATATGCAAATCGCGTTGCGAAAAATCTATTGGATGCTATCAGGGCGGACTGAGGGAAGTCAAGTATTTCACGTGTTTGTGTTTCAGCTATTCGACTGGCCGTCATCGCAGCTTACGCAGATCTTCCAGATCGGCGCGAATCTCCGCCGAATCCGGCGCGAGCCGCAGCGCCGTTTCAAACTCACGCCTTGCCCCGCGAGGATCGCCAGTCATCACAAGTGCGAGCCCGAGCTTATGGTGGAACTCCGCGCTGGCGGGGCTTGACGCCACTGCTTTGCCGAAGTACCAGGCAGCGTCGGTAAATTGACGACGCCCGGCAAGCAGTGTACCCAGATTGTTATTTGCTTCGGCCAGATCGGGCTTGAGACTGAGCGCATCCCGAAACGCGGTCTCGGCTGCGGCAGTGTCGCCCAACTGTAGAAAGGCAAGGCCCAGCAAGTTGTTCGCGTCCGGCTCCTGGGAAGCTTTTGAAAGCACCCGCTTCGCATCCTCCACCCGGCCGATCTTCATGTAGGCGTTACCGAGGTTGGTAAGGGCAATGGGATCGTCAGGCAGCCTTTCCAGTTCTGCGATTGCTCCGGCGTTGTTTCCGCCCAACATCATTGAGGCGGCCATTTCGCGCCTTGCGGCTGCGGCATTATCGCCGGTTCGAATAGCCTCGCCGAACAGACGGATGGCAGACGAATAATCGCCGGCTTTCGAAGCGTCCATCCCGCGCTGGTAATAGCGGGGAAGGGGGTTCTCGCCGGGGAAATATGGCGTGGACATGGTAACCGTTCCGGACGTGAACGACGCCGGCTTCCTGCGCTGGATGAAGTGGTCCGTCATCGTCACGTGAGGGACATCGTCCGTGGCGCGTTTCCACATGTGGCAGGTCAGGCAATTTTCATTCGCGCGATGAGAGTTCGCGTGGCAACTCCTGCACACATCGATGTAGTGAGACACCGTCTGTGTCCGATGGGGGTCATGGCACGTGATACAGGTCATCTGGCTCTTAGCGAAGCAGGCCGACTTTCGCAACCGGTAGCCCTGATGAGCCACTTCAAAGCGGTCGCCGATACCCGCCTCAAAATAGTCGGCATAGTCCGTCAGTTTTTCGCCAGGCCTGTAAGAGAATGGAGCCCGCTCGGGGCGCCGGACAACTGTAGCGGGTGGCGAACTGGACGGTTCGAGATGACACTGCTCACACACATCCATCTGTCGTGCCCGGCTCAGCTTCGCGGGATTGACCATCTGATTGTGATCACTGCCCGGGCCATGACACCGCTGGCAATCGATTCCGGTCGGATACGGATTGTCCGGCCGGGGATAGGCATTATGGCAGAACAGACAATCCTCAGGGATTGGCCGCCGGAAATCGTCGTGGTCCGGGCGATCATAGCCAGGGCTCATGGCGAATGTGCCGCCGTGCTCGCTATACCAGCTCACCGGCATTTCCGTGAGCGAGCCGTCGGCTTTCCTGTGAACAAAAGTCTTCGCGTGAATGCCGGAGCCGATTGCGAAGTCGATTGTGCTTTCGATCCGGTTCATCTGATGCCCCGCTGGTCCGAGTTGAAAGCGGATCATCTTGCCACCGGCGATTTCGTAGTATCGATCCGAAGCCGCGTGATACAGCTTGCCTTCTATTGGCTGCGCCCGGGAAAAGGACTTTCCCATCCCGGTTGTCGCAAACGCGTCAGCGATTTCCGCATGGCAAACGGCGCATTGCGCCGTGTCTGTGTAGTGGGCCTCCGCGGCAGAGGGCGTCTGTTTCACCGTGCCTGGGCGGGAACAGCCTGCGAGAAGAGCGAGGGCCAATACCAGAACGAACTGCCCGGGACGCCATAAGACCGCACGCACCCGCAGTGCCGGATCAACCAGTCTGGCCAGGCGGCTCATATCGGGTCTGATAAATTTTGCCACAAAACGGCCGGGACGGCAATGATGTTCGCCGTCCCGGCCCCGCATCATATTCCAACAATCGGAAGGCGCCTAAAAACGCAGGCGCAGAGCCATCTGCAGCAGGCGTGGAGTGTTCTGCTGCGATGTGATCTGTCCGAATATGTTATTCGCGGACGTCGTCTGCCCGGTATTTGGATTTCCGAACTGGACCCGATTAAAGAGATTAAAAGCCTCTGCCCGGAACTCCATATTGACTTTCTCCGTGATGGCTGTCCTTTTGAACAGAGAGAAGTCGTAATTCGCAATACCCGGGCCTCGTAACTCGGGATCGGTGCGCGATTCGCTGCCGAAAGTATAGGTAGCCGGGGCCGTAAAACACGCCGTGTTGAACCAGCCCGTGTACTTCGATTGCGCCGAACCGCCCACCGTCTTCTGACAACCATTAACTACATTCGGACGGAGCCCTGTATTGAAGCCGGTGTTGTTGGGAGTCGCGGTCAAACCGAGCGGAAAACCTTTCTGAAAGGTAGTCACACCGTTAATTCCCCAGCCCGAGATGACGCGGCTGACGAAAGCATTGGTTGTACCGAGAAACTGCCTGCCATTGCCGACGGGCAGATCATACACGTAGCTGACCGTCAGACGTTGGCGGGAGTCGAAGCTCGAAAGCGCCTTCTCGCCGCTCAGATCGTAATTGTTCTGGTAGCCTGCCACTCCTGTGCCCGAGTCGAGCCAGGTTGTCAGAGTCTCTACGTTCGCGAGAACCTTCGAGAAAGTGTAAGCCCCCAGCAAGGTACCGCCTGTGGTGAATCGCTTTTCCAGCTTGACCTGGAGCGCATGATAAGTGCTGTCCCCGAGATAGGCGGAACTGTTGGACACCGATGTGTATTCGGGGAACGGCAACAACAGTTGCCCCGCCTGAACGGTTTTAGCCGACAGCGTACCGGTTGCGACCTTGCCATAGAACGGATTGGGGACCTGCGTCTTCAGAGCTGAACCCTGCGACAAATACTGTGGGTCGAGCTGATCGTATTGCAGGTTTGCCGGCAGATGTATGCCGCGAAGGCCCGCGTAGCTGGCCTCGAGCGAAATATTGCGCTGGAACTGGTGCTGAATTGTAAAGTTCCACTGTTCCGTGTATCCCGATTTTTCGTCGGCCTGAAAGGCTTTGCCGCCCAGGCTCGCGCCGAGGAAGAGGGACTGGAAGTCGCCGGTCCTGCCGGGAGGCCCGAACAAGCCGGTGGGGAACGGATTCGAAAAAGTGGAATTATATGTGACGTAGCTGTCGATACTGGCAGCCTGCGAGTTGTTGTAAAAGCTGAGCGGATTCGCCTGCGGACCCTGAGTGAACTGCACGTTGCCAGGAATGAAGAATATGCCTCCGCCGGTTCGGATTACGGTGGAGTCGGTCAGCCTGTAAGCGATGCCGACGCGAGGGGCGAACAGACCGAAGTGCTCTTTCGTCTGGCCCGCGTCCGGGTGGTTCGGCGTGTTGACAGCATCATAGGCGCCGAGGATTGGCTTGCCGTTGATCAAAGTTCCGTTCAGCGCGGGATTCGCCTCAAAGCGATTAAAGGTAGCGATCCGATTGAAGCGCTCTTTGTAGACACCGGGTATTTCGTAACGCAGTCCCGCCGTTATGGAAAGCTTCTTCGTGGCCTGAAACGTATCCGTTATGAAGAATCCTTCGTAATCCATCATGGTGTAGGACTGCCATGATGTCTGGACAAGGCTGTTGTTGTTCGACAGTCCGAGCAGGAACGAAGCATAACCGCTGCCGCTCGCGCCGCCCGCCCCCGATGCCGCGGTAAAGAGATTGTCGAAACCAAAGGTGCCGCCCGGAGCGTTGTTCTGGAAATAGCCGAGCGCATACTTGTGAAACTCGCCGCCGAACTTCACGGTGTGTTTCCCCTTGATCCACGTCATGGTGGGCGACAGTGTGTAGGTATTATCGGCGCCCAGCAGATAACCTGTCGTAATGGCATTCGTCGTGGGCGAAGAAATACTGATGGTGGGGATTGTCGTCGATCCGCTGAGACCGTTGAGGGTGGCGATCTGTCCGAAATACGAGGGCAGGCCGACCGCCGTGCCATTCTGGCCAAGCGTACCGGGAGTCCGCACATAGAACCACCGTGTGAATCCGGCTCGCAAATCGAGAACCATGTTTGGCCGCAGTATGTAGGTATCCGCCAGTACAGCCTGGGTGGTCACGAAATGCTCGGGCGAAAACGGATCTCCATTGCGGAACCCGTTTCCGTAGACATCAGCCGGAAGATTGGTGGATTGCCACCGTGTAAACCGCGCCAGCAAACGTTGTTTCTGGCTCATTTGATAGTCGCCGCGCAGGTTGAGCTGGTCGTTATCACCGCCAGTGGCGACATTTCGATTGAAATTCTGGAGATGGGTAAAGTTCTGGCCGCTATCCGTGGGCAGGGCGTGAATCGGAAACGCTATCAGGTTCTTTGAAACCAAAGCAATGCGGCTTGGCGGAATGAGGTTTCCCGCAAAAGCCGTGCGCTGCACCGTTCCGCAAGCGGAGTTTCCATAAGCGCCGCACTGGGTGGCGGGGTCGTAGATCGGGATCTGCGCTCCGCTGCCGTTGAGGTATCCGCTAAAATCCCCGGTCCGCTCTGCTGTGGTCGGCACCGACAAGCTGAAGAGATTGCCCTGGCGGGCCCGGAAGCCTTCATAATTGCCAAAAAAGAAGAGCTTGTCTTTGATGATGCGGCCGCCCAGACTCCCACCAAACTGGTTCTGAACAAACGGCGCCTTACCCGCGCCCGTTTTGTTTGCAAAGAAATTTGTTGCGTTCAGTTGCTTGTTGCGGAGGAATTCATAAACTCCGCCGTGAAAGTCGTTGCTGCCGCCTTTCGACGCCACATTGATCACACCGCCCGTGTACCGGCCATATTCGGCGCTGTTGTTGCTGGTCTGGACCCGGAATTCGGCGACCGCGTCCGGGACGGGCACGAGCGCCGTCACATTACCGTACGTGATATTCACCGGGACACCGTCGAAAAGCGTCACGCTCTGATTGGCCGTACCACCGCCGATCTGATAGTTGCCGGCCGCAAATACGTTCTTGCCTGTGAGATTGCCGTCCGTAGAGCCCTGGGGCACAACACCAGGGGAAAGGTTGACCAGGTTCAGAATATTTCGGCCGTTGAGCGGCAGTTCTTCAACGGAACGCGCGTTGATCACCTGGCTCAAGGAAGCATTCTCCGTCTGTAGAAGCGGAGCGGCTGCCGAAACCTCGATCTGCTGCGAGAGATCGCCCACCTGCATTGGCACATCGAGACGTATCGTCGATTCCACCTGGACCGCGATGTTATCCCGAAGATACTGTTTGAAACCGGTCTGTGAAATCTCGACCTTATAGGTACCCGGCAGCAGATTCGGAAAGCGATATCCGCCGTCCGCGTCGGTTTCCACAGTGTGGCGCTCGCCCGTCGCCGGATTCGAGATCGACACCTTCACGGCAGCCATATTCGCTCCGGAAGGATCGGTTATCGTTCCGACAACGGAACCGTAAAAGTTCTGCCCGTAAAGCGGCGCAATAAGAATTGTCAAGCTCGCCAACAAGAGCGCGAGCATCGTACCTGTTCGCTTTCTGTTCATATTGAAATTCCCCTCAAGGAAATTTGTGCCCCTCGGCCAAATTTTATTGGTTGCACAATAAGCAACGCGCGTTGCTTAACATGACGGGATATTATCAACAGCGGACAGCGAAGTCAAGGGAGGCGTCGGGTGCCCCGGGGCAGGCGTCGCGGGAAGTGTTGCAGCAGAGCCGAGGGTTTGGGACGGTTAGATCCAAGTGACACCGTAGGCAAGTACGGTCGCGAGTGGTCCGAACCAAATGAGGCTGGTTCGGTTTTGTTGCTCCGGAAATTTCAACTCCAAATGGAGCTGTCTATCTGGTGCTCGGAGAAGGAAGCGCGAACGCAATCCAACTCTTCGAAATTGCCGGAGGCGTGGTGCCGCCGGGCGGGATATAAGCGCCGGCCGGATAGGGGTTGCCACCGGACACGGCAAAGAGAATGAACTCCCTGCCATTCGCCTCATAAACCGCGGGTACGCCCAGAGACCCGTTGGGGATTTCCTTCGTGAAGATCACCTTTCCGGTTTCTTCATTCAGTGCGTAAATCTTAGAGTCGTTACCAGCGAAGAGCACGAGCCCGCCCGCGGTAATGACGAACCCGCTTTTCGGATAGACATTGCCGCGCAGCTTGTCGCTCGGCCCGGCCTGCGGCAGATCGCCATAAGGAGTCTGCCACTTGATTTTCCCGGTGTTCAGATCGTAGGCGGTCAATGTCGTCCACGGCGGGGAGATCACATACTGTTCGTTTCCGTAACCCGTCTTGTAACGTGAGGGAGGCCCTTCGACATCGTCGGGATAAGGAGGCTCGCCCGGTCCTCTGCCTCCCGCAGCCGGTGCGGCAGTGAGAGCAGAGCCAGGGGGAGCGAGATCGGGCTGCGTCAGAAATGCAATCAGGTTGTCCATGGACGCGGCCGGTATTCCGGTAAGCGGCGGCATCGTCGCCTTGCCATTCGCAACGGTATTGCGAATTGCCTGCGGACCGAGGCGCTTCACGGCAGTTAAGAGTTCGGGTCCTCTGTCTCCCTTCAGGTCAGCTCCGTGGCACGCGATGCAGGTCTGTTCATACACGGCGCGGCCCAGTCTCTCCGGTACTCCGGCAGTGGCTCCCGCGGCGGTACCGCCTCCGCGACCCGAGCCGCCTCGCCCGCCGCGGCCCGCGCGGGCCGGAATCAGGCCACCGTTGTTGGCTGCCGTGGACTCTCCCGCCGGAACCAGCTTCACAATCGAGGGCATATCCTTCGATTCCACGAATACGGTTCCGTTGGTCGGGTCGGCGCCAGTGCTGAAGAACAGGGCTCCGCCATTGACGCTCGGCAGGTTGATTGTGTCTGCCTTCAGCGACGGCGGAGTAAAGAAGCCGGTTCGCGCGCTGGCAAGGCGGTCTTTCCACCATGTCTTTTCGTCAGGCGACATGAAGCCGTCGTACATATCTTTGACCGTCATTCCCTGCCTTGCAAACGCGGGGACTACGGTTGGAAACGGCTGCGTCTTTGCCGTCACTTCGCCAGGAACGTCGCTCTGCGGGACGGGCTTTTCCACGATCGGCCACAGGGGCTTTCCGGTTATGCGGTCGAACACATAGAGGAAACCGTTTTTCGAGGCGAGCGCTACCGCATCGACATTCTTCCCGTCATGTTTCACCGTTACCAGCTGGGGCGCGGAGTTGGGGTCGTAATCCCAAACATCGTGGTGCACTGTCTGGAAGTGCCAAAGGTGCTTGCCGGTGCGGGCATCGAGCGCCAGCAGGCAATCGGCGTAGAGATTGTCACCCTTCCTGTCTCCACCGTAGAGCTCATATTTCGCCGACGCTACAGGAAAATATGCGATGCCGTGTTTCTCATCAACCGTAATCTCCCCCCAGACATCAACGCCACCCATGTACTTGTATGCGTCCTTCGGCCATGAGTCATAACCGGGCTCTCCCGGACGCGGAATTGTATGAAAGACCCAGAGCAATTTGCCGGAGACTGTGTCAAAGGCACGAATGTCGCCCGGAGGCGCCAGATAGCCTTCGCCCGTGGCGCTTCCGAGAATAATAGTGTTCTCGAAGATTCGTCCCGGGTTCCTCGATGCGAGCGGTCTTGTTGCGCGGTCCAGACCAGTTTTCAGATCGAGCTTGCCGTGGTCCGCAAACGAATCGACCAGATTGCCTGTCAATGCATCGATAGCCTGGAGGGAACCGCCTTCGGACACGAAAATGCGTCTATCTTTGCGGTCCCTGCTCTCCCAATAATTTGCGCCGCGCTGCGCGGAAATTCCCCCGCGACCACCTGCGGCAGGGCCGAACGAATGAACCCACAGTTCCCTGCCGGTCGTGGCATCGAGCGCCACCAGCGATCCCTGCTTCGCCGCCACGTATGCGATGTTATCGATCACGAGAGGACTGAAGGTGTAGGCTGTAGCGTCGCCCGTGTCATACGACCATGCGACATCCAGCTTGTTAACGTTGCCGGTATTAATCTGCTTCAACGGGGAGTAGTGTGAACTGTCCGGGCCCCCGAGATGATCCTTCCAGGAGGTTCCGGCCTGCTGGGCAAACACCATTCCGGTGACAATAAGGAGGATCGTCAGAACAGGAAAAGGACGTAGATGGACTGTTTTCATAAAGCTCCCGAACTCATCAAAGTCACATGTGCAAAATGGCGCGAACAGGAGGCGAATCATTCGCCGGCCTATGTCGTTCTTTGGGCGAAAGTTGCCCGCCATGGGGGATGAGTATATCACGCGCGGCGAGAAATATTGCGCATCACGCAACTTACGTTGGTTTGTGTGCAAGGGGGCCTAATGGCGGCGGCGGCAGGCGGCCAGCTACGCCGCATTCCCTACAGGTGTGATTCGACGTATTCGAACCACGGAAAATCGGCGGGAAGGCCTGCGCCGGACATATCCTGGCAGGCCATGCCTACGAAAGCGCCGGTAAAATTCGGCAGTCCCGGCGCGGAAGCTTCATCGGATAGAATGCTGGCGTCGAACACCTGCGGGAGCCATTGCCAGTCGCTTCCATTACTTCTCCAGGCGAAGCGCAGCGTGTCCAGAGCAATATCCGCGCGGAGTTCCAGCGGGCCCTCGGGCACACGTACCGGATCGGTGAAGGCATCGGCGGAAGGCTGATCCGGCAGCGCCGACATGACGCGAAGATGCTTCCCGTTCACGTCGTCGCGGCAGATATAGAGGTAGTGGAACTTCGCCGCGTTGTAGTAACAGACGAGCCCGGCCATCTGCTGAAAGTGCTCCGGCTCGAACTCGACCAGCGTCCGGATCGAACAGTTGTGCGACTGCTGCCGCCGCGCCACGAGCGACTGGCGGAACAGGCTGCCAATTGTTTCGCGTCCATAAAGGCGCAGATATCCGGGTCGATCCTTCAGGCTGAAAAGTTCGGATGGCTCGGGCGAACGCAGCCATTGAAATTCAGGGGGAAGCTCTGCGATATCGAATGTAGTACGACTGGCGACTGCCGGCCACGGATGCAACGGAAGCGCGGGCAACGGAACAGTCACCGCGGGAACATTGTTTCCGGTTGAGTGATAGAGCCAGTCATCTTCCTTCCACACCATCTTCTGAATGGCGGTTTCACGCCCCAGGGTGCAGCGCCCGCGGCTCGGTAAGGGACGACCGCATAAATGAACCATCCAGGTTTCGCCACCGGGAGTTTCGACAAGGTCGGCATGTCCGGCTCGCTGGAGCGCAGCCTCAGCATGGCCGCGCGAAGTCAATATATACTTTGCCGGATGCAGTTCGTACGGACCCCTGAGTTGCCGCGAACGGGCAAACGTGACGGCATGGCCCCACCCTGTGCCGCCTTCCGCGGTCAGCAGGTAGTAGTAACCATTTCGTTTGTAAATATGCGGACCTTCGGTGAAGCCAATATCGGTGCCGCGGAAAATTAATTCCCGCGTGCCAATCAGGCGGCGCTCCGAGTGCGAGTATTCCTGGAGGATAATGCCCGCGAAACGATTTTGTCCCGGGCGATGATCCCACAGCATCTGGGACAGATACTTCCTGCCATCGTCATCGTGAAAAAGAGACGGATCAAACCCGCTCGCATTGAGATACACCGGGTCCGACCATTCGCCGTCGATGGTGGGACATGTCACGACATAATTTAGAAAGTCCCTGAGCGAAGCGCCTGACGCACCCGCCTGACTGGTGCGCCCGTAGCGCTTCACATCGGTATAGACGAGCCAGAACAGGCCATCGGCCCAAGTCAGGCACGGTGCCCAGATTCCGCAGGAATCCGGATCACCCAGCATGTTGAGCTGTGAAGGGCGGCGCAAGGGCTGGCGCAGCAGACGCCAATTCACAAGATCGCGGGAGTGGTGAATCTGGACGCCGGGAAACCACTCGAACGTGGAAGTGGCGATGTAGTAATCGTCGCCTACACGGACGATGGAAGGGTCCGGGTGAAAGCCGGGGAGAATGGGATTTCTGATTTCAGCGCGGGGCGTCTGTGGCATCGGCAGGACCTTTCAGTTCGGCCGCTCCGAACTGGCGGAAGCGGGGTCTTTGACGATGGTCCACAGAAGCACGGCTCCGATCAGATCCAGCACCCCCAGGCAGACGAAAAACGGCGAGTAGCCCACGGTGGTTACCAGACCGCCGATGGCAAGTGAAAACAACAGCAGACCGAGGTTGCCGAACACACCGGCCATGCCCGCAACAGTAGCGACTTCACTGCTCGGGAACAGATCGGACGACATCGTGATGACGGTGACAGACAGTGTCTGGTGCGCGAAACCTGCGACGCAGAGCAGAGCGAGCGCGCTGTACGGATTCTCCACGAAACCAACAAAAGCCACCCCGGTCATAATGATTGCCCCACACGTAAACGCGGAGCGCCGTGCGTTGATGAGCGTGAGTCCGCGACGCTGGAACTGATGGCTCAGGAAACCGCCGAACAGGCAACCGATATCCGCGGCGAGAAACGGAAGCCACGCCGTGAGCGCGATCTGTTTCAGATTCATGTGGCGCACGCTGGAGAGATAAAGAGGGAGCCAGACTGTGAGCGTGCCCCAGGTGGGGTCCGCCAGAAACCGTGGCAGCGCGATTCCCCAGAAGTTTCTCTGCCGAGCGATCGTAAGGATCGAAGGCTTGGTTTTCGCGGCGAGAGCGGCTTCCTGTCCGCTGACAATGTAGTCACGCTCGTCTTTGCTCAGCAGCGGATGCTTGGCGGGCGAGTGATAGAAGCGAAGCCAGAGTATGACCCAGAAGAGGCCTAACGCGCCCGTGATCACGAAAGCGAATTGCCAGTTGTAGAAAAGAATGGCCCACGCGACCAGCGGCGGCGCCAACATGGATCCGACCGAGGCGCCGATATTGTAGATGCCGCCGGCGAAACCACGCTCTTTGGCGGGGAACCACTCTGAAGTTGCCTTCATGCCCGCGGGGTTCGCCGAACCTTCCGCCAGCCCCAGCAGGCCGCGAAGTGAAGCCAGCGCCTGCCAGCTTCCGGCAAAGGCGTGGGACATGCTGATGACAGACCAGGCGATTGCGAAAATTGCATAGCCCGCTCTCAAACCGAGACGGTCCAGGACGAAACCGCAGACCGGCTGCAACATGATGGCGCCCTGAAAGGTTGCGTTGATCCAGGAATATTGCTGCGGACCAATATGCAATTGCTTGAGCAGCGTTGGCGCGGCAACGGACAAAGTGGACCGCGTCAGGTAATTGATAGTCGCGCCGAGCATGATGAGCGAAATCATCCACCAGCGCAGTTTCGGGATTCGTGTGTGGGACATAGGTTCGGGCGGAGCGGTCTGACAGTTACCGGCGCTGACAGGTTTATAGTTTACATGGAGCCACGCTTCCCAGGGGAGATTTTGCATTTCCGGCAAGGCGCAATGTGCCCAGGCGACTGGCGTGAAGTGACTGCCGGCAGAATTCTCCCGATATGCCGCCTGTGTACCAGCCGCTTTTACAAAAGCAGTTCGTTTAAAAGACCTGTTTAAAACCGGAACCATGTTAAAGACTTGCCTTTGATTACCGAGTTTGATATTCTCCCTTTGCTTATCCTGAAGGTGTTGTTGGGTATTGCGCAATGACCAAACACAGAAATGTGGGACGCCACAGAAAAGGCAGGGTGTTATGAGACTCGTAAAGTTATCCATCGTTTTTGCTCTTTTACTTGCGGCTTCGGCGAACGCGTTCGCCCAGGGCACGACGGGTACGCTGCTTGGAACCGTGGTCGATCCCGCTCGCTCGGCAGTCGTCGGCGCGAAGATCACCGTGACCTACCATGAAACCGGGACTGCACGAACCGGCGCTTCCGGCAATGACGGTACATTCCAGTTTCCGGACCTACTGCCCGGCACATACTCGGTTGCGGTCGAGGCAAAGGGTTTTAAGAACCTGCAGCTCGATAATATTGCGCTTTCCGCTACGGAAAAACGCAATCTGGGAATGTTGGTTTTCCAGATTGGCGCGGTGACGGAGACGGTAAATGTCACTGCCGAAGTGACGCCGGTGAATACGTCTACTTCCGACCTTGGTCAAACGATCGACAGTTCGGCACTCACGGACATCGGACTCAAGGGGCGCGATCCGTTCCAGTTGATCGACCTGCTCCCGGGCGTCATCGACACCACCACCAGCCGCGACATGGAATCGTGGAATTCCATGACGGGGATTGTGATTAACGGTTTGGCGGCCTCACAGCAATCGCACCTGCTCGATGGCATGGCGAATGACGACGACGCGAGAACGGACACGTACGTTAATCCGAATCCCGATGCCATCGCGGAAATTCGTGTCTCGACAGCCGGTTTTCAGGCCGAATTCGGGAGAAACGCCGGCGGGATTATCAATTTCACAACCAAGAGCGGCACACTTGCATTGCATGGCACAGGCCATTGGGATCATCGCAACGAAGACCTGAACGCGAACAGCTTCTTCAACAATCGCAGCAACATTACACGGCCGATTTACCGCTACATGGTTCTGGGGTACAGTGTCGGTGGCCCCGTCTATTTACCGAAAGCCAGCAGGTTCAAGAACAAATTTTTCTTCTTCTTCACCCAGGAGTTCGCGCATACAAAAACTCCGGCCACGACTCAAACCGTGAATGAGCCGACGACGCTGGAGCGCGCGGGTGACTTCTCTCAGTCGAGGGCCTCGAATGGTACCGTCATTCCTGTCATAAACCCGTCGACGGGCGTGCAGTTTTCAGGCAATGTTATTGCCCCGTCTCTTATTACACCCCTGGGACTGGCCATGATTAACCAGTTGAAACTGCCGAATGGTTACGTCAACCCTGCGCCAGGACAGCAGTACACTGCGAATGCCATTTTCACCGGGAATGGTTACCACCACCACAGCGATACGATCGGGAGATTTGACGCAAACCTGACCAAGAAACTGGTCATGTTTTACCGCCACGGAGTCGACCGGGATGACCTCGAAAACGTTAACACGGTATCGGCCGGAATTGGAGCGAATTTGAACTTCGTTCCCGAGTCGAATGAGGCCGGGCACGCCACGTGGACGATCTCGCCTTCGATGATCAGCGAAACGGGCGTGAATCATGGGACGCAGCGTTATGGCTGGCGCCATCCGGAAGGCCCCGACTCACTCTATTACCGAACAGCCACTTTCAACCCGCCCACACTGTTCCCCATTCCGACGACTGGAACAACTTATGGCGGCAACGAGCTTCCGGCCACGCTCCCTTTGTATCAGCCTTTTCTGCCTGCGGAGACATTCGGCGGAGGCAACACCGTTGGTCAAACCAACTTTAATCCCGGAGCCGGCGGGCAGGGCGGCCTGATTCCGTACAACAACCGTGGTTACAGCAACGCGGGCAATGAGGACCTCACCAAGATCTACAAGAGCCATACATTCAAATTCGGCTTCCTTATTCAGCAGGACCACAAATCGGAACCCCTCCAGGGCGGCCAGTACATGGGCGCTTATAACTTCGCCAGCACAACCAGTAACCCGCTGGATTCCGGCAATGGTTATGCCAACGCGCTGCTGGGGAACTACCAGACTTATACTCAGTCGACCAACCGCATCATTCCGCAGAGCTGGCAGTATACGGTGGATTTCTACGTGCAGGATAGCTGGCGTTTATCCAAGAGACTGACCGTGGAAATGGGTCTGCGCCTCGACCACATGGGGGCTCCGTTCGACCAATCCAAAACATCGGCGAATTTTTTCCCCAATCTCTATTCAACCTCGAACGCCGCCGCACTTTATCGCCCAGGTTGCAAGGTTGCTCTTTCGTCTACAGGAACCTGTTCCACGGCTAACCTGGTCGCCATCAACCCTCTGAACAATTCCCAAACGTTTTATGCGCTTCAGGGGACGGTCGTGCCTGGCTCCGGCAATATCGTCAACGGAATGCACTACAACGAGTCAGGAGCTTACTGGTCATATCCCTATATGAACTATGCGCCGCGTCTTGGTTTAGCCTGGGATCCCAGAGGCGATGGCAAGACTTCGATTCGCGCCTCGGCTGGTGTGTTTTTTAACCGCACAGGTATCCAGATTCCGGGTATCGGGTCGGCGCCTGTTGTTTTCACGCCGCAGGTGCTTTACGGACAGGTTGCCAGTTTGTCCAGCCTCGGAACTTCCGCGCAGGTTCTTTCGCCCACCAACGGCACTACCTTCTCGCCGAACATGCCTTCCCAACGTCTGTATAGCGTCAATTTTTCGGTCCAGCGGCAGCTTGGTTTCCACACAGTCATGCAGCTTGCGTATGTCGGCAATTTCGACCGGCACGCTCCTGAAGGCGGATTCACAAATGGCGGCGGCTCGAACAACATAAACACGATTCCCTACCAGGCATTTGCGAACCCGGCGAACGTGTTCAACGGAAGTGAGATCAACCAGAATTTCATCCGCAGCCCGTACCCTGGCATGGGAACGATCGGTTACGCTACCGACGATCTGTCCGACCTGAACTACCATGGGCTGTCGCTTTCCGGCCAGCGCAGGCTGTCTCACGGACTGTTCTTTGGCGCATCCTACACCTTCTCGAAGGCTCTCGGAACCAACGGCTCCGATCCATATCACACCGGGAAGCCGATCACGACTGCTCTTGGTCAAACCGTGACTCTTCCCAACAGAAGACAGTACTACTATGGGCCCACCGGCACCGACCGCCGCCAAGTTCTGTCAGTCAACTATTCGTACGTTCTCCCGAGTTTCACGAAACAAAAGCTGCTCGACGGTGTGTTCGGAAGATGGACGCTTTCCGGCATCACCAGCGCATCGTCCGGGGCCCCATTCTCGCCAAGCTGTTCCTCGACGGCCGCGTTTCCGGCTAACGATCCTACCCTGACGGGTATGACGGCCCGATGCCAGGAGGTTGGGGATCCGCGGGCTTTCACACAGGGCTTCTACTCCAATTTCAACACTGCCGCCTTTGCTATGGCCCAGTATGGCTCATTTGGAACCACGGGACTTGGGATTTTTCACCAACCGACTACAGTTAACTTCGATATGGCCCTCGACAAGTCTATTCCGCTGGGAGAGAAACGCGTCATTAGAATCAAGTGGCAGGCATTCAATGTCTTCAACCACACCGAGTTCAGCAGTATCGGTTCAACTTATTCCTTTAACGCCGCCGGCGCCAATACAAATACGACGACCGGTCAGTTTACAAATGCATTGAACCCGCGGCAGCAGGTTCTTACCCTGCGTTTCGAGTTCTGATAAGTTTTGGCGGGAGTGGCGGGAGTTCCGCCACTCCCGCTCAGAGTTTCAGATCGAGAGATGTTTTCGGCGCTGGATACCGCCGGAGCAAATTGCGGCACCGTTTGCGATATGCTCGGTGGTGACTGAAAGGATCAGGAATAAATGTCCCTCCGGATCAATCGCCGGGAATTTGCGAAAGCTGCGACAGTCGGTCTTGGCGCGGTCACATTAGGTGCCCAGACGAGGCGTCTGAAGGTAGGCCACACGGGGATCACCTGGGGCTTTGAGCCTGCCGATGCCGAGCAGGCCATCAAAGACGTTGCCAGCCTCGGGTATCACGGCTACGAATCCTTCGGCAACGTGCTCGAAGCCTGGGAGGCAAAGGGCGGGTTAGATAAGGTTCTCCAGGCCGCGGGTCTCGGCCTCCGCTCGGCCTACTGCCCCGTGACACTGACGGATCCGGCAATTCGGAAGGCCGAAGTGAGCAAGATTGTCGGTTGGGCAAAACTGATCCGAAAATGCGGTGGCTCGATTGCGGTTATCGGGCCGAATTCCGTCCAGCGGAACCAGTACAATTTCGCGGACCACAAGGCGGATATCGTTGCCAGCCTGAACGACATTGCCAAGGCAGTGATGGACGTCGGGCTTGTGGGCGTGTTGCATCAACATACCGGGACCTGTGTGGAATCGCGGGAAGAGACTTACGCGGTCCTGAATGCGGTGGATACCAAGTACGTGAAGTTCGGACCCGATGTAGGCCAGCTTGCCAAGGGCGGTTCGGATCCAGTGGCGGTCGTGAAGGATTTCAGCGCTATTATCCGCCACGTTCATCTCAAGGATTTCAATGGCGGGAACGCTTACCTCGGATATTGTCCGCTTGGCCAGGGCAAAGTCGACGTGCCTGCCATCGTAAATCTGCTGGAAAAAACAGGCAATGACATGATGATCATGGTGGAGCTGGACCCGTCACCCGGAATGCCGATGACGCCGCTTGAAACCGCGCGGATCAGCAAGGCTTATCTGCAAAAACTTGGCTATACGTTCCGTTCGTAAACGGCGTTACTTCCCTGCCCAGCCGCCGTCCACGTGAATCGATTGCCCGGTCAAATAGCTGGCCTCATCGGACGAAAAATAGGCCACCGCGGTACCGACTTCGCGCGGCTGTCCGGCCCGACCCACTGAGATCTGCGCCAGAATGCCGGGCAACAGATCGGGGCTTTTCATTACCCAGTCCGTCATATCCGTCTCGATAAGACCTGGGTGGACGCAATTCACCCGGATACCGAGCGGTGTGACCTCGGCTGACATATTCCGCGTGAGAGCCTCGAGGCCCAGCTTGGTTGGCGCATAGTGGGTGCGTCCAGGGAGGACCTTGGCAGCCTGAATCGAGCCGATATGCACGATTGAGCCTTTGCGGCCCTCCGCAATGGCGCGTCCGCAATACACCTGCGAACAGGGCCACGGTCCCCGCAGGTTGACATCCGTCAGCCGCGTCCACTGGTCGTCGGTCAATTCCAGAAACGGCACAATCGTTTCAATGCCGGCATTGTTCACCAGAATGTCAATAGGACCGAGTTCTTTCCAGGTCCTTTCCACCATCGATTCCACATCGGCACGTACGGCAACGTCGCCGGGAACGGTGATGGCGCGCCGGCCCTTACTGCGAACGTAGGCGGCCACGTCATCCGCCTTGGCGGCGGCCGAGACATAATTGACCGCTACATCGGCACCCTCCTCGGCGAAAATCTCAGCAATGCCGCGTCCGATACCGCGGCTGGCGCCCGTAATGAGCGCAATCTTTCCCTTAAGTCTCATGGTTTGTCTTATCTCAACTCTAAACTGCCAAACAGTCCAATCACGGGAGTTCGCGACGCGATTCGCACAAAAGCACACCAACTGCCATCAGGCGCCCCCGCCCATTGTTAAGTAGGGGACCAAATGAAAGATCGATTTCACATTACGCAACTTTCATTCAATCTTTGCGCAAGACCGAGTGTATCCTTGCGTATTTCGCATGTCAACAAAGGTACGAAGCTCCTGAACGAAGTCATTAAAGGTTAGTGGAGCGTCCAACCACCGTCCACCATCAACACGTGTCCAACCACCATATCCGACAGCGAACTCGACAAAAACAGAACGGCTCCCACAAGGTCCTCCGGTTGATTCCAGCGTCCGGCGGGAATCTGAGTTGTAGTCGCCCATTCCTTATAGCCGGGCTTCTCCAGAATAATTCTGCGGGTCTCTGTTTCGGTGATGCAGGGAGCAACTACATTCACGTTCACCTTATCTTTTGCCCACTCGAGTGAAAGCGCCCGGCTCATATGATGGACGCCGGCTTTGGCAACAGCGTAAACCGAACGCGATTTAAAGGCGATCTCGCCGAAGTTCGATCCGATGTTGATGATCTTTCCTCCACCCTGCGGAATCATGATCCGCGCAGCCGCCTGACAAGCGAAGTAGACGCTTTTCAGAGACGACGACATCGTGTTGTCATATTCTTCTTCCGTCACATCGAGAGCCATCGAGTTTCCGGTCCATCCCGCGTTGTTGACCAGAATATCTACGGTGCCAAACACCTCTTTGGCTTTTGCGATCATCGCCCGCACGTCATCCACTTTGCCCACGTCAGTGATGACGATCAGGGCTTCGCGGCCCAACGATTCAATTTCGGCTTTGACCTGGTTAATTTCCTCGTGGCGTCCCTGGGGATGTTTGGCGAGCACAAGGTTTGCGCCGGCCTGCGCAAGCCCCAGCGCGATGGCTTTCCCGATTCCCTGCGAGGCGCCGGTGACCACCGCCGTTTTTCCCTGAAGTCCAAAACTCGAATAGTCTTTCATAGATCTCCTGTTTGCGTCAGACCAGTCCGCGCAGCGTACCGCCTATGTCCAGAGTTGAACCGGTGATGAATTTAGCCAGCGGCGATGCGAGAAAGACAATGGCATGAGCCACGTCCTCCGGCTGTCCGATACCCAGGGGCAGGTACCGGTCTTCCAGAAACCGTTTTACCGCCGCGTCGCGATCCGCCACGCCATAATGTCCGATTAATTGATCCACAATGCCGCCGGGCCGCGTCCACATGCGGGTCCAGACCGGTCCGGGGAGGACCGCGTTGACCCTGACATTCGGAGCGTATTGTTTAGCCAGCGCCTTGGTCAGATACAGAAGCCCGGATTTGCAGACGCCGTAATCCATCAGGGTTGGTTCGGGCTGTTTGGCGAGATCCGAGCCGGTATTGACGACAGAAGCGCCGCCGTTCTTCGCCATTTCCGGAATCAACCCCCGGCAGATCCGAACGCAGCCCATGAGGTTGACTTCTATGCTCTTCGCCCAACGCTCGTCCGACGTATCTTCAAATGAAGAAGAATCGCCCACGCCCAGATTGTTAATCAGGATATCTGGTGCTTTCCCAAAGGTCTTCAGGGCATATGAGAGCGCCTCATTCACACCGCCTGCTGTTGCCAGATCGGCGACAACGACTCCGGTCCACGCCGAAGCCTTTTCCCGAAGGACTTCCTCGTCGCGATCCGCGACAATGACGCTGGCACCTTCCTGAGTGAGGAGATTCGCTACCGCTTCGCCGATGCCGTAGGCGCCTGCCGCGACAAAAGCCTGTTTTCCTTCGAGTCTGTAATCCATGCTTAGCGGTGCGGTTGAGCGCCTTCACGAAAATGCAATCGGACAGGGCATCCGATCGCCGATTGACGCATAACGGCTGCGAACTCCTCCACAGTGTAGCGCAACTCCCATTGCGCATTACGCATTAGCGGGATTGAAGCCACGCGGCGCCGCCTACCAGGCCGGAGCAAAGGCCAGGAGTACGTTTCCAGGAACACCGTTCTGGAAGCCGACATATCCCGAACCGACGAACACCATGCCATCCGCGACGGTTGGCCCGCCGGCCCCGATCGAACCGCCTTTTGCCGGTACACCATTCACCGTTTTGAATTCCTGGGCGGTATTGAACTCCCAGATGGGGTTGCCGTTCTCAGGCTGCACGGCCCGCAGAATGCCGTCCATGCCGCCCGCGAAGAGCGCGCCAGGGATCAGAGTGACTGCCGCTACAATACCTTTATGGCTCGCCATCGGGCCGTCAGCCGGCTGTTGTAGCGGCTTGAACCATTTCTCTACACCGGTCAGCAGGTCCATCGCGATTATGCCGTTGCCAAGCTGGAGACCGTAGTAGATCGTATTGCCGTGTACCGCCCCACCGAAGACGGTCTCGCCGGCGCCACCACCGATGCCGCGGGCTATGTCCTGACGCCAGATTTCTTCGCCTCCTCTGGCGGGATCGTACGTGCGGACCACCGCCTGTTTGGGCGACGCCACAATTACGCTGCGCCCGTCGGGCAGGGTTGCCAGATTCGGCGACGCGGAGTAGTCCCAGTCCGGCCCGGTCTTTTCCACGCAGTTATCCGCCGGATACGCCGGGCCGCGACCGGCGCCTGCCGGTCCACCTTGCCCACCGCTGAAGCCGAAAGCGCCACCTCGCCCGCCACTGGCGCCGAACGCGCCACGTCCTCCGCCCGGCGGTCCGCCCCGTCCGGACCGGCCAGGAATAGTCTGTTGGCATCCGCCATGCCAGACATCGCCGGAGTTGGCTTGCTTGTACCAGAGCATCTTGCCAGTATCGGCGTTCAGGGCCATGATTGAGTCGGATGTTGTAGCCGGCTCGGAGAAGCTGTTGCCTGTACCGAAGTACAATTCGCGCCGTTTAGTGTCGACAATCGGCGCGGTCCAAACGCCGGCCCCAGACGGGCCCATATAGTCGACTCCGGCGGAGTTCTTCTTGTACACTTTGGGCGGCTCGAGCGTGGTGTATGTCTTCCAGGCGATCTTGCCCGTTTCCGAATTGACGGCAACCATCGCGCCGCGGAAAGTGCAGCAGATGTAAGCTGGGCTCCGTGACTCGTCTTCTTCCAGCGAAGCGAGCGGCACATAAAGCTTTCCGTCGAAGTAGCGCGGGTTGCCGGTCACGCGGGCCAGCGGATGCCCATCCGTCAGCGTCTTCCAGATCAGTTCGCCGCTCGAAGCATCGAGCGCATAAGCGTTACCACGGATGTCGCCGAAATAGGCGACGATCTTGTTGGAGCCTGGCTTCAACGGTCCCATCGTGATGTTGCTGCGAACCACGGCGCCCGCCTTGTAGGACCAGTGCACGCAACCCGTCTTCGCATCCAGCGAGTAAACGTAACCGGCATCGCTGGCGACGAAAACTCTTCCGCCCGCCACGGTTACTCCGTACATCGCTGTTGCGCCCGGGAATCCGAAGGACCACTTGAGTTCGAGACGCGACACTTTACCCGCCGTCAAACCCGCGGCTTCAGCTGGCTGGAACCGCGTATTGGATAGATCGCCCCACCCGTTCCAAACCGGACCGGTCAGGTCTTTGACGAGCGTGTGGCTGGGGCAGGCATTGGGCATACTCTTCATTGCCCCTGCCTCGGACGTATCGAGTTTACGGCCCCCCATGTATTCGGCGAGGAGAACTTTGTCGGTATCGCTCAGTGCTTTGGCATTATTCGCCATCACCCCTGTTGTGATGGCCTCCCAGATGCGCTCTGGTGACATCGTCTTAATAGTCGATTCGCTGGGCGCATGTTCCACCGGAGTATCGCCGTGGCACGTCGTACAGTTATTTTTGAACAGGTTGACGCCAGTGCTCTCCGACCGCCGCACCTGAGGCACTGGTGGCACACGGCCCGGGGGATTCTGAGCAAACCCTGATGCGGGCGCCAACATTGCCACGAGCACGATCAATCGGCGATTACTTCTCATGTCCATCCAGTGTCCTTTTCGACGACGGTAATGCTTGACTTCACGCAGATTGGCTGATACCATGCGACGCTAAGTATAACGCAACCAGCGTTGCGTCTTAAGCAACATTGGGGCGCCCCGAAATGTTGCGGAGAAGGAAAACCCTGAATGTTTTCGAAGAGCCTCTATGCTGTCGCAACCGCGGCAGCTCTTTGCCTGAGTTCGCTGCCATTGTTGTTCGGCGTTGGTGCGTCCTTTCATCCCGACGGTGCTATCAAAGGCTCTTCCCTTGCGGGTTGGCACACACTTGGGCAGGCGGAGTGGAAAGCGGTAAATGGCGATCTGGCCGGAACGGCAAAGCCCGGCAGTGCAGGTGGGTGGCTCATCCTGGATAAATCTATGCAGGACGTCGGGATCAATGCATCGTTCCGTTGCGGCGAAGGCTGCCGATCCGGCGTGCTTTTTCGTGCCGAAAAGACGCCCTCGGGATGGAAAGGAGTGTTCATTTCCCTGGCCCCGGGAGACACCGGACCTTTTCGTGTCACGCTCGATACCGACGGGAAAATTCTGACTCGTGAGCGATTGCGGGCACAAGGCGGACAGGTCCGCTATGCTCCGCCGCTCGATCCCAACGCGGCGGCAGGAGGCGCGGGCAGAGGTCGTGGCCCCGTGGGCGGCAGCGGCCGCGGCGGACGTGGTGGCCCCGCGGCGAGTCTTCCGCTGACGCGTCCCGACGCAGCTTACAGGAACACTGACTGGAATCAGTTCGAAACCATGTTGGACCTCAACATCATTCGCACGTCACTGAACGACGGAACGCAGGAGACCGGCGTTGCTGATCCCGAGATGGGAAATTACGGCCCGATCGGTCTTTATGTGGGAGCCGGCGAGGTGACATTTAAAGACGTCGTCTACAAGGATCTCGGCAAGAAGGAAATGCCGAAAGAGGTCACTTCCGCCAACTTCCGCGCGCAGCGAATTAGTCCCTTTTACTATTCCTGGGGCGCGGGTGCGGCCGATTTCAATCATGATGGCGCAACGGATATCGTCTCTGGACCCTATATTTATTACGGCCCCGATTTCACAAGCCGCCGGGAAATCTATCCCGCCGAGCCCCGCAACCCCGGGCGCGAGTTCTCCACCGACGACTGGATGATGTACGCAGCCGATTTCACCGGAGATGGCTGGACGGATGTAATCACCAACAGCTTTTCCGTCGACAACTCGCCAGGCGGCGAAGTCGGCATCTGGCTCTACGTGAATCCAAAAGGAGAGAATCGCCGCTGGGACAAGCATCTGGTGGTCGCCGCGCAGCAAAGCGAAATCGCAGTGCTGTGCGATGTGGATGGCGACGGTAAACCGGAAATCGTGTACATGGCGCAGGGCTTCGTTCGCTACGCGAAGCCCGATCCCACAAATCCAACCGACATGTGGCAGGTGCATACAATTTCCGAGAGCGGCTACGGGACCGCTCACGGCATTGGAGTCGGCGATATCAACGGCGACGGGAAAATGGATATGGTCAACGCGTTTGGGTGGTGGGAACAGCCGGCCGACGGACACGAGCCGTGGAGGTATCATCCGCAGGCTTTCGCACGATATGGTCGCGGCATCGTGGGTGGCAGTGTGATGGCCGTGTATGACCTGAACGGCGACGGAAGAAACGACGTCGTCACAGTTCTTGACGCGCACGGCTGGGGCCTGGCGTGGTACGAGCAGAAGAAAGACGCAGCCGGTAATATTTCGTTCGAACAGCATATGGTCATGGATGATTTTTCGACCAGAAACGCCGGCGGTGTTGCCTTCAGCGAGCCTCACGGCACAACCGTCGCGGATGTGGACGGCGATGGCATTCCTGATTTTGTAGTCGGCAAGCGCTTCTGGGCGCACAAAGACGATTACCTCGATCCGGATCCTTACGGACCGCCGGTTCTTTATGTCTACAAAACGCGGCGCAATTCGAAGGCGCCGGGCGGCGCGGAATTCGTCCCGGAATTGATCAACAACTGGTCCGGCGCCGGTTCCGATGTTCTCGCTGTGGACCTGAATAAGGACGGCGCGATGGACATTGTCACAGCAACCAAGCTGGGTACGTATATTTTTTGGGGCAAGCCTCACGTAAAGGCTGCGGCTACGGCAACAAAGTAAATGGGGAAAATCCTTATGAATCGAGCATCGAGTTTGATTGCGCTGGTGGCGGGCGTCGCTGGGCTTGTCGCGGCGGCTGACCCTCCCTCTGCCGGCATAACGAACGGATTGATCAAAGCGAAGATCTGCCTTCCCGATCAGGAGAAAGGCTTCTATCGTTCGACGCGTTTCGACTGGTCGGGTATCGTCTGCCAGATGGAGTACAAGGGCAAGGTGATCTACACGCCCTGGTGGTACAAGCTCGACCTCATGACCTATGACTTCGGCTACGACGACAAGGGAGTTGTCTCCGCGCCCTTCACAGCCATGGCGGGACCCGGCGAGGAGTTTAACTCAACAGGCGGTCCCCTGAATTTCGCGGATGCTCCGTTCGGCGGCACTTTCATCAAGATTGGTGTAGGTGTCTTGCGCAAACCGAAGGAGGGTGAACCACCGGTTCCCCCGCGTCCGGCGCCGGCGACTCCTCCCGCGGGGGCCGGGGGCGGGCGCGGCGGCCCTCCTGGAGGACCCGACCGTTATGATCACTCCCGTGTCTACGATATTGTCGACGCCGGTAAGTGGACCGTCAAAAAGAACAAAGACTCCGTTGAATTCACGCAGGTGATCGACGATAAGGCGGACGGTTATGGTTACGTGTATCACAAGGTCGTTCGGCTGATTCCCGGTAAGCCTGAGATGGTGATTGAGCATAGCCTGCGAAACACTGGCGCAAAGCCAATCGTCGGCACCGTCTATAACCACAATATGTTTACCCCCGATGGGGGCGGTCCCAACAAGGACTTAACGGTTACGTTCCCGTTCAAAGTGACGTCAATTCGCCCTCCGGCCGCGGGTCTGATTGAGATCCGTGACAATCAACTGGTCTATCTGAAGACGCTTGTCGATAAGGACCGTGGCACCGCGAATCCCGCCGGCTTCGGCGATACGGCAAAAGACTATGACATCCGCGTCGAGGACAAGCAGAGCGGCGTCGGATACCACGTGGTCGGCGACAAGCCGCTATCGAGCATTACGGTATGGTCCATCAGAACGGTGCAGGCCGTTGAGCCGTATCTTTCCTATTCAATCGATCCAGGCAAAGACTATAGCTGGACGCTCCATTACGATTACTTTGTCAATCCGCCCCGGAAATAGCCGGCAATGCCACATGGCCACGTTTTGCCAGGCCGCCATGCTAATTCGTCGCCAATGGCTGGTCGTTAGGGGACGCGCCAACCGGACTCTGTTGCTCGTCGGCGGCTAATCGTATCTTTCGGATATCGTCAAAGCTGCATGACGCGAAGGGTGTAGGACCCGCTGGCTCAGCTATCTTAGCGTGACCGGGTGAAGGTCACGCTGGAATCGCGGGCTTATCGCGGAGATACGGTGGCGGATCAATATGGCGACCCTGACCACGCCGGGTATGCCTTTCAATATGATGCGGAAACGTTCGCGGGAAGTCACGACCACTGATATATTGGGAGATTTTCACTAAGACGAGAGGGAGAATAACACAATGAAGATCGAGATGCGCGTAAGTTGTTTAACCGTCCTGGCCTTTGCACTGCCGGTCTTCGCTAGTAAAGGCCCCCCCTTCGAACGGGAGAACGCGATCGTGGATAGGATTTTCCTGGTAGCCACGTCAGGGACCTCGTCAAGCACCGGTCTGCAGGCACTTGAAGCGATTGCCGAAGGGCGACCGGAAGCCGTCAGCCCGACCGTGGCAGCTGCGGCAGGGCTGAAATTGAGTCCGGAGGAGATGGATTTTTTCAGGGACGATGAGGTACGCGCTCACGCCATATATAAGATAGCGGAGATCGAATCACCCGAAGCGTTCTCATATCTGGAGGCGCTTAAGCCGAAAGCTCGCGGTGCAACCGCATCTGGCTTGGCTGACGCGGCAATCGGACTCGCATATCGTCAGGCTGTCTATCTTCGGGAAAAGGATCCCCAGCGGAGGATTGAACTTCTGGAATCGGCGCTGGGGGAAAAATCGATACCGGCGGCCAACAGCGCAATCCATGCGTGGGCGGAGGCTCAGTTGTGCAATGCAGGGCAGATGACGTCGTTGCCGGTGATTCAGAAATCCATGCTGTACTGGAATCCGGGAGAGCACGGCCAGGCTGAATTTCAATATTGTGAAGCCCGCATGCGCATTGTGTGGCGTGATCCGGATCGAGTCAAAGCACTCAGTTCCGTACTGACGATGAGCAGTTCGCAGGAGGATCGCAGGCTTATCGAATGGGCCGTTGCACAACTGGATAAGATCGATTCTCCCGCCACCGATCTGATCCTGGACCAGTATGCTGCCGCAATAGACCGGTTGCCGGAACGGTCGCCGGTCCACGATAATCTTTTTGGGGTCGTTGACCAGATTCAGCACCGGAAGGCGAGGGGGCATGCACGATTGCCATTGGTTCCTCTGAAGTGAAGTGATCCGGCGGCCGCGCTGGTGAGGCAGGACATATCAGGCCCGGCGGGGGATTTCGTCAGGCCTTGCTCGACTGGACAAGCTGAAGCATGTCATACATGAGCTCTCCTGTGTGGGCTGCGTTATATTTTTCTTATCAGGGTTGTTCATGGAATGTTGCCAAGGCGGACGTTTTCATCCCTGGTTCGCGCGGATTCCTCATGACCGTGCATGCGGAGGGCTACTCGGACTGGGAAGGACCATGGATTGACGACACCAGCCTTGTGCCCAATCTGAAGCCTGGCGAGAAATGCGATTTTGACGTTCGCCTCCAGCCCCTTCCCCATTAGCCTGATCGCTCCATGGGGTACGGGGCGGTCCGCGATTCATAATCGGATCCCGACTCCACTGAACCGCTTCCCTGACATCCGGGCACCCCTTGACTCCGGCTCCGATATTGGAAAGAATTACCCCAGATGGTCCGATCCCTGGCCCCCAGGTTGATGGCTGCGGGGGCGTTCGTCCTTTTGGCTGGCAGTGGAGCAGATTTGTGGCTTCGGGCCGATCCGCCGGCATCACGGGTGTTGGCCGCGCCGCCACGCGCTCCGGTAGCCGCTGTAAACCTTGCCCCTGTCAAACCGGTGCTTGAACAGTATTGTGTCCTCTGCCATAACGAATCGCTCAAAACTGCCGGGCTCGATCTCAGCTCCGTGATGAAGGCGCCCGCCGAGTCAAATGCGGAAGTCTGGGAGAAAATCGCGCGCAAACTTCGCACGCAGGAAATGCCGCCTCCCGGAGTGGATCGCCCCGACCAGACCACTTACACGAAGATGAACGCGCTCGTCGAAAACGCGCTCGATTCGGTGGCCGCTGCGACTCCTCACCCCGGCCGGGTTGCGGTGCACCGCCTCAATCGCGTGGAGTACGTCAATGCGGTTCGCGATCTTCTCGCGATCAGAGTAGACGGCGCGGCCCTGCTCTCGGCCGACGACACCAGCCAGGAGGGTTTTGACAACATCGCCAGTCTCCTCTCCGTATCGCCCGCGTTACTCCAGAATTACCTGAGTGCCGCGCGCACGGTCAGCCGACTGGCGATCGGCGATCCGAAGATGGTTTCCTCCATCGAAACCTACAAAATCTCCAAAGCCCTTGTGCAGGACGATCGCATGAGCGAAGATCTTCCGCTCGGGTCACAAGGCGGTACGTCCATCCGCCACCGCTTTCCGCTCGATGCCGAATACACAATTAAGGTCCGCCTCCGCCGGGAAGAATACGATTATCTGATCGGGATGGGCGAACCGCACCAACTCGAAATTCGCCTGGATGGCAAGCTCCTCAAACGAAGTTCGATCGGCGGCGAAGCCAAAGGCATGACCAACCCCGAGAGCTACTCCGGCAACACGCAGGGAGGACCGGAGTTTGAAGTCTACATGCACAATGCGGACAATGCACTCGAAGTTCGCGTGCCGGTGACGGCGGGAGAACACGTTGTCGGCATCTCATTCCTGCGCCGGTTCTGGGAGCCGGAAGGAATTCTGCAGCCTCCACAGACCGGCTTCGCAAGAACAACGAATGAGTACTATCACGGCAATCCTTCGGTGGAATTCGTTTATATCGGCGGACCGTTCGGTAAACCAGCGCCGGGAAATTCGGCTGCCCGCTCTAAAGTCTTCGTCTGTTCCCCAAAGAGCGTTGTGGAGCAGGAACTGTGCGCAAAACAGATTCTCACAACTCTGGCCAGACGCGCATATCGCAGACCGCTGACCGAGGCCGACACCCAAACCGTCCTTAGCTTCTATCGCGACGGCCGCAAGGGAGCCGATTTCGATAGCGGCATACGCGCAGGTCTTGAGCGAATTCTGGCCGCACCCAGCTTCCTGTTCCGTGTGGAAAGCCAGCCAGCCGGGCTGGTTCCCGGGGCCGTTTATGCGGTCAGCGATATCGACCTTGCTTCGCGGCTTTCCTTCTTTCTATGGAGCAGTATTCCGGACGACACGCTGCTCAATCTCGCCGGCGCGGGCAGACTGCACGATCCCGCGGTGCTGGAACAGCAGGTGCGCCGCA
This sequence comes from Bryobacteraceae bacterium, assembly GCA_025928545.1. Lineage (GTDB taxonomy): Bacteria > Acidobacteriota > Terriglobia > Bryobacterales > Bryobacteraceae > BOG-234. Next base: position 91,714 of record JAICJH010000008.1, on the reverse strand, counting down.
TGCTCCGCGATCGCCGTTCACAGGCGCTCACCGACGATTTCGCGAGCCGCTGGCTGGAGTTGAACAAACTTTCCGGCATCGTGCCCGATACCGAACTCTATCCCGAATTCGATGAAAATCTGCGCGACGCAATGGCGCAGGAAACCCGCCTGTTCATCGGCAACGAACTGCGCGAAGATAACGATCTTTCGAATCTGCTCACCGCGAAGTACACCTACCTCAACGAACGGCTCGCGCAGCACTACGGTATCCCGAACATTTACGGCAGTCACTTTCGCCGCGTAAACCTTCCCGACAATCGGCGTGGAGGACTGCTGACACAGGCCAGTCTCCTCACGGTGACTTCCTATCCGAACCGCACCTCGGTCGCAATTCGCGGGCGATGGCTGCTCGCCAACCTTCTGGGTTCTCCGCCCCCGCCTCCGCCCCCGAATGTTCCCGCCCTGAAAGAAGCTACGGCAGATGGCGCGCCGAAATCGCTTCGCGAACGAATGGAAATTCATCGGGCGAATCCAGTCTGCGCGGGTTGCCATCGACGCATGGACCCGTTGGGTTTTTCACTGGAGAATTATGACGCCGATGGAAAGTGGCGTATCCTTGCCGACGGACTTCCGGTGGACGCGAGCGCGGCGTTACCGGATGGCACGAAGTTCGATGGCGCGTCCGGTCTGCGAGACGTGCTTGCGGGCCATCGCGAGGATTTTGTGCGCACGTTTACCGGGAAGTTGCTGGGTTATGCACTGGGCCGCGGTCTCGACTACACCGACATGCCGGCTGTCCGGAAAATTGCTCACGTTGCCGGTGACCACGGCGATCGCTGGTCGGCAGTCATTCTCGGAATCGTGAAGAGTGAGCCGTTCCGCAAGGCAGCGGCCGGAGAAGAACCCGCGAAGGTTGCAAAGAACAGTGTTTCATCGCGTCCTTAAGACGCTCAGGAGAACGCAGAAATGATCGTCACCAAAAAAGCCATGTCGCGCCGCACCATTCTCCGCGGACTCGGAGGAGCCCTTGCGTTGCCCCTGCTCGACAGTATGATCCCCGCCTTCTCCGCCCCGCAAAAGGCCGTCAATCGGTTTGGCGTCGTCTACGTTCCCAACGGCATGATCATGGAGAACTACCTGCCGAAGACGGAAGGCGCCGCGTGGGAAATGATGCCGACGCTCGAAGCGCTCGCCCCGCTGCGCGATCACGTTCTGATCCTGAGCGGCCTCAACAGCCTGCCTACTCCCGCACGCCCTGGCGGGGCCCACGCCAAAGCGACCACGAAATTCCTGACGGATGTGGCGCCGCCCACCAGCGAAACCTGGCTCGACGCGGGCATTTCACTGGACCAGATCCTGGCGAACGAAATCGGAAAGAATACGCAGGTGGCTTCGCTCGAACTGGCGATTGAATCTGGTGAAACGGCAGGCGCATGCGATACGGGGTACGCGTGCCCTTACACGAACACCATCTCCTGGAAGAGCGCCAATACGCCGCTCGCCACTGAGTTTAATCCGCGCGTGGTATTTGAGCGCCTGTTTGGCGATAGCGGCAGCACGGATACGAAAACCCGTCTCCAGCGCCTGCATGAGCAGCGCAGCGTGCTGGATTCAGTGGGCGCCGAGTTGAAAAGGATGCAGGGAAACCTGCCTGCGGCCGACCGGACGAAACTCACGGAATACTTCGACGCCGTGCGCGATATCGAACAACGGATCCAGATCGCGGAAGAACAGAACAACCGGGAACTGCCTGTGGTGGAGCATCCCGCCGGCGTCCCGCCAAACTGGGAAGATCACGTGAAGCTGATGTTTGACCTGGAGACGATCGCTTACCAGTGCGATCTCACGCGCGTCATTACGATGATGATCGGCCACGAACACAGTGGGATGACTTATCCGCAGATCGGCGTGCCCGATGCGCATCATCCGATTTCGCACCACCAGAGGGAGCCCGAAAAAGTAGCTAAGGTGGCGAAGATCAATCAGTATCACATGAAGATGTTCGCGTATTTTCTGGAAAAACTGCGCACCACGCCGGATGGCGACGGTACGCTGCTGGATCATATGACGATGATGTACGGGGCCGGCATTGCCGACAGCAACGCGCATTCTTCCTACAATCTTCCGGTTATTCTGGCAGGCGGCGGCGCCGGAAATCTCAAAGGCGGGCGGCACGTGAAATTCAACAACATGCCGCTGGCGAATCTGCACCTCACGATGCTGGACCAGTTTGGAGTTAAGCAGGACAAGATCGGCGACAGCACCGGGCGAGTGGACAGCCACATTCTTTCTCTGAGCTGATGCGCATGCCGACCGAAACAAGATTTTGCGTATACCTCGCGGGTACCCTGCTGGTTTGCAGCCTCGCTGTGCAGGCGGCCGAAAACCGGTTGATAGATGCGGTGAGAAACGACGATACGGACTCCGCCAGATCGCTGCTGAGTCAGCACGCCGATCCCAACGCGAAGCAGGGTGATGGTTCCACGCCTCTGCACTGGGCAGCGCACCGGGATAACCTTGCGCTGGCCGAGCTGCTGATCCGGAATGGCGCGAACGTAAACGCAGCCAACGACGATGGCGCAACGCCGTTATACCTCGCCTGCACGAACCGGAGTTCCGCCGTGGTGGAGCGACTTCTCAGCGCCGGCGCGAATGCCAATGCGCGGCTGCCGAACGGCGAAACGGTTTTGATGAACTGCGCGCGCACCGGAGACGCGAAGGCTGTAAAGGCGCTGCTTACGCACCACGCCGATCCCAACGCGAAAGAGTCGGCGCACCAGCAGACGGCGTTGATGTGGGCGGCGGCTGAGAAACATCCCGAAGTCACCGCGCTGCTGCTGGAATTCGGCGCGGATCTAAGCGCGCGATCGCTCATTTACTCACAGACCGTGGTGGATGAACAAACCCAACGCGCGGGCAGGGAGAAATTGAATTACGATGTCAAACGCGGGGGCGAAACCGCCCTGCTCTTCGCCGCCCGAAACGGAGACCTGGAATCCGCGCGGCTTCTGCTTGCCAGGGGCGCGAACGTCAACGACAGGCAGGCGGACGGTTTGACCGCCGTCGGACTTGCCGTGTACAGCGGCCAGGGGCCTGTAGGGATTCTGCTGCTGGATCGGGGCGCCGACCCCAACGTGGCCGAAATCGGCTACACTGCGCTGCACGCGGCCGTGCTGAGAAGCCAGCTGGATCTGGTGAAAGCACTTCTTGCCCACAAAGCCGACCCCAACGCGAAACTTACCAAAGGGACGCCGATCCGCCGCGACAATACCGATTTCAATCTTCCGAAAACACTGCTGGGCGCAACGCCGTATCTTCTGGCCGCGAAGTTCTGCGAGCCCGCCATCATGCAGGCGCTCGCGGCGGGAGGGGCGGATATTCGCATGATGATGCCGAACGGAGCCAATGCGCTGCTGCTTGCAGCGGGGCTCAGTTCATCGCCGAACGGCAGCCGCCGCGGCGTGGCGGCTATCGACTTCGGCAAGGCCGAACCGGAACCCAGCATCCTCGAAACCGTGACGATGGCCGTGAAGCTCGGCGCCGATGTGAATTCGCAGAACCCGGCCGGTGAGACCGCGCTTCATACGGCGGCGTCTCAGGGACGAAACTCCGTGATTCGCTTTCTGGTCGCAAACGGGGCCCGTCTCGACACAAAGAACAGACAAGGGCAGACGGCGCTTGCAGCCGCGCTGTCCGCAAATCGCCGCCCGCGTCCGGTGGACGATGCCGGCGCCGATGTAGCCAGCCCTGGTCGCGCCGACACCCACGAAAACACCGTGGCGCTGCTGCGAAGTCTGGGTGCAAAAGAATAAAGCAAAACGGGCAGCAGGCAATCCGCAGCAGACAAGCCGAAGGGACCAATTTATGAATCGCAGACACTTTCTCACACTGGCCGGAGCCTTGCCCGCCTTCGCAGCGGCGCCCATCGACGTGAGGGCGATCAAATCGCGGGGTACGCGTAAGGTGGAGATTGCTTACAAGTCACCACACACCTCGCCGAACGGGCTGCAGGCGACGAAAGACGGTCTCTGGGTAGTTGACGATCGCACCGTCGACGGCAACAATAACGTGTCGCTCGTTAACTACGCGGATGGCAAGGTGATCCGCGAATTTCAGGTTGCGGGTCTCAACCAGCCCAGCGGTATGACGATCGACCCCGAAGGCAACCTGTGGATCAATTCCACGCACGCCGGCCTGATCTTCAAATGCAATTCCCAGGATGGTGCGGTGCTCGCGAAATACACCTGTCCCGGCGTCGGTCTCGGTTTCCGGCTGAAGAATGATCCGCCCGCTGCGCGCAGCCCGCTGCAGCCGGCGTATCCGCCCGCTGCTGCCGCCGCACCCGCTGCAGGCATCGCACGCGGAGGCTCCGGCGGAGGTCGCGGCGGTAGTGGCCGTGGCGGCGGACGTGGTGGTCTTGGCCCGGGGCAGGTGCCGCTGACAGCAACGATTGCCGCGGCAGGCGAAGGTGGCCAGGGAATGGAATATCGCGACGGCTTGCTTTACACCGCTGTGCTGCCAACGCGTCGTCTTTACGTTATCGATCCGAAGAACTGGGAAGTGCAGTCGATGTGGCAGTTGGCCGGGGCACGTGCTCACGGCGTCGGCTGGGAAGACGACACCCTGTGGGTCGCTGACTCCAACTGGCGAGCGTTCTTCCGCCATGACCGTTCATCCGGAGAGATTGTGGAGAAGATTCAGCTCACCGACAAAGATCCTCTGATCCACGGTGTGACGGTGCATGATGGATATTTGTGGTATTGCGATGACGTCGGTTACATCTGTAACTTCAAGCTGTGATCGTTCGTGGGGCGACGTCACCAAAACGATCGCGCCGGAAAATCGTATATCGAACAAAGGGCCCAATCCCTGTCCCAAACAGTTGAGAAACGCCTGACGTCAGTTGGCCTCCCGCACCCCGATGGACCCTGCGATAAGGGTCCACGGGCAGTGCTGGTAATCGGAGACCCGCGTGATCCGACCGTCTCCGCCAATGTCGAGCCGAACGATTCCTTCGATTTCCCATTCACCATTGCGCTCGTTGAGGAGGATAATCGAGGGCTCGCCGTCCACCTCCCCCAGCGTCAACCGCCACGTTACCTGCAGGCGTGAGTAGACGCCAAGGTAGCCGCCGTCGGCGAAACTACCCGAGTAGCGATCGGCGACCAGCAGTTGCGCGTCGGCGCTGATCAACTCCCGCAGCCCGTTCCAGTCGCGGTTGTTGAATCGATCGACATAGAGGCGGAGAATGTGCATGTGCTCGGGCGTCGCGACGCGCAGGGTCGCGGCGGGTCGGCCCTGCAACAACTCCAGTTTCGATCTGCCGCGAATGAGGGCTGCCTTTACGCCGCCGGTTGTGGAATCGACATACTCCGCGATTTCCTCCAGCGAATATTCGAAGACGTCTTTCAGTAACACGCAGGCCCGCTCTTTGGGCGGCAGGTTCAGAACCAGATGTTCGATTGCAGGACCGATTGCCGGCCCGATCGGGTCGTCGGGCTCGCTGAAATCCGGCGCAGCCGCCGCGGTTTCCGCCTCAATCCGCACGCCGCGGTTTCGGAGAAAATCGATGCATTGATTGTGTGCGATGCGAAAGATCCAGGGAGCGAGGGGCCGGCTCTCATCCCAGGTCTCAAGGCCGCGATAGGCACGAAACAGGGCGTCCTGCACCACGTCTTCGCCGTCCGTGATCGAGCCTGTCATCCGGGCGCAGTATCGATGAAGCCGCGGCCGCAGAGAGCTGATCGTTTCCAGAAACGCGAGATATCGAGCTTCGAATTTTCCTCTGTCTTCCATATAACCCGGCGTGTCGGCACTCGCGTAGCCGCGCGGTTTTTCAGGCTTTGACCTCCTCGTCACGCCGTCGAGTGGCTGCTCCCTGGGGGTCGGCGATTATATCGACCCATTTCGGGTTTGGCGCAGACTCTGTCTGGTAATTGTCGTGCCAGTTCCACCACTTGTAGGGCGGCGTCTGCGGGTAACCCTCGGGTGAATCCTCCCATGACTCCTGCCGGCCGAGGGGCGTAATGTCGAGGAAGCTCCAGGTTGTCCCCAGCATTTCATCACCCCGGTTGTTAATGAAATAGGTCCGGAACACCTTATCGCCGTCGCGGAAGAAGACGTTGTGGCCGTGCCATTGATCGACGCCGAAGTCCGCGTCAAAGCTATCGGTAATGGTGTACCACGGCATTTTCCAGTCCATTCGTGCTTTTAGACGCGCGATATCGGCCTGTGGCGCACGCGAGGCATACGCGAGTGTAGTGTCGCGGGCATTCAGATGGGCCAGGTGGCCGACCTGATCGGCACCCAGAGAACAGCCGCGGCAGGCGTGATCGGGCCAGCCGAAAACGCCGGGCTCGAAGAAGGCGCGATAGACGATCAGTTGCTGTCGCCACTCAAACAAATCGAGGAGGCTAACCCGGCCGCGGGGTCCGTCGAACTCGTACTGCTTACCAATAGCCATCCACGGCATTCGCCGCCGTTCAGCTGCCAGCGCATCGCGGGAGTGTGCAACGGCCTTCTCTTTCACGAGAAGCCGCTTCTGTGCGGCTTCCCACTCCTGCTGCGATACGATCGGGGGTTTATTCATTTCCACTGTGTTTCTCCTTTGATTTCCGGAACAGGCTGAGTTTACTCACTCTGAAATATCTACTGAACCTGCCGATGCACAACGCGAGAATTCCTCCCGCGGATCCCGCTCCGGCAACCATTGCGGCTGTATCTGCAATGCAAAGTGGGCACATTTGCTACTCCTTCGCATCATGCGAAGTTGCGGCGGTCCACGGGGCAAACGTCGCGGATCGTTGATCTATTGCCCGGCCAACGCCTCGGTCGGCACCAGTGGTCGAAACCGGTGTCCTGGCTGCGTTCATTGCGATCGACATTGTGAGATTTCCTTTCACTCCTAACTACGGTTTCCGTACGTCAAAAGATACGTACTGAATACCTTTGCGTGATTTCTGCCGATCACCTGTTTCAATCGGTGGCCAACTTTTCACGACGCAGAGGTTTTGTCGATCAGGCTCGACAGATCTGAAGAGTGAGTATCAAGGTAGAACCGGGCATTCCGCAGCGAAGCAAATGTCGGCGCATTGCCGAATGAGCGTCTGCTATCGACTACTGCATGTCCTTCGCGCGGTGTGTCGCCGCTCCTTCACCGTCGCGGTTCACCTGTATCCAGGCATCGGGGCGATTACCGGAGGCAGACGGGACGTTTTGGAATGCGCTCACAAGCTGCTCTGACCAAAGCTCAGGCCGCATCCATTTCGCGGATCTGGGCCGCGTGCCGGCTGGCGTGACCGGCGGCTATGCACATCAGTTCCAGGCCATTGACGCTTCCGAAGCGCGGATGCTGCATCACCGGGATGCAGAGCTTGCCAGCGTGCTCCGTCAGGTAGCGGATGTTGGCCGCGCGTGCCGTTTCAAAATACGCGAGCGCGTCGTTGACGGTCTGAAAACGGTCAAGCGGATGCGTCGGTTCCGGGGCCGGGACCTTCACATTGCGGCTCGCTGCCATCGCGTGGATCCTTGCCTCGTTCTCCTCGTTTCTCGGCGCTACCGGACTGTCCGTGCCGTCGGCGTTTTGGGCGGTCCGCAGCATTCCAAGAAAACGCTCCTCCACGAGGCCCACATGCTCGATGCACTGGACTGCATTCCAGCCACCCGGTTCGACAGAATGTGCTCCTGAGCGGGTGCCTGCCGCGCGCGCAGCATCTTTTAACTCGTCGGCGCTGGTTTCAAGAAGCGCAAGAATTCGAAAAATATCCATGCCCTTTGAATTGAATCACACCCGCGACGCTGGCCTCCGGGGCTTCGAAAAGAAGAGCGATGGTCACGGCTATAAGATCAACGCAACGCCGCACCGGCCAACCTCTCATGATGCCGGAACGCGATCTACTCCGCGGGCACGCCCTCATTGCCCAACCGAGGGGCGTGCCCGGATTTCCGCAACTGGCTAGAACTGGAACCGAAGCGCAAACGACATGATGCGTGGGCCCGCCGCCGATGTGTAACGGCCCGCGTTACCGTTCGTCGGAACCAGGCTGCCGTTAGATTTATAGGTCCCCCAATCGTAGGTCTGGCTGATGTTGGCCCCCAGGAACTGGGTGTGATTGAAGATGTTGTACATCTCCGCGCGGAATTCAAAGAACCGCTTTTCGCCCTTGATGGGGAAGCGTTTCCGGAAGGTCATATCCCAGTTGTTCAGATGAGTTCCAGGTATGGTAATCAGTGAGCCGGCGCCGGCGTTGCCGAAGCAGGACAGGTTCTCGCCAATACCCACACGAGGATTGGCGTTCGGTGTGAGACTGCAGGGGTTCGGCGCCGCAAAAGCCGCCATGTTGATCAGTGCATTACCGGGCGTTCCGTTCACCCCGATATTGCTGGTGGTGGGTCCGCCGACGAAGGAGACCTGGTCGGACGGCAGTCTCCAATCGCCCACGATGTTGACGCGCGCACCTTCGCCCGCCGTACCCGTATAGTTGGGTGTCACGAGGTTGGTGGAATTGGTAGTGGTGAAGCTGAAGCCCGGAACGCCGACCACGATATTCCCCCGGAGCTGGGTTACTCCGTCCAATTGCCAATTGTCCGTTACCCACCCGAGTGGCCTGAAGCCCAGTTTGCGGGAAACATTTGGCACCTGGTAGGTGTAGGTAACTGAGGCGTACATCGGCGTGGGGGAATAGGAAGGTCCCCAGTTGCGATCTTTATCCGCAAAGACGTTGCTCCGGCCGCCCTGTAACGACATGGTCTTGAGCCAGGTATAGGCAACGGTCAGCGAGAACCTGTGAGTCAGGTTACGCCGCGCTGAAACCTGAAGTGAGTTGACATCCGAACTGCCGCAGAAGCATCCGTAACTCACCTGGCCATAGCCGCGATAATCCGTGCGGAAGTAGTTATCGCTGAGGTTGCGCCCGGATGCATTACCCGGCAGATACTGATCGAGGTAGGCCTTGGTGGGGTCGAGCGACGCCGGCTGATACTGACCGAAGAGTAAAGAATTGCCACTCTTGACTCCGCCCACAGAAGTCGGGAGATTGCCGGGCAGGGACATAGTGGAGTGACGTGTGTCGACAAAAACGTAGGCAGCCTGCAGCACCGTCGAGAAGCCAATATTCTGTTGAATCTCGAAGCTGCCGTTGTAGGACGCCTCATACGGATACCTTCCGACGTACGAAGTGGTTGTGTAAGGCGAGACGCCGGTTATCTGGTTGGGGTTCGGCAGGGCCGATTGTATATAGCCAGCCAGTGGATTCGTAGCGACGCTCGCAATTGTGCCGTAGTTTTGAGTCAGAGTCTGGCCGATCGGGGCGGCCCCCACCTGGCCATTCAGAAACGAATTCGGCTCCCTGCGGAGGTTTACGCCGATCCCGCCGCGCACAGCCGTCCTGCCATTTCCGAATACGTCCCACGCGAAGCCAAACCGGGGAGCCACCCCAATTTTGGGGACCTGATAGACTCCGTGCTGAAGCGGCAGGGCCGGATTGTTGTCGGTGGCGGCCTGCATGCCGGTGTACGGGTTGGGCGCCACACCGTAGCCGCCGCTCGCCACAGTCACACCGCCAGCCAGAGCAACATTTAACGGAATCAATGTGCCGGGCTTGATATAGCCGGGGTACATATTTCCCGGACCGCCAAGGCCAGTGCCGATATTCGCGTTGGGATTAGTAGCCGGGTCCCAGGCATATGTGTTGGCAGCCGAACAGCTCGTGGTTGCGGTGGAAACCGAGCAATACGGATAGAAAATTCGCTCGGCAAGCGCGGGGTTGTACGTGGAAGGAACAAACTCCGCCGTATTCCCGCTGGCATCCTGCATGGCGGGCATGTGGTCGAAGCGGAGACCGATATCCAGATTTAAACGTTTGCTGACGCGCCAACTATCCTGAACGAAAGCGTCAAGCGATTTGGACGTTTTGAGGCCAAGCCACCGTTGCCCTTCTGTATAGGAACTGATGTTGCCAAGGAGGGCATTTGCGTATCCGTCCCCCGTATTATTCGCAAAATAAGTATCGGACACGGAGCCGTTAAAGCTGTAACTGCCCTGCGGGCTATTGCCGGCGGTCTCTGTCTTCCGGTTCCATTCGTACTGAATTCCCACCTTGATGTTATGAGCGCGCCAGGTCTTGCTCACGCTCTCAGCGATCTGGTACGTGGGATTAAAGTTGTAATTGGGGCATGTCCCATTGCAGAAAGGCTGCCCGAGGCCCTGCTCGGAATTGCTGCCGCCGCCAAAGCTTGCGCTTGGGAAACCCGCCGCGTAGTATCTCTGCCCATCCGTCGTTTCGGGCCGCGATGTGGGTGGCTGGTTATAAAGCGGGTCTTTAGCGAAGTTATGGAACGAAGGCGGGTTGTTCAGGTTCGCGGGGCTCAACTGGTCTGGATTGAAGTCATAGCCGTAGTCATTCCACGAGTAGCCAAGGGTCAACTGATTGACGATTGTCGGGCTGACGATGTAAGTGAAGTCAATAGCCCAGATTTGTCCGGGGAGCGGGTGATGAGTGGAGGTCGACTCGAACTTTCCGGTTTTAGCGTTCAGCAGCGGTATGGAGCCGGCGGAACTATCCAGAAAATAATCGTGGCCGAAATGCACAAACGCGTGGAGCTTCTGCGTGGGCTGGAAGTCCAGGCGAGCGTCATCATTGCGCCGCTTGATCGGGCCATTAAAAATCCAGGCGAAGTTACGCGTGTAATTGTTGTTTGTGCCAGGGCCACCCTGCAGGTCGATGTTACCGGTTGCCAAACCGGTGGATATCCCGGTTGAGGTAATAAAGGACGGGCAATTGCCCGGGCTGATCAGATTGGAACCGCCCGCGCCAGCCGCAATGCCGTTCCAGGGCTTCCCATCGGACGTTCCGGCGTCCGCATTGCACAGGTTGGGCAGAGGGATGGCAGCCAGCATGGCGGCGCCATATGCCTCCGACTTAGCATCGAAGTTGCCCAGGTATTGCGCGAAGTTCTGCGAGCCGTTATACGTGCCGTTGCCATTCCAGGGCGTGAACAACTGCCCGGTTATGGGGTTGCGGAGTGAATTGGAAACGAAATTACCTTTACTGTCGGGCAAATAAGAAAAATCGCCCTTTCGCTCGTTCGCGGTAGGTACGCTGGCGTAACCGGTGGAGGGATTCGATCTCTGGCCCAGATAATCCTGGGAGAAAAAGAAAAAGACCTTGTTCCTGGTCCTGGTCATAATTTTCGGAATATACACGGGGCCGCCAATGGAAAAAGCGGTGTCCAGAAAGCGGTAAAACGGCTTGGTCTGACCATCGCGGTTATTGAAAAAACTATTGGCGTTGAACTCTTCATGCCGCTTGTTGACGTTGGCGCTGCCGTGAAACTGGCTGGTGCCGCCCTTCGTGATGACCTGGAGTTGGCCGCCGAGGTCGCGGCCGAATTCAGCCGAATAATTGGTTGCAAGCACGCGAACCTCGGCGATCGCCTCAAGGTTGGGGGAGACGGTGCTCAGACCATCGCCAGCCATGTCCATGCCCGTAACACCGTCCACCGTATAGTTGGCGGCGCTGCCTTTGCCGTTGAGGTTCATCTGGCCCAGAGCAAACGGGTTCACCGTCTCGTTATTGCTCTGGCCGCTGCCACCCTGTGTGATGAAGTTATTTCCGAAACTCACACCGGGTAGCGTCTGCAGCATCGACATCACGTCGCGTCCCCGGACGGTGAGGTTCGCCATCTGATCGAAATCGACCACGTTCGAGTTCTCGCTGGACGCGGTCTGCACGGGCGTCGTCGCCGCTGTGACGCTTACCGACTCCGTTACAGAGCCCAAGCTCAGCCTAAGGCGGCCAAGGTCGCGGGTTTCGCTGACGTTGAGGGTGATTTGATTGACGACGTATTGCTGGAAACCCGCGCCAGGGCGGACGGTTAGGTCGTAAACGCCGGGCTCGAGAGCATTGAATCGGAAGATGCCCTCATTGGTAGTGGTTACCGTTCGGAGGGCGTTGGTCGCAGCGCTCTTCAGATCCACAGTCAGGTTCGGCACAGCCAAACCTGACGGGTCGTTCAAAGTCCCCACCAACGTGGCCCCTGTGGTCTGGGCGAAGGCAAAGCCACACGCGACGGCGAAAGTAGCTAAAACAGATGCAACGCGATTCCAACTCATTGTTGATCCTCCTTGGGATCGACCCACTAATATTCCGCCAGCTCCGTCTCGGAAAATAGCCGAGACTTCGTCCCCCCGGAAATCACTTTTCGGAGAAGCAGGGAAAGCGTTTCAACTGATTCTGTGTCCTGTGTCCCCTGCCTGAGTGTGCTCTAGAGGCCGTTTCATTGCTTAATACGCACGACCTGTCGCGCATTGCCCACAGAAGCATTCTATGGATCACTTCTATTGAAGTCAAGGGTTTTTTTAGGTTTTGTCATAATATGTAAACCGTCAGGGCGAATTAGTACGTCAGGCTCGGGTTCACATCGCAGCCTTGCGCGTTCCGCCCTGGTTTTATCGAAGCGGACAGAACACCTGTTAATTCGACCGGACAAATCACATGTTAACGACAGGTAGACAAGGCTCCCCTTGACACCCTTAGGTACGTTTGATAGCATCATCGCCAATCCATACGGCGTTATACGCAACGTCACTCAGGTCCAAAAAGAAAGTGTCAGGGGAAGAAAAATGAGATACCTCGTAAGAATATCGTGCCTGTGCGCCCTTGTAATCGGTGGCGCGTTTGCTCAAGGTGATCGCGGAACGATTACCGGGACGGTGACGGACCAGTCGGGTGCCGTCGTGGCGGGCGCCAAAGTAAGCGCGCAGAATGCCGACACTCATAACGTCGTGGAAACGGTTACCACTCCCACCGGTAATTTCACATTGCCGCAGTTGGCGGTTGGAGCCTGGGATGTCGCCGTGGAGGCGCCGGGATTTAAGCGGTACTCGTCCGTCGCCAACAAAATTGAAGTCGCGCAGACAATCCGAGTTGATGTAAAATTGGAGATCGGCTCAAGCTCGGAGAGCATCACCGTTCAGGCGGAAGCGGTAGCGATCAGGACTGAAGACGCCGACATTACCACCACCGTTTCCAATGAACTTTTTGTCGAGCTTCCCATCCAATGGTCGAACGGTTTTTATGGAAACCAGGCGGTCCGTAATCCGCTTTCCATAGCGCAGATTTTACCGGGCATGAGTGGCGGCACCACCTACTTCGGCTCGAATGGACTCCAGGGCGGCGGCGCTTCGATTAACGGATCGCCAAATGGATCGTTCAAGACCCTGGTCGACGGTCAGGACAGCACCAATCTATATGCCGCGGGATTCTTCTTTTATCAGCAGCCGTCGGTGGAGGCCCTGGAAGAAGTCAGTCTTCAGACCGGGAACTTCGCCGCCGAGTTCGGACAGGCTCAGGGGGGCATCTACAACTTCACGGCGAAATCCGGCACGAACCAATATCACGGGGGCGCTTTCTACCGCCTTACGAACGAGGACCTGAATGCCCACCAGCCATACACGGGCGTTCGCAATCCGAGCCGGCAAAACAACTTCGGCGGTACGTTCGGTGGTCCTGTTCGTATTCCGCACGTCTATAACGGACACGACAAGACATTTTTCTTTTTTTCGTACGAAGGATTTCGCTCGATTCTCCCGGCCCCCAATTCCGGAAACTTCACTACTGTGCCGAATGCAAACGATGTCATCGGCAATTTTGCGGCCGACCTTGGCGCCCAGGTGAATTGCGGAGGCGTTCCGTGCAAAGACGGACTGGGGAATGCCGTGCTGGCGGGGCAAATCTTCGACCCGAAGGCTCTTGCCGCCGATGGCTTTACGCGGCTTCCGTTTTCGGGTAACGCCTTACCCTCAAGCCGGCTCGATCCGGTCGCCCTGAAGATCCAGGGCTTTCTGCCGAAGCCGGGGAACGGGCTCCAGTCGAATAATTTTCAACTGTACGGATCCACGCCCAGACCTCAGAACATTCCGTCCATCAAGATTGATCACAATGTTTCTTCTAATTTGAAACTCTCGGCGCTCTACTCGTATGTCGGAGGGTCGGGTCAGACCAGCACTGACGCTCTGCCGGTGAACATCACGACGGCAGGCTTCAATACAAGCCAGTCCAGCACCGCTCGTCTGAACGTGGATGATACGCTTCGCCCGTCAATGCTTCTGCATCTTGGAGTGGGTTACGTGAATGCGCAGGTATCGAAACTCCCGTTCCCGGAAGTGCTGAGCTTTGACCAAAGCAAACTTGGCCTGACTGGCGCTATCACGAGCGGTTTCCCGCAGATCAGCGGCCTGGGGAATAACTCGTCCAGTGGGGCTCCTATCGGTGGAATGTCCCAGAACATTGGGGCGAACTTCAATCAGTACGTAAACACCGGCGAGTTCACTTCGTCGGCGGCGCTTACATGGGTGAAGGGGTCGCATTCGTTCAAGTTCGGAGGCAGCGCGCAAACGCGCATGGAAGGCTTCAATCAATGCCAGGGTGGATGGGGAACGTATGCATTTTCCGCAGCCCAGACTGGCCAACCTTTCGGCGCGGGAGGTGTAACCCTGGCGACCACGAACGGGAGTCCCGGCCTGAACTACGCCAGTTTTCTGCTCGGCCTGCCGAACACATCCAGTCTCGCGCCCTGCACCAGTGTCAACTGGCACGACAGGGCGACGGCGGTGTATGCGCAGGACAACTGGAAAGTAACCAGAAAACTAACGCTGGATTTAGGTATGCGGTACGATTTGCAGAATCCGCCACTCGAAGACCGTAATCGAGTCAGTTCGTTCTCCCCAACCACTCCCAATCCGAGCGCCGGTAATCTTCCCGGAGCAGTGCTTTACCAGGGCTTCGGCGCGGGCACATGTAATTGCAAGAACTTTCTCGACCTGTACAAATTCGCCATCGCACCGCGGTTCGGCGCCGCCTACCAGTTGGATTCCAGGACGGTGATCCGGGCCGGATGGGGCTTTTTCTTCGGCGCGCCCGATACTTTTACCGCCAGCGCTCCTCAGAGTCCCAGCGCGGGAACCGGATACGACACCATCACCTTCTCGTCTAAAGCAGGTCAATCCGCGCTTCCTAATGGCCTCCAGGGCGGATTGCCCGCCAATACCGCTCT
This sequence comes from Bryobacteraceae bacterium, assembly GCA_025928545.1. Lineage (GTDB taxonomy): Bacteria > Acidobacteriota > Terriglobia > Bryobacterales > Bryobacteraceae > BOG-234. The sequence goes on along the minus strand of JAICJH010000008.1, from coordinate 76,679 downwards.
GTTCGCTTCAACACTGCACCAGGCAGGCGCGCTCCCCACGGTGAACCCAATCACGGGCCTTAGTAATCTCAACACCCCCACCTTCTACGCCCCGTCACTTGGCCGGCCTCCGCGCGTCGCGCAGTTCAATATCGCGTTGCAGCGGGAGATCATGCGCGGCATGACACTGGAAGCTGCCTATGTGGGTAACCGCGGAGTCTGGCTTCAGGGTACGATGACGCCGATCAACTCGGTCACTCCGGCGATTCTGGCCGCGCACGGGCTCAGTCTCGCCAACGCGTCGAATCTTACCCTTTTAAATTCGCAAATCGGGTCGGGGACCGCTAAGACAGCCGGATATTCTCTGCCGTTCTCGAATTATCCGACGACGACTTCCGTTACTAACACGCTCCGGCCGTTTCCTCAGTACGGAAACATTACCCCCACTACTCCATCGGGCGATTCCTGGTATGACTCGCTGCAGATGAAACTGAATGCCAAGCTAAAATACAACATTACCGCGCTCGGCACGTACACGTGGGCAAAGTCGATTACCCGCATCAGCACATTCAATGACTGGACGAATCTGGCCACCCAGAAAGTTCTCGATGTGAACAGCATTCCGCAGGCCCTCTCGCTGAACCTTATCTACCAGACGCCCCACCTGACCTCTGGCTTTATGGGCTCGAACAGGATTACGAAGACAGTCTTCAGCGATTGGCAGGTCAGCGGAGTACTGCGTTACCAAAGCGGTGCTTTACTCACCGCTCCCGGATCGAACAACAATCTCGGCACGTATCTTGCAGGGGCTTCGACTCAATACATGGCGCGGGTTTCGGGTCAGCCGCTTTACCTCACCGATCCCAATGGCAAGATAGATCCAACCCGACAACTGCTGCTCAATCCGGCTGCCTGGACAGAATGCGGACCCACAGCCACATTCGGCTGCGGCTCGCCGCGTTACACCGATTTCCGTCAGCGACGAACGCCTCAGGAAGATATCGGATTGGGCCGAAGATTTGTCCTCTCAGATGCGCACGCGGGCAGATTCTTTGAGCTTCGCTTTGAGATGTACAACCCGTTTAACCGGCTCGTATTTCCCGGTATCGGGGTGGGAAATCCAATCACTGCGGCTACGCACAACTCAAATGGCGCGCTAACCGGCGGGTTCGGATTTATGAACATCAATAACATCGCCGCAGGCTCCGCGAGGAACATGCTGGTTGTCGGAAGAATATCGTTCTGAGTTCGGTCAGGGATGTTCCCGCCGCAGAATGAGCGGTCAGCGGGCGGGAATTGCGTTTATGATTTCGCCCGTGCGGGTTTGTCGGAGAGCCGTAGTCCCGATAGGCCCGTACGCGCCAAGTCTATCCTTATCGCAAACCCGCTCGTAATCTATCCACGGCCTGGCGTAACCGGGGATCCGGCCTGATCCGCAACGCCGCCTCATACTCCGCCACAGCGTCCACGGTTCGCCCCGGCGTCAGTTCCAACGCCTTTCCGAGACTAACGTGCGCATCGGCGAAATTGGGTTCGATCCGCAGAGCGGATTCAAACTCGGCAATGGCCTCCGGCAGGTGACCTGGCATGTTCGCCAGTGCATTCCCCAGGCTGCTGTGCGCTTCCGGGCTGTCAGGTTGGAGTCGAAGCGCCGCGCGGTATTGAGCGATAGCGTCGGGCAGGCGGCCCGGGATGCGGGCCAGCGCATTTCCCAGATTGATGTGGGCGGCCACCATCTCCGGTTCAACCCGGAGGGCCTCCTCATATTCGTGGATCGCCGCTGGCAACTGTTCCGATGTCCCAGCGAGAGCGTTGCCCAGATTATTGTGAGCGTCCGCATGATCCGGTTGAATTGCGAGCGCGGCGCGGTATTCTCCAATCGCCGTCTCAAGCATGTCGGGCATCCCGGATAGCGCGTTCGCCAGATTGTAATGAATTTCCGCGTTTTGCGGCTGAATCCGCAGTGCCGCACGGTACTCGGCAATCGCTTCGTCCGTGCGGCCGGGCAATCGCACCAGAGCGTTTGCCAGATCGTTATGAACGGCGGCGAGACCATGATCGATCCGCAAAGCCTTCCCGTATTCCGCGATTGCCTCGGGCAGACGGTCAGGCATGCCGGACAACGCATTTGCAAGATTATCGTGCGCATCGGCGCGGTAAGGCTCGATACGCACGGCTTCCCGGTACTCTGCGATGGCCTCGGGCAGGCGCCCCGGTAAACGCTCGAGTTCCCTGGCGAGATTGTAGTGCACCTTCGCGCTTTCAGGAGAAACGGCTGCCGCGCTGGTCCAGAGACTAAGGCCATCCTGCCAGTCTGAATTGCGGGCGTATGTGCGAACGGCAAACGTCACGCAGACCAATGCCAGCGCTACCCACACGACCAGCGCGGATCTCACTCGACTGAGCGCGTACACTGCCGCAACCAGGACGCCCGCAAGTCCAACTGAAGGCAAATAGAGAAATCGCTCTGCCATGATGCTCCCGATCAGGACGATCAGATTCGAAGCAGGCAGCAACGCGACGAAAAAGAAACCAAAAAAGAACAACAGGGCTCTGCCTGCACGCATGCGCACCACTGGAAAGGTCGCCGCGATTCCCGCGACGCACAAAGCCACGGCGGCGATCAGCGTTTTCGCATCGTCCAGGTTTGCGAGCCGCCAACCGAATAACGGCGTCGCATTCCAGGAATAGTCGGCCGAAAGCTGAGACGGCCATAGAAACAGCCAGAGGTATCTGCCAATCACTTTGATAGCGGTAAGGCGAGCTGTCCAAAAATCGGTTCCGACCAATGGATTCTCGGAAACTTCGATCCGCATGTGCAGTCCCAGTCCGCTGCGCAGAAAGAAGAAGGCCGCCAGCGGAAGTAGCACGACGGCATAGGAGAGTATCCGCGGCCTCCATTTCGTTCGGTCGGGGCGCGTGACGTCAAAGAGCAGCATAAGGCCGATCAATACTGCGCCACTTTCCTTTGCGAAGATCGCAACCGTCTGCGCGGCGAACAAGGCTGCCAGCCATGTCAGGCGGCACCGAGGGCCATTCACGCTTTTCGTGTAGCACAGCATCCCCGTCAATACGCCAAGAGTTGCCAGCAAGTCGGCCCGTCCCACAATATTGGTGACTGATTCGGTAAGCAGCGGATGGAGTCCCCAAATGGCGGCCAGCGCGAGCGCAGGCATCACTTCCTCCAAAATCAGTACTCCCAGCACATACACGAGTACGACATTCATCTCGTGCAGTGCGAGATTGACCAGGTGGTATGCGGCTGGCGCAGCGCCGTTACCGAACAGCGTGTAATTCAGCAGGTATGAGAAGGTGGTCAGCGGCCGGTACAAACCGCCATCAGGATTTCCATACCAGTAGCCGCCATTCAGAATCGACGCAGTATTTGCCCAGGTAAACTGCCGGATGCGTGGATCCTGCGCAATCACCGCGTTGCTATCGAATGTCAGCGCCCCATGGAAAGAATTGGAGTACGCGGCCAGAACGAGGCCGCAAAGCACCAGCAGCCACCAGTGATGCCCCTGGCCGGAAGTTAAAACAGCTCCGGGAGGCGAAGAGCTCCCGCGCCTCTTTCGCTGTTTATGATGAGACGAAGGCAAAGATCCCGCGACAGCGGGCTGCGCGAAAAATCGCGCAGCCTGCAAGGCATTACCAGGTCAACTTGGCTACTAACTGGATGTTGCGGGGCGAATTGGCCTGATTGCGCCACAGCCCGAAGTTGGCATTCCCGAGCGTCAGGCCACCGTTGAGCGGAGAAAAATAAACGCGGTTGAGCACATTGAACGCTTCGCCGCGAACCTCCAGGCGCGCCCGCTCCTTAAAGGAGAAGATGCGTGCCAAAGAAGGGTTCTCCGAAATCGTGGGAGCCAACCGGAACTTAGGGTTGAACCGGGTGGAATTACCAAACGCACTGATCGGTTGTGCCGGGAAGAAGGACTGGGGCTGAAGATAGTTGTCCGCGTTCGGATCGAACTTGTGGTCCAACGTCGCTGCCCAGCCATCATAAGTGCTGATCGTCGGACGGTTCGAAAAGTCGCCGATCGGGAAGCTGACCGTCGACGCCAGGTTCGTCGGCAAGCCGCTGGCATAAGTCTGGATGGCGGAGATGCGCCAGCCGCCAACTATCGCGGCAACCACGCCGCCGTTGCTCAGAAACGCCTTGTGACGGCCAACGGGGAGTTCGTACACCCACGCGAATTTGACCTGGTGTGTCTGGTCAAATGACGCGATGGATTTAAGCAGCCGCAGATTGTACATATCGCCGGCTGCCGCGCCGGTCGAATCCGTATCTGTTAGTTCCTTCGAGAACTTATAGGAAGCCTGAATCGTAAGCCCCCCGCCGGTACGCTTGTCATACTTGACGGTCAGCGAATGGTAAGTCGAATGGCCGATGCGATCGCCACCTCCATCCAGAGTATTAATCGTCGTGTATTGCGGGAACGGCCGACGTGCCTGCTGCACTGTTGCGCCGCTGCCATATAGAGTGCTGAATGCGACGCAGGAACTCGATGAACCCGTGCCACAAGTCCATGGTGGTGCGGTCACCCCGGCGTTAGTCGCAGCGGTGGAACCCACCAGCGAACCCAGCGCCGCGCGTCCGCTTGCCGTGAACGGACTCAAAGAGGCCGGCAGAGACCGGTAGGGGATCTGGTTCAGCGCAAGGAAGTTGGAACTGATATCGCTTGCGAGCGTAGCGGCCCAGCCCACCTCGATCGCCGAGCTCTTCGAAATCTGCCGCTGAATATTGAACGAGTAGTTCAGTTCGCTGTCTGGCCGGGTAGCCTGATTCCCGTTGTAAGCCGGCGGGTTGGTGCCAAGGCCTGCCGAAGGATCCAGCGTCGGTGGAGGCGGCCATGCCGGAGCGCCGTTCTTCAGGATCCAGGATGGGAGCAGACCGCTGCTGGCGTTGCCAACCGTGAGGCGGACAGCGAAACCAAGATTGTGCGAAGATTGCCCGATCCCGGCTACAGGACCGAAACTGCGGGTAGCCGCGCCACGAATTGTGGTCTTGTTGTTGGGCGCGTACGCGAAGCCGAAGCGCGGCTCATACCCTTTCCAGAAGCTGTCGATGACGTTGCGTCTGCCGATCCTTCCCGTTCCGCTCCCGGCAAATATGGTGGCGCCCAACAGTCCGCCTGCGCCCGGATTCGGGGTAGTCGGAGAAAAGTCGCTGATCTTATCGTCGGTCGAAATCGGCGCCTGATCCATGCTGTAGCGGAAGCCGATGTTCAGCGTCAGCTTCTTTGATACCTTCCAGTCGTCCTGGATGTACCCCTGATGAGTGCGATAAACAGCGGTCAGGTAACGCGGCGTATCCAGCGCGTAGTTATTCACCTGGCCCAGCAGGAAAGATGCAAAACCGCTGCCGCCGCCGCTCGCCTGCGTCGTTGCCTGCGGCACCGAAGTACCCTGGAAACTGAACCCCAGGCTGCCGGATCCGTTCTGCAATCCGAAGCCATCATAGTGGCTGTTTCCGTAGAAGTAGCCCCACTTGATTACGTGCGAACCCTTAATTTTCGTAATGTCTTCATGCAACTCAAAGACGAGGCGGTCGGAACCGTTCGGACCGTTAGTGCCCAGGCCGGCGAAATCGCCAAGGTTAATGATGGGAAAGTTGGCGCATACCGGGTAATTCGGGATGCAGATCCCTTTGGACTTCCAGTAACCGGCAGGCAACAGCCCGCTGAATCCCTCGGCCTGCGGTGAGTCTTCTGTAATGGCCGTTGAGCCGTGGTCTTCACGGAAGTAGTTGAACCCACCGTAGAATCGACTGACCAGCGTTGGAGTGATGGTGTAATCCCACGTGCCGCGATAAACCTGAGTAGCATTGAAACCCGTGTTAAAGCCCCCGATCGGTACCGGCAGGCCGGGAGGGCCGTTTGCCCCTGCAATAGCGCCATCGCGGTAACGGTTCATCAGGTAGGACAGGTGATGCTTCGAACCCAGATTCTGGTCGACCTTCGCACTCCATCGATCACTGGGGCTGAGCTGAACGCCCGTCGATGTGAAATTGTTGCGAACGTATGCCGACGTTCCCGGCACCAGATTCGGGAGGTTCGGTGCGAGAATACCCTTGACATAGTTCGCGATGACAGCGGCTATAGGATCGATCCGGCTCGGCGGAATAATATTTCCGGCGAAAGGATCACGGACATAGGTCGTGCCGGAAAGGCGTTGCGTCCCTGGATCGTAGATCTGGTATGGCTTGTTATTGGCGTCGACCCAGTTGTGCAAATCGCCGGTGTAGAACTCTGTGGGCGCCACGCTGGAGGGAGTGACGCTCGCTCCGACCCGGTTGCGGAATCCTTCATAAGAGAAAAAGAAAAACGTCTTATTCTTGCCGTTGTAGATTTTCGGAAGCCAGACCGGACCGCCCACTGTCGCTCCGAAATTGCTTTGCTTGTAGACGGACTTCTTGGCCGCGAAGAAATTTCGCGCATCGAAAGCCTGATTGCGCAGATATTCAAAGGCGCTCCCATGGAGCGTGTTCGTGCCGGATTTCGAGACGAAGCTGAGGGTGCCACCGGAAACGTGGCCCGTCTCAGCCTTAAACCCGGAGGATTCCACGTTAAACTCAGTGAGAGCTTCCACGGACGGGCTGTTCATTGCAACCGCACCGCCGCTCCCGGCGTCGTTGCCGATTTTCACTCCGGCAAGCGATGAGCCATCGAGCGTTACCCCTACAGTGTTGTTGCCGCCGCCAATGCGGAATGTGCCCGCGGTGTTGACCTCCGCTGTAGTAGCCGCCAGGTCGAATGGACTTCGCGAGCCCCCGACTACCTGAACCGGTAGTGCATCCACCAGCGCGCTCGATACCGACGTCGACACCCTGGCATTTTCGGTCTGCACCAACTGTGTGGTGGCGCTCACCTCGATGGTCTGCTGCGTTTGGCCAATTTCCAGCTTGGCATCCACACGAGCTGTTCCGTTAGCCGTAACCACTACGCCATCGGTGACCGACGATTTGAACCCCGCTTTTTCCGCACGCAACAGATACTCACCGACGGGCAAAGATGTCACCGTGAAAGCACCCGCTGAACTAGTCGTGGTTTTGAATTGGGAGTTCGTGGCCTTTTGCGTGGCCAATATCTGGACACCGGGTATGACCGCCCCGCTCGCGTCCATGACCGTTCCCGTGATCTCGCCTCGATCGCCCTGAGCCAACAGCGGAATCGCCGTAAGGGCGGCTAACAGAAGAAAAAGGACAACTTTTCGCGGTGTGTGCATAAATTTGATCTCCCTATAACGTGTCCGCCTGAACGCGCCGTGTTACCCGAATCCGGACAGGCAATCGGCGAAGCGTCAAACGATATTGCTATGCGCGTTGGACAGACGCCAGCGAACCTACAATCCCCAACAGAAGCCCCCAAACCTAGTCTTGCATAATGCGCAATGACAGGTGTTACTAACGCATTGGATGTTATCAATGCGGCATCAGGAAGTCAAGCAAACGTCAGCAGAAAATCAGCTTACGGCATCCCATGCCGTACCATGACGTGGCGGGTCAATCGCCGGTACCGAGTCGCAATCCAGAAACAATCCCGTTGACCGGGGGACAGGGCCGCCAGATTCGACAGGCCGCGAACTTACCAGCCAGTCAGGCCATTCATTTCCGAATTCGGAACCGCCGACCTGTTGGGCCAACCGGGCCTGTATGTCAGAAAACATATTTCAGTGCGATCTGCATTTGGCGCATCGATCCGTTTGTCGATGAAATCTTCCCAAACTGAGGACTGGAAAAGTTCGTATTCGGCGCTCCCCACACAGGGTGGTTCAGGAAATTGAAGGCCTCCATGCGGAGCTGGAGCTTGTGATTCTCCTTAAACATCGGAAAATCCTTGTGCAGCGAGAAATCCAGACTAAAACCCGGAGGTCCAGTGATGCTGTTGCGGCCTGCGTTGCCAAAATTATAAATGGGCGCAAGCTGGAAGGCGGCGGTATTGAACCAGCCCGCCGGCGACCGGTTATCCAGAGACTGGCTGATTCCCGTCGCGTCCGGACGGTCTACGTTGATGTTTGTGTTGGAGCGATTCACTCCGGCTGAGGGATTGATCGGGAATCCGCTCCGCCACGTTACGATGGAGCCCATCTGCCAGCCCCCGACAACCGCATCCGCAAATGCATTCCCGAGGTCCAGACCGCGGCCCTTGCCGACCGGCAGGTCATAGAGTCCCGAGACGGAAAGGCGATGCCGCACATCGAATGACGAAAGACCCCGCTCGCAGCGCATACAATTGCCGTTCTGCCAGAACAGCGTGTCGCTGTCCTGCGTCCTGATACCGCTCGTTTCATCGATCGACTTGGACCATGTGTAGCTGACAAGCGTAGTCAAACTCCTCGAATAACGCTTCGTGAGCTTCGTTCCAAGCGAGTTGTAATCGCCATTCGAACCATCGTCGATCAGCACGAGCAGGCCGAAATTCGGATACGGCGAACGGCTCGCCGGCGTGCCCGGTCCGGGGACAGCGGCGCTGACGGCGCGGTACGACTCAAGGTGCCGGCTGACCGAGCCCAGGTAGCCCGCTTCCACCGTCAGGCTGTTCGACATCTGGTGCTGGACGTTGAACAGGTATTGATTTGAGTATGGTGTTCTCCGGTCGAACTTCATCGAGAAGGCTTGCGGCGTTGTGATGATCGCATTGGCGGCGCCGGCGGCGCCCAGCGCGTTGTTCCAGTTTTCCGCGGGAAACGAAGGATTGTCGTCGTTGCGCGATCTGCCCGCGGCGTTGCGTCCGACATCGAACCACGGGTTACCTTGATCCTGGTTGTAGAAGGTACCACCCGCCATGCGGAATGACCATTTCTCGTTCGGGCTCCACGCAATACCGATGCGCGGAGCAAAATCGTTGTTGTCGCGCTGGACGAGACCATCGCCCAGCCGGCCATCCTGAACGAGCGGGATATTTGGCCAGCGCACGCGGATGCCTGCATAAGGATCGCCCGTGCCCTTGCCTTGCCGGAGGAAGATCGGATACCGGCTCTGGTCGGCCACATTGGGCGTCGTGTCGTAGGCGTTGTAGAAAACGGTTATCAGATTCCCGCTCTGGTCCGTCCATGGCGGGGTGTTCTCATAACGCAATCCGAGCGAGAGCGTCAAATGCGGGGTAACCTTCCAGGTATCGTCGAGGTACAGGTAGTACGTTGTCTGGCGGTAACGCACGGATGCAATCTGGGCCGCCACTTCGGTCAGCGTTATGTTGCCGAGAAGGAACGATGCGAAGGCATCCCCGCCGGTATTGGTGGCGGGGTTGAGAGTCGGCGTCGTGGAGAACGTAAAGTTGCCGCGTCCGAACTGATTCCCGTCCTGATTGTACTGATCACGGCGGAATTCGGCGCCAAAGCGGAACGTGTGTTTGCCATGGACGATCGTTGTGTTGTTCAGAAACTGCAGCGATCTATTGTTGTTGACGAACGGTCCGTCAGTGCTGTCGCCGATCCCGGTATAGTTGGCAATTCCGACGGAAGGGATACCCCATGTCACCGGATCACCCCCGGCCAGACCGGGGATCTTCAATTCATCCACCACATTTCTGACGCCGGCCAGAAGAGTACCCACCGAATTATAAAACCGTGTATAACCGAAGCGCGTTTCGGTCACTATCGACGGCGACAGCACCCGCGTGTTCGATCCGGCATACTGTTCGAAGTTCGTCAACAGCTTTGTGCCGTTCAGATTCAGGCCCGGGCTCGAGGAATTTTCGTCGCCCCAGCTATATCGTCCCGACCATGCCGACTTGGGCGATTCGACGTAATCCATGCGCAGAATGTATTGATCTCGGTTATCCGGCCGCGCCAGAGATTCGTTGAAATTGTTCGTGGAACCCGACAGGGTCGGCTTTGCATAGTACTGCAGCAGCGCCATCGAAATCGGACTGATCCTGCTTGGCGGGATTATATTCCCGGTGAACGGCGTCGCCGTAATCGTCTTACCGTCTCCCGCCAGCACACGACTCGTCGGGTCATAAATCTTGGCCGCAATGCCTGAAAAATCTCCGCCCTGAATCGGCGCGGAAGCGAGGCTGAACAGCGCCGAGACGCTGCCGCGTTTCCTGTAGGCCTCGTAATTCGACATGAAGAACAGCTTGTCCTTGCCGTTGATGAGGTGAGGAATCCGCACGGGTCCGGACAATACGAACCCGTACTGGTTCCACTTGAATGGGTCTTTAGCTGGCCGCAGCGCTGTAAACGCATAGCTGGCGGCATCTAATTTTTCGTTTCGCAGGAATTCGAACAGAGCCCCGTGGTACTTGTTGGTGCCCGATTTGGTGGACACGTTGATCTGAGCAGATTCGCGTCCGAATTCCGCGGGATACACGCCGGTCTGAACCTTGAATTCCTCAAGGGCGTCGATTGATGGCAGAACGATGAAAGTATTGAAATTGGGGTCCGTATTCTCCACTCCATCCAGCGTGTAATGGTTGAAGTTCGTGCGTTGGCCGCCGACCGCAATCGTTTGACCGGCGCGGATTCCGCCCTGACGGGCAGAAGACTGTCCCTGTCCCGCAAATCCCGTCGAAACGTTGGGAGAGAGAGAAACAAGCTGGAGATAGTTGCGTCCGTTCAGCGGCAGTTCGACGATGCGGCGGTTCTCGATCACCGTACCAACAGTTGCATTGTCGGTCGCGATCTGTGTGCTGGCCGCCTCTACTTCAATCGACTCGGAGACGTTACCCAGTTCCATTCGCAGATCAATGCGCGCGGCGTCCTGGACGTGCAGTTCAAAATCCTTGCGGACCTGAGTCTTGAATCCGGTTTTTTCGAACTGAACCGTGTATACGCCCGGCGGCAGCGAAGGAAAGGCATAGACTCCTGCTTCATTGGTTGTGGTGGACCGGACAGCGCCCGTACCTGTATTGGCCGCCTGGACGGCAACCCCCGGAATGGGGGCGGCCGTTGCGTCGAGCGCTTCACCCGTAATCGAGCCCAAAGTCTGGCTGAAGACCGGTCGCGCCAACGTTATGCAGAGTAACGCAAGCAGCAAGCCTGTCCTTTTCAGTGGTAAATTCATCGGTATTTATTTCTCCTGAAGCGCCCCGGATAATGGAAGCGTCGGCGTTCGCCGCTTATTCGGATTGCATTCCGTCGGACTTGATGGACAGTACGACGCATTTGCCGGAACAAGACAAGGCCCGCTACGGTGCGCGACCTGTATTCCCCGGCGCAGGGCCTTTCTTTTCAATCAATTAGGCCAAATTCGCGTGGCCTGACGTTGCCGGTACCGTACCGGCGTTTCGTGATAGAATCACGACGGGTCACACAGGAATGCTGAAGACTTCGAACGCCGATATCTGCGATGCGAGTGATATCCCGGAGCAATATCGTCCGGTGCCTTCCCAGCTCGCAAGAGTCCTCGACAGTTCCCATTTCCGCAACAGTAAACGCAGTCAGGCGCTGCTGAGATTCGTGGTGGAGACCACTCTTGCCGGAGACCAGAATTCGTTAAAGGAGCGTGTCATCGGAGCCGCCGTTTTTGGACGCGATCCGGCCTATGACACAGCGCAGGATCCGGTGGTTCGGAATGCCGCGATTGATGTTCGCAAGCGCCTCGCGCAATATTATATGGAGCCGAACCACACCGGCGAACTGCGAATTGAGTTGCCCGTGGGCTCCTACCATCCGATTTTTTCAGTGGAGGCGGCAGAGCAACCAAAGATGGCCCAGGTTGCTTTGGAACCCCTGATCGCAGATGCCGACACAGGCAAGTCGACCGTAATCGCACCGGCCGATGTGATGCCGGTTTCCCGTCGCGCCCTTAAACTGCTGGCCGCGGTGGCTGTTCTCGGTCTGCTGGCAATCGCGTCATGGCTCTGGTACCAGCGCAGAACCCCCGCGACCGAACTTGAGGCATTCTGGCAGCCCCTGCTCCGGGAGGGGAGCCCGGTACAGGTCTTTATCGGGCAACCCACCCGTGTGTATCGGTTTACTGGACCCCGTACAGAAGAACTAAACCGCGTCCTCGGAGGACCCGCATCGCAGGAACGCAACTCCACAAGACTGTCGGTTAGCCCGGCGGAGGTTGCCTGGGTGGCTCCGGAATACCTGTTCCTGCGCGATGCACTGGCCGGGTTTAATGTCGCCGCGTGGATTCAGGCCCACGGACGCGCTTACCAATTGATGTCCGTCGCACAGGCAGACTATGCGCGTCTGCGCCATGTGCCGCTGGTCGCGATCGGTGCTTTCAATAATGCCTGGGCCATGCGGGTTACTTCACAGCTTCGTTTTTCATTCGAGCACCGGACACTTGCCGGCACGACCTATAACTGCATCATCGACAGCCGACATCCCGATGCCATCAACTGGAAGGTGGCGCAGCCGGCGGGCGCGCAAATGACGGAAGATTTTGCCATTGTCACCAGGGTGTTTGACCCTGATACTGAAAAGACTGTCGTTTCGGCGGCGGGAATCGAAACTTACGGCACGCTTGCAGCGGGCGAGTTTGTGACCCATGCCGAATATCTGGGCGAAGCACTGCGCGCGGCTCCCGAATCCTGGCGCCACGGTAACGTCCAGTTCGTGCTGGGAACGAAGATAATTGACGGGTCCCCGGGGCCGCCCAAAGTGCTGGCAGCGCAATTCTGGTAAACGCGTACTGGCGGAATAGAAACCGACTGGTCAATGGTTGCCGCTTTGAGCGAGGCGGTCGCCCGGATACAACGGCGAAAACAGCGCCTCCCGAATAGCCTGGAGCGAACTGTAACCAGGCGAATAACCAAGGTGTTCCTTCGCGCGGCTGATGCTGCAGTTGGGTGATCGGGCAATGTGATCCCAGGTAACCGCCGCTTCTTTCTCTGTCACCGTCCGGCGCCATTCTTCCCATGGCAGAAAAGAGATTCGTGCCCTCTGTCCGTACCAACCCGCGACGGCCCCGGCATAGTCCGCCATCGTGATCGCCCCTTCTGAAACGGCATGAAAGCTCAGTCCTTCGGCAGCCGGCCAGCGCTCCAGCGCCCTGACAAAGCATTGCGCGACGTCGGCCGCGTGAACGTGGTGCAGTGTTTCCCTGCCAAGGTTAGGGAGCGCGATCTCACGGCCGCTTGCGAGGTCCGCAAAAATCCGTGGATTGAAATTTGCAGTCGGATTCAACGGCACCCATCCTTCTCCCACCAGGTGGCCCGGATGAATGACGGCGGCTGGAACCTGGGTCTGATGGAGCAGAAAGCTCTCGATCTCCGCTTTCCGAACGCCGTAATCCGAGATCGGGCAGCGCGGCTGATCTTCCGTAGTCGGAATCTCCGCGCTCGCGCCGTGAACCCAGATCGTCCCGCAATGGAGCAAACGTGTCTTCCGTCCGCTCAATGCTTCCACCAGTGTCATCGCGGAATTCGGCGTGTAACAGGTGAGATCGATGACGGCGTCGCTTCCGAGCCCCGCAATGGCGGCGTCGAAGCCGGGATCGTTGCGGTCACGCTTTACCCGCTCAGCCTTTTCCCATGCGGAACTCGCCACATAGGGCTGTCGCAGACTTCGCGAAACGCACACAGTATCGAAATGGGCGTTAATCAGGAGCGGGACCAGATACGAACCAATGTGTCCGGTCCCTCCGATGACAACCACTCGCATCGTCAGTCGTTCCAGTGCGCCATTGGCAGACCTGAAACGGGTGCCTGGAAGTAAGGAATCCGCGTCCCTCTCAGCGAGCCGATGTAAGCTGTACGGAGTTGCGGCCCCCCAAACGTGACACTCGCCATCCAGGGAGCTACGCCGCGCCCCGTCGCAAACAGAACTTCTTCGGTAACCGCTCCTGCGAAAAACTGCTTTTCCAGCGCATCGACTTTTGCGGGATCGCCTTCATCCAGAAGAATGCGCAGGTCTCCTTCCGGTGTCAGAACGAAAAGTTTATCCGAATAAACCATGGTTCCCCAGAGGTTGCCGAAAGTGTCGAACGCGATCCCATCGGGCCACGCCCCCTTGCCGAGGTTGGCCGGACCGAAGACTTCGCGCTCAGCGACATTACCGCCGTCGTCAATCCGGAGCCGCGTGATGCAACCGCCCGTAGTTTCCACCACGTAAAGCCACTGCTCCGCGGCGTCGAATCGCACTTCGTTGGTGAAACCGAAGCCCTCGGCGACAACACGGAAAACGCCATTCTCATACAGGGCGATGTAGCCATCTTTGAGATCCGTTCGCAGAGCGTGCATCCAGTTCTTGATGCGTGTGGACACCGTCACCCACAGGCGGTTCTTCGAATCGCGGAGAACGAAATTAACCTTGCCGATTTCACGCCCGTCCAGACGATCCGCCAGAACCGTGGATTCGCCGGAACGGGTCATTCTCTCCAGGCGATCGGTGCCGAAATTCGCGATCAGAAAATCGCCGTTGGAGGCGAAGGCGAGACCGTTGGGCAGAGTGCCCGTGAGGTATCGGTCGGCCTCGCTGCCCGCGTCCGCGAAAAAGCCCGACTGCTTCTGCGTCACAAGCTGCTGTGTCTCGTCGGTTCCGATGCGGATCACGCCACCGTGCGCGTCCGCTGCCCAGAGGGTTCCGTCGCGCTCGGCAAGAATGCACTCGGGTCGCTGCAACTCGCGACCGATGTACCGCAGTTCCGCGCGGTCAATCCCAAAGTCGAGGATTGGGTTAGTGGGCTTCACTTCTGGATATTTTCCTTCCCCCGTCGGCACATAAAGATCACCCTGCCGCGCAGATCAATCTGGAAATTTAGCAACAGGAGACCGCCAAGTCAACAGGGTGAAAATTGATGAATCAGATCAGGGCGCTGATCAGTCCGGCGATCCTGGTTACGTGGGCCGCCATGGGCACTCGCATTCCTGTAGTAAAACGTCCTGTGGGCGCCGAGATGCCAATGGAGGCAACAACCAAACCTTCCTTGTCGCGAATTGGCGCCGCGACACACGCAACACCCTCCATAAACTCCGAGTCATCGGTTGCATAACCCCGCGCGCGAATTTCGGCGCAGGCGCTCGTAAGCTCTGCGATGGTCCTCAACGTGTTTTTCGTATGGCCCGTCAGGGGTTTGCTGCCGAATAACTGCCGTAATCCCGCTTCGTCGAAGTCGGCCAGCAAAGCCTTGCCGTGAGAAGTGCAGTAGAGCGGCACCGCCTCGCCGGTTTGTCCCGATATCGCGATCACATGATTTGTGGCAGCGTGATCGATGAACAGGGCGTTTCGGCCCTCACGGACCGCGAGATGGGCCGTCTCGCCCGTAACGCTGGCAAGGTTGCGCAGATGGTCATGCGCAACCGTAGCAAGCATCGCGCTCCAGTCATACTGGCGCGAGAGCCGCCAGAGAGACGGACCAAGAACATAGTCTTTGCCCGCGGCGGGATTGGAAAGAAAGCCGCGTCGTTTCAGGGTATTGGCCAGGCGAAACGCGCTGCTTCGGTCAATGCCCAGGACCTCTGTCAGTTGACGCAACGTCACGGCGCGTGAAGCTCGGCCGACTGTTTCGAGAATGATCAGGCCGCGGTCAAGGCTTTGAATCGGAGGGGTTTCATTGCCCGTGCGGGGAGTTTTTGCAGGCGATTTCGGCATGGGTTTAAATAGTATCTTTGCATATTGTGCAATGGAAGCCAAGTTGTGTTGTGTGTTTATTGTCTGGAGGGCTTGAAACGGCACTGCACTAAGCGCCGCGGATTCCTCGACAGCGCGACTCGCAGGCTCGGGCCGGAGGCCAACGGACCCGATGGACGACGGCAAAACCAACGATAGTTTGAACTGTTAAACTTCGCGCTGCTGCCGGCAATGAGCGTTTCAATTCCGGTTGGGTTGCTGTAAGATTATTGAACGCCTGGAGAACCCTCAATACATATGAAGCTTTTCATCGCATCTTTGCTCTTTGTCTCCGCGGGATTCGCCCAGTCACCGGTTCCCTGTATACCGGCGCCCGCGCCAGCGCCTGTCGCGCAAGTCAACCCTGGTGGCCGGGGACCTGCCGGCGGGAGTGGTGCGGGTCGTGGCGCAGGTCGAGGCGCTGGCCGAGGCCCCGCGCAGCAGTCTGCCGCAGATGCCGCCGAAGTCGCCAAATTGATGGACCTTCCCGCCTGGGGGACGAACCTCGCCACGGGAGACTACTCAGTAGGGCCCGCCTATCCCACCGCTCCGGAACTTGCCACGCGATCCGGCGTTCCCCAGGGCAAAGTAATCGAGTTCGTGATGGACTCCACGGGAAGCAAGTTCTATCCAGGCACCAACGGCGCGATTCAGCGGCATGTCTGCGTCTACGTGCCGGCGGGCTATGTCGCGGGAACCGAACTTCCGGTGATCGTCGCCGCCGATGCCTACGGTATGCGCTACAACTTGCCAACGATTCTCGACAACATGATTTACGACCAGCGATTGCCTGCAATGGCAGCCGTCATGATCGATAACGGCGGCGCCGAACGCAGCCTGGAATACGACACGGTTTCATCCAAAAACGTGGAATTCATTGAAGCCGAAGTTCTGCCGCGCGCCGAAAAGGAGGCCAATATGAAGCTCTCCAAAAACCCGGATGCCCGGATGTCGTTCGGCGGCAGTTCCGGCGGAGCAGCGGCACTGACGATGGCCTGGTTCCGTCCCGACCTTTATCACCGCATACTCAGCTATTCGGGAACCTTCGTCAATCTCCGCAACGGGCCGGAAGCTCCGCTTGGCGCTTACGAATACATCGAACACCTCTTCCCCAACAGCGAGAAGAAGCCCTTCCGTTTGTGGATTCAGGTTTCCGAAAATGACAACGGCTCGAAAACTCCTTCTGAAGGCCGCCGCAATTGGGTCACCGCCAACTCCCGGCTGGCCAAAATTCTGAAGGATAAAGGTTACCCCTATCAGTTCGTCTTTTCAAAGGGCGCCGGTCACACCCAGCGGAAGGTCATCAACAACACTCTCCCCCAGGCTCTCGAATACGTCTGGCTCGATTACACGCCGCAACGATAGCTGCGCTGAACCGCCTCTGGCGACGTCCCTTTTGTTGGTGTCAGGCATCGTAGCCCAACAATCGGCGAACCCAGATATTGCGATACCACGCCGGCCCCACGTGCCCCTGCAACTGCAGAGGCAGTTCGGGCGCATGCGGCGTATAGACCGCGATCGGCTCGTGCGATGTGGTTCCGAGAAGTTCGGCCCGGTTATGCACCATCACGCCGTTAAAAAATAACGTAATGAAGGCGGGCTTCACCAGCTTGTCCGCGTCGAACTTCGGCGCTTCGAAGACAAAATCGTAGGTATTCCATTGCCCCTCGGGCAGGCAGGGATTTACCATCGGCGGATATACGCCGTAGATACCGCCCGCCCCGCCGTCAGGATAAGTCAGGTTGGTATATCCCGACAGCACCTGCACCTCGTAGCGCCCCATAAACACGATGCCGCTGTTGCCGCGCTGTTGACCTACGCGGTTCGGGTCGTCGACCGGCGGAGTCGTCCACTCGACGTGTAATTGAATGTCTCCAAAGCTTTCTTTCGTGGAAATGCCTCCGCGCATCTCAGCGTGGCCGTCCACAATTTTCCACTGCGGTTCGGTGACGGCGGCGCCGGCACGGCCCCCGCCGGCGGTCCACTTCGAGAGATCCTTCCCGTCGAATAGCACAATCGCATCCGAGGGAGCCGAGGGCACAGGAACCGGATGTCCGGGAGTCACCTTGCGCGGCTGCGGCCTGTCATGATCGTGAACCCGCCATTTCTGACCGGGCAACATGTCGCCAACCGGACTGCCTGCGAATGGATCTGGAGGCCCCTGCGGGCCTCTGCCCGAGCCGCCCCGCCCTGCTCGACCTGCGGCCGGAGCCGCCCCAGGCTGGGCTGCCTGCTGGGCGCTGCTCGCGGTCACCATCGAGGCCACGGTTGCACAGACTGGCAAATAGCCGGTAACATCTTTAGCGAATTTTCTTCGATTGACCATTGAATGTCCTTTCCACGATCGAACTCGGCCGCAACGTCCAAACATCGCCAATAGTCTACTGCCCGACCAGGCCGACCACCCTTTAGATGAGTTTCCTTCTGACTATCGCTGACTGAAACCAACGAGATATTATTGTTCACTATGCGGACAGGATTCATCTCTCGACGTCGATTCGCACTGGTTGCCGGGTCGGTCGCCTCGGCACACACACTTGCAGCGCAGGAGGCCGGAGCCGCGAAGACGCTGACGGCAACGGCTGCTGTTGAGCGCATCGTCAACGCGCTGGGTGGTGACAAAATCCCCGCCGGCGCCGATGGTTTCAAAGCTGGGGATCCCGCTCTCAGGGTTCACGGCATCGCCACTACGGCAATGGCGACAATGGACGTTTTGCGTAGCGCGGTGAAAGCCGGCGCAAACCTCGTCATCACTCACGAGCCGACCTTTTTCGGACGACCAGACGGGCCTCCAGCTGCCGCAGTCGCGGGCGGGCGGGGTGGCCGGGGCGGTGTCGCTGCCAACGACCCTGTGTATGTTGCTAAACGTGAGTTCATCGAAAAGAACGGTCTGATCGTCTACCGGCTCAGAGACCGGTGGCTAGCGGCAAAGCAGGACACAATGACAACGGCGCTCGCCGAGACGCTGGGGTGGACCCGCAGGGTTAAGCCCGATGACGTCCTTTATGACATTGCGCCCGCGACGTACGAAGAAACCGTAGGCCAGATCCGGACAAAGCTCAAGCTGGTCGGCGGACTGCGGGCAGTCGGGGACCGAAAAGCGGTCGTGCGCAGGGTGCTGCTTCATCCGGGCGTAGCAGCTACAAATACGTTCTGGACCCGCTATTCGGAAGCTGACCTGATTGTGGCTGGCGAGGTTCGGGAGTGGGAGAATACGCATTTCTTTGCGGATCTTTTTACGGCGGGCGAGAAACATGGACTGGTCACCGTGGGGCGAACGTTGTCCGAAGATCCCGGAATGCGCGCCTGCGCGGCATGGCTGAAGACCATCGTCCCCGAGGCGCCGGCGCGATGGATCGCAGCCGGTGACCCATACTGGAGGGCTGTCTAGATGACTGGACGTGAAGTAGTACAGCGCATTCGCGAAAACCAGGCGACCCCGTGGAACGACCGATCCATGAGGGACACTTTTAAACTCGGCGATCCCGACTCCCAGGTGAAGGGAATCGCGACGACGATGATGACCACGTTCGGGATGCTGAAACGCGCCCATGAGCAGGGGCTGAATATGATCGTTTCGCATGAGGACACATGGTGGAACGACCCTGACAGCACCAAAGATCTGCAGGACAATCCGCTGTATAAGATGAAGCGCGATTTTGTCCTTCAGAACGGAATGATTCTCTGGCGCGACCACGACAATATGCATGCGCAGGCCCGGGACTTTACCGTTATAGGTGAAATGCGCTCGGCGGGCATCAAGGGCGGCGAAAATTCGTCGATGTACCCCGGCGTCATGACGATTCCGGAAACTACGCTGGGAGAATTTGCTTCGCAGGTCAAGCGCTCGAGCGGTGCGCATGCCTTCCGCTGCGTGGGAGACCCGAAGGCTAAGATCAGCAGGATTCTGGTGGGACCGGGATATGCCACGCCCGCAATGACCGCCGAGGCGGACGTTGTCGTAGGCGGCGAAAGACAGGAAGCCGACAGCGGATTCGACAACGTCGGTTATGTCAGAGATGCCGCCGCGCTCGGAATCGCAAAAGGCGTAATCATGTTGGGCCACGTGATTTCAGAAGAGGCCGGGATGGAAGATATGGCCAACTGGATGCGCACCTTCATCACGGAAGTGCCCATCCGCTTTGTTCCGGCCGGCGAACCGTTCTGGACATGAGGCTGGTTCCTGCCGCGAACCAGCCTTTCAAAATGGTCCGCGCAATCGTTTTGAAAGTATGATAGGCTTTGTTGCTAGCCTTGACGCATCGTCGCTTTCGTAATGCGCAACGAACAATATCCGCTGCTGCATAGGCACTCTTGAAAGGAAGTTGCTGATGTCCAGAAAAATCCTCGTTTCGGTCCTGGCCGGGATCTTTTTGCTTCTCACGGCAATCCTTGCCGCACCGCGCGATTTTATGCCCGACTTCACATTTCAGGGCTCGTCTCTGACCGGCTGGCATGCGCTGGGCCAGGCAGACTGGACTGCGACGAACGGAGAGATCATCGGGGCTCCCAAGTCAGGCGACGGCGGTTGGCTGGTCCTCGATAAGGGCTATCAGGATTTGGAACTCTACACTGAGTTCCGCTGCGCCGGAGCCTGCACCGCGGGTATTTTGCTGCGGGCAGAAAAAACGCCGGACGGCGGTTTGAAGGGCATCTACGTACAGCCCGGCGAGGCGAACACCTTCGAGATCGCCTTAAATGCGCAAGGAAAAGAAGTGAGCCGCGCAGCGCTGCCAAGAGCGACCGCGCAGTACACCCGAATTGCAGCGGGGCCGTGGGCGAACGGCGCGGCTCAGGTACCCGGTTTCGCGCGGCCCGCCCCCACCGTGGCAGAACAACTGGAGGAAGCAGCGAAGCCCCCCGCTGCTCCAGCGCCAGGCCCGGGAGGCGCATCCGGTGGCCGCGGCGGTCCAGGCGCCCCTGGCCGGGGTGGTCCAGGCATCGGCCGAGGCGGTCCGCCCGCGGGAGGTTTGCAAGCCGGCGAGTGGAATACTCTCGACGCAATCATCGATACCGACATGGTCACTGTGGCGCTGAATGGCCGGCGTGGAGGCAGTTCCGCTACTAATGACCGGATGATGGGATACGGCCCGATTGCGCTTTATGCGGGGGGCTCATCCGAAGTCCGATTCAGAGATTTTTCGGTGAAGGATCTGAATCGCAAGACCGAGCCGGCGGCAAAGGTTTCCGAACATTTCCGGCTCCAGTCGCTGAGCGACTTCTTCTACTCCTGGGGAGCCGGTGTTGGCGATCTCAATCACGACGGAACTCCCGATGTAGTCGCCGGACCGTTTTACTTTACCGGGCCGGACTACACCGAACGCCATGAGTTCACTGCCGCGCGAACCTATAGCCCGGGCACCAGCTTTCCCGAGGGCATGACTTATTTCGTTCACGATTACACCGGCGATGGCTGGGCGGACATCGTCTGCGTGGATTCGAGGCCGATTTTCCTTTATGTGAATCCGAAGGGTGAATCGCGGCGTTGGGATCGCTACAATATTGTTCCGAGCGCGAACTCGGAACTGGAAGTTTTCAGGGATCTCGATGGTGACGGAAAGCCGGAGATCCTGTTCATGGGCGCGGGTGCGACGGTGGCATACGCCAGGCCCGAGCCCGCGAATCCCACAGCGCCGTGGAAAGTATTTACCGTGTCGGACCCGGGATTGGGAGCTGCGCACGGCCTGGGAGTCGGCGACATAAACGGGGATGGACGGATGGACATCGTCAACAATCGCGGCTGGTGGGAAGGCCCACCGACCGGCGCTACCCCCGCGCCATGGAAATATCACGCCGCCCCGTTCGGAAATGGCGGCGCCGAGATGGGCATTTACGACGTCAATGGCGACGGGCTGGCGGACGTAGTGACAGGAATCATGGCCCACGGGTGGGGCCTCGCATGGTTCGAGCAGAAGCGCAGCCCGCAGGGCGAGATCACGTTTGTCCGCCATGACATCATGGGCGACTTCAGCACGGCCGCAAAGAATGCCGGCGGCGTGACATTCTCCGAGCCTCATGCAATGGCGTTTGGGGACATGGACGGCGACGGCATTCCGGATATGGTTGTCGGCAAGCGCCTCTTCTCGCACCTGGACAGTCATCTCGATCCCGATCCACAGGGTCCCGCGGTTCTCTACTGGTACCGGACTGTACGCGATCCAAAGGCCGAAGGCGGTGCAAAGTTTGTTCCGGAACTGATACACAACCGTTCAGGCGTGGGCTCTCAGTTTGTCGTCACCGACCTGAATGGAGACGGCGCGCCGGAAGTGGTCACTTCCGGGCCGAAGGGTACATTCGTCTTCTGGAACCTGATGAAGCCGTCCCGTGCTGCGCGCAGACCCTGACAAAACCCCGCACAAAGACAAATCTCATGAAACTACAGTACGCTCTTCCATCCATTCTTTTGTTCCTGACCGGTTGCAGCAAAGAGCCGGCGCCAGCCACGGTTGCGGCAACTCCGCCAGTCGGTAAGTTCATACGACTTGACCCCGCTTTCGATGCTCTGGTCCCCACCGATGCAAAGATCGAGAAACTCGCAACGGGGTTTGACTTTACCGAGGGCCCGCTCTGGAGACCCGACGGCTCATTCTGGTTCAGCGATGTGACCGGGAACTTGGTTCGTTCCGTTTCTCCGACGGGTGAAGTGAAGGTATTGATCCAGAACGCCGGAGGGACAACGACTGCTCCCCCCGGTTCATTCATCGGACCGAACGGCATGGTCGACGACAAAGACGGCTTTGTCCTGTTATGCCAACACACGAACCGGCAGATTGTTCGGGTCGCCAAAGACCTGACGACGACGACTTACCTCGACAAGTTTGAAGGCAAGCGGCTGAACAGTCCCAACGATATGGTTTATCGCGCGGACGGCGCACTCTATTTCACCGATCCTCCGTATGGACTCCTGAAGCAGGACGAGGATCCGGCAAAAGAGCTGAAGTTCAACGCTGTATTTATGTACAAAGGTGGCAAGCTGACTCCTGTCGTTAAGGACCTTACGCGACCCAATGGAATTGCTCTTTCTCCGGACGAGAAGACCCTCTATATCTCAAATTCCGACGATAAGAAGCGGCTCTGGATGCGCTACGATGTGGCGGCGGACGGCACGGTTTCCAATGGCAAAGTGTTTTTCGATGTCACGGATGCGAAGGAACAGGGTGTTCCGGACGGCATGAAAGTGGATTCGAAGGGGAATGTCTACGCCTCCGGTCCCGAGGGAGTGTGGGTGTTCTCATCGGAGGGTAAACATCTGGGAACCATTCAGCCGGGAGAAACCGCGGCGAACCTGGCATGGGGCGACGACGGGAAGACGCTGTTGATCACCGCCAGCAAGAGCGTCTATCGCCTCAAAGTCGCGGTCCCAGGGAAGCCTGCGCTGTATCAGACTTTCAAATAAGAGCTCAGGAGCAATCATGAAACGACGTCAATATATAACCGCAATGCTTGCCGGGATCGCCGGCGCTAAAGTGATTCCGGCCCAGACCGCCGCGGCGAAAAATCCGATCGTTCTCAACTGCGACCTTATGGTGGACCCGGCGCGTGAAAAGGAAATGCTGGACAACTTTCATAACGTCTTCAAACCGGCCGGGGAAAAATTCCCCGGTTACATCGACGTGAAGATGCTGAAATTGCGGACCGTCTTTCAAGGCGCATCGCAGGCGGGGGTCAACTACCGTTTTCAGCTGACCTACGAGAGTGAAGAGGCGAGGCAGAAGTGGATCAAGTCCGATGTGCACAAGAAGGTCTGGCCGACGATTGAGAATACGCTGACCAACAAGAACTATACGACGATCTTGTTCGATTCGGTGTAGGCGCCACGGAAACCCGGAAGTTGAGAAAGGAAAACCATGAAGACGAGTTATTTACTGGCTGCGCTGGCGTTGGGCGCCATCACACTCCTGCCGATCCTGGCGCGTGAAGCGCTTTCGGCGCGCATAGTTCATACCGATACCACGAAGTTCAGAAAGAGTCCCCGTGTACATGCCGGAGCCGGCGCTCTCGATTACACTGCCCTGCTTGGCGCTCATGACATTGAGCCCAACCTTCAGTTTCTGCATCGCGGGTACATTGAGCCGAAGAGCGGCATCGGCGAGCACTTCCACAATCAGTGCGAGGAGATGTTCGTCATTCTCGATGGCGAGGCTGAATTCACGATCGACGGCCACACATCCCTGCTGAAGGGACCGGCGGGCGCTCCCTGCATCCGTGGCCACGCCCACGCTATTTACAATCCGACCGACAAGCCGGTGCAGTGGATGAACATCAACGTGTCGATGCTGAAGGACCAATACGATAACTTCGATTTAAACGACACGCGCGTGGGCGCAACGCTTGACCCGATCCCGCAGTTCATGACTATGCTGCTGGATCGTGCCCGGCTGCAAAATGTGGATGCCATGCATGGCGGCAAGGGAACTGTGCAATATCGGCGGGCATTGGGCCCCACCGTATTTGCAAGCCCCTGGGCTTATGTGGATCATCTCCTGCTGACACCCGGCTCTTCCGTAGGGCCTCACATGCATCACGAAGTGGCCGAAGTCTATTACGTGATGAAGGGTAGCGGAACAGTCACCGTGGGCGGTGGCCGCGGCCCCGGTGAAACAACTCCCATCGTGGAAGGCGATGCCATACCGATTCAGCTCAGCGACGTTCATTCATTCGAGAACACCGGCACCGACCCGCTGGAATTCATGATTATTGGCGTGGCGCGCGATATGAGCAAACGAATCGACGATATCGACGCCGGTGGCGGACCGGGAGGGTTTCCGGGAGGAGGCCGCGGCGGTCGTGGTGGCAGTGGCGGCCGCGGAGGCCGGGGCCCGGGCCAGTAAGATCCAAAGTTCGGCCCCGGGGCGATTCGTCCCGGGGCCGGATGTCCGATTCACGAGCGGACTCTCCGGCCAGAACCGTGTCGCCATCGATCCGGGCATCCGCACAATACAATTTGCCGTCGTCACCGGCGATGGAAAAACTCGCCCAACCGCTCGCCCCTGACCACCAGCCCCCCATCGGCGTGATCGAAGTGCACTTTGAGGGCTCCCGACATCTTCTCGACAGAAGCGAGCGTCGGCCCTGAGTACGGTATTATCATGCCGTAGTGTTCCGCCAGCGTGCAATATTCGAGGCGATCGCCCACCAGCACCTTGTCCGTAATTCAGGACGAAAAAATCACATAAAAATCGCTTTTGCAATCCGATAAACAGAAGCGAAATCCGGATCTGCACGCTCGTTCAGAGACCTTGACTTCCACCGTGGCCGTTGATAATATACCATGCGTAATCGCCAACGGATATTGCACTATGTACACTGTGGATGTCTGGCGATTCAGAATGATCGCGTCCGCCGAAGATCCGGCGTCATAATGATGCAGCAGCACACGCATCGACACTTACCAACGCAGGGCCTGCCGCACGGGCGGCCAGTCGAGGAATATATATGAACATGAATATCCACCGCCGTGAGTTTTTGAAAGCCGCGACCGTGACAGCGGGATTGACCGCATCCATTCCGGGTTTCGCACAGCGCAAGCGAAATCTAAAAATTGGCCATACCGGTATCACCTGGCTGGCTCCGCGGCCGGCGCCGGTCCCGGGAGCGCCGCCCCCCGCCAGAGGTGGAGGAGGCGCCCCTCGCCCACTCGATCCGGCCTATATGGATCAGATCTTCAAAGACATCAGCAGTTTTGGCTTTTGGGGACTTGAGCTGTTTAGTAATCAGATCCAGGGAATGGAACCAAACGGTGGCATGGCAGCGCTGGTCGAACAATACAAGCTTCCATTGATCTCAGCCTACGGAGGGCCGAATCTGCTGGATGCGGCGACGCGAAACGACAATATTGCCCAGTCCATTGAGTGGGCGAAGCTGCTGAAGAAATACGGCGGCAAAGTTGTTACCATCGGGCCCAACGGCGTGCGCCGCGATTCCTACAACTTTAAAGAGCATAAGGACGACATCGTCACCACGCTGAACGAATTCTGCAAACAGCTGAACGACATTGGACTCACCGGATGCGTTCATCAACATACCGGCACCTGCATCGAATCAAAGGACGAAACGTATGCGGTGATGGAGAGTGTGGATACCCGCTATGTGAAATTCGGCCCCGATATCGGCCAGCTTCAGAAGGGCGGCTCGGATCCGGTTCAGGTGGTAAAAGATTTCCTCCCGATCGTCAATCACATGCACCTGAAGGATTACGACGGTGGAGAGAACTTCGTTGGCTACTGCCCGCTCGGACAGGGCAAAGTCAACATCCCCGCGATTCTGGACCTGATGGAGGGCAAAACAATGGCAGGCATGATCATGGTGGAACTCGATGGCACACCGCGAATGCCGATCACGGCGCTGGAGACCGCCAGGATCGCACATGACTACCTGGTGAAGCAGGGCGTCTCGTTCCGGGTCTGAAGGATAACGCTGTGAGAAGACAATCAAAAACAAAGTCGGGCGCGGCGCTCCTTGCACTCGGAGCCGTTTGTGCGGTTCCGTTGTGCGCTCAAAAATCCAGCGTGGGATGGAAGGATTATCTGGGAGGGCCCGCCGCCGCTCATTATTCCCCCCTGAAACAGATCGATGTTTCCAATGTGGACAAGATCGGCGTGGCGTGGACCTATCCGGCGCCTGACGGAAGTTCGGTCTTCTGCCCGCTGGTGGTAGACAATATCGCGTATGTTTCTGCCAAAGGGGGCGCCCTTGTGGCGCTCGACGCGACCACAGGAAAAGAGCTGTGGGCCCATCCGTTCGCCGGTGGTGGCGGAGGGAGAGGCGGCGTCAGCGGCCAGCGCGGCGCAAATTACTGGGAAAGCAAAGATCGTAAGGACCGCCGCATCCTTGTCACTTCCGCCGGCTTTCTTTTTGCGATCGATGCGCTGACGGGCAAGACGGTGGACTCGTTCGCAAATCACGGGGCGCTCGATCTCAAGATCGGGATAGACCGCGCGCCAATCCCGCTGGCATCGAGAACTCCGGGACGAATTTTTGAAAATCTGATTATCCTCGGAAGTTTTCCCGGCGAGGGCTACCTTGCGCCGCCGGGGGATATCCGCGCCTTTGATGTCGTGACGGGTAAGCTCGCCTGGGTCTTCCACACGATTCCGCGTGAAGGCGAATTCGGCTACGACACGTGGCCGAAGGACGCCTACAAATACATGGGCGGCGTGGATGTGTGGGGCGAGATCACCGTTGATGAGAAGCGCGGTATCGCGTATTTCCCGGTCTCGTCTCCAAAGTACGAACTTTACGGCGGCGATCGCCCGGGCAACAATCTGTTTGCCGATAGTTTGCTCGCTCTGGATGCGCGCACCGGAAAATATCTGTGGCACTTCCAGACCGTGCATCACGATATATGGGATTATGACCCG
The DNA here is from genome assembly GCA_025928545.1 of Bryobacteraceae bacterium. Lineage (GTDB taxonomy): Bacteria > Acidobacteriota > Terriglobia > Bryobacterales > Bryobacteraceae > BOG-234. The sequence goes on along the minus strand of JAICJH010000008.1, from coordinate 49,833 downwards.
ACGGCCGCACCGCAACTTGCGACGGTGAAGCACGACGGAAAGACCATCGACACCGTGGCCCTGGCGTCGAAGAACGGCTTCCTGTACGTGTTCGACCGCGTCACCGGCAAGCCCTTGTGGCCCATCGAAGAGCGGCCCGTTCCGAAATCCGAAGTGCCCGGCGAATGGACGGCCCCGACACAGCCCTTTCCCACCTTGCCGCAGCCGTTCGCAAGGCAGAGCTTCACGGAGAAAGATCTCTACTTTGGGTTCATGACTCCCGAGGAGCAGACACATTGGAAGGCCCGTTTCGCAGCGGCGCAAAACAAAGGTATCTTCACGCCCCCAGGCCTGACCGACACAATCGAAATTCCCGGTGTGAACGGCGGCCCATTCTTCTGGGACACAGGGGCCGATGCCGCCAGGGGATTCGTATTTGTCGAGTCGAAAGACTTTCCAGCGATTCTGAAGATGGTGAAGGCTGGCGAATCGACGGCCGAGAATTCCGGCGGCACGATTCCGAGTCGGATTCAGCCCGGCGGACGGGGCGGATTTGGTCGCGGCCCGGCAGGCGGCCCTCCTATGGAGTTGCGGTATGGCCGCACCATTTATGAGGGTTCCTGCCAGGTGTGTCACGGTCCCGATCTGAAGGGCGATCGTGGGCCTGCGATCGACGACGCGGTGAAGCGCCTGGGCGCTGACGCGGCTCAGAGCATTGTACGAAGCGGCAAGGGCGCTATGCCTGGCTTTCCGACAATGAATGCGGACGCCATCAAAGACGTTGTCGCATTCCTCGAAAAATCCGATCAGGCGCCTCCTGGCACGGGCGTTCCCGGCAATTCACTGATGGAAAGGCTCGAGCCCGCTTATCCCGAGGCAGTGACGCCTCCCCCTTCCCGATACAAAACGGGTTACGGCCAGGAAGGTTACATCATTGCCCCGCCATGGAGCACCATCACGGCCTACGATCTGAACACCGGTAAGATCATGTGGCAGACTCCTTACGGCGACACGCCACAGGCCGGACCAAGTGACAAGCTTCGCGGCAACGTAACACCCACCAGCGGATTCGTGGTGACTGCGGGCGGCCTCGTGCTGTTTGTGGATAAGCAGGCGAAGTTTTATGCGCTGGACGAGAATACGGGAAAGGTGGTGTACACCCGCGACGTGCCAAACAGTGCTGTAGGGGTTCCCGCCGTCTACGAGGTGAATGGCCGCGAGTACGTACTCTTTGCGCTGGTAGGGGGTGCGGGTTTTCCCGCCGGCGCGCGGATGGCCCCCGGCGGAGTGGACCACCCGGCTGGAGAGAGGCAATTTATTTCATTCGCGCTTCCCTCGCGATAACCGTCGTGTTTATCGCGCCAATTTCCAGCCAACACACAAAAAAACGTGATACTATCGCTTCGATGCGTCCAATCATATTCGCACTTGCTGTAGTTCTATTCTCTGCTGCGGCCAACGCACAGCCTTCGAAGACGTTCGACATGTACATAGTCGATACCGAAGGCGGCCATGCCGTGCTGTTCGTGTCTCCCACCGGAGAAACCTTACTGGAAGACGCCGGAAATCCCGGAGGCCGCGATACGGACCGGATCATGGAAGTGATCAAAGCCGCGGGCGTGAAACAGATCGATCACATGATCATCACGCACTACCATGTCGACCATGTCGGCGGGCTCGAGGATCTCGCCAGTCGTATCGAGATCAAACATTACATCGATCACGGCGCGACCGTGGAACAGCCCGAGCAGGTGCGCGGCTTTCAGGAAAAGTACGCCGCGCTCTACTCGAAAGTCAAACACACCGTGGCTAAGCCTGGCGATAAGATCCCGCTCGGTCCGGTCGACGTCACGGTCGTGACTTCAGGCAAACAGGTCATCAAGAAGCCGCTGCCGGGCGGAGGCATCCCCAATCCGGCCTGTGCGGAGTTCAAAGTGCGCGACGATTCGGATACCCAGGCCGAAAATATGGAATCGGTGGGCGCCGTTTACACCTTCGGGAAGTACCGCTCAGTGGATTTGGGCGACTTCACTTACAATCTGGAAGAGAAGCTGATGTGTCCCGTTAATCCGATCGGCCACGTCAGTTTATTCCTCACTTCGCACCACGGAATTAATCAATCGAATTCGCCGGCGCTTGTGCATGGACTCGCGCCCGAAGTGGCAATCATGCACAACTCCTCGCGAAAGGGCGGCGCGCTGACCACGATGAATGCGCTCTGGAGCTCTCCTGGATTGCAGGACCTGTGGCAGCTTCACTGGGCATACTCGGCCGGACTCGAATTCAACACGCCGGGATTGTTTATCGCTAACCTGGAAGATCCGGCGACAGCCGCCGGAGTGATTTCGGGCGCCATTCCGGCAGGTTTTGGAGGCGTGGGCGGTGGACGTGGAGGAAGAGGCGCATCAGGAGCCCCAGCGGCTCCGGGCGGGTTTGGAGGCGGACCTGGGGGCGCATCTGGCGGCGGACGCGGTGGACCGGCTGGCGGACGCGGTGGATCCGGTGCCGGACGCGGCGGCGCCGCAGCCGGCGGCCATACGGGCCAGGCGTTCTATATCAAAGTGTCAGCTTCTGCCGACGGCTCTTTCACGGTAACGAATACGCGGAACAACTTCAGCAAAACGTATCACCAGACCACGATCAGGTAATACTCCGGTCGCCGCAAACGAAGGCCCTCGTTCTACATCACATCGGCATGTGGTGGAGAACGAGGGCCTTTGACTTTCGTCTTATTTCAGCCTTAAAGATCGCGCGGGCTATTGCGGCAGAGCGTAGGCGACCAGCATTGATCCCTTTTCCGGCGATCTCCGCGCCCGACCGCTGCTGGTAGCGAACGCGACATACTGCCGGCCATCCACCATGTACGTCGCCGGACTGGCCATACCGGGAAATGGAAGCTTAGTCCGGGAAATCAGTTTTCCTGTCTTCGTGTCGTAAACCTTAAAAGTGCTGTCGGCAACTGAAGCCGCGATCATCAGAATGCCGCTCGCCGTCACCACGCCGGCCCCATAATTTTGGCTTCCGAAATCTTTCAGGCCCTGCGCCGCCAGTTCCGGATATTCACCGAACGGGATTTGCCAGATGTATTTTCCCGTGTTCAGATCCAGTGCACTCAGCGTGCCCCATGGGGGGGCCGTCGCGGGATAGCCGTCCTGATCCACGAAGCTCTGATAGCCCTGAGTTCTGTAGCGCGAGTGCGGTTCGCGTTCCCCCCGCCCGCCCGGGACAGCCGGAGGCCGCTCCATGACGGACGTAAACGTCGCTTCCCGGTTCGCATTGAAGAACGCGACATGATGCACCGGATCCGTCATGAGACCGCCCCACTCCACTCCGCCGTTGAAACCGGGCACCACGATTGTTTCCTTGTTAAAGGCCGGCGGCGTAAACTGCGGGCCGGACAACATCTTCTTAAAGTGCTCCAGCGCGAAAGCATGCGCTTCCGGTGAGCGTGTGGTCAGGTCGTTTTCGGTGATCGTCTGCCATGAAAGTGGTGGCGGCATCCGCGGAATGGGCTGGGTCGGCGACGCGGCATCGCCGGGGGCCGTGGGAGCGGGGGGAACAGGCTTTTCATCAATGGGATACATGGGCTCGCCGGTCTCCCGGTTGAAAATATAGATGTAACTGGTCTTCGGAGTCGCCACCACCACGTCCACGGTCTTGCCGTTGCGCACCATTGTTGTCAGCGCTGGAGGACAGGTGAAGTCGTCGTCCCACAGATCGTGATGGATCACCTGGAAATGCCAGATCTTCTTGCCCGTCGTGGCGTTAATCGCGATGATGCTGTTGGCGTAGAGATTATCGCCAAGGCGTTCTCCTCCGTAGAAATCGTCGGCTCCGGAACCGGTCGTGGCAAACACGATGCCGCGCTTGATATCGATGGAAACGCCGCCCCACGCATTCGCGCCGCCGGCTTTCAGGTAAGCATCCTTCGGCCAGGTCTCATAACCTTCTTCACCGGGATAAGGGATAGTGTGGAAGGCCCAGAGCAGTTTGCCAGTGCGGACATCCCAGCCGCGGATGTCGCCCGGCGATGACGGCGTCGTTTCGTTCACGCCACCGTGCGTGATGAGAATGTCTTTGTAGATACCGGCCGGAGTGGTCATGGTGACCCTGTTTTCCGAAGCCGGTCCGCGCAGCTGTTCGTTGAGATTGACCTCGCCTTCCGTGCCGAAGGCGGGAATGAGTTTCCCTGTGTCGGCATTCAGCGCATCCATCATGCCGCCGCGGGTCACTATAAGACGTCGCTCTTTGCCGTCAGTCCAGTACGTGACCCCGCGCGGGTTGCGTCCGGGGATCGGAGGCGGCGTGTACTCCCATTTAACCTTTCCCGTCGCCGCATCCAGCGCATAGATCGTCCTCAGGCCCATACCATAAATAATTCCGTTGACCACGATCGGCTGATTTTCGATCGTCGCCACCCCCCCGAGATCGTAACGCCAGACTTCCTTGAGCTGATCCGCATTTTTGGCGTTGATCTGCGTGAGCGTCGAATAGCGCATCCCGCCCGCATCACCGCCGTAATACGGGTAATCGACATTTTTGCTCGCTGGCGGGGTAGCGGCATAAACAATGAGAAATGCGGTAGACAGCAGACTGATGGCGCCGAAAACGGCGCCGCGAATAATCTTCATGAATGGCCTCACGGACGATTTGGCCGGGCTGACGAATCTACCCGACATGGTGGAGTATATATCAACCCCCGGTCCGCATTCATCCCGCGCGGCGCCCGTCTCTACAAAAAAATTCGCAGTGGAACCCGCGAGCACCGCAATTGAATTCGCGCGCAAATGCGGCACGCTCCGCCAACGGATCAAGGCCATTGCTGTTGATACATTAGCTGTTAGTACTTTATTTGGTTTGCGTCCGCATGGGCCCTCCAATTCAACCGGCCTTTTCGAAAGGTAAAAAAAATGATCTCGAATACGTGGCGTAACTTCGCGGGGCTGATTCTGCTATCGGCATTATCGCTCAGTGGCGAAGTCAAAGTCCTCAGGAACTTCACCCTCATTGACGGCACCGGCAAATCCCCCGCCGCGAGTTCCGCCATGATCATTGACAACGGCAGGATTACCTGGGTTGGCCCGGTGGCCCAGTTAAAAGTACCTGCTTCGGCGGTCGTCACCGACCTGACCGGTAAGTTTGTCATGCCCGGCATAATCAACCTGCACGGGCATCTGGGAAACACAGTCGGCCTGGTGCAGGACTCCAATCTGTACACGAAGGAAAGCGTAGAACATGACCTGAAGACCTACGCCTCCTATGGTGTGACAACCGTCCTCAGCCTGGGGATCGACAAGGATCTGATTTTTGATATCCGCGACCGGCAGCGGGCTGGCAGGCCTTCGGAAACACGCGTTTACACGGCCGGATTGGGACTGGTTTATAAGGGCGGCTTCGGCGGCGGGTTGTCACTCCCCGGCGTTCCCACACCGATCATCGGAGCGGTGAGTGAAGTCGATCCGGCAGTCGCCCAGCAAGCCCGCAAGAAAGCGGACTTCCTGAAGTTCTGGACCGACGATAACTACGGCGCTGTCAAGAGGATGCCGTACGACATTTCCAAAGCGATTATCGAGACCGGGCACAAGTATGGCCTGCGGGTCATCGCTCATGTTTTTTATCTTGAAGATGCGCAGCATCTCGTTGACCAGGGAATTGATGCGTTGGCTCACAGCATTCGGGATAAGCCCGTCGACAGCGCTTTGATCGCCAGTATGAAACGCCATAATACCTGGCTTGCAGCTCCCACATTGAGCCGCGAGGATGCTCTATTTGCCTATTTGAAAACTCCGGCTTTTGCGTCCGATCCCTTTTTTACTCGCGGAGTTTCTCCCGACGTGCTAAAGACCATTACCAGCCCTGAGTTTCAAAAGAAGGCTGCGGCGGACCCGAATATCAGCCACTATCCTGAGACTCTGAAGATCGGAATGAAAAACCTCAAAGCTTTGGCCGACGCGGGAGTGCGTTATGGAATGGGCACCGACACCGGCGTTCCGGGACGATTCCAGGGCTTCTTTGAGCATGTCGAGCTTGAGCTGATGGTGCAGGCGGGCCTGACTCCGATGCAGGCGATCGTCGCCGCAACCGGAAGTGGGGCGGAGTTTCTCAAAGCCAAAGATCTCGGTACGCTGGAGCCTTCCAAATGGGCCGATCTGATAGTTCTCGGCAAGAACCCGGTCACGGATATCAAAAATACCCGAACCATTGAAGCTGTATTCCTTGCAGGCAACAAGGTTTACTAGGTCGCCGTGAAGGCCGATAGGCCTGTGTATCGATTACAAAGTACTGGTGCTCGCTAATTCTCGAGCGACATCTTTCTTGTGAGCTGCATCGCAGCTTCGGGGGTCGTCGTGGTGCCCATTTCCGTGTCGAGGTAGCCCTTGTAATTCAGTTCCCGCAGGACACGCATCATGTAGGCGTAATCGATTTCACCCGAACCCGGCTCGTGACGGCCCGGCACTTCGCCGATCTGCACCAGCCCGATATAGCCCTTCCCGAGACCCTCGCGCAGATGTGCGGTAATGTTTCCTTCCATCAGTTGAAGGTGGTACATGTCAAAGCAGATCTTTACATTGGAGTGATTGACTTCCGCGATTACCGGGAACGCAACGGCCGCCGTATCGAGCGCCATGCGTGTCTGGCCGGGGTTCGTGCTGAGGGGCTCCACGATGAACGTCATGTTGTGCTCTTTCGCAATATCGCCGCACAGCTTCAGCCCGGCAACGATCTGTGCCCGTTGCGTCTCCCATGGAACATCCGGCTGCACTTTTCCGACAAAGATGATCGACGACGCGCCTCCGAACTTTTGGCCCATCTTCGCCCGCGCCGTCATTTCGTCGAGAAAAGCCTGCTGGCCGCCCGTCTTCGTGAGTCCCGCGCCACTGACGAGTGAGCCTGGGCCGGTGATGCCGGAGCACTTCAGGCCCGTCGCCTGCTGCACTTTGAGCATCGCGTCCTGCTCTTCTTCGGTTGCGTTCCAGAAGCCATAGGCTTTGAAGCCCTGGTCGGCGACGACCTGAACGCGCTGCGCTTTCGGCATCGTGCGCGGGAACATGACTTCGATGTTGATGGAGAGCGTGTAGGGCGGCTCGCCAGGCACGGCGGCGCTTGCGGTTTTTTCGAAAGCCAACGGGAGCGCGGCGGAGGCCATCCCCGAGTGAATCAATGTCCGGCGTGAGATCTTCATTGGTTTGCTCCTTTAAAGCAGCGAATTGACATGGATGTTTTTGGGAAGCACGATGCCGGCAGAGCTTTTCCGCGGATCTGCACGAACCCGCTCCGCGCGCCCGGCTGGCGCAGGTACGGACGGGAAAACCATCGTAGCCCACAATAGTCTTCGCATGGGACGAATTCTATCAGGTCCGGCCCGTGATTTTCGCCTTCAAACCTGAGTCGGGAAGAAAACGAGGAACCCATCCGTCCAATGACCGTGACAGGAGTCACGCTCGAAAGGATAGTATGGGAAAACAGATAAAATCCGCCGTTTACATAGCAGTGGCTGCTCTGGTGCTGATCGGTGTTCCGCGCGCCGCCCAAGCCAGCGGACCGATGTCGGTTTACGCTCGCGTCGATAAGGTTGACCTGGAGCCTGGCTCCGATCACGCCGATCGCATTCGGATCACCGGCGTCTTCATTGTGGCTACGGACAACGCCGGTGGAACCTACTCCGCTCCTCAGACTGGATACCTCTATTTTGCGCTTCCGGCATCCAACAGGGATCTCGCGCTGAGGGAGTGGTCTGACCTGAAGTCGGTTGCAGGCACAAAGCAAATCGTTGGGTTTGGTTCCGCGTGGTTTTCCCAGGTACATGTCAGAAGCGCCGGCGAAAAGGCCGCGGCCGAGGACTATCCCATGGGTAACGGTCTCGCCAGAATCAATGCGGACCAACCTCGCGCCCGTGCCCTTCTGGATGAAAAGAGCCCCGGCCGATAGGGGCGCGGCAAAGGGACAGGAGACTACAATGGCGACTTTCGCATCGGCCCGCCGGGATGGCGGCGTATGGCGTTTCTCGCCCCGCGACGCCACTCTTGCTACGCTCGCCTTCCTGCATGCGGTGGTTTTGATTGCGTTCCCTTCGGCCGCCATCATTGCCGCCGGTGTCTGGTGGAACTCGAACACTATCGCGCATAACTTCATTCACCGGCCGTTCTTCCGGTCAACCACGCTCAATCGCGCGTTCTCCCTCGCGCTGAGCGCAATGCTCGGCATTCCGCAGACACTCTGGCGCGATCGCCACTTGGCGCACCATGCCGAGGTCCCGTGGCGCTGGCGGTGTTCCAACATGTTGATTGCGGAAACAGCGCTTGTGGCTGCGCTATGGGCGGTGCTGGCCTCGCGGCAATCTCATTTTTTCTTTTGGGTCTATCTACCGGGCTATTCCGCCGGCCTGTTGCTCTGCGCGCTTCAGGGGCACTGGGAACACGCGGGAGGGCAGGCCACCAGCTACTATGGCCGTCTCTACAATTTCTTGTGCTTCAACGACGGCTACCATGCGGAACACCACGCGAATTCGTCCGTCCACTGGACCAGTCTGCCGCGCCACGTCGCGGTCGCGGCCGCGCGAAGCAACTGGCCGCCTCTGCTTCGGTGGGTCAGCGTCAATCCTCTGGAAATTCTCGAACGGGCGGTGCTGTGTTCGCCCCGGCTGCAAAGCTTCGTCCTCGGGCGCCATCGGGCGGCGTTCCGGAGCCTGATTCCACTGTTGCCCCCGATTGGTCGCATCGCCGTTGTTGGCGGCGGACTCTATCCGCGCACAGCATTGATCCTTCGCGAGCTTGTGCCCGGCGCAGAGATCACCTTGATCGATTCGAATCTTTCCAATCTGGAAGTCGCACGTCGCTTTCTTGGCGACGGCATCGCCTGCCGACACGAGACCTGGCGGCCTGGCGAGCGGCTGGGCTACGACCTCGCGGTCATTCCGCTCTGTCTGAATGGCGCCCGCGCTCCGATCTACCGCGACCCGCCATCGCCATCGGTGCTGGTGCACGACTGGATCTGGCGCCGCTCAACCAGCGGAATCATCGTGTCCATTCTGTTGCTGAAACGCCTCAATCTGGTGACGAAATGAGAGCCGCCAGCCTGTTGATCATCCTGGTGGCGGCGCGCCTGATGTCTTCGCCAAATCTGTATCTGTGGGACGATGCCCTGGCCGCATTGATCTTTGGTGTACTTGACCGGGGATTACAGAGACTCAGAGCACCGCAGTCGTTCGTCTGGCTGCTGTATTGGCCGCTTTCGGTCTACGTCGCTATTAATGTACCGGTGGTTCGCGCTTTGGGCACGCCAATGACACGCCCGATGCTGGCTGCCGCACGCGGACCCCTGAAAGATTCCATTCTTCTCTACGCAACGCCTGTCAACAGCGCGCTGATTCTGACGATTCTCGCAGCCGCCGCCGTTGTTCCACTGCTGATGAAACGAATCCCACCACAATCCCTGACGTGGGTATCCCAATGGGCAACAATCGGCGCGATCGCTGTCGCCGCCATCGGGCCAGTGGCAGGCCGGTACATCGATTCGCGCGGCTTGGAGCGTAACGCCATCACTGCCCTGTCCGGAACAAAGCTTCCGCGAAGCGACGCCGATCCGAAGGGCGCCGACTGGCGCAGTTCCCGATTCGATTCCGAATTTAACCGTGAAGCCCGCTACGACGATCTCGCCCGCTACCGGGGGACCGCGCGCGGATACAACGTCGTAATGGTCGGCCTCGAATCCACCGCCGCTCAATATCTGGGACTCTACGGCGATTCACCCGATCCGATGCCGCAGCTCAGCATACTCTCCGCCCACGCGCTGGTGTTCGACAACGCGTACGCCGTCTATCCGGAAAGCATCAAAGGGTTGTACTCCGTTCTGTGCTCGGTGTTCCCCGCTTTCAACAGCGACGTGGAAGCCTACGGAAAAATTCCCTGCCACTCGATAGCCGACATGCTTTCAGGCGAGGGATATCGCACCGCGATGTTTCACTCGGGGCGTTTTGGTTATCTCGGGATGGAATCGATCGTCCGAAATCGCGGCTATCAGACTATGGAGGACGCCGCCGATATTTCAGGCAATTCCAACTCGAGTTTCGGTGTCGACGAACCGGCCACGGTCGCGCGCATGCTGGCCTGGATCGATGGGCTGCCACCAGCGAGCCACTTCTTTCTGAATTACCTTCCCATCGCGGGGCATCATCCCTATTCCACACCCGGCGCCGGTCCGTTTTCAGGCGGTTCCGATCTCGCCCAATACCGCAATGCCCTGCATTACGGCGATACGTCATTGGGCGCCCTCGCCGAGGGTCTTCGCAAACGCGGTCTCGCGAACAGCACTCTATGGGTGATCTATGGCGATCACGGCGAAGCTTTCGGCCAGCATGAAGGCAATTACGGTCACACGTTCTATCTGTATGAGGAAAACGTTCACGTGCCGTTTATCGTTGCCGCGCAAAACCTGTTTTCAGGTCAGCAGCGCGTGCGCAACGTCGTCAGCCTTGTGGATACGGCGCCCACGCTGCTTGACCTTCTGGGTATGCCCGCCCCTGACGCATATCAGGGCCGGACCATGCTCAGCGCGGCCCCGCGAATGGCGCTCTTTTTCGCCGATTACTCCCTTGGTCTGCTGGGTCTGCGCGATGGCCCCTGGAAATACACCTTCGAGGCAGGCACAGGCCGGCCCAGACTATATAACCTGGAACAGGACCCACGCGAAGTATTCGACCTTTCTGGGCATAACACCGCGCGAACGTCCTGGTATGGCAACACAGTGCAGGGCTGGGCGAACTCGCAGAAGACCTGGCTTGCAACTATGGCCGCCAGGTAATATCGCCGCGACGTTATCGGACTTTGACTACGATCTCGTTAGAAATGATTCGGCCGCCGCCAAAAGCTTCGCAGGAGCCAGGCGGAATGTCGGCCTCGGTCGTTTCTCCTGGTTCCAGCACAATCTCCGTAGCAGACTGCAGCCTCTCGGGTTTCGTCAGTTCCCTGCCATAAGGCATCGGTTTGACGGCAAAACCACCGGAATCGATCACTGAAACCTCTTGGCAAAAGAGCCAGGGTTGCAATCGCGACGATGACGCCGATAGGAAAGGAGGCGCAGGACCCGCTATCTTATTAAGAACATTTTGGTGCTGGAGGAGGGGGTCGAACCCTCATACCCAGTGAAGGATGCGGGATTTTGAGTCCCGTGCGTCTGCCAGTTCCGCCACTCCAGCTTCTGCGAATGAAATAAATCCGAGAAAACTTCCTCCATTCTACACAACATACTTTAGCGGGTTCCGAAAACCCGCCGCCGCTGTTTCCGAAGAGAGCTTTCCCCGATGCCGCTGTTCAAAACCAGAAGCGCCGCAGTCTACGGAATCGACGCCCACCCCGTCGACGTCGAAGTGGATCTCTACCGCAGCGGCATGGCGAAGGACTTCATGCTCGTCGGTATGCCCGACACAGCCGTGCGCGAAAGTCGCGAACGCATCAAGTCCGCCCTCATGAATTCCGGCTTCGGCTACCCCAGCCAGGCCGTCACCGTCAATCTCGCGCCCGCCCACGTCCGCAAAGAAGGCTCCGGTTTCGACCTCCCGATGGCCCTCGCCATCCTCGGAGCCATGGGTACCTTCAAAGGTCTCGACAAGCATCTCTCCGTCGGCGAATTATCCCTCGATGGCGCCATCCGGCCTGTTCGCGGCGCGCTATCCAGGGCCGTCTGCGCTCGTGAAAACGGAATCGAAAACCTGATACTCCCGATCGAGAACGCCGCTGAAGCCGCCGTCGTCGAGGGTGTCCGTGTGTTCGGTGTCCGCCACCTCGCGGAGGTCGTCGCCATGCTCAACAAGCCGGACGAATTCTCGCCCGTGCAATCGCAGGCTACCCAACCTTCTTTGGCCGCTCAATCCACCGCCCCGGATTTTCGCGACGTGCGTGGCCAGGCTTCCGCTAAACGCGCCCTTCTGGTGGCGGCGGCAGGCAATCATAACGTGCTGATGATCGGGCCGCCCGGCTCCGGCAAGACAATGCTGGCGAAACGGCTCGCCGGCATTCTGCCCGTGATGGCTTTTGAAGAAGCGATCGAATCCACCCGCGTTCACAGCATTGCCGGCACGCTCCAGCCCGGTGCCGGCCTCATCTGGGCCCGGCCGTTTCGCGCGCCTCACCACACTATTTCCGATGCCGGCATGATCGGCGGCGGAGCCGGCATGCCCCGCCCCGGCGAAGTCAGCCTCGCGCATAACGGCCTTCTGTTTCTCGATGAGTTCCCCGAATTTCCGCGCAACGTGCTCGAAATTCTCCGCCAGCCTCTGGAGGATTGCGTGGTCAGCATTGCGCGCGCAGCCATGACGCTGAACTTCCCTGCCAGCTTCATGCTCGTCGCTGCGATGAACCCGTGTCCCTGCGGCTTCTACGGCGACCCCACCCGCGAATGCCGCTGTACGCCCGCCATCATCCAGCGCTATCTCGGAAAAATCAGCGGCCCGCTCATCGACCGCATCGACATCCAGATCGAAGTACCCGCGGTCCCCTACAAGGAACTCCGCGCGGGCGAAGTAGCCGAAACCTCGGCCCATATGCGCGCACGCGTCGACCAGGCACGTACCCTGCAACAGGCGCGCGGCTGCACAAACTCGCGAAGGCCCTCGCGCCTCATCCGGCAGCAGTGCGCGCTCGACGAAACCGGTGAGCGCACCCTCGAAATGGCCATGAAGCGCATGAGCCTCTCAGCCCGCGCGCACGACCGTATTCTCAAAGTCGCGCGCACCATCGCCGATCTCGACGCATCTCCCACGATCGCAGCTAAACATATCGCCGAAGCGATTCAATACCGCAGCCTTGATCGCAACTACTGGAGCTGAATCAGCCGCGTAATCGCTCTTTCGATCACAGTAGCCGTCGCTGACAACCGGCTTTCCGACTCAGGCGCTCGCCTCCGATGAGCGTCGAGCCCTGTCGAAAAGCCCTCAACCGAATGTCTCTGTCACATTCGGAGAAATCGCGCTGCCACCGGGTTTACATCGGAGTTGCTGTTACCATATTTCGGTGTCCGCTTCGCCCGTGATCCCTGTTTCCGCTGGTTTGAGCAGATCCGCGAAAACAGGGCCTGTCCGCTCCACCTGGCTCCAACTGGCTTCAGTTTTTGTGCTTTTTCTGGGGATCATCATCCTGATTCAGCACCTAAGTGGAGCCTGGGCTAGCGAAACATCTCATTATCCGGATGAGCCTTCGCACGTCGTCACCTCGTTGATGATCCACGATTATATTGCATCCGGATTTCCCGCCTCGCCGATGAACTACGGCGAGAGTTATTACATTCACTACCCAAAAGTCGCGTTCGGAATGTGGCCACCGGTTTTCCACATCTGCGCCGCGGCGTGGATGCTCCTGTTTGGCGCCAGCAAAGCCGCCCTCCTTTTCTTCGTCGCGGCACAGGGCGCGGGTCTTGCCACCACGCTGTATTGGTTTTGCCGAGCGGAGTTCGGGTTCGTGGCAGCGTTGGGACTGGGTGTACTTCTATTATTGAATCCTTTGACCGAATCCACTTTTACGATGATCATGCTGGACGTTTCGATCTCGCTGCTGGATTTCCTGTCAATGGTGGCCCTCCTGCGTTTTTTTCGAACGCAACAAACGCGTGACGCCGCTCTGTTTGGGCTTATCACGGCAATCGCCATGTTAACCAAAGGGAACTCTAACGCTTTGGTTCTAATGCCACCCGTGGTCATGCTCCTGACCCGGTCGTGGAGCATTCTTAAAAAACCGGGAATTTACATCGGCGCCTGCATCATTGCCCTGGTGGGCGGTCCCTGGCAGATTCTGTCATGGTCTCTCCTTAAAGGGTCCGTTCCAATCGCCCATATCGATGCGTCCTGGATCGCAGGCAACTTTCGGGACTACGCGAAGGATCTTCTTGATTCCCTGGGTTGGACAACAATCGCGTTAGCAATCGTGGGCTTGTTTCTGGCTGTCCGTCGAGCCAGAGCGATATCTTCGCCGGCCGACCGGACAGCATTCACCCTTGCGGGTGCAGTGGCGCTATTTTTCGCGGTCGTTGTATTCCAATGCATCGCACCCGTGCCTCCCGATATTCGCTACGTGGCGCCCGTTGTACCGCCGCTGCTGATTTTCTTCGCATACGGCGTCTTGACCATTGCTCGCCAAATACCCACCCGTTTCCCCCTTGCGGTTAGTACGACGGGTCTTGCAGTCCTTTGTCTGGCGCCATTTGCAATGAATACATTTGCCATTCCGTCGCGACCGCCGCTCGGCTTCGCGCGCGTCGCGGACGTGCTGATGGCGGCTGACGTCCCGCCCAATTCCGTATCGCTCGTATGTGCGGATAGTCTGGGCGAGGGTGCTCTGATCGCTGAGATCGCGCTCAGAGACCGGCATGCCCGGCATTTTTTGCTCCGAAGCTCGAAGGTGATGAGCGAGAATGAATGGGACCCCACGATATATCGCCCCCAGTTCCAGACGCCTGTAGCGGTGCTCGATTACCTTGACTCGGTGCCAGTCCACTTCGTCGTTGTCGACCATACCAAGCCCTTGTGGAAGGCAGATCGCAACTTACTTCTGAGTGCCATCCAAAACAACCCAAAATGGCAAATTATCAAGGACATTCCGGAGAGCCCCGTTTCCCGTCACCTGGTTGTTTATCGCAGAACCGATATGCCTGGGACTGCAGCCTCTGGCCGGCCGAATATCCAGATCAACATGCGCTTTACACTCGGTCGCAATTTGAAGTTGAAGTAGGTTAGTCTGAGCAAGTGAGCAATACATTCCACGTTCTGTTTCCGCGCCCCAGGCCGCAACTGCTTTCTATCGTCATTCCGCTTTACAACGAGGAGGAAGTTCTTTCCGTATTGGTTGACCGGGTGCGAAAACTACTGGCCGAATTGCCTGTCGCCTCTGAGGTCATCCTGGTTAATGACGGCAGTTCTGACAGAACGTTGAAGCAGTTATACGAGCTTGCCGGTGATGACCCGCGCTTCAAAGTTTTGGGATTAGCTAGAAACTTCGGTCATCAGATCGCCGCTACCGCTGGTCTCGATGCCTCCGCCGGCGACGCGATCGTGCTGATGGATGCGGACCTGCAGGATCCTCCGGAACTGATTCCGCTGATGCTTGCCGAGTATCAACAGGGCTATGACGTGGTCTATGCAAGAAGAATCGGACGCGAAGGCGAAACCGCTTTCAAAAGAGCGAGCGCATGGCTTTTCTACCGGATTATGCGGTATTTGGTCTATAAGGATCTTCCGCAGGACGTCGGAGATTACCGGCTCGTGTCGCGGAGATGCCTGGACACCCTGAAGGAAATGCGCGAAATGCACCGGTTCTTGCGCGGACTTGTCAGCTGGGTCGGGTTTCCACAAACGGATGTCACTTTCGTTCGTCCCGCCAGAGCAGCCGGGCAGACGAAATATCCGCTGTCAAAAATGCTTCGATTTGCCTGGACAGCGGCTGTTTCTTTTTCCCCGATCCCATTACGCCTGAGTCTGTTTGTCGGCGCGATGATATTCAGTGTTGGATTGTGTTACACGTTTTACGCGGTTGCGAGGCTGATTCTGGGCCTCTATCTTGTACGGGGCTGGACATCGATCATCATCATAAACTCCCTGGGATCGGGTGCCATTTTGATCGGCATCGGAGTCCTCGGAGAGTATGTCGCGCGCATTTTCGAGGAGATCAAGGGACGTCCCCTCTACGTGGTGAGCGATAAGGTCAATTTTACTTCCGGTTCAGAATCTTCGGTGGGTCGGGAGCAAGTGTCCCGGAAAGATTAGCAAAACGAAACGTCGCAACACACAACTACTCATCACCGCGAATAAAACTTTCGCGGCGAGTAGGTGAGCAGTACCACTTGTCCTGAAATCCGCGCGCACCATAGCCGATCTCGATGCATCTCCCGGCGGCCAGGTCCACATTGATCGAAAGTCTTAAGTTTGCGTGTAATAACCAGGCGATCTGTCGGTCATCGCTTACGTTGGGATCAAAAGCAGCGTGGAAGTTCCATTCGCCGGCCCAACGAAAGAACCAATAGGACACCTCAAAGAGGCGGTATGATGACATCGCGACGCTGGACAATAGCTTGCCTGGGGGCTCTCCTGGCTCTCCCATTACTTGCGCAAGCGCCACTACGGGGGCTTTGGGAGGGGAAGTTAGCCAACCAACCTGTCACCATCACTTTCGACTTCGATAGCCTGCTGGTTTCCGTCAATGGCTCGACGCCGGTTCCAATGACAGTGACACCGGCCGGCGATCCAGCGGCCGTTCAGGTCACCTTCAGTTTCGCCGGCCGTGCTGCAACGTTTGCGGGCAAACAGGACGGGATGGCCATTACAGGAACGTTGGCCGGCGGACCGTTCTCATTAGCCCGCTTGCCCGACAGCGCGCCACGCCTTGTGGCAAGGAAGCGATACCCGCTCCCGAGCGGCTCCCGTGACGACGCCTCCATTGCGAAAGCACGAGCCCTCATCGACGAACTTGTCAGGAAGCAGGAAATTCCGGGCCTGTCCGTTGCGGTGGCGCGCAACGGCAAAGTCCTCTGGTCCGAAGGCTTCGGTATGGCGGATGTAGAGTTGGGAGTTCCGGTCACTCCCCTCACTCGCTTCAGGCTGGGTAGCGTCTCGAAAGTTTTGACGGCTGCGGCGGTCGGGCGGCTCGTTGAAGAAGGAAAGCTCGACCTGGACGTACCCATCCAGCGCTACGTGCCGGATTTTCCCGCCAAGCCCTGGCCCATCACCACTCGGCAGTTGGCGGCTCATACCTCCGGCATCCGCCACTATGGTGACAGCGATTTTGCCGGTCCCCTCAAGGGCGCTCCGCATTTCGCCAGCATCGCGGAGGGCCTGTCCCTGTTTAAAAACGATCCATTGCTATTCGAGCCCGGCACCGCCTACTCGTATTCCAGCTACGGCTGGAATCTCATCAGCAGGATCATCGAAGCAGCCAGCGGCCAGGAGTTTCTTTCCTATATGCGCAACAACATTTTTGATCCGTTGGGCCTTCGCAGTATTACGGCCGACCATGTGGACGCGATCATTCCGAATCGAGCCCGCTTCTATCAGCGGGAAGCTCCAGGCCGGCCGCTTGAACACTACCCCTACGTTGACAACAGCTACAAATGGGCTTCCGGCGGATTTCTCGCGACATCGGAGGATCTGGTGCGGTTCGGATCGGCGCACCTCTCCCCCGGCTTCTTCAAGCCTGCAACTCTGCAGTTACTTTTCAAAGGGGTGAGCGTGATTCCGGGCAATCCGATCGAAGTCGGAGTTGGCTGGCGGATCGGCAGGGACACGGCGGGCAGACGCATTTTTCACCATGCGGGAACAAGTGAAGGTGGTCGCGCAGTCCTGCTGATGTATCCCGACTCCGGCGTTGTTATAGCGCTGTTGTCCAACATACTCGCTGGCTTTGGCGAGCGCGATGCGGAGCTCATAGCGTCCCTTTTTATTACCGCCCAATAGCCCTGGCGAAGAACGCAGGCGCCGCTGCGTGTACGATCGCCTAAAAAGGAACGCGGTATTTAAATGGTCGCTGGCCGTACCCAGCGACTCTGCGCTTTGTCGGGTACCGGTACCAATGGCCGTAATCGCGATATTCATTTCTGGACGGTTGCGCTATCGTTAAGCCTGCCGTTTATTTGGATAGCCTTTACTAGCTATCGTCCAGGGAAAGTAGGAGCTGTGCGACCTTTTCGAACTTGTATTCCTGCGCTGGTGTTCGTTTTCTGCGCCGCGCCATCATTCGCGGATTCCCTATATTGGTACACCGGTGACAGCGACCAGACAAACAATCTACTTAATGAGACAGGCGGTGCCCACGGAACAGCTTTTGTTTATGACCATTTCGTTGTCGCTCCGGCCGGCGTGAACATCAGCGGAGTCTTTTCCGATAATGTTGTCCTTTTAGTCGGCACCGAAGCCCAGCCGACTGATACGAATCTGCCAAACGTAGTCACTCAGGCAGACTGGCAAATCCGCAGTGGTGTATCTCAGGGGAATGCAGGAACCCTCGTGGCATCCGGTTCAGGATCGGCTGCATCTCAGACAGACACTGGGTTTACTTCGACCGGATATGACGTCTACAGAATTCAGGTGAGTGGGCTAAACGTTTTTCTGGAAACCGGCGACTATTGGCTCGGCGTAGCTCCGGTGATGAGCTCTACCGATTATTATTCATTCATTGTTACCACAGTAGGCGCAAACAGCGTGGGAATTCATGACGGGAACTCGTTCTTCGATTGGCCCTCAAACGGCAATTACAATTTCGTCTCCGCTGGTGCAGTGGCGCCGGATTTTGTTGGACCATCGGGCAATTTCTCAATGGGGATCGTAACCGGAACGGATTCTGCGGCGCCAGAACCAGGCACCGCGGCTCTTATCGGTGGTGGAATATCGTTGCTGTTATTACGTGCGAGAGCACGGCACCGATCGCGGCTGGCGATTACGACCACCTCGAATCTGATTTAATAAGACCGTGTTTTGACACACCGGTCCCCTGACGATGAGGTTACAGGCTCCGCATCCGGCAGTCTACCGGGCAGGTGGAGTTGACCAGATTCAAGACGATCGGTGGCCGGTATCACCGGCCACCCTTTCCCTAAGCGCGTGCTTCAGCGGCTTCCTGCCCCAGGCCGTCCCGAACGCCGTCATAAGCTTCCAGACGATCCACCAGCGCATCCAGATCCTGGAAGCGGAACACCTGATCCATCATCTTGTGCTTGTGCAGAATCGGCTGATACCGGTGCTTCGCGCGATAGGCCGGTTCGTGAACCAGCTTCTGCCACAGACGCCGAACCTCGGGGTCCGAACTCCGTGGCTCGTAGTCGATGTATTCCTGCACCAGTGGATGGTTCGGCGTGATATCCATCGCCATCGCAGTGGAGGCGGCCACACCATGGCGAATCGTTCCTTCATGCTCCTCCGCTGCGCCGCGGCGGCGGATGAGATCTTCGAAGATCCACGGATGGCGCATGTTCACGATATTGGTCGGCCAGGAGATTCCGGCCTTAAGAATTTTGAACGCGCGTTCATTCGGCGCTTCCTGCTCGGCGGCAATCCACGGTGAGAACAACGGCTGCATCATGTGCCCCGGAGAGAAGTAAAGCGCGCGGCCTGCGCCACGCCAGAAGAATTCCCACGCCATGGGATCGATATCGGCCAGAATCTTCTGCACCAGATTCACCATCGGATAGTTGAAGCAGCGCGTAACAAGGCCGAGCGATTCCAGAGCGCAACCAACATAGCCCGGACGCGAATTGTTATTGCAGAGCTTGATGAAAACTTTCAGGACGCGCTGTACTTCCGCCGTGGGGCTGTCGACGGTCAGTTGCTTCATCAACGATTCGGCCATCGCAAGTCCAAGACCGGCGTGCATCATCGTGAGAGATTTGATCGGCATGTTCGCCGCCTGGCCATCCATCATGATGCCGTGCGCGTCTTCGCTGACGTTGTGCTTCAGAATCCAGGTGCGCTGCGAATAAACGTGGCCCAGACCTTCCACCGACCAGATGCTCTCGAAGTCGCCAATGCCATATGCCTTATCCATGAAATAAGCGAGATCGAATTCGCCCGACTTCGGAATCCCGATTTCTTCAGGATTATTGCGGACCAGTACGAAGATATACCGGGTATTGTGCGCCTGCTGTGTGTAGGTGGCGCTGTTCGGGCCCACTGCGGCGCCCGCCAGACCGACCTGCGTGGCAACCTGCCCCGGCAGATTGCTCCAGTAGGGCCGAAACCCCTGCGGCTTCGAGATCACGTTGAAAACAACGTCAACGGCTTTCGAAATATATTCGTCCCCCGCGATGAATGCGACCGCCGCGGGATCGCCGAATTTTTCGGCTGTCTTCTTCGTGTTGAAGTACAGCTTGCCCGCCAATGTGGGCGGAGTTTGGGCTTCAGGTCCCGGACCGGGGGGATTCTTTGCGTTCACAAGGCTCGATGGCAGCCCCAGACCTTTTGCCACCTGCTGTGCCGCATAGAGCGACTTCGCCAGACTAAAACTCGCTATCGATTGTACTAGCTCCCGCATATACCCTCCTTGAGGTATTCAGCGTAAAGATACCTGGACCAACCGCCGGTAATGCCTTTCACTTCATCCATTCAGGGCCAAACCCTTCGTTTGATCCGGCCCGGGAATGGGACTAAATATTTCCGTACGATTTTCGCGTTTCGCCGACAAAAGAGCAGCCTGGGCGTACCGGCCGAGTACGGCATTTGTCGATTGAACTGTCGGCATGGATAAAATCGGAATTCTGTCTGCCGCTTTACCTGATGCGTTTGCGGCAGCCTGCGCCTTCGTGGCGTACACGTCTCTCCATGTGCTTTGGCCTTCGACAAACTCCAGGGTCGCGTTGATGGGCAGGTTTTCGAATCTTTGCCGCAGACCGCTTGGCCACCGAACTTCCAATGCTTCGATCTTTTCGATCTTCGCGAGACCAAAGTGCTGTTCGAAAGGCAGACAACCAAAGTTGCTTCCACCAGTGACTTCACGAGTCTGCTTCTTACCGCCGGCTTCGAGAACCACTCGGGCCCCGATCGCCGATCGGTTGCTTGTTACCCCGACAAAACGCACGTTAAGGTAGTTCCCCGTTAACTCGGTCGGGTAATAAACATTCATGGCCAACAGGTCCCCGGGATAAGCTCCGCCCGCGCCCACGATGATCGACATTCTTCCGTCGCCGAATAAATCCGCCGTGTTGACGCCATGACTCTTCCCCGTGAAGGGAAGCCCTGCCGCGAACGATGTGTTGCGGAACTTCTTTCCGTCATTCTCAAAAATCACCATGGGATCCAGACGGTCCAGCTTCGGACTGCCATTGCCAAGAGCGACATCCAGATTTCCGTCGTTATTGAAATCGCCGAACGTGCCGCTCATTGTGCCCCAGCATTCGCCAAGGCCGATGTCCCGGCTCACCAGCGTGAATGTTCCGTCGCGATTGTTATGATACACGCGCATCGATTGCCCACCCGCCGGCGCCTCCCCGTTGCGCATCGTGTAAATCACATCGTCATGATCGGACCAGATGAACTGACCGATGTCCATCCAGCCGTCGTTGTCGTAATCCCACCAGAACGCCGGACTGCCGAAGCCCGTCGCGGTGACGCCGGCGGCCTCGCTCACGTCCGTGAAAGTGCCGTCGCGGTTATTGTGGAAAAGCTGCGACCGGCCCAGACCGTTGCTGAGAAACAGGTCCATATAGCCGTCGTTGTCATAGTCGCCCCACGCGCCGCCGATGGTGGGCCACAGGGTATGGAGTCCGGCCTTTGAGGTGACTTCGGTGAAGGTGCCGTCTCCGTTGTTGTGGAACAGCCGATTGGGCGTCTTGCGTTCGAACAGACTCCCCAGATTGTTCGCGACGAACAGATCCAGCCGGCCGTCGTTATCGTAATCGATCCAGGACGCGGTGAATGCCGGGCCCCACACATTTTCGAGACCCGCTTCCTTCGTCACATCGGTAAAGGTGCCGTCGCCGTTGTTGCGAAAAAGCTGGCCTTCCCCTACATAAAAACCAGCGCGAGTCACATAGAGGTCCACAAACCCGTCGTTGTTGTAATCGCCCGCCGCAATGCCAAACGTATTAGTGGCCCCGTCCAGACCTGAAGTGACCGAAACATCCGTGAATGTGCCATCGCCGTTATTTCGATAGAGGCTGGCCCCGCCGTATGCGGATGTAACCGCGATATCGAGCAGGCCGTCGTTGTTGTAATCGAAAATTGCCGTGCCACGGCCGCCACTGGTCTTATCGATGCCGATACGCGAAGCAATGTCCTGGAAGAAAACCGTGGGTTTGGCATAGCCTGTCCGCACTTCCATCCGGTGGGCCTGTGGCACCCAGGCCGGATAGCCGCCCATCTTCTGCGCTGCCTGGAACATGACAAGACGCGGACGCTCGTCGTCGGGCTTCGCATCCATCGACAGCATTTCGCTGCGCACCGCATCTTCAAAGCGCCCGGCGCGATAAAGCGCCGTACCCGCATCGTGCATCGCAGTTGCGTACGACTCCCAGGACGGCGGAATTTTTCCGAACTCCGCGGCCGCATCGTCATGCCTGCCGCATTTCGAGAGCACGCGGCCCAGTTCAAGACGCACGCGGTAATCGTTGGGCTCTTCGGCAAGACGTTCTTCGCAGCGATCCACCAATACACCGTACTCGAGGCCCGCGAAGATTGGCGTTTCCGTGAACATCTCGAAGAAGTCGTTGATCAGGCGCGGCATCCGGGCCGGACCCACCACCCCCACCGTCACCAGCCCTCGCAGGCAGGATTCTGTGAAGAGAGTACCCATCGAAAGGGCGAGTTGCACGGGCAGCGCCACGTTACGTGGATCTGTCAGACTGACGTTCCGAAACGATTCCTTCGCCGCTGAGATCAGATCCCCGGTCGCCTCGGGAATCACCGACATGGTGCGCGGTGCATACCGGTAAACGCGCATCGCGCGGTTCGCAAAATCCGCGACCGCGAGATCCAGGCCTTCGGGGCCGTTGTATGGCGCGCCCCTGACCCCCTCATTGTTATGACCTGTGAGCCGATCAATCCTGCTCTGGGCAGTCTTCATGGCCGATTGGGCCATTGTCAGTCCGGCTTCCAGTAGATCGGGAATTCCCGACAGCAGGTTCGGAATCATAGCCCCTTGGTGAAAGCCTTCGGCAAATTGTAATAAACCGACTGAATAGCGCAGCCGTAACTCGCCGTCTCTTGTCTTGTAATCGTGTTTCCGCTCAGGAATTCATCGATTGCCGGCTCCAGATAGGCGACGAATTCCGGGTCGCGTGCAAACTTGTAGTTATCGATGGCTCCGCGGTACATCAACTCGCGGTTCGGGCCAATCAGAAAAGCGCGCGGCGTTTGCTGGGTTAACCACTCGCGCGCGATGCTGCCCGCCGGATCGTGAACGATGGGAAAGTTCAACTTTCTCTGTTCGGCCGCGCGCATAACGGACTCGCGCGTCTCGCCATGACGGGCTGAGACAATAATCAGCGCCAGCTCCGGATAGAGCGCTTCGAAGCTGTTGAAGTATTGGTCATATCGGAGACAGTGCGAGCAGGTGCTCGACCATATCACCACCACCGCACCCCTCTTCCCTGCCAGACTTGAGCTCAGAGAGATCGAGGGACCTCTCAGGCTTTGCAGGAAAAAATCACTCAGGGGCTCCCCGAATTTTTGCTGTTCTTTTACGCTTTCCAATGGACTATGGAATCCAGAGTACGCTTTGTCGCGATTGGCATAAATAGCATGAATCTACTACCGGGAATTTCTGCGCAATAGGAAAACAAAGGAGATTGTCCGATGCTTCTTATAAAGCGTACGAAAAAGCACTTGAAAAAGAGTCGTCACGAACGCATGTAAGGAATGCTCTCCAGGTGCCTCTACAAACCACTTCTGTATCCGCGAATCACAGCCATTCAATATCGCAGCCTCAATCGAAACTACTGGTATTGATATCCGCGAAATCCTGCTTCCATTGCCGGGAACGGCGCGGATTTTGTCTCCGATTTATCTTGACCGAACTCGCTTCATGTGATCCAATTGAAACCACGCGTTCGGCATTCTCTTCCATGGCGTGACGTCCGGGTGCGGCGTTTGTGCGTCCGGTTTCGACGGAGGACATCGCAGTGCAAAAAGCCCTGATTTACATTCTCTACACGCTCGGGGAGCACGCGAGCCTCGTGAGACGTGTTGCCCTCTGGGCGGTCCTGGCGGGCGTCGCCGTCCTTCTTCTTCACTCGACAACCTGGTTTGAGAGCGGCTACTACACGCTTGTGGATAATCCGCCCAATCGTGGCGCGAAGGCCCTGGGCACCGATACATTCGGTGATCGCGTCGACAAAATTGCCTATCTCGATCAGGGCTGGAGCGCCGCCGACAGCCTTTGGTATTACAACGTGGATCAGGGGTCGGATCTGTTGCCGTACGACTTCTTTCTCTCGCTTGAACAGGCCGGTTCCCAGGAAGCCTTTCGTTCCGATCGCAACATGAATCACTATCGTTATCTGCCGCAGACGAAGTCACATGCCAATCCGGATGCGCTGCCGGTAGGCATGGTGGCCGATCAATACCGGGGCAAAAAATATATGGGCTTTACCTGCGCGGCCTGCCACTCCTCGCAAGTGGATTACAACGGGGTAGGAATCCGTATCGACGGCGGCCCGTCCGCTGCCGACATGGATTCGTTTATGCACGATCTTGCGGCCTCGCTGGACGCCACGCGCAAAGATGCGGCGAAGAAACAGCGTTTCATCGCCGCCGTATTAAAGGGTGATGAGTACAGCAATGCCGAACAGGTTGCCGCGGATCTCGAAATCTATACGCTCCGTGTGCAGGCATATAACTACATTAATGAAAGCCCCACTGCCTATGGCTACGCACGCCTCGATGCCTTCGGCCGGATCTACAACAGGGTGCTCGAACATGTGCAGACCGAGGAGACCCTGCTCACGGCCCTTACGGATATTGTCGGTGCGAGCTACCAGGTTCCGGCCAACCTGAGGCCGGTTCTCACACAAGACAACCGCGATCACGTGATGGGGCAACTCAGCTATCTGCTGCCTCATGACCAGTTGCAGGCCCTGCGTGACAGGATCTTCAACCGGCCTGATGCGCCGGTGAGTTATCCATTTGTCTGGGATATTCCGCAGCACGATTTCGTGCAGTGGAATGGTATCGCAGCTAACGCGGGCCTGGGTCCGGTCGGAAGAAACACGGGCGAGGTTATCGGTGTCTTCGGTACGCTCGATTGGTCGCAGAAGCCCGGTTGGACAGTCTCTTCCGTAATTGGCGGCCAGGGTTTTGGCCAGAAGCACATCAGTTTCGAGTCGTCTGTTAAGGTCCACAATTTAAAGCGCATCGAACAAAGGCTGGCGAGCCTCGAGTCGCCGATGTGGAAAGATCCGGCCACCGGACTTCCAACGCCCGATAAACAACAGGTTGCGAAAGGCGAGGCGCTGTTCAATATCTACTGCGCCGGATGCCACGCCAACATCGAGCGCGCCAGTAAAGATCGGCGCGTCGTGGCGCATATGGATAACGTAGCCCGCGAGGGAACCGACCCCACCATGGCGAATAATGGGGTGGATTACAAGGGCTTCAGCGGGATTCTGCGCAATCAATATGTCTCGGCAAACGAGGTCGGTAATATTCTTCTGGACACGAAGGCTCCGGTGGCCGCCATTCTGACGAAAGCCACGCTGAACGTGGTGGCCACGCCGGATCCGGACAAATGGTTTTTCACTCGCGCCGCCGATTGGGCGGTGGATCTGCTCAGCGCCTATCGGAGTAATTACATTCAGCCCTCAGTGCGATCGGGTGACTATTCGCCGGATACGACTGCTTCGCCGTTCGAATCTCTCCGTTCTTACAAGGGTCGCTCGCTGAACGGCATCTGGGCGACAGCCCCTTACCTGCACAACGG
Source organism: Bryobacteraceae bacterium (assembly GCA_025928545.1). Classification (GTDB taxonomy): domain Bacteria; phylum Acidobacteriota; class Terriglobia; order Bryobacterales; family Bryobacteraceae; genus BOG-234. The sequence continues at coordinate 24,475 of JAICJH010000008.1, read as the reverse complement.
TTCCGTTCCGACACTCTACGATCTGCTTTTACCGGCGTGCGAAACGAATCTGAAACCGGCGGATGGCAAGTGCCGCCCCGCAAGCTTTCAGCTCGGATCGCGGGAACTCGACGTGAAGAAGGTCGGCTTTCTCGCGCCTGCGAATGGCAAGGAGGGCTTCACGTTCGATACCACGCAGCCGGGCAACAGTAATGCGGGTCATGAATATGGCACACGGGACACGAAACGGCTGCCCGCTCTTACCGACGATCAGCGGTGGCAGTTGGTGGAGTATCTGAAGACGTTGTAGGCGAAGCGAGGAACACATGGGAATAGCGCCTGCCCCAATCCAGTACCTGCAGCGGTTTGACAGCGAACCGGATGCCACCAAACTCGCCCTGCTGCGGAAGTTCATGGCGGACGACCCGATCGGCCTCTTCCGTCAACTACGGGCCGAGCGGCCTATACTCGCCGCCCCCGGCTGCACGCTGGTAGCCCTTTATGACGATGTCATCGAAGTGCTGAACATGCCCTCGGTTTTCACCGTGGCGCTCTATGCACCGAAGATGGCGAATAACTACCTCATGATGCATGACGACGATGCGATTCACTATCGCGAAAAATCGATCATGCAGGGGCTGCTGAATCGCGACGACCTGCCGAAGGTCCGCAAAATGGTGGGTGAAATCTGCCGCGGGTTTCTCGCGGAAGCAAACGGAAAGATCGATGCGGTTAGCGACTACTGCCGCCTGACGCCGGCAACCATCGTGCGTGATTACTTCGGCCTGATCGGCATGGATCGTAAGGATCTGATGGAATGGTCCTACTGGGCGCAGGTCGACACTTTTTATAATCAGCCGTTCGATATTGCGACGCCCGAAGAGCGGAAGCGCATCACGGACGCACATGCCGACAGCGGGCAGAAGCTGGGCGCATATATTGGCGCGCTGATTTTTACCCGGTCCCTGGCGCTGAAGTTCGGTTTCATTTCGCGTCCGCTGATGAAGCTCTGGCGGCTGCTCACTGGTCAGAACGACGGCGCCTTCCACGACGACATTGTGACGCGCATGCTGAGAACGAAGTTTCCCCCTGAGGTGGGCTTCGATCTGAAGCGGATCGGGACGAACGCCGGCGGTCTGCTGATCGGGACGATTGAAACCACTGCGCAGGCGACCGTGCAGGCGATTGAATTTCTGCTGGAAAAGCCGGAGTTGCTGGCCCAGGCCAGGGTGGCTGCGGAAGCGGATTCGCCGGCCGAGTTCGACAGTATCGTGTGGGAGGTGCTGCGCTTCGTGCCGATCTCGCCTTACATGTTCCGCAAGACAGCCTCTGCTTACACGCTGGCCAAAGGAACGGCGCGCGAGACGACAATCCCACCAGGGACCAACGTTCTGGCGTTGACGCAGTCGGCGATGTTCGACGAAATGGCGTTTGAGAATCCAGCGGAGTTCAGGGCCGGCCGGAATTGGTATCACTACTTCACGTTCGGCTACGGCTCACACGAATGCCTGGGCAAGTATGTCGGGATGGTGATGATACCGGAGATGGTGCGCCAGATCGTCAAAATGCCTGGGCTGAAGGCGAAGGGCAACATCGTCTTTGACGGACATATGCCGAAATCGTACGAAGTGACCTGGAACCAATAAGGCTGAATGGCTGTCCGGCCAGATCCGGCAAGTTCACCTCACCAAACGATATCGCCGTCGCAGCAGGATCAGACTCGTCAGCGCACTGCCGAAGAGGGCGAAAGTGGCTGGCTCAGGTCCTTGCACGGCATCGAGCCGGACATTGTCAAAGTTGACCTGTCCGGAGATCCCGGAGTCGGCGAGGGTGATCGTCAGAGCCTTGCCCAGGTCTGCATTGCCTGCCGCGGAGTAGTAGCTGATGGTTGAGGTGAGGAAACCGCCGGGCGCGGGACTGAGCGAAGATTCGGTGGCGAGAATGTCAGAACCTGCACTCAAAGTCACCGTGTAACCGTGGAAGAATCCGGGACGGTTCCCGACATCTACGAACAGGCTGTAAGTGGTGTCGGCAGTGAGGGTATCGGTGAGCGTTTGGTAGACGAAATCTCCGTTGGCGACCGCGGCGACGTTCAGGCCCTGGGGAATGCCGCCGACGTAGTCCGCGCTTGAGGGTCGAAAGGTGGAAGCGTTAATCGTGGTGATCCAGCCCGGGATGTTGTTGGCGGTGTAGTCGTCCGGATTGGCGAGCGTGACGGCTTCAAATCCAAAGTTAGGGATGTTGATGGAGGTCGCAGACGAGGCGGCGGCGGACCAAAGCAAGAGGCCGAATAAGAAGGTTGTGCGTTTCATGGGAACTCCTGCCCTCGTCTGATTGAAGTGCTCTTGCGCCGGGCAATCTCTTACAAATAGAGAGGAGTGACAATTGCCGCATATTACCGCGGGCTGACAAAAGGGACGCCACAATATCGGGCCAATGCGCTTTACGCCATCGCGTGTTAAAGTGATGGCGGTTTGAACCCGCCCTCTTCATCCGGATTTCGCGCGAGCAATCGTTTCGACGTCCTTCGCACCGTCGGCATAGGCGGCATGGGTGTTGTTTATGAGGCGTGGGATAAAGAGCGCAACATCCGCGTTGCACTCAAAACTCTGTCCGGCCTCGATCAGCTTTCCCTGCGCCTTTTCAAAAATGAATTCCGCGCGCTTGCGGATCTCAGCCATCCCAACCTCGCCACTCTCTTCGAACTCTTCTCCGAAGACGGCCAATGGTACTTCAGCATGGAGTACGTCGAGGGCGTTCACTTTCTGGAATACGTATGCCCGGGTCGGTATTCCGCGCCCGATCCCTCCGACGCAGACAAGCCTCTCGATCCCGATGAACCAACCCTGCCCTTACACGAGGCAGTGCCCGATCACTGCGATCGGGACCGCCTCCGTAACAGTCTCGAGCAACTCGTTGACGCAGTTTCCGCGCTGCACGCCGGCGGCATTCTCCATCGCGATCTGAAGCCGGCCAACGTAAAAATTACACCCGAAGGCCGACTTGTGGTGCTCGATTTCGGTCTCGCCGCACGCGCGCGCTCCGCGCAGTTCGAAGACAATATTGCCTTCGCGGGCAGAGTCGGCACCCTCTCCTACATGTCGCCCGAGCAGGCCGAAGGCGACCCGGTCACGGAGGCAACCGATTGGTACTCAGTGGGCGTCATGATCTACGAAGCGTTAGCGGGAACCCGACCGTTCACAGGCACCGCCGGGCAGGTTCTGGAGAACAAGAAACATCTCGACGCTCCACCTTTGCGGCTCATTGAAAACGCGTCCACGGTACCGGCAGCCATCTGGGCAGATATCTGCGCCGGTCTGCTCGAACGCAATCCGGATCGGCGTATGCGAGGCGCGGATCTGCTGTCACGACTGAACTGCCAGCCGCTGACTGATATCCCCCAGCCGCCCCCGCTTCGAACCGCCGACTCCATCTTCGTCGGTCGCGAATCCCATCTGGCCACGCTGCGCGAGTCCTTCGCCGCCACCGATACGAACGTTCCCTCGCTCGCATTTGTCCACGGCAAATCCGGAATTGGCAAGTCGTCCCTGATTGACCGCTTTCTCAGGGAACTGGGCGAACGCCAGCGCGTCGTCATATTGGCGGGCCGCTGCTATGAGCGCGAATCGATGCCCTATAAAGCGTTCGACAGTGTGGTCGATTCACTGGCGCGTTATCTGACGCGTCTGCCGCAACACGAAGCCGCGGAACTGACTCCACGCAACGCCGCCACGCTGGTTCAGATCTTTCCTGTGCTGCGCCACGTGCAATCAATCTCGGATGCGCCTCGCAGAACCGGTGCCCAGCTTCATCAGCAGGAATTGCGCCGTCTCGCCTTCGGTGCCCTGCGTGAGCTGTTCAGCCGTCTCTCCGATCGCCACTCCGTAGTGCTCTGCATCGACGATCTGCAATGGGGCGATACCGACAGCGCGGCCCTGCTGAAGGAAATCCTGCGTCCGCCCGAAGCTCCGCCAATCCTGATAATCGGCGCCTATCGCGACGGGTATGAAGGCCGAAGTCCCTTTCTCGACGCACTCCGGAAGGATTCACCCGCCGGAACGGAACTACGCGATCTTCCCGTCGGACCTCTCACTGAAGAAGAGTCGCGGGCGTTGGCGCTGTGGCTGCTGGAACCCGGCGACACAATGGCCGCCCAGCGGATAGCTGCAATCACCCACGAAAGCGAAGGCACTCCCTACTTCATTCAGGAACTCAGCCGCCGTTCCCAGACCTCTTCCGCCGACGCGGGCACGCGATCCGCCACGCTCGATTCCATGGTTTACCAAAGAGTCACCGAACTCGATCCCGATGCGCAGCGGCTGCTTGAGATCGTTGCAGTTGCAGGCCGGCCAGTCGATCAGGGATTGCTCTGCCGTGCGGTCGCGCTGGAACAGGAAGGCCCCAGACTGCTCGCCGCTCTTCGGGCCGGCCGCCTGGTTCGCGGCACAAGCGCGGGCGAGATTGAGCCGTATCACGACCGCGTCCGCGAGGCGATTGTGTCTCACCTTCCGCTCGAAACGCTGCGCCAACTGAACCTGCGTCTTGCAAATACTCTCCAGTCGACGCTCGGCGCAGGCAGCGCGGCTGACACGGAAGCTGTTGCCGGGTATTTTGAAGGCGCGGGATTGCAGGAAAAAGCGGGTCCGCTCTACGCCGCTGCCGCCGATCAGGCCGCCAAAACTCTCGCGTTCAAACATGCGGCCGCCCTTTACCGGCGGGCGCTCGATCTGCACCCATCCGAACACCCGGCACGAACCGGCCTGCTAATAAAGGTGGCGGATGCACTCGCCAACGCCGGGCACGGCGCGGAAGCGGCGCGGGCCTACGGAGCGGCTGCTGTCGTTGCGCCTCCAGAACGGCTTTTCGAACTCGAGCGCAAACAGGCCTACTGGTTCGCCGCCACTGGCTATGTGGATGAAGGCCGCGAGGCATTTCAGGTTCTCCTGGCACGCGTCAAACTCCGACTGCCCGATCGACGCTTCGTCCTTCCCGCATTGGCGTTTCGCGAACTTCAGTTATTGTTCCGTGGTCTTGGTTTTCAGGAACGCGCCGCCGACGCGATTCCCCGCCCCGAGCTCGATCGTATCGACGCCGCCTGGGACGCCACTCGGGGGCTCGGCATGATCGACGTGCCTGCCGGCATTTACTTCACCACCCGTTGTCTTTTGCTGAGCCTTCAGGCGGGTGAGATCAGTCGCATCGCGCAGGTGCTTGTTTTAAGGGCCGTCGGAGCCGCATCGCTGCCGACGCTCGGCGCGGGACGCTCGAAAGCTCTGCTGGCGAAGTGCGGGGAGTTGGCCGCGCGCGCAGGCACGCCTCTGTTACGCGCCTGGTTCCTGTTCGGCAAGGGCTTCGTAAATTTCCTCGGCGGCAACTGGATCGAAAGCGGTGAACAGCTGCGTGAAGCCGAGTCCATATTCAGCGAAGAATGCCCCGGCGCGTCGTGGGAGATGGCAACCGCGCATATCTTCAGTCTGTGGGACGATTTTTACTCCGGCAGGTTGAACGAATTGCGCAAGCGCGTCTCCGCCTTAGGCCAGGCAGCGCGCGAGCGGGGCGATCTTTACGAGGCCACCATGATCGGTGGACAAATTCAGGTACTCTGCGAACTCGCCGCCGGACGCCCGGCCGCAGCCAAACAGATGCTCGATGGAGCACTGAACGAGTGGACCCGAAATGTCTACACCAGCCAGTCCGCCACATCCGCGCTGGTGCGCACCCGGCTTCTCCTGTACACCGGCGAGGGACAAGCCGCGTGGGATTTTCTGATGAACGAATGGCCCTTGTTGAAGAAGAATTATTACCTGCGGCTCGGCGGCATGCGCCAGTGGCTTTTCTATGCGCGGGCACAGTGCGCGCTGGCCGTTTCGCCACCGTTGCTCAACGAGGCCGAACGTGCGGCAAAGCAATTGGAAAAAGACGACGTGAGCTATGCCCACGCACTGGGCCACATTGTTCGCGCGGCATGCGCTTTGAAACGCGGCGACAAAACGCGGGCACTGGCGGTGTTGCCTCAGGCCGTCGCGAAGCTGAAAGCGGCTGGTTTAATGATGCATGCGATCGCGGCAGAACGCGCCCTCGCCGCACTGAACAGCCAGGCCGTTACGGAGGCCGAACACGCGATGCAAGCTGAAGGTGTGGTGGACCCGATGCGATTCTCCGCGATGCTGGTCAGCGGCTTGTCCGAGTTGTGATCAATTCTCCGTCGGCTTTTCCGCCCGCTCGATCACAATCGCCGGCACCGTTATTCTGGACGTCTCCAGTTTCAGTCCCAGCGTTTCCTGCAAAGCCGTGAATAGGGATGGCCCTTGCTGAGTCTCAGCCGCTGGTGGTGGGGGCGCATCCGGGCCTCCCTTGCGTGGAAGATCGGTGCCGGAATCCGGCGTCCATGCCAGCTTGAAATCGAAGATCCCCGGCAACTCAGTCTTATCCACCACGGGCCGTTGGAGCAAATCCGCCAGCAGCGACGCCACATCCTCCAGCTTCGCGCTGGCCGCAGTCAGAGTCCGTTGCCCGGTTGCCGGACTGCGGTCCAGCATCAGCTCATGGTCGGCGCCATCTGCAACATGCAGCTTATGGCCGTTCTTTCCCACCGTCAGCGCATAGCCGGTAACGTCCTTCGATTCGTGCCGAACTGCCAGCGCAAAGCGACTGGCCAGCGTCGTCTGCATCATCAGCGCACGCCGCGCATCCGAAGTATCGGCCGGAAAGGTTGCGATCACGTCATAGCGATCTGTAGCCGCCCAGGCGGGGCCGCCCGAGAGCTGATAATCGTGAAGCTTCCAGGCGAATTCCACCAGGTCCTTCAGGGTCAGATTCTTCATCGTCAGCCGTCCGGGGGACGGCCGATAGCCACTGCCCCGCGTGTCGGGAGCACTGGGCTTGATCGACACAGCGTCGAACGCAGGACTTTCCTGGGCCATGCTTTCCTGGGCCATGACAACGCTCACCGCCAACAGGGCAAAAATACTTCGAACCACGCAGGTCTTCATATCCGTACGACGGCATTTCCTGACCGCCGTTAGCGAAGGTACTCGAATCTTAACGAAACGGGGTATCATCTTCTATTAAATAAATGCGCACTCCGAACCTGCCCCTCCGCCGCAAACTGACCCTTGCTGTCACTGCAACCGCCGCACTGGCCGCATTCATCACCACCGGCTCGCGTTACAGCGAGATTCAGGCCCAGAACCGCATGGCGTTTTCTCCTGTCGCGAAAGACGGTCACGTCTCGCTGGGCCTCGCGCTGCGCAAACTCACCGTCTCCGGCACTTTCATGCAGGCGCCCGCGCATCCCGACGATGAAACCAACGCCCTGTTCGCCTACTTCGGCTATGGCCTCGGTCTGCGTGTGATCGATCTCCAGAACAATCGCGGCGATGGCGGCCAGAACGAAATCGGCCCCGAACTCTTCCACGACATGGCTGTGCTGCGCACTTCAGAACTGCTTGCCGCGCACCGGATCGATGGCGCCGAGCAGTACTTCACCCGCGCTATCGATTACGGCTATTCCTTCGACCCCGAGGAAGTCATCAACAAATGGGGCCGCAAGGAAATCGTCGGCGATTATGTGCGCCTCATCCGCACTCTCCGTCCGGACGTCACGCTGACCATGAACATTCAGGGCGGCGGTGGAGACCGCGCCCATGAAGCGACTACGGTACTCTTCCGCGATGCCTACAAAGCAGCGGGCGATCCCAACATGTACCCCGAGCAGATTCGTGAAGAAGGCTTGCGCCCGTGGCAGCCGAAGAAGCTCTACTTCCCCGGTGGCCGCGGGGCCATTCCGGCTGGTGGTGGACGTGGCGCGGCCGGTGCCTCAGGCGCCGCGCCAGCGGCTGGTGGACGCGGCGCGGGTGCAGCTGGTCGCGGCGGTCGCGGTGGCGCAGCGGGAGCATCCGGTGGCCAGCAGGTCGCGGCGGGACGCGGTGGTCCCGGTGCCGGACGCGGCGCACAGGGCGCATCGGGCGCACCTGCCGGCCCTCCCATGACTCCGGTCAACACTCAGATGTATGACACTCTGCTTGGCCGCACCTACGCCGAAATCGGTTCCGATGCGCGCAGCTATCACAAGTGCCAGGGCGCCAATGGACTGCCTCCCCTGCCCGGCGGCGCCGGTGGACGCGGCGGTGGCGGCTTCGGCGGTGGCGGCGGCTACGCCCTTCAGGACACCACAATTCCAGGCCAGCTCCAGAAGGTCGAAACTTCTATGTTGGACGGTGTGGATTACAGCCTGACTGCTCTCGCAAGCTATGCCGGCGCGAATCCTCCGGCGGCATTGTCAGCCGCCCTGGTGGGCATTCTGAGCGATGCGAAACAGGCTCAGAAGTTCTTCGCCGATGGGAATGACGCAGCCACGGCGGCTCCCGTGGAAGCCGGTCTCGTGGCCCTTCGCGCTCTTCGCGCAAAGCTCCCTTCCATGGGGCTGAACGACACCGCGCGGTATGAAATCGACTACCGCCTCAAAACCAAAGAGCGCGATTATGAAGATGCCGTCCTCGCTGCAAACGGTGTCACGTTCGACGCGATTGCCGATGACGGCCTCGTGATTCCCGGCCAGCCCATTCGGCTTTCGCTGCTCGCCGTGAACCGCGGCGCGGGCGATCTCAACGTTACCGGCGTGTCGATCGCAGGTTTCGATTCACCCGCCGCCTGCGCGCCCGCCACTACAAAGAAGGACGCTGTCTACACCTGCACGTCGGAAGCGCACATTCCGAAAGACGCAAAACCGACGACACCTTACTTTACCGACAACTACTGGAAGCACACCGACAATCTTGCGATGCAGATTTTCGATCCCTCCGTGGAGTTCGGCGTCCCGTTCGCGCCCTCGCCATTCCGCGTGACCTTCCACATGAAATTCGGCAACGCGGAAGTCACGAAGGAACTGCCGGTCGAGTATCGCTATGTGAAAGATCTTTACTTCGGCGACAAGCGCATGGAGCTCAACGTGGTGCCCGATTTCTCCGTGAAGGTCGATCCCGGTCTCGCGGTCATCCCCGCCCCGAACGGCGCGAAGTCTGTCGCGCGTGAAATCCACGTGACCGTCACGAACGGCATCAAGGGCACCGCACAGGCCGCTGTCGCGCTTGAACTGCCAGCCGGCTGGAAAGCCACCCCCGCCAGTGTTCCGCTCGCCTTCGCGCATGAGGATGAGTCGCTTTCCGCGCGTTTTGAAGTCACTGCTCCCGCCACTGTAAAGGTGGGGCAATATTCGCTCCACGCCGTTGTCACCTCAGCCGCAACGGGCGATAGGAAATTTTCCACCGGCTACAAGGAAATCGAGTACCCGCACATTCAACGCCGCCAGGTCATCGAACAGGCTGAGACCACGCTCAAAGTTGTGGATGTGAAAGTGATCCCCAACATCAAAGTCGGTTACATCAATGGCGTGGGCGATCAGGTTCCTCCGGCCCTCGAACAACTCGGCGCGAAAGTGTCCTTCATCGATCAGGACGAGATGGCATTCGGCGATCTCTCGAAGCATGACGTGATCATCACCGGCGTGCGCGCTTACGAGCGACGCGCCGATCTTCGCGCCTACAATCGCCGTCTTCTCGATTACGCCGAGCGCGGCGGCACCGTCATCGTGCAGTACAACAAGATGGAGTTCAATCAGGCGGAGTACGGCCCCTATCCCGCGAAAGTGAGCTCCAACCGCATTACGGATGAAAGGGCTCCGGTCAATCTCCTGGTCCCCGGCGATCAGGTCTTCAACTTCCCCAACAAGATCGGCCCTCCGACATGGGAGAAGTGGACGCAGGAACGCGGCCTCTATTTCCTCGGCGAGAAAGATCCGAAATACGTGGATCTCGTTGCCATGACGGATCCGTTCAAAGATAATCCCGGAGAAAAACTCGGCTCGCTGGTCGAAGCAAAATTCGGCAAGGGCCGCTGGTTCTATCTGGGTCTGGGACTCTGGAGACAGTTGCCCGCAGGCACCGACGGCGCATATCAATTACTGGCCAATCTCATCAGCCCTGCGCAAAAACCGGCGGCCACAAAGAAGAAATAGGCTAGGCGATACGCTCTTCCAGTTGCTCGCAGTTCCGATGCGACTCCGCCAGTTCGCCGAGGACGTTTTCCAGTTCACCCTCGTCATAGAGGAAATAATGGCCGCGCCCGCTCATCTCCGTCAGGCTGTTTGACGGAATTCTTCCATGGAGATCGCGGGCCACGTCAATCGGCACAACCTTATCGTCGGTGCCGTGAACAAGCGTGACGGTGCACGCGGCGAGATGCGCGAGATCGATTTCCGGATCGGAATACAACGCCTGAACCTCCTGCAGCAGGCACCCCGGGCATTGCGTATAACCTTCCCGCCGGTTCTCGCGAAATAATTCCTCCACCTCCGGTTTCGCCAGTATCCGCTGATCGTCGGGCGAGAGACCCGCTTTCACTTCTTCGAAGTACTTCGTCCAGTCGCCGTAAACCCGGTCGCGCTGTTTCTTCTCGATCAGCAAAAAGGTTGCCGCGCGGAAAGTCGCGAGCTTCGCCGAGAGCAGAATGTGCCATGCCGCTCCCGAGTATCGTCGCCAGCCGGAGATCAGATGAGGCAGGCCCATGCCGCTCACAAGAGTCATGGCCCGCAAACCTGGCAGTTGTCCGCAGGCCAGCGCATAGGTCGCGCCCGCCGAGAATCCGAGGATCGAAAATGCCTGCCCCGGCCCCAGCACCTGATCCGTCAACTGCCGCACATCCCCCACCCAGCCCACTACTGTGCGCGCGTGGGCGGGCGTCGAAAGCCCGATGCCGGGACGGTCCGGCGTAATCAATCGAACGTTAAGCCTCGTCAGAATCGCGTCGATATCCGGAACACGCTCCAGGCGCGAACCCTGAAATCCGTGGAAGTATAAGACCGGCGTTCCGGTGCGCGGCCCGCGATCCATATACGCCAGCGTGCGCCCGTCGCGCAATGTGACTTTGCCAAACGCCGGATCGGCTTCGCCGGGAGATGGGCGCAAACCCGGAATACTCTGCATCAGTTCGGCGACGGCCTGGTTCAATAAGCTCAGATCGAGGTGCGGATCGCCGGTCGGCATGATCGGCTTACCGATGCGCACATGGAAATGGAACGGCGGCTCCGGTCCTTCCGCTTCGAGAGCGGCGAAGATCACGGTCTCCGGAGTCCAGTCCAGCCGCAGCCCACCCACCGCAACCGGGACGATGGGAGACCCGCTTTTTTCGGCGGCGATCACCACACCGGTACTCCAGTTCTTCAGCTGCAGCACGGGGTCCGCGATGGCGCGGCCGGCCGGAAAAATCAGCACCGCGTGCCTCCTGCTCTCCCGCAGATATTTCGCAATGATGTCGGAAAGCCCGGTCTTCTTTCGGCCCGCTGTCTCATCGGGAACCAGCAGCGCAATGCCGTAGTGGTGCAGCACCCAGCGCTCAGCTTTCACCACCCAGTTCCGGCTCTCTGCCGTCATCAGAATCCGCGGCACGCGGAACGCTCGTGTGGCGAGCAGATGGCCCAGGATAAACCCGTCCACGCCTGATTTATAAGCGTGATTACCCGCCACCAGATATGAGCCCTGCTGCGGAAGATTCTCCAGGCCCTCGACGTCGATCCATTTCAGCACGTACTTGGAGAAGAGTACCTGCATCATCCGGATGGGCCAGCCCTGCGCCCGGATATCCTCCGGCGCATCGCGCAGTTCTCTTCGCAGCAGCAGATGAAGCGGAATCGCGGTGGCCGCGAATCCCAGCACGGCCAGTCCGGCCGAGCGGGCAATACTGCGGGCAAGATTGGGTGGCTTCTTCAACGCCCTAGTATCGCAGCAAGCACGTTGAACGCCAATGCGCTATCTACTTCCCGGGCTTCAAGGTAAAGGCCACCAGGGAATCGCCGAGGGGAGCCATCCCCGGAATTCCGTGCCCTCCGGCCGCGATCACCAGGTACTGCCGGCCATCGGGTCCACGATAAGTCATCGGGGTCGCCCGCGCGCTGCTCGGCAGTTCGCCCCTCCATAATTGCTTGCCGGTTTCCACATCGAAAGCGTAGATCCCCGCATCCAGCGTGCCTGCCATGAAAACCAAACCGCCCGCGGTCGCAATAGGACCGCCCAATGCAATCGATCCCTCCGGCGCGGCGCCCACGTTGAACGAGCCTGTCGGCACCGTCCATTTCACCGCGCCCGTATCGGCATCCACCCCATTCAGCACGCCCCAGGGAGGGGCCACGCACGGCAATCCGCTGGGCGAGCGCAGCAGACGCCGAGCCATTCCATAAGGGGTTCCGCGTTGCTCCGCGAACTCCCAGTCGCCATTGATAACGCGGCCTTCGGTTTCCCGCTGGCTCGCGAAATCCGCCCGGGGAATCAGCCGCACCTCAGCTCCGATGTTGTTCGTGGGAATCAGCAGCATTCGATGAGCCGGATCAAAAGCGGCGCCACCCCACGCCATTCCGCCGACGTTACCCGGCAGAATATAGGATCCCCGAATGCTCGGCGGTGTAAACACACCTTCATTGCGAAGCTTCGCCATTTCCGCTGCACAGAACGCCCGATCCGCTTCTGTCGCACCCCACGGCGCGGCGACGCCCTGCGGAGCCAGCCCCTTCGGAGACAGCGGAAATGGCTGGGTCGGCGACGATTTCTCACCAACGATATCGGTTTGCGGGACCGGCTTTTCGCTGACGCCGAAGATCGGTTTCCCGGTCGTGCGATCCAGGATGAAGAAGTTTCCGCTCTTCGACCCGATCCCGAGCGCGGGGATATCGCGGCCCGCGCGTTTCACATCGAACAGAATGGCCGGCGAAGCAACATCGTAATCCCACAGATCGTGGTGGACCGTCTGAAAATGCCACACCCGCTTGCCTGTCGAAGCATTCAGCGCCACGATGGAATTCGCGAACAGGTTGTCCCCAAGGCGTTCCCCGCCATAGTAGTCGGGGCTCGGGCTGCCGGTCGGGACGAACACGAGATTGCGTTGGGGATCGGAAGCAATCCATGACCAGGCATTCGCCGCTCCCGTTCTTTTCGCGCTCCCGTTCTTCCATGTTTCGGCTCCGGGAACGCCGGCCGCCTGCGGGATCGGATCCCACGTCCACTTGAGCTTTCCGGTGATGGCGTCGTAGCCACGGACTTCACCGCTGGCCTGCCCGATGGATCCGTTATCCGCGACGCCCGAGCCTACAACCACGGTATTTCCGACAATCGCGGGCGGCGAAGTCTCCTCGTATTCGGAGAAATCGGAGGGCGCGATGCGAAGCCCGTTCCGCAGATTGACCTCGCCGTTATCGCCGAAAGCGACGATCGGTTTGCCGGTCGCGGCGTCCAGCGCAATGAGGCGCGCATCGATGGTTGCAACGAATACCCGCTTCTGGCCCGCTGCGGACTTCCAGATACTCACTCCGCGGCTGGCGAAATCGCCGTAACCTTTATCGCGCGGCGCCTTCGCATCGAACGACCATTGCGGCTGACCGGTCACCGGATTCAGCGCCACCACGTGACCGAGCGGCGTCGCCAGATAAAGGGTGCCATCTACATAGAGAGGTGTGGCTTCAAAGGCCGTCGGGCGGCCGCGCGGCGGCTGGTAAGCATCGCCGGTTCGATAAGTCCATGCGATCTCCAGCGAGGCCACGTTTCCGCGATTAATCAGACTGAGCGGCGAGTAGCGCTGGCCGCCTGGATCGCGACCATAAGCGGGCCATTCGTCGTCCGACGCGGCGTTGGAACCGGCGGCGTAGAGTCCCGCTGCCAAGAGAGCTGCGGCAAAGTAGCGTTTCACGATTGAGTCATTATTACAGATCGGGATGGTAATCGAATTGCTTCCGTTATCGCCCGAGAGGTGACCCTATGACAGAAGAAGTGCAAAAGTGCAAACACCCGGCCTGCAATTGCGCCGCTCCCGAGGGCGAGGATTATTGCAGCGAAGCCTGCGAAGATGCCGGTGATCTCACCGAACTCTCCTGCCAGTGCGGTCACCCGGGCTGCACACCACTTTAATCGATTCAGCCAGTCTCGGATCGGGGAGGGCCTTTGCTCTCCAGTTCGCGTTTTTCCTCCTCGATTCCGAGACGCTGGCTTTGAATCTCAAGCCGAAGCCGCCCGAAGATCGCCATATAGAGGTTGGCCACCCACACTAACGCGAAAAGGGCGGCCAGATACCCGCGCCAGGAATCGAACAGCAAACGATATCTGCTGACGAAAAGCCAAAAAGCCGCGATGTAATGGCTGAGGCAAAACTCACAGGTCAGGGCATAAAAGAACTTGCGCTGTACCAATTTTCGGCAGGAACGGCTCCGCTGAGCACAATACTCGCGGGGCTCGCGGAAGATCTCTTCGTGCGTAATCGTCCATGAAATGCAGGCCACGGGGATCGCCAGCAGGAGCAAAATCACGACCTGCGTGCCAAGCGTGTCGAATGGGAGGGCGAACGGCATTCTGGGGTCGTGCGCGTATCATGAAAGCAATCCGTTGCCCATACGCGCTCTCGCCATTACGTCGCTGATGCTTGTCGCAATTGCCGGGTTCGCCCAGCAAATGGAGCCGAATCCCCCGACGTTGAAGGTTCAGACTAATGTGGTGCTGGTGCCAACCCTCGTCAAGAGCAAGCAGGGAGCGGTGGTTTTCGATCTCACGGCCGCCGATTTTTCCCTGACCGACAACGGCATTCCGCAGCAACTCACGCTCGATCCGGACACCGATTCCGAACCGCTGGCCCTGGCAATCTGCGTGGAAACCGGCGGCGCGGGCGCGAAGCATATCGAAGATTATGAGCACCTCGATGCGATTATCGGAGCTCTGATTGGCGGCGTGGAGCATCGCGTCGCGGTCATCGGCTTCGACAGCACTCCACATCTGCTGGTGCCGTTCACTCCGGAAACGGCGCAGGCAACGCTCAAGTTATCCAGCCTGAATAAAGGCGGGCCTGGGGCCGCGATTCTCGATGGAGTGGCTTTCGCGGTGGCGCAATTGCGCAACCAGCCATCGAATTACCGCCGCGCCATTCTGCTGTTCAGCGAGACTATCGACCAGGGCAGCAACACGTCGCTTGGCGAAGCGCTGCGACTGCTGGGCGATACCAACACGGCTCTTTACAGCTTCGGCTTTTCGAGCACGAAGGCCGCGCTGGCGCACCTGGCGCCGGGAACCGAGGGCCATCCAAGCGAGCCCGGTCCTCCGCATGGATGCTTCAGCCGCGAAGGAGCCGACGCGGAATATGACGGGCATTACAGCCGCCAGGTGCTCGACTGCCTCACGCTGCTGGCTCCGCCGCTGCGGCTGGCTCAGATGGCTTATCTCACCGCACGCAACGGCCTGCGCACTAATACGGCGGCGTCTCTGGCGGAACTGACCGGAGGCGAATTTTTTCGATTCAGCAATGCCAAAGATCTCCGGCAGGGACTGATCGCGGTGTCACATGACGTGCTTCAGTATTACGTTCTGAGTTTCCGCCCCACGCCCCCTACGCCGGGTCCGCATTCGCTGCACGTCGAGATACGGAATCGGCAGCAATTGACGCTGCAGTCGCGGATCGGGTACTGGATCGACGATTCCGTTCGGTGACGATTATTCGATTCTGGCCAACAGGTCTTTGGCCTCCACCTGCATACCGATATGAGCTACGAGCTGTGACACTTTGCCATCCAGCGGTACGTAGACCGTGCTCTGCATTTTCATGGCTTCGATCACCAGCAGCTTGTCTCCTTTTTTCACCGTCGCACCGGGGTTCACTGCAACGGCCGTTACCAGGCCTGGGAGCGGCGCGCCCACTTCGCCTGGGTTCGATCCATTGGCTTTGATCCGTGCGGCAACAGTGGATTGCAGGCTCTTGTCACGGACGTCGACTTCGCGCGGTTGTCCGTTGATTTCGAAGAATACCGTCCGGGTGCCATCGGGGTGTGGTTCGCTGACGGCTAGGAATTTCACGACGAGGGTTTTGCCGGGTTCAATGTCGATGGCGATTTCGTCGCCCTTCTGCATGCCGAAGAAAAACTGCGGAGTCGGCAGAACGTCGACATCGCTGTAGGCAGCGCGGGCTTTCGCGAATTTCAGGAACACCTCGGGGTACATGAGGTAGCTGAGGACTTCATCGTTGCCGGGTTTGCGATCGATGGCCGCGGCTACTTTTTCGCGAACCGCTTCGAAATCGGCCGGCGCCAAATGTTCGCCGGGGCGACCCTCACGCGGCTGTCTGCCATTCAGGACAATCGCTTTGACGTGCTCCGGCCAGCCGCCTTCGGGTTCGCCGAGCGAGCCTTCGAACATATCGACGACCGAGTGCGGGATCGAGACGTTGTGGCCAGGTTCGAGGCTCAGAAATTGTTCGATCGACATGTCGTGACTGATGAGGAATAACGCCAGGTCGCCGACCACTTTGCTGGATGGCGTGACCTTCACGATATCGCCGAACGCGAGGTTCACATCGCGGTACATACGGGCGATTTCAGGCCATTTCGGGCCCAAACCAAGCGATTCCGCCTGTTCCCTGAGGTTGGTAAACTGGCCGCCCGGCATCTCGTGCAGATAGACTTCGGCGGTGCCGCTCTTCGGGCCGCTATCGAACGGCTCATACCAGGCGCGCACGGTTTCCCAGTAATCGGCACACTGGTTGAGCGCATCGAGATCGAGGCCGGTATCCCGAGGGGTATTCTTCAGCGCGGCGACTATCGAATTCAGGTTCGGCTGGCTGGTCTGACCGCTCATGGACGAGATTGCCGCATCGGCTACGTGAACGCCGGCATCGGCGGCCTTCAGGATGGAGGCGGACTGGACCCCGCTGGTGTCGTGTGTGTGGAAGTGAATCGGAATGCCGATTTCGTCGCGCAGCGCGCCGACCAGAACTTCGGCGGCGTAGGGACGGAGCAGGCCGGCCATGTCTT
This sequence comes from Bryobacteraceae bacterium, assembly GCA_025928545.1. Classification (GTDB taxonomy): domain Bacteria; phylum Acidobacteriota; class Terriglobia; order Bryobacterales; family Bryobacteraceae; genus BOG-234. The sequence continues at coordinate 7,668 of JAICJH010000008.1, read as the reverse complement.
TGATGGCCAGGATGTGCGCGCCCATTTTTTCGAGTTCCTTCGCCATGCGCACGTAATATTTAAGCGAGTACTTCTGGCGGGAAGGATCGAGGATGTCGCCCGTGTAGCAGATGGCGGCTTCGCAGAGGCGATCGGTTTCCTGGACGGCTTCCATGGCAACTCGCATGTTCGGGAGCCAGTTGAGCGAGTCGAAGATGCGGAAGATATCCATGCCCTGACGGGCGGATTCGAGCACGAATTCGCGGACGACGTTATCGGGATAAGCAGTGTAACCGACGGCATTGGAAGCGCGGAACAGCATCTGGAAGCAGATGTTCGGAACTGCCGCACGGAGCTTGCGTAGACGCAGCCACGGGTCTTCGAGGAGGAAACGCATGGCGACATCAAACGTTGCGCCGCCCCACATTTCGAGACTAAAGAGATTGGGAAGGCGATGCGAGACGAAGTTGGCGATCGTCAGCATGTCGGCACCGCGCATGCGGGTGGCCATCAGGGATTGGTGGGCGTCGCGAAACGTAGTGTCGGTGATGAGGAGACCGGACTGCGCAGTCATCCACTGGGCGAACTTCTTCGGCCCCAATTCATCGAGGAGTTGTCTGGTGCCGCGGGGGGCCGGTGCGGCGATGTGCGGGGGCACAGGCGCGGGGCGGAATTCCTTCGGCCTGATTTTGCCGGCGACTTCCGGATTCCCGTTCACGATGGTTTCACCGAGATAGGTGAGGATGCGGGTTGCGCGATCTTTGCGCGGCGAGAAGGTGAAGAGCGCGGGGGTCTGATCGATGAACGACGTGGTGACGTTGCCGGCGCGGAAATCCGGATGGTTCACGACGTTTTCAAGAAACGGGATGTTGGTTTTGACGCCGCGTACGCGGAATTCGCGAAGAGCGCGATCTGCACGATTACAGGTCTGTTCGAACTCGCTGGCCCACGCGCTGATTTTCACCAACAACGAATCGTAGTAAGGGGTAATGGTGGCGCCGCTGTAGGCCGAGCCGCCATCGAGGCGAACACCGAAGCCCGCGGGGGAGCGGTAGGTTTGCAGACGGCCGTAATCCGGCGTGAAGTTGTTGGTGGGGTCTTCGGTTGTGACGCGGCACTGGAGGGCGAAGCCGTAAAGCGGAATGTCCTTCTGGCGGGGCATGCCGATCGGTTTTTCATGCAGGTTGTGGCCCTGAGCGGCGAGGATCTGGCAGCGGACGAGATCGATGCCAGTCACCATTTCCGTGACTGTGTGCTCGACCTGGATGCGCGGGTTGACTTCGATGAAATAGAATTCGCCGGATTCCGCATCGACGAGGAATTCGACCGTCCCCGCGTTGTAATAACCGGCTTCGCGCGCGAGCTTGATTGCGGCTTCGGCGAGAGCTTCGCGGACGCGCTTCGGCAAGTTGACGGCAGGTGCGACTTCCACGACCTTCTGATGGCGGCGCTGCACGGAGCAATCGCGTTCGTGCAGATGAACGATGTTGCCGTGCCGATCGCCCATAATCTGCACTTCAATGTGTTTGGCGCGGCGAATGTAGCGCTCGAGAAAAACCGCGCCGTTGCCGAACGCGGCGGCCGCTTCGCGGGTGGCCTCTTCGAGCTTGCCTGCGAACTGAGATTCGGATTCGACGACGCGCATGCCGCGTCCGCCGCCGCCGAATGAGGCCTTGATGATGAGTGGGAAACCGATCTTCGCGACGTCGGCGGGATTGTCGGTGCCGGGAACGACGGGGACACCGGCGCGTTCGGCGAGTTTACGGGCTTCGGTTTTGTCGCCGAGGAGTTCGAGAAGGTCGGCGCCGGGGCCGACAAACGTGATGCCGGCGCGCTCGCAGGCGCGAGGCAGGGCCGGGTTTTCGGAGAGGAAACCGTAGCCGGGGTGAATGAGATCGACGCCTTTTTCTTTGGCGAGGGCGACGATGCCTTCGACATCGAGATAAGCCTGGACGGGGCCGAGTCCTTCGCCGATCAGGTAGGCTTCATCGGCTTTGAAGCGGTGAAGGCCGAGGCGGTCTTCCTTCGAATAAACAGCAACGGTGCGCAGCCCTAGCTCGGTAGCGGCGCGCATGATGCGGATTGCGATTTCGCCGCGATTGAGGGCAAGAAGTTTCTTCATCTCTTTCCAGAATTCCATACGCGTGTTGGCGGCACGCTGAATTATTTTGGTCGTACCTTTCCCACGGCCATGAGGTCAAGGGTTAAACGTCGTGACGGCAGGGGGCGCCTTGTTATAGGGCCGTATCCTGCCGCCCATGAATCGAGCGGGATCTATCGGGCTGTCGGCCCGCGGTTAGTAAGTACATATGCCCGCGTGCATAGCGCCAATTTCGATCTTCCGCCCTCTGGCAAACCAGCTTCACTTTTTTTCGCTGTGGCTGGCGGACGATACTGGCCGCCCGCGCCGCCTTCCGGGCGACACGAGCGAAACAGTTCGTTTATTCCAAACTAGTCTGGAAAGTCCTCTCGTCGACACGGTCCCAAGGGCCGCTGCCGTGAGCCTTTAACGGGCACCCGAGAGTCCAGTTTCACCTCAGTCGACGTTTCCTGCGCAGGAAAAATTGTCAGGAGCGGCCGGCGAAGAACCACTCCCTGTCTGGAAAGTAGCACAGGGTGTCAAGAAATTCGGGTTGACTGGATGGGGTTTTCCGGGCGGGTGAAATCGGCAAGTTCGGCGTGTTCAGATAGATGCAGAGATTTGAAAATAATTTTATTTCGCTGTGACTCACTTTCCGGGTCGGGGCGAAATGTTCAGCGGTCCTTCCCACTTTAGGATCGCGTTTCGATACAGTTCAGTGATAAACCGCGAGGTCGCTCCGGGAATGGTCAGGGGATCTTTTCGTATGAAATATTGACGCCTCTGACTTGGGCTTGCTGGCGAAAGACGCGTGCTCGAACTGGAAACTTTACAACAAGGTGTCCTGGTGAGTCCCAACGAACACTGACCGTCATATTGTCCACTGCACCGTGGTCGCTATCAGCAACAAATACGTTTCCGCCGTCGCGGGGGCCAGTTTCGCTAACGTCTAAGATGGACACCTGTGTACTGAAATCAGTCGTTGCGCCACAATCGCGTTCGAACACGACAGCACGCTTACTGCTTCCTGGCGCCTGCGTCTCGCTCAGGGTTCTGTTCCCACACGGGTCGATGCAGCCAACCAGGGGCAGCACCGCGACTGCTGTCGCGTAAACACTCCAAAAATATCTCACCTGTAGCACGCCCAAATCCTAGCAGTTTATGATCCGTTTCGCCTCCAGCGGAATCCTCGCGAGCATCCGGCGAGCGCATCCGCGGCCTAGTGCTTCAAGCACAAGTGGTTTGTCGCGAAAACTGCGCGACCACGCTCCATCGTCGTCCAGTGTTTCCAGGATTCTGGACGCGATGAAGTCCTGGTCAGCCTGGGGCAATGACTCAACCCGTTTGAGCGCTTCATCAAGAACCCTGGCCACACCGGTCGGACGCCGATCGGGATTCGTGTCGCCAGACTTCCAGGCAAAAAAATCGTGATTACTTCTTCAGACCCGCCTGCCAGTTCGTCACCAGCGTCAGCGCAACACTCTTCTTCGTCTGGTCCACTGGTACCTGAATCAGAAACCGCCCCTCTTTGCTCACGTCGAAATCCCGCTGCGCCGCGACTTCAAACAGGGGCTTCGGCACTCCGGCTTTGAACCCTGTCCCGGCGCCTGTAATCTCCACCGCCATCAGCTTGCGGTCTGCCCCAATGAAATACAACTCGCGCCCGTCGCGACTCCACTGCGCGTAGTCTCCGCCGCTGGTCGAGATCTGCCACTTGCCGCCGTGCTCCGGGAACGTCTGCACGTAGACCTCATTGCGTTTCGATTCGTCAGACGTATAGGCCAGCCACTGGCTATTGCGGGACACGCGGGCGCTGGTCTCCAGGAACTCACTGTTCACATAGGGAACGCCCTTTCGGCTGCCTGAAGCGTCGGGTTCCGCAGGAAAGAGCCAGAGGTCGCTGCCGGCCTTCTCATCCGATGCTTCCGTAACGAGCCAGCGGCCATCGGGCGACCAATCGTCGACGGTCTGCTCGCGGGAACCCTGAACGAGTTGTTCTTCCGCGCTACTTCCGTCGGAGGCCCTGGCCATCGGATTGCGTTCCGGAATTGAATAGTACACGATGCGACGGCCGTCCGGCGACCAAACCGGGTACCTTTTTGACGCCCCCGATTTCGCAAATGTGAGACGGGTGGCAGAGCCACGGGCCAAGTCCCGCAGCCAGATATCACGGTTGCCGTTCAGCGGATCTGAGGCCACCATGGAGCCATCCGGCGAAAGCCGCGCCCAATTGATGTCGGCCGGCGGTCCTACGACGCCCGTTGCTTTTCCTGCGCGGTCGAACCAGGTCAGTTGCCGGTCGTTCCCGGCCAGCGCCCCGGAAGCATAGACGAGAGAGCCATTCCGCGATACCGAGAAAAAGCCCTTTCCGGTCGACAGGCTCACATCCACGTCCTCGGCCACCGTCATCGCATCGCCCGCCGTAGTTGCCTTCTCCGCATCGAAACGCTGCGCCATCAGGGTATGGTCCCGGACAAACAGCAGATAGCCTGCATCCCCGGAAGCTCGGGCCGGAGGCGGCGCATAGACCGCGTTGGAGTCGGTGGCCAGAACTTCCCGCCGCGTGCTTACGCCTGGCCGGGCATCCACACTGTCCACATAGATGCGGCTCTTTGTCTCATCGACGTTACGGCTCAGATACACAAAATGCTGCCCGTCCGGCAGAAACAAGGGTGCACTGAATACAGTCTCCCCCGCTTTGCTATCAGGCAAACTCAACAGTACGGGCGTTCCGCCGGCGGAGGAGACGCGGAACAAACCCTGCCCGCCCTGGGAGAAAACGATCGTGCCGGAGGAACTCCAGGCTCCGGTGAGTGAGGCCCCCATATCGCAAATGGTGATCGCGGGCCCCCCGTTCACATCCATCTTCTTCAGCTTGCCTGCCTCGGCAAAAGCAATCCAGCGGCTGTCCGGGGACCAGTACGCGCTTGCGTTGTCATTGCTGCGGGACAAGATGCGGGCGTTCAGACCATCGAGGTCCCGGAGCCAGTAATTCACCTGCCCGTCGAGGCTGGCCTTGAACACCACCCTCCGTCCATCGGGGGAGATGACCGGCGCATTGACGAGCGTCGCTCTCTCCGGCACCAGCAGCGAAACCTTCGTTATTTGGGGAGGTTCGGGCGGCGCTTCCCGGAAGTGAATTGCGGCCAGGGAGACGGCCGCCGCCACCGCCACTCCGAGCGCGGCCTTCCAGGTCCAGCCGGCCCGCGACACTGTGGGCGGCGTGGCTGAAATGACCGCCTGTTCCGGGTTGGCCAGATAGCGATCAATCGCGATGCGGGCTTCGCCGATCACCTGGAGGCGCGTTTTCAGATTCCTGTCGAGACAACGTTTCAGCAGTTCAGCGATGGGGGTGGGGACGGATGGCGGCAGAGTCGAAATGTCGATCGGCGCGGTCAGGACATGGGCCATCGTGTGCGAAATTGTCTCACCGCTGAACAGCTTCTTCCCGGTCAGCACCTCCCACAGCACGACCCCGAAACTCCAGATGTCGCTGCGGCGATCTACCGGCTTCCCGGCCGCCTGCTCCGGACTCATATAAGCTGCGGTCCCCATGATCACGCCCGCCTGCGTGGCCGCGATCATGGTGGGGGAATTATGCGGATCGTAGTCGTCGCCCACCGGAACCGCGGCGAGGCCGAAATCCAACACCTTGACTACACCAGCGGGGGTAATCATCACGTTCGCCGGTTTCAGATCCCGGTGCGTGATTCCCTTCTCGTGCGCCGCTTCCAAAGCTTCAGCGATCTGCCGCGCGTAACCAAGCGCCGTCTCCAAAGGCTGCGGACAGGCCAGCGTAGAACCCTCGATCAGTTCCATGACGAGCGCATTGCCTTCGAGGCCGTAGATCTGGGCGATGTTCGGATGATTCAGCGAGGCCAGCACCTTGGCTTCGCGCTCGAACCGCGCGAGCCGATCCGGATCCTTCGCCATTGCAGGGGGCAGAACTTTGATTGCCACGTGGCGCTCGAGTTTGGTGTCGCGTGCGCGGAACACCTCTCCCATGCCGCCCGCTCCGAGCGGCGCGATGATTTCGTAGTGCCCCAGGCGGGTTCCGGGAGAAAGGGTCATGTTTTGGTTGAACTGAGCCGGCGATGCGGAGCCGCTGACTTAGACATTCAGACAACGCCGAGCAGTGTAATAAATGATACCCCGCGTTCGGAATTTAAACGGGTTGTGATACCGCGTCTATAGTGGAGCTAACTACCGGACCAGCAATCAAAATGATTGTGAAGCGCGGAGCTTACCAACAGATGAACGTTCAAACAACGGAAGACCTCGAATATCAATTCGAGGCGATGGATATACGATGACAAACTGGTTCGCACGCCCGATCCTTCACGTGAGAGATGTGGAGGCGTCGCTTCGCTTTTACGTTGACCAACTCGGCTTCTCTAATCCGTGGCGCTATGAAGCCGACGGCAGAGTGCATGTCGCCGAGGTCGACCGGCAAGGTTGTGCGCTTATCCTCGCCGACTCGTGGCCGGAGAAGATTGGGAAGGGAGTGATTTTTATTTCCCTGAATGTCGAGCCGGCGACCCGCGAGGCTGCGGTCGCCGCTTTGGACGCCCTGCGCGCGGAACTTGAGACGCGAGACGTTTCGGTTCAGGAAGGTTCGTGGGGCTACCGGCTTCTGGTAGTCAATGATCCCGATGGCAATCAGCTTTTCTTCAACTATCCGAACGAGAAATAAGAAATAAACGGCCGCCGATGCACGCCGATTCACGCCGATAAGACCACTCAGCAAGACGCGAGGGCAAATGACAAACGTACTGTTCGTTTCCGCGTGATAAGATGGCGGCTCGTAGGGTCCTTATCGCGTTATGAAAGTCAACACTTCCGCTGCGCTGCGCCTGCTGCAGTTCGGGTGAGTGGGCTGCGCTAAAGCAGGGGCTCTGGAATCCCTCGACGCCGTCACGAGACGATCATTCCCAACAGCCCGGTGAAGCAGCAGACGCTGGCTGAAGCGCTCGAGTATTTGTGGCAAAGTTATCCAATTGGAAATCAGGAGAACGAAAGAAATGAAGAGATCGCATGTTTTTGCCGCGCTGGCGACCGCCGGATTCATGGTCGGTTCGCAGACCGCTCTGGCTCAGTCGGTTGGCTGCGGGAGTTTGCCGCAGGCTAATGCCGCGCCTGCTTACACCACCGGTCCCGGGGCCGCTCTTGCCGCACCCGCACCGACGGGTGGCGCTCCCCGTGGTGGTGGGCTCGGATTTTCCGGCGGCGGCCGCGGTGCCTTCGGAGGTTCGGGCGGGGGCCGTGGCGGTGCTGCCGTTCGCGATCCGCATGCCGCGGGCAACGTTGACGCGAAGGATCTTCCGGATGGTGAGAATGCTCCGAACAATGTTGACGGAAACTTCGTGCTGGGGCCGACACATCCCGCCGCTGCCGAAACGGTGGAGAACGCAAGCGTGCCGAAGGGCGTAGTCTGCATCTTCGCGATGGAGTCCGGGGACAGCAAGATGTATCCCGGAATCACGCGTGCGCCGCGCGATCCTAACGCTCCTCCGCAACCGCCGAATTCGCGCATGATCCCCGTTATGCCCGCGCCTTACAGCCGCCGCGTGTACGTGTATATTCCCAAGCAGTATGTCGCGGGAAGTGTT
>JAICJH010000066.1 GCA_025928545.1 Bryobacteraceae bacterium | reverse complement strand
TTCGGTGACGTCGATGGTGGGCTTGCGGAAGATCTGGCCGGCGGCGTTGAGCAGGACGTCGACCTGGCCGAATTCCGCGAGGATGGCATCGCGGAATTCGTCTACGGATTCGCGGGACCCGATATCGCAGACCCGGCGCAGCGTTTTGCTGCCGGCCAGTTCCACTTGTTTACAGACGTCGTCGACCAGGTCGGCACGACGTCCGGTAGGGACAACGTGGGCACCGGCGGAGGCCAGACCGATCGCCAACTCGCGACCGAGTCCGGAAGTACCTCCGATCACGGCCACGACGCGGCCGGTAAGATCCATCAGGTTCCTGGCTGGCATAAGGGCTCCTATTCTGGTTTTGCCGGGTTAGCGCTGAATGCGCGCCGAGCCGCCTTTTGCGAAGGCGCGAACTTGTTCCACGGTGGCCATGGTGGTGTCACCGGGGAAGGTGGTGAGCAGCGCGCCGTGGGCCCAACCGAGTTTGACCGCCTGCTCGGGAGACTCGCCGGTGAGCAGGCCATAGAAGAATCCGGAAGCAAAACCGTCGCCGCCGCCGACCCGGTCTATGACGTCGAGATCAGTCGTCGGAGCGGTGTGCAGTTTCCCGTTAATCCATGCGACGGCGCCCCACGAGTGCCGCGTCGTCGAATGCACTTCGCGCAGTGTCGTCGCCACGATCTTGACTCGCGGAAATTTTTTCACCACGTTGTCCATCATGCCCGCGAACGCGCGCGTGTCGAGCTTCGACGTCGACTCCACCTGCGGCCCTTCCACGCCCAGACCCTTCTGGAGATCTTCCTCATTGCCTACCAGCACATCGACCTGTTCGACAATCCGCGCCAGCATCTCAACTGCGCGATTGCCACCGCCCTGAATCTTCCAAAGCTTCTCACGGTAATTGAGGTCGAGCGAGGTTACGGCGCCGGCCGCACGCGCCGCTTTCATCCCCTCGATGATCAATTCACCAGTAGTTTCGGAAAGCGCTGCGAAGATGCCGCCCGAGTGGAACCATCGCACGCCCTGCGAAAAGATTTCTTTCCAGTCGAAATCGCCGGGCTTCAGCAACGCGCCCGCCTCGTTGGCCCGGTTATAGAACACCACCGGACCGCGCACGCCATGGCCGCGGTCGCTATACACGGTGGCCATATTGGGGCCATTGACGCCGTTATGTTCAAACCTTTTGTAGAACGGCTTCACACCCATTGCCCGGACCCGCTCGGCAATCAGCTCGCCGACCGGATAATTCACCATCGCGGTGGCGACGCCGGTGTTCAGTTCGAAGCAATCCGCCAGATTCGCCGCGCAGTTGAATTCCCCGCCACTCACGTGGATCTCGAGAGTGCGTGCCTTCCGGAACGGGATGATGCCGGGATCGAGGCGATTGACCAGAGCGCCGAGAGCAAGAAAATCGAGGCCGCCTTTCACTGCGGGAGGGATATTTAAACCGTGGCTCATAGTAGTTGCCAGCACAGGTTATCACGGCCTGTAGCGCGCCAAAACGGCAACTTCGTGTGAAACGACGGCTCTTCCGGGATGATATATTGGGTGATGCCGGGTCTGAAAATTCAGGCACTGCGATTGCGGTGAGGTGGCAGAGTGGTCGAATGCGGCGGTCTCGAAAACCGTTGAACCTTCACGGGTTCCGTGAGTTCGAATCTCACCCTCACCGCCATTTAATAAATCAACTATCGCGGGATTTGTGACTGTTTCTGCGGGCAATGCTGGCATCATGGCCGTCAAACTTTACCGCCGACATTTCCGTATCGCCGCTGCGCAAGCGTAAATTTTCGGAGCGCAGCTATTCCATCAGATCTTCCATGACCTCGTATGAAAAGGCATCTCGAATAATCGCCCAGTGCCCTACGATCCGGGTGAAATGATACAAGCCTCTTGGCGTGCACGAAAAATGTACTATTTTTTCTTGCAGAACGTCCGGTGTAGCGATGCACCAGACAATTGAAAATCAGATACTTAGCCGCATATATGACAATGAAAGGGGGTTGGGCTTTTCCCAAGCGGATTTCGCCGATCCAGGCACCCATTCAACTATTGATTCACGCTACTTAGGCGTCTGCGCGAGGGCGTAATCAAAAGAGTAATCCGGGGGATCTGTGATTACCCGCGACAAAGCAAAGTTCTCGGCGGTCCGGCAAGTCCCGACGTGGACCGCGTTGCGCATGCGCTGGCGCGCAAATTCGGCTGGCGCAACCAACGGTGGCACAGCTGCGCATTCATGGCAACGTCGCGTGCGTGGCTCCGAACTGCCCGCCGAGATTTTTCCAATCGTATTGGCATTCACAACTCATCGACAACTCCAGCGGTCTTTCGTTAATTAAGATACAATTCCGCACCAAGTCGATGATTACGTCCTTAAGTCACCACTTTGAGTATTTACAGACCCAAGGTACTACGAGTACTATTGGATGGTCGTGCGAGCGGCCATCCTGATATTTTCCCAAAACTCGCAGTTGCGAGATACGCTTTCGACCCTGCTCCTGGCGGCGGGCTTCGCGTTGGCGAATGCCGGAAGTCCGCCCGTGGCAATCGTTATCGGCTGCGGCGACCAGATCTCTCCAAACGACCTCGCCGCCGCGCGTTCAGCGTCTCGCGATCAAAACGGCATTCCTATCGTTCTGGTCACATCGCAGGGTTCGGAGAGCCTCGCTATAGAAGCGTTGCGGGCCGGCGCGGCAAATTACATCCGCCTGCCGCAGACACCCGCACAACTGGCGGCAGCCATCGAAGGGGTGGTTCCGAATCGCACTACCAGGGATGGAGACAACCGGATTGTAGGCGTGAGCAAGGCGCTCGAAAACGTGAAGAGTTATCTTCGACGAGCAGCCGCATGTAACAGTAATGTGCTGATTACGGGCGAGACGGGCACCGGAAAGGAACTGGCTGCCGATTTCGTTCACCGCTTCAGCAGCCGCGCCGCCAGGCCGTTCATCACCATCAATTGCGCCGCCATTCCCGACAGCCTGCTCGAAAGCGAACTATTCGGCTATGAACGGGGAGCCTTCACCGGCGCGCACGCTCCGCAGGACGGTAAATTGAAGCTCGCGCACGGCGGCAGCGTGTTTCTGGACGAAATCGGAGACCTGAGTCCTTATGCGCAGGCAAAGATTCTGCGTGCCATCGAGAGCGGGGAAATCCAGCGCTTAGGCGGACGCCAGGCTCAGAAAATCGATATACGGATAATTGCGGCGACCAACCGGAAGCTGGAGAGCGACGAGACATTTCGGCGGGACCTGTTCTTCCGTTTGAATGTGGCAAGAATCCATTTGCCGCCGCTGCGTGAAAGAAAGGACGATATCCTTCCTCTGGCCGAGACGTTCCGCAGGGAATTCGATGTGAAATTCGGCTGCGTCACCAAGTCGTTCACGCGCGGGACGGCGGAATTGCTGATGGCCTACACGTGGCCCGGAAACGTTCGCGAACTTCGCAATATTGTGGAGGCGTCGTTTATCGACCCGGGACCGGGCGCCAGTGGGCAAATCGATCTGCCTTCACAGTTTCGCAACGCTGTGCAGGGTTCCACGGGCGGCGAACTGGAGCGAATTCTGATGACACTGGCGCGCACCGAGTGGAACCGGAGCCTGGCTGCCAAAGAACTGCATTGGTCGCGCATGACGCTTTACCGGAAGATGGCCCGGTACAACATTACGCGAACCGCGTGACTCACGCCGATTCCCAAACTGTTACACGCTGTTACAGGTTGCTTCACAGAAATCAACGATCCTGGGCTGAAGTGTAACAGGAAGCTGTTACACCAGCTGTAGGGGCCCGCGCATTCGCGCCTTCGTTCTCAACAAATTCCTGTGTGGACCGCCGCATGCCTTCATGAGCGGGCCGGTATATATGTCCGAAACCCGCAGCGGTACAGTGGCGGACCCCGAAGCTCGTTATGCCAACTTCTTCAGGATCGGGTTCAACGCTTACGAATTTGTCCTCGACTTCGGGCAGGAGTATCCGCCGGAAGCGGAACGAATTCACACCCGCCTTGTGGTCAATATCGCGCTGGCGCGGAATCTTTGCGAAACGCTGGAAAGCTCGCTGCGGGATTACAGTTCCAGATTCCCTCAGGGCGCAAACGATCGGGTAAAAAGATGAGCGACACGTCCATCATCGACTCGCTTCGCCGTCTGGACGAGCAGTTGTTCCGCATGATTGACTGGGCTCGTCTGCGGACCGGCCGCGAGCCTGGATCGGATCCGTTTCGCGGGCTATATGTCAGCGAGTCGGAAGTTGTGCGCAGCCTGGCGAATCCCGAGGACACGATTGCGTGCGGCAAAGCGGAGGCTATGGCAACCGGCCCGCGTTTTGACAAACTGGGGGCGATATACGGCCTGTCACGGCTGGAGCTCGACGCTTTGCTGATCGCTCTGGCGCCCGAAATCGAGCCAAGATACGAGCGCATCTTCGCCTACCTTCAGGACGACGTGAGCCGCCGCAGGCCCTCTATCGATCTGGTGCTCAGCGTTCTTTGCGATTCCGTCCACGATAAGTTCGCCTTGCGCTCTGTGTTCGATGCCTCGAATCCGCTGCGGGCGGAGAAACTGATCCGCCTGCTCGGGGATGAACTGACTCCCGTGCCGCGGCGTGAGTTGTGTCCCGATCCGCGGATCGCTGCTTTCCTGACAGGCGAGACGGGCCTCGATGCGAGACTCACGCACTTTGTGCGAATGCCGGATGGCGCCGACAGCGACGGGGGAGTGGATCAGGGGCTGCTGAAACTCGCGCGGCGGGCAGAAGCCAGCCAGACGCAGTTGCGGGTATTTTTTCGGGGCTGTGACGATAACGCGAAGCAGACATGTGCGGTTTCCCTGGCTGCGACGTTGAAGTTGTCGATTTTGGTCGCGGATATGAGCAGAGCCAGCCATATGGGAGCGGCCCCGGAAGCATACATGGAGGATCTGGCGCGGGAGGCGAGGCTGCGGGAGGCAATCGTATATCTCGAGCATCTGGATTGGCTGCCGGATCAAACGCAGCGGGAAACGGTGCTCGCGTCGCTGGATATTTTTCCCGGAATTGCGATCGTTTCCAGCGAAGGCGACCCGCGCACGGAGCGCCGAAGAATTCGTGGAGCCATTACGATCTCGTTCGACGTCCCGAACTGGACAGAGCGGCGCGCCGCATGGAAGGAAGCGCTGCGCGAGCATGGCGTGCGGGCCGGCGGCAATGTGCTCGACAGTCTGGCGGAATGCTTCCGGTTCAATCGGAGTCAGATCGAGGACGCGGCGCAGACGGCTGCGCACCTTGCCGATTATCGCGGCGAGATAGCCCGAGCAAACCATGTTTTCGAAGCATCCCGTCAGGGTTCCGGCCATGAGCTGGCAAGTCTGACGCGCAAAGTGACGCCGGTGCACGGCTGGCCGGATATGGTGCTGCCGGGCGAGGCGATGCAGCAACTGCGAGAAATATGCAGGCGAGTTGAGCGCAGGCACCAGGTTCTGGGCAAGTGGGGCTTCGAGCGCAAGCTTTCCGGCGGAAAAGGAATCAATGCCCTGTTTCATGGCCATTCCGGCACCGGGAAAACAATGGCGGCCGAAGTAGTGGCGCACGAACTGCATCTGGATCTCTATAAGATCGACCTCGCGGGAGTGGTCAGCAAGTACATCGGAGAAACCGAAAAGAATCTGGATCGCATTTTCGCCGCTGCGGAAAACGCCAACGCCATTCTGCTCTTCGACGAGGCGGATGCGCTTTTCGGCAAAAGGAGCGAGGTTCGCGATGCGCACGACCGTTACGCCAACCTGGAAGTCTCCTACCTGCTGCAGAAAATGGAGCAGCACGAAGGCGTCTCCATTCTTTCCACCAATCTGCGACAGAATCTGGACGAGGCGTTTTTGCGGCGGCTCACGTTTACCGTACAGTTTCCGTTCCCGGACGAGAGCGGCAGAGAGCGGATATGGCGCGGCATCTGGCCCAAAGAAACGCCGCTTGCAACCGATGTGGACGCTCTCTGGCTGGCGGAGCGGTTCATGCTCAGCGGCGGAAATATACGGAATGTGGCGCTGGCTTCGGCATATCTGGCGGTGGAAGAAAACAGCATTGTGACACTGTCACATGTGCTCCGGGCAATCCGGAACGAGTTTCAAAAGCTGGGCAAGACACTGACTCCGGCTGAGCTTGAGCCGCCGATTGCGGCAGGGGTGGCGGCATGAGCGCCACGGGCGGAAAGACGGCGGAGCCAGCCGTCACCGCAGTCGCAGAGGTTCCTGAACACCGCGCGCGCAACCGGCGAGCGCACAACGGTGGCACGTACGAGGCTGTTCATGCCCTGCAACGCGCGGCGGGCAATCAGGCCGTGAAGGGACTGCTGGCGCGAGGCTCCGGCAGGCCACTCGATGAAGCCACGCGCGATGAGATGGAAGAGAAATTCGGCGAGGACTTCAGCGACGTTCGGGTGCATGCCGGAGGGGCAGCGGCTGTTTCCGCCGCGGCGCTACGAGCCAACGCGTGGACGTCCGGGAGAGATATTGTTTTCGGGGAAGGCTTCTTTTCGCCCTCCACCAGCAGAGGCAAAAAGCTTCTGGCTCACGAACTGGCGCACGTGGTGCAACAGCGGCGCGGAGGTGCGCAGCCAAAAACGTTTGAGCGAGGCAGCGCCTCCGAGCGGGATGCCGCCAATGCGGCCGCCGCATTTGCAGGTGGCGGCCCGGTTTCCGTGAAGACGTCGAGCAGCCCCGGCGTGGCGCGCGAGGAAGCTGAAACGCCCTGGTGGAAAAAACGGCTGAATCCTCTTTATCAGCGGGCGCTGGAAGTGCTGCCGAAAGAGGCAGCCGACAAGCTCGAAGCGGCCAATGAGACGGCGCGTTTGCTGGTGAAGAGTACCGGCGCCACGGATGACGCCCTGAATACCGCGGTGCAGACTGCGGAACCGGTCCTGAAGCCGATCGCGAATTATCTGGGCGTCAAATCGGAAGCGCCGCCTGCGCCAAAAACGGACGACAATACGCCGGTGATATGGCTGGGAACCGAGCCGCTGGCGGTGCAACTCCAAAAACGCAAAGCGCAGCAGGCGGCGCAGGCGGAACTGGATAAGTCCGGGCAAGGGGCGCTGGCCGACCCTGTTCCCACAAACAAACAGGTCAGTGACTTGCCCCCGCTCGATGTCCTGCTGCGGCCCGACCCGCCTCCGACTGATTTCGAAACAAAGCTGAAAGCCGGCAAACCGTTCCAGATACAGATTCATCCGAAACCCGACGTCGATCCGCGCAATGCCGTGTGGGCCGGCCGGCGCCCTTCTGATGAAGAGATGAAGAACATGAGGTTCGCCGATGTCAACGACCCCTCCAAAAAGATCTGGGTGGATCAGGGACAGGCAGTGGATCTCAAAATCGACAACGATGTCACGATGCCGATACGGGACTTTAAGACGAACGAACTTCGCGGGTATCGCGTCCGCCATGGCGATACGATCTGGGTGCTGGATCGTAATGGCGAAATCGCCAGCAGTTACGGTATCGAGAGACCGCTGGAACATCCGGCGATCGATCCTATTGACGTTGCCATGCTGGCCGCCGATCTGGGGCCGCTTGCCGCGAAAGGGATTCAGGCGGGCGGCAAGGCAATTCTGGAGTCGATAGCCAAGTCGGGTTCGCGCGAACTCGGAGACGTTGGCGGAGACGCCGCGAGCAAACTGTTGGCGCGCGATGCGGGGGATGCACTGGCGAAGGGAACGTCGCACCCGAGCGAGTTTCCAGAGCTCGACCTGGGTCCGGCTGCTAACGATGTCCATCCTTTTGAAACGCCGACAACGCTCAAGCCGGATGCTTTGCCGGATGAAAACGTAATTCAGCTGGAAGGAATCCGCGGCGAGTCGCTGGAGGATGCACAGCAGGAGGCGCTGCAGATTGCGGAGGGGCAGGATTTCGATCCTACTGTGGCGAGCGGCGGCAGGTCGGGAAGCGGGCGGGGACCCACGCTTGTGGGCCGCGGCCGCACGAGCGGCAGTTCTGCGTCCAGTGCGGGCGCCCGCAACGTCACGCGAAGTGTGACGCGCGCCGCCGCCGAGGATGGACCCACCATCGCCCGCTTCGGCAAGGACGAAGTAGAGGATCTGACCGCCATGTGGAACAAGAAACTGGCGGCGGAAAGAGATCCGCGGCGGGTTATGGAGATCCGCCGTTATCTCAAGGCGCTGAAAGATAAGTCGCGGGTGCGGGACTGGAAGCAGTCGGAAGAAGAGATGCAGTACATCTACAGCCAGATCGGCGGCAAAGGGGAAACTGCATTCGAGATTGAAGGCGCGGGCGGCGCGAAGAGGGTCACCAAGCCCGACATCGATGCGCCCAATGTGCGTGGCGAGGTGAAGAACTGGGAGATGATCCACATCGGTTCCGAGGAAGGCGCGGAGCGGATGCTGGATAACCTGGCGAAACAAATCGCGGCGCGGCGGAAAATTCCCGGCTTTAAAGACCAGACAGTCATCCTGGATTTGCGCGGACAGAAGCTGACGGAAGACCAGTTGCAGCGGATCGGAAAAACATTTGCGGATACGACCGGGCTTCCGCCGAAAAATATTCAGATTGTGACGTGGGGCAAATAAGATGGGCCGGCAGAAAACGCGAATTCCGAAACCAGCGGGGCCGGTCCCCAACAAAGGCACTGGCGCGAAGCTTGCCTGGCAGAACCAACTGGACGTTGTGAATGGCCTGGTCTGGCTGAATCGAACAATCGGCAATCTGGCGGTGAATGCCGTGATGGAGGGAATGAAAGCAAACGGCGCTCCCCTCGCGCCGCCGGTGACCGAAGCGGCAAAGAAACTTGGAGATCAGGGCGTCTGCGAACTGACGCAGAATCCCGATCCCTGGGGCAACCCGCAGTCGCCCGAATGCGGTTCTCTCAACGAGCATTGGGCCGCCTTCCAGAAGCATATGGACGCGATCTGGAATCAGGACATTTCAACTGAAGAAAAGATGCAGGTGTGGGGCGACTGGGGCCAGTATCTGAGCTCGGAGGAATTCGACAAGATACAGAAGGACCATTACTGGGTTCAGGCGCGTTATGAGAAATACCTGAAGTTTTATAATCTGGACCGCCCCGGCCAGCCGCACGACATCAATTTTTCAGTCAGCTTCGGAGATCCCGCGCAGCAACGGGCGGAACTGGCTTCCGACACTTTGAGCAACATGGAGAGCTCGCTGCTGGGAGCTGTGTTCGAAGGCGTTGCATCGCTGTTTACAGACGATCCCGTCAAGCTCAATGCCGCGTCCGGAATGGGCGCAAACATCAATGACATTGCGACAGCCCACGCCGGCGCAAGAGAAATCCGCGATTCGCATCCGTCACTCAGTGCATCGGCGCCCGAAATCACTTCGGTATCAGGTTCGAAAGAGCCTGCGATGGAAACTCCCACTCCCACCCCGACGGTTCAGCCCGAGCCCACGGGAGGGGCTGCCGCTACCGGCCATCAGCAGACTTCGGCACCCGAAATCAAGCCGGAAGGAGGTACTGCTGTGGCGCCGAATATCAGCAACAATATGGCCCCACCGGCCGCGCCACCGCCTGCACCGAAAATTACAAAGCTCCCCCCGGGACCGGAGCCTCCGGCTCAGACAATCGGCGTAAAAGATGAACCGCTGCCAGAGGGAACACACAAAGTGACGACCACTTTGAAGCCCCGGACCTCGAGTCTCAAAGACGAACAGGTCCTTCGGGAGAATCTGGAGCACGACGGCATTCCCGTACCAGCGGGCCACGCCGCCCATCACATGGTGCTGAAGCGAGGCGGAGGACATTGGGGCGAAGTCGCGCGTGAAGAACTGGAACGTCTCGGTATCGGAATCAACGATGCCGATAACGGCGTCCCGCTGCCGGGCACCAATCGCCCGCGCGGCACGGTGGATGAGCCGACCGGCGGTCCGTACCACGGCACTATTCACACGCAGGCTTATTACAGAGAGATCGCAGAACGTCTTGGCCGGGCGCAAACCGAGGAAGAGGGACGAGAAGCGCTGAGGCAAATTCGCCAGGACATCATCGACGGCACGTTTCCACATTAGATATGAGACACGCAGCCAAAAGACAGTTCCGAGGATCGCCGCCGCAGGCTGCTGCCGTTATTCCCGATCAAGCGGCATTCTCGGCCCGCGCAATGCCCGAGGCGGTATTGCGATTGCAACGGGGACCGGGAAATCGCGCAGTCACAGAACTGCTGCATGGAAGTGCCGGAAGGCCTCTCGACAAAGGCACCCGCGAGGAGATGGAGGGCCGGTTTGGACGCAGTTTCAGCGATGTCCGGATTCACAGCGGTCCCGCCGGGAATCGAGCGGCATTGAAATCCGGTGCACGGGCCGTGACGGCTGGGCTGGATATCGCTTTCGGTGACGGCTTTTACCGCCCGGGCAGCACGGGTGGCAGACGTCTGATCGCGCATGAGCTTGCACATGTTTTGCAGCAACGAGATAGCGGAGGGCGAACGTCGTCGGCGGCCTCCGCCGAGGCTGAAGCGCGGCAGGCCGGCGCGCAGGTGGCAGGCGGCGGCAATCCGGCGGTACACGCATCAGCTTCGGGAGTGCAGGCCGACCCGATGACCAAAGAAGAGATTCAGCAGGCCATTGCGGATAACGAAGCCAAAGCGGAAAAGGCGACAGCTCAGGACGAGATTCAAAAGTTATTCGACGAACGAAATGATTTGTATGACCGGCTCAATGCACCCGAGCAGATTCAGGTACCTGGCGGTCCCCCTCCGCCATGGGTTGCGACGCGAGAAAAGCCGAAGCCGGTCAGAACCGATTATGAGGCGGCTGAGAACGCTTATTCGGGGATCGAACTCGAGTACACGGCGCGGGGCGATTTGCCGACGAAAGAGATTTATAGCCCTGGCGTGTACAAGTCAAAGCGCTACTGGCTGGCTCCGCACATGCGATCTGAGACGGACAAAGTTGTGTACTACATCGCCTACAACCCCGCAACCAAACGCAATGAGTTCGCGGTCGGGCCGGACCAGGTTCAGGAGTTCCTGTCTCACGAGGACCTCTACTGGTACACCGCCGCCGGCGCATATCCAATAGCGGGAGACATGCCGGATTACAAGGCGAAATCCGGGCGCATGGTCGCGAAAATGATGCAGGGGAAATACGGCGACGCATTCGACGCGTGGAAGGATTCCTGGAAAGCGGCAGTAAAAGATCCGCAGTTCTGGGTGGAGTCTGTGACTGCCACGACCGCGCTTGCCGCTGGTCCGACAGCCACCGAGGGCACGGAACTCGCGAACGCTGCGGACGAGCTACCGAAGAATGGCCCCAGCACACCCGCACCCGAGGCGCCGGTTTCCACTCCTGTGCCGGAAGAGTTGCCCGCGCCTCCCACCGGTGCGGCCACCGCGGCCGTAAAGCCGACTCCGACCGCCGCCACCAATGTGGATCAGGTTTTCGCGGAGCTGGACAGTGAATTACAGTGCGTGCCGGAAGCCGGGGGCCCGTTGCAGGGTACGGCGCAGGGCGGATTCGAAAGTCCGCAGCCATTAACGCCGGGCGCAACGACCTCACCGATCCGGACACCGGGTGGCGTAGCGGTACGCGAATCGACTGGCGCGAGCCCCAGGCCGTCTGGTTTTCAATCGGCATCGGCGCAGACCAGCCGATCGATGAATACCGCTATCCGCGCGGACATAGGAGAGGCGGAAGCCTACAAAGCCGCGCTTGAGCGAGGCGAGATCGGCATTCAGCGCCCCGGCGGCGCCAACGTGCCGGGCGCGGATTTCATCACCGCCGCCGAGGGGCCGCAGGGAATGGAAATCATTGTGAACGACGCCAAGACGAGTTCGGTGGGCAAGTTTCCATCACCCAAAGGTCCGGGAGTCAAACCCACCTGGCAGGCTGAGGTGGACGACGCGATTCAGCCCGGCCGTCTCGATTTGGGGGACCCTGTTCTGGAGCAGCGAATTCGCGATGCGGCCCAGGCAGGGAGAGTGCGGGTACGGCAGGTAAATGCGGATTACTCTCCGGCCGGACAGGGCGATCTTTCAGGTTATTAAGCGGCGATGTAAATAGACGAACACGATGCTCGATTACATCGACAAAATGCTGCGGCAATTGTTCATCACGAAAGTGCCGGGAGTGAGTAATCCCCTCCAGGTGCGTTTTCAGCCGCCCGATGACGATTGGCGAACCTACGTCTCCACGCTGGGGCAGGTCGCGCTGAACGTGTATTTGATCGAGCTCAAAGAGAACCGCGAGATGCGCTCGTGCGGGCGCACTCGTCATATCGAGCAGGGTTTCGTCACGGAAACACCGTTGCCCCGGTATGTGGACGCGAGCTATCTCATTACGGCGTGGGACCCGGCGGCTCCATCGCCCGCTGTGGAGCCAAACATCGTTGAGCACGAGTTGCTGTGGAACGTGACCGTGGCCCTAATGGACTCCGATCCCCTGACGCCTTCGAAGATTTACTTCCCGCAACCGCTGCCAATCGGGTTCCCGGCGGTTATCGAAGACGCGGAACTGCCAACCACGGTCCTGCCGCGGGAAGGTTTCGGCAAACACGCTGAGTTCTGGGGTACGATGCCCGGCCACAATCATCCCTGGCGTCCCGCGGTGTTGCTGATTCTCACGTTGCCCGTGCTGCAGCCGGTCATATCCAGCGGCCCGATGGTAACCACCAGGATCACGGAATATCGTGCCGTGGGAAACACCGGGGGCGGCCTTGACATGTGGGCGGAAATTGGCGGAACGGTCCTTGATGCGACGGTCGTGCCAGCGACGCCGGTATCCGGCGTGTGGGTGGCGATTGAGGATGCGGGCGGAGTTCAGCTGGCATCGACGACAACGGACGGCAAGGGACGTTTTATTTTCGATCGGCTGCGGCCGGGGAATTATCAATTGCGGTTTGTGGGAACGAATCGGCCGGCGATGCCACCTCGCAACATTACGGTGCCCTCTCCGACAGGCGAGTACAACTTACAGTTCACGTGAAGGAGTAAACGATGGCAACACAGGTCAGTTATCCCGGCATCTATATTCAGGAATTCACGCCCGGGGCGCCAATTCAGGGCGTGGGAACCAGCACAGGCGCGTTTATCGGCGTCGCTGTCAGCGGACCCATTAAACAACCAACCGCACTCACCAGCTGGGACGAATTCAAGAGTGTATTCGGCGGCTTCATCGCTCAGGAACCGACGGGTTATCTGGCTCCGGCCGTTTTCGGTTTCTTCCAGAATGGCGGCACGAACTGTTACATCGTGCGGGCTGGAACCGGAGTGATGGCGTCGGCGAAGCTGCTGACGCGGCAGGGCGTGCCGCAGGACGACCTGATTGCCACCGCGATTAGCGAAGGCGTGGGCGGCAATTCGATTACCGCGCAAGTGGCGGATAGCAGCAGGCTCGCGACCATGCTGGCCGCAGCCGGCGCCCCCGGCACTACTCTGAGTGCGGCTCAGGCGACCACCAACATTGCAGGCTTCGACGCGACGGGCACGATTCTCACAGTTGGCAGCAACGTCGGATTTGTCGCGGGCGACCGGATCCAGATGAGCAATGGCGGGCCTGTCGCGACGGCCATCATCACATCGACGCAGGGCACTACAACGATTCTGGTGGCGGCCCCGGTTCCCGGCGCTGCGGGCCTTGTCGGCGGCACAGTGCGGACGGACGATTTCCGTCCCGGCCAACTGACGTTTCGGGTCACGGTGCCGAATGGCGTAGTGCTCAGCCAGGTAATACCTGCCGGAGCTTTGATCAGCGTGACGCTGGGCGGAACCACAGAAGATGCGACCGTGGCAACCGCGGGCGGAAACACGATTACGCTGGCGACGGGCCTGACCAAAACCTATTCGATGGCTGGTCCCGCCTTTCCGCAGATCGCCTCGCTTGAATTCGATCTCACGGTGGCGAACCCGGCAACGGGTAAAACGGAAACTTTCCCGCGGCTTTCGATGAATCCATTGCATCCCGGTTATTGGCGAACCGCGGTGAAGTCGCAAATGATTACGCTGGCTCTACCTGCCACGCCACCGACCGGACCGTTGCCGGATCCACGCCCCAAGGTTGCCACATACAACCTCGCGCTTGGCGCCGATGACGATCGCGCGGCGGCGCTCGCGGATATCGTCGCAAACCCCACAACGTATCTGGATACCCTGAAACCGCTTCAGGACGTGGATCTGGTCGCGATACCCGGCGTGACCGATCCGAATCCGCAACAGGCGTTAGTGACGCATTGCGAAACGTTGTTCAACCGGTTCGCGATTCTGGATTCCGTTCAGGATACGAAGATCGGGTTTCCGGATTTGCTGACTCAATACGGGCAGGTGCGGACTCCGGACGGTTTTGCCGCCTTGTATTATCCGTGGATCCAGGTTGTGAATCCGCTGAACGGGCACATGGAATACTGGCCGCCTTCCGGGCACGTGATGGGAATTTACGCGCGGACCGATCATGCGCGCGGCGTGTACAAAGCTCCGGCCAATGCGCAGATTGCCGGTGCGCTCGGAGTTCAGACGCAACTGACCGATGCCGATCAGGGTCCGCTCAACCTTCTCGGGATCAATATTCTTCGCGTATTTCCCGAACAGTCGCAACCGGTCGTTTGGGGTGCGCGAACCACATCGACGGACTCCGACTGGCAA
This sequence comes from Bryobacteraceae bacterium, assembly GCA_025928545.1. Taxonomy (GTDB): domain Bacteria; phylum Acidobacteriota; class Terriglobia; order Bryobacterales; family Bryobacteraceae; genus BOG-234. The sequence goes on along the minus strand of JAICJH010000066.1, from coordinate 21,191 downwards.
TACATCAGCACCCGGCGACTCTTTATTTACGTCGAGCAATCGATTGAACACGGCATTCGCTGGGCGGTGTTCGAGCCAAATAACACGATGTTGTGGGGCAAGCTGAAGCGCACAATCACGGAGTTTCTGAACCGGATTCAGACCGATGGCGGAATCGTCAGCTTCTACGTCAGGATCGACAACGCCCTCAATCCGCCGGCAAGTCAGGCCCTGGGGCAACTGTACATCGAAGTGGGGATTCAGCCGGCTTATCCGGCGGAGTTCATCATCCTGCGGATCGGGATATGGCAGGGCGGATCGAGCATCACGGAATCGTAAAAGGAAGGCAACGACATGGCAAACGGAATCATCAACGAACCATTCCCTAATTTCAACTTCCTCGTCGAGCTGGATGGTGTGACGCGAGCCGCGTTCCATGAATGCTCCGGCTTCGATTCCTCGGTGGAAGTGATTGAGTACAACGAAGGCGGCAGTCTTTCGTCACTGAAAATGCCCGGCCGCGTGAAGTACGCCAACCTCATGCTGAAACGCGGCATGACGGATGACATGGAACTGTACAACTGGCACCTGAGCGTGGTGCAGGGACAGACGGTCCGAAAAAACGGCTCGATTCTGCTGCTGGACCGCGCCGGAAACCAGACCGCGCGCTGGGATTTTACCCAGGCGTGGCCGACGAAATGCACGGGTCCGGACCTGAACGCCGAAGACAGCAAGATTGCCTTCGACAGTTATGAAATTGTGTGCACAACGTTGCTGCGAGTCCAGTAACGCGTGAGGAAGAGAGTATGTTCCAAACCGAATTTGAATTTACGTTGCCCTGCGGTTATCTGGATGCCGCCGGGACGCTGCACCGGGAGGGAGTGATGCGGCGTGCAACCGCGGCGGATGAAATTCTGCCGTTGAAGGACGCGCGCGTAGTGCGGAATCCTTCGTATCTGATCGTGATTCTGCTGGCGCGGGTGGTGAGCAGGCTGGGCTCGGTGGAACAGGTCAACACCAAAGTAATGGAAGACCTGTACGCATCGGATCTGGCCTATCTTCAGAAACTCTATAACCGGATCAACAGCCTGGAGGAAGCGTCCGGACAAGCGGTATGCCCGTCGTGCAGCCACAAATTCTCAACGGAGGCCGCGGCCGTGGGGGGGTAATCGGCTATCCCCTGACGGAGCTCTACGAGGAGATAGCCTTCGTCGCATTTCACTTCCACTGGCCGGAACGCGAAGTGATGCGAATGGAGCACAGCGACAGGCGGCGATGGGTGTCGGAGATATCGAAACTCAATCGAAGAATGACTGAAGGGCGTTAGACGGCAATGAATACAGACATCGGAGCGATTCAACGGCAGCGGAGCCTGGTGCAGAGAGCGCCAGGCGGAATAGCGTCCGCCGGCATCTTCGCGGATGAGTTGGCACAACGCTATTCGTCGCGCGCCCTGATGGTTTCAGGCGCGGACCTGGCGCTCGCGTGGAACCAGCCTGATCCAGTTCACAACAGTTACGAAGCGGCGGGCGTCTGGATTTCACCCTCCATAACGATTCAGGCCGATGGCAGATTTCAAACGGCCATCCGTGAGTTTCCCGAAAGATCGAATGATGCCGGAAGTTACAGCGACGCGGACGCGAGCGCACTCTTTGAGCGCCTCTTTTCGAGACAGGCGCGGGTCGCCGCCTTCAGTTCACCAGGCGATGCAGGCAGTGAAAGGCCGGATGCGAAAAGCGCCGGAGTTTTTCGGCCTCCCCTACAGACCACAGTTGCGGAGCGATTGTTGCCGCGTCCGCGTCCACTCGAAATTTCCGGACCTGCCGTTGAGCGACCTTCGCCGCCGAGTCCGCTACCCGTACGCGACTCCGGCTGGGGCGCGCCCGCCGCGTTTACCGAACCGGTCCGACCCACGGCGTTGCCGGCGCCTGAAATCCGGCGGGTGGCCGATCAGGTGATGCGGGAAATCGACAACCGAATCACCGCGCGTCGTGAACGCACCGGGAGGCGCTGAGACCGAATATGGCCACGCTCGAAAAAGCCATCATCACGAACACGGTCACCAAAGAAAAACTTCCGGTGATGTTCAATCCCACCGACTACACGGTGAGCCAGGACATCAACTATGCCCGTGCGGCCATCCCGGGATTGAGCCAGCCTCTGCTTCAGTTCGTGAACGGCAACGTGCCCACTCTGGAGATGGAACTCTTCCTCGACACCAACGAGGCGGTCCAGGTGAACGGCAGGACAATCGCGGCAGCCCACAGCGACGTCCGCAACCTCACTCAGCAGGTCACGAATCTGATGGCGATCGATTCCACGACGCACGCGCCGCCGGTGCTGCTGTTTACCTGGGCTTCCCTTTCGTTTACATGCGTCCTGGGGCGAGTGGCGCAAAAGTTCGTCATGTTTCTGGGCGACGGCACGCCGGTGCGGGCGCGCCTCCAGGTATCTTTTCAGGGCTATCACAACGCCACCGCCGAAGCGAAAGAAGTGAAGCGGCAGACAGCGGATTACAGCAAGAGCTACACAGTTGCGCAGGGCGATACGCTTTCGAAAATCGCGGCCCTCGTTTATGGCAATCCGGCGCTGTGGCGGCCCATCGGGATGAACAACGATCTTGACGATTCCATCAATCTGACGATCGGCCGGCAGTTGCTGATCCCCCAGCTGCCGTACCAGAATCCGAAAACCGGGGAGGTGGTCGGCTAGATGACTCCGTTTCCGCCGGTCGAAATACCGTCAGAGAGATACGTCCCCGATTACATGCTGTCGATTAATGGCACGGAAATTCCAACGTCGCTGCGGTCGTCGATCACGAGCATCACTTACGAGAGCGGCATCAATGCGGCGGACCGTGTCGAGGTGGCAATTGCAAATCCGGGCCTGACATGGTTGCAGAGCCACATCAACGGGCTCGGCTTCCTTCCGTTCCCGACGAACGTTCGGATCGGGCCTATCCAGACCCCCAACTTCAATGGCAACGGACTGTTCGATATGGGGAACAAGCTCAACCTGTCGATTGGCTATGCAGATCAGTCCCTGACGGATGTTTTCACCGGCGATATCACCGGTATCAATGTGAGCATGCCATCCGACGGCATGCCGATGATCACGATCGTCGCGCACAATTATCTGTACCGGCTGGCGCAGGGCAGTTACGCGCGCGGGTTCGGGCCTCTGCCGGATGCCCTGATTGCGGCCATTCTGAGCGCCGAAAATCTGCTGCTGCCGATGATTGACCCGACGGTTGCCGCGGCGTCCACGGCCATTGCCGTAGTCAACATCATTTTCAACGGCAGCGGACGAAAGCAAAAGGCGCAGACGGATCTTCAGCTGTTGCAGGAAATCGCGAAGACGTACGATGCGGATTTCTGGGTGGAGGGCAGCACGCTCTACCTCTCGCGTTTCCTGAAGGAATATTCGCCGAGCGTGACGCTCACCTGGGGAGAGTCGCTGCTCGATTTTTCGCCGAAGATCAGCACAGTGGGCGCAGTCTTTGGAGTGGGCGTGAAGTTTACGCTGCGCGAGATTCCCCTGAGCTTCATGGTGACCGCATCGTGGAATCTGGATACCCAGAGTCTCGCGATCAACGTGATTCCGGGCGCCAGCGCGGCTTATCTGAAAACTCTGATCGGGCCGCTGTTGAGTATCGTGAACCGGCCCATCAGCAGTCCGCCCGACATCATCAACAGCGCTCTTTTCATCACCCGCAAGCTTCGCGACACTCTCAATAACCGCTTGACCGCAACTGTCACCGCGGTGGGCGATCCTGCGATCGCCGCCAATGCCGTGGTGCAGTTCAACGGCATCGGACCCGATTTCAGCGGCAACTACCGGGTGACAAATGCGCACCACGTGATTGACGGCAACGGATATCGCACGAACTTCAAAGTAAGAAAGGAGATTCTTCCGTGACTTCGGTATCAGTCGACTGGTTAGCAGATCCTCCCGAACCGGATGAAGAGCAGGAGCCAAAGCGATTCTACGGAGTCGTGACAGGCCGGGTGATCAACCTCATGGATCTCATGCAACTGGGCCGCGTACAGGTTCAGTTGCCCTTTATCGACGATGTGGATCTGAGTCCGTGGGCTCGCATTGCGGCGCCGATGAGCGGCCCTGCCTGCGGCGTTTCTTTTTTCCCGCAGGTCGGCGACGAGGTGTTGGTGGCTTTCGAACAGGGTGACGTGAATGTTCCCTACGTCATCGGCAGTCTGTGGAACGGATTCGCGCCGCCGTTGCCAAATATTCCGGTACCCGACTCACCGGTGCGCACCAGTTATTCGATTCGCACTCTGACGGGTAACCAGCTTCTGATGGTGGAAGCTCCTCCCATGGTTCAGATTCTCGCACCGGTTGCGGCTCAAAGCATCACGATGACGAATGCCGGAACCGCGATGCTTTCGGCCACCTCCGTATCGATCACCGTCGGCGGCGCGACGATTGTCGTGACTCCCGCCGGGATTCAGATCGCCGGCGCAACCCTTACCCTGGCCGCGACTACCGCCCTGAATCTTTCGGCCCCCACTGTGAACATTGCCGCCACCGCCGTATGCACGATTACCGGCGGCGTAGTGAATATCAACCCCTGATCCCATGGCCACACCAACACAGGGAAAAGCGTTTCTCGGAACAGGGTGGGCGTTCCCGCCCGCCGCGTCGCCCACCGGCGATGTGGCTACTGTCGCGCATGAAGCCGACATCGAGCAGGCGATCCGGATCATTCTGGGGACGGCGCCGGGCGAGCGCGTGATGCGCCCCGATTTTGGTGCGGGCCTGAAGACTTTGCTCTTTGAGCCGATGAACACAACGACTGCGGCGCTCGCGCAATACAACGTGCAGAAAGCTCTGGTGGAGTGGGAGCCCCGCATCGATCAAATCACTGTAAAGGTAACGCCGCAGCCCTCGACCGGGTCTCTCTCTATCGATATTCGTTATCGCGTGCGTCTGACCAACGTGTTTTACAACCTGGTTTACCCGTTTTACCTGAGCGAAGGAGATCGGCAGTGAGCGACACAGAAACTCCCGTTCTCGACCCGCGCTCCGCGCAGGACTTCTATACGGGCCTGACGGCAATCCAGACAGCGTTTGTGCCGGAGTTGCCGCCGCTTGCCGAGGGCGCAACAACGGCGTTGATGCAGATGGTGGCGCGCTTCTCGTCGATTGTCGCGCAGCGGCTGAATCAGGCTCCGGACCTCGACAAGCTGGCATTCCTCGACATGCTGGGGATCAACCTGATTCCCGCGCAGCCTGCGCGCGCCCCGCTCGTGTTTCAACCGCTGCCCCTCACGACGGATGCACACATACCAGCCGGGACACGCGCCGGGGCCAGCCTGCCCGGAATCTCCACCCCTGTGGTTTTCGAAACCGAAACCGATATCGCGATGACGGCGGCCGCGTTGACTCAGGTAATTTCCCTCTGGCCCGACCGCGACGGCTACGTGGATCACTCGAAGGATCTCGCGGGTAACCGCGCATTCCAGTTGTTCGACAACCCGTCGCCCGTGGACCACGTGCTGTATCTGTCGCAGAAAACCCTGCTGGCATTCATGGGCAAAGCGACTGTTGAAGTGAGGTTTACTCTGTCCACCGCCGGCAGCAAAGCGGTGATATTCCGGTGGGAATTCCATGACGGCACTACGTGGCGGCCATTCCACGATTTCGACCCCATCGACGCCGCGGCCAGTCAGGACGCTACCGCGGGGCTTACTCGCAGCGGCACACTGACACTCAAAGCCGACTGCGGAGATTCCGCCCGCACCTCTGTCGGAAATATTTCGAATTACTGGATTCGCGGCAGACTGGTTTCGCCGCTGCCGCCGGATCCGGCAAGAACCTTTGCGGTGGTGAATGAAATCAGCCTGCGTACGACGCTCGATCGCTCACTCACCCACGGCCCCGGCGGCGCCGGGTGCAAAGGCACCGCGCAAATCGACGCGGCCTTTTCCGGAAGTACACCGCTGGATCTCACGAAGATGTTCTACCCGCTGGGCAAGGCTCCGGGGACCGATGCCGTTTTCTATTTCACAAGCCAGGAAGTGTTCAGCAAGCCCGGCGCCAGAGTAACCATTTGCATCGACCGCGCGAAGACGCCGGAAGAGGAGGCGGACACGGTCGGCGCGAAGTATGCCGCTGTAGTTACCCAGGCGGAGGTGGATCTGGTTGCAACGGCAAAACAGATGGCCACCAGCGTGGCGGATTGCGCAACGACCATTATCGACTTGTTCGCGGCACAAGTGGACGTCACTTCGGTGCAGAACGATATCGACAGTCTGAATACAGCTATCGGCGGTCTGTCGACGGTGGCTGGCATCGGGAATCTCAAGACTCCGATCGCGACTCTCCTCACCGCGCTGCAAACGCTGCAATCGACAGTCACCGGAATCGATGTGAATTCGTGGGTCAACTCCATGGTCGCCAGTTACTTCTGGTTCACTCTCAACGAAGGCTTCGACACGTTCAAGGAATCTCAAACCGCGATCGGCACGCTCTCGAAGATCAAAGCGGTCGGTGCAGCTGGCGCGGCGGGAGTGAATCCTCCGGTGCTCTCGCCTGCGCGTCTGGTGTGGGAGTACTTCAACGGACATGAGTGGCAGGCGCTGGTGGGACCGCTGAATGACGATGCAACAAACCTGAAGGGTTCCGGCGAGATTTCGTTTACGGTGCCCCACGATATCGCCACCTTCGACCTGAACGGAACGGCCTCGCTCGGGATGCGGGCGCGCCTGGCGAGCGGCAGCTACAACGTTCTCCTGCTGGTGAGTTGGACCGATCCGGAGTCGGGACAGACCAACTATGTTCCTGTCCTTCAGCCCCGGCCGCCGGCCCTCAGCGACATCGCCATCGGATACACCTACCGGTCGGCATGGACTGCACCCGATCAGACATTGACCTGGAATGATTTTGTCGTGGAAAGCCACACTCCCACCGCGGCGAACCCCGGCGGGCCGTACGCTCCCTATCATCCGGTAGCGGACACGCTTCCTTCGCTGTATCTGGGATTTAACAAGCCGCTGCCGAACGATTATCTTTCCTTCTTCTTTCATATAACCGAATCGGATACCGATGGCCCGCCTCTGGTTTGGGAAGGGTGGTCGGCCAGTGCCTGGCAGACGTTGGCGGTCAGCGACGACACCGGGGCGCTGGCGCGTGACGGAATGGTGGCGTTTCTCGATCCCGGCGCGCCGGCGCGGCCGAAAATAAATGTGCCGTCCGCATCCGGATCCGTCGTAACCGCATCCGATCCACTCGCGGCCGCGGTCTTCAGGGCCGGTGACCGGATCGTGCTCGACCCGGATAAAAAGGCTGAAGTCGTCACCATCGATTCCATCGATGGAGCGCGGATCCGACTGGTGACGCCGCTCGCCGGAACCTACTCGAATACGACCGCATCGCTCGCCGCGCTGCCCCGCTTCGGTCGGTCGCTCGATTGGGTGCGTGCCCGGCTGAAGGCCGACGGAATGCCGGTATTCAGTCAGGTAAAGGGCATCTATCCGAATGCTGTCTGGGCTCGCCAGGTCCAGACCATTACGAACGAAACGCTGGGCTCCGGAACCGGGCAGCCCAATCAGTCGATGTACTTCCGGCAGTTTCCGGTACTCGAAGGCGAACAGGTTCAGGTTCGCGAACTCTCGGGTGCCCAGGCAAACGTGGAGTTTCCGGTGCTTCAGGAACAATTGTTCGCGCAGGGATTCACCAGCGCGGATATCCGCACAGTCAACGATCCGCGCACGGGACAGCTCACGGAAGTCTGGGTGACGTGGCTCGCACAGCCGAACTTTTATTTTTCCGGCCCGGATGACAGGCACTACGTCCCGGAGCGCGCGAGCGGGCGAATTGTTTTCGGGAATGGCATCAACGGCAAATTGCCGACACCGGCTAATTCGAACATCATGGCCGTGCGTTACAGAGCTGGTGGAGGGCTTGCGGGCAATGTCGCCGCCGGGGCGATCAGTCAACTCCTGAGCGGCGCCACGGCACAGAGCGTTACTAATCCGGCGGCCGCCGAAGGAGGCGCGGACACGGAAAGTGCCTATGACGTGAAATGGCGCGGGCCCCAGGTGCTCCGGCATCGCGGTTCGGCGCTTTCAGCCGCCGACTACGAGGCGCTGGCGCTCGAAGCCTCGCCCGGAGTTGCCATCGTCCGCTGCCTGCCTGCAACAAGTGCCAATCTTCGTCCGGCGCCAGGTTGGGTGACTTTGATTCTTGTGCCGCATAGTCTCGATCCGCAGCCCGCCCCGTCCTATGAACTCAAGCAGGAAGTGGCCGCATACATCGCGGAGCGCTCTGCCGCATCCATCGAGCCCGGCCGAATTGCCGCGATACCGCCGAACTACCTGCCCGTCGGCGTCAGCGCCACAATAGCAGCGAAAGAAATCGACCAGTCCGGAATTGTCAAAGACGCTGTTGTTCGCGCCCTGAACACATTTTTTCATCCGCTTTACGGAGGCCGCAACGGCCGCGGCTGGCCCTTCGGGCGCAGTGTTCGTCTGTCCGATGTCGCGACCCTGGTGGAAAGCGTGGACGGAGTCGATTATGTCCGGCTGCTCGAACTGCTGGTGGATCTCATTCCGGCGGGCGACATGGTGACAGTGCAGCCGGAGCGATTGGTTGCCGCCGGACCAATGCTGATTACGATGGAGGGCGCTCCGAACGTCTGATCCGCTATGCCGCTGCCACTTCCCAATCTCGACGACCGCCGCTGGCAGGATCTGACGCAGGAAGCGATTCCGCTGATTCCGCGTTATGCGCCGCAGTGGACGGATTTCAACACGCACGATCCCGGCATCACGCTCCTGGAAGCCCTGGCGTGGCTGACGGAGTCGATGGCGTATCAGCTCAATCAGGTTCCCGACCGCTTCAGATGGAAATTCCTCTCGTTTATCGGTTTTCCGAAACGCGGGCCGATGCCTGCGTGTACGGTAATCGATTTTCAGCCGGTTCCCGCCGGGCCCCCGATCTCCCTGCCCGAAGGCCTGCAATTCACCGCGAAGACTGTTGACGGGCCTCCAACGTTATTTGCCGGCACGCGCGCCATCGATGTTGCGCAGGTATCCCTCAGCGCGCTTCTGGTGGATACGGGAACCGGAGCGCTTCGCGACTATTCGCGGGACATGTCCGATGGCTTACCTGTGACCGCCCTGGGAATCGACCCACAACCCGGGGCGGCTCTCTATCTGGGTTTCGATGCGATTCCCGCCGGTTCGCCCGTCGCATTCTGGCTCTGGTTCAACGGCCCGGGCAATACAGCGGCGGATCGCGCTCGATTAATGGCCGAGGCAGAGGCGCAGCAGTTGGCGTGTATGCCGCAACCTCCGGGATGGACCTGCGGCGATGCGCCCCCTCCGAATGACGACTGCGATCTGACGCCAAAACCCGCGCCGCCCCACCACTCGGCGCGAATCGTTTGGGAAGCCTTTGTCGCGGGAACCTGGACAGCGCTTACCCCCGCCAGCTTTCCTGCACGACCTCTGGCGGGGCAGGTTGTGGATGACACGCGCTCGCTGACGCTGGATGGTTTGGTGGAAGTGAACCTGCCCGCAGGCGTTTCGAAGACGACGCTTGGTTCAGTGGCTGCCCCGCTCTTCTATTTGCGCGCGCGCGTGGCCCGTGGCGCATATGATGCCCCTGTTGTTCTCAACTCCGTGCAGCCGAACGCGGTGTCGGCGGTCCAGCGAATTCCGCTGTGGCAACAGCTCACAATTGCCGGCACCGTTTTGCCGCTTCCCCTGCCCCCGTCTCCCGGCGCCGAAATTTCTCTGCAGTTCACGCTCGCCCCGGATTTAACAGTGCAGGCGCTCTCTACCCAGTTCCCGCCGACGTCGGGCGCGCCGCAGTTCCGGTTCCTCAGCTATGTTGCGCCCGCTGGAGGCGTGGCCGGGTCAATCGCCGTTGAATTCGCCATCGCGGGAATCGGCAGAGGAGTGCCTTCACAGCAGGTTTATATTCCAGGCGCGCCTGTGCAGAACTGCTGCCTGCGCGTGTATACGCATGACGGAGTCACCTGGACCCGTTGGAATCAAGTCTCCGATTTCCTGGCATCGCACCGCACCGATCTTGCCTGCACAGTGGACGCAACAACTGGTGTGATCACCTGCGGCGACGGTGAACGGGGTCAGGTTTTTCCACAATCGAGCGCCATCGTAGTTACCGGGTTCAGCACTTTGGGGCGCGACGGCGATGTCTCTTCACGCAATATCACTGGACTGGCGAATACGCCCGCGAACGCAGTCTCACTGGCCGCGATCTCCTTAGCGAACCAGGCTCTGATATCGAAGCTCGCCGCAAACCCCGTTGCCGCTGCCGGCGGCCTTGCAGCCTCACCTCTCACCGAACTGGAAGGTGAAGCAGCGGAGGTCGTCCACGCGCACGAACGCATTCTGGATCTGGCGGACAACTCGAAGCAATCCACGCTCGATCAGATTCCGAGGAGCCGCGTGATGGCCTTGCCTGCGCCGTCGCAGGCGGTGAATCTGCTCGATACCGAGCGCATCGCTCTCGATGTACCGGGCACCGTGGTCAGGCGCGCGCGAGCCTGGCCCGATACCGATCCCGCGCTGCACGGCATCCATGCTACCGGAGTGGTGACAGTCGTCATTCTGCCGGATATGCCTGTGGCGGAACCGAAGCCCTCCGCCGGCCTGTTAGCCGCGGTCAAACGCTATCTGGATCGGCGTCGAGTGATCTGCACGCGGATTGAACTCGCCGCCCCAACGTACGTGGTCATCGCAGTCACGGCCACCGTGCAGGCACTGACCGGCGCAAACGTCGCCAACGTGCAAAGTGGAATCCTCGCCGCGCTGGCCGCCTTTCTGAGCCCTCTCTCCGGAGGGCCGGCGGGTCTTGGATGGCCCTTCGGCCGCAGCGTCTACCATGCGGAAATCCTGCAGCGCATCGCAACCGTTCCCGGCGTCGACTATGTCACGTCGATGACGCTGACTGCCGATTCGGGTGCACCGCAGTGCGGGGATATCAGGCTCTGCCCCACTTTCCTCGTATCGTCCGGAGCCCACAGAATACAGGTGACCGCATCATGAAGACACCCCGCGATATCGCCGATCCGCTGGATCGCGTCACCTGGCGCGACGGTCAACTCCTGGCCGCGGCCGATCTTCGGGACGGCCAGAACAGCATCGACAGGCTTCGCCATCTTCACATTCGCTATCAGCACGGAACGTGGGGAATTGTGGAAGGGCTGAATGTCGTGGCGACGGGATTGACGCGTGTTCGGGTGGGCCGCGGTTACGCGCTCGATATCGAAGGGCGTGAGCTGCTGCTGCCCGCTACCGCCGAAATCGATGTTCCCGCCGGCTCAACCGCCAAGGTCACTATGTATCTCGTCATCTCATGGGGTGCTCCTCAGTGCGGCTGTTCGCACCCGCCCGATCTGACTCTCCTCTGTCCGGGCGCGAAGGCAGCACACCCGGTTGAGCAAGGTGTGCTCGCCTGGAAAACTGTGGGAGAGGTGCGCATGGGACACGACATCCTGCTTGCGCGCGCGCTGATCTCGATGGGCAAGCTCGCAAGCAAGATCGATATGTCCGTTGCTCGCCACGCCAGGTCGATGGGGCAATCGCACATGTGGTCCGATGTAACGCTGGCCGGGCAAACCGGATGGGCAGACCGTTCGGGAGCCCTGCGGGAAGTTGTAGCGGAAGTCGATACGTCCGACGCGGGCTTTGTCTCGACCCCGGCGTACTTTGCCTGGCTCAGCGGCGCCGGATCGCACATCGCTCAGAGCTTTATCTCCGAAGCAAACGCCGCCCGCTTTACATTTGTCCTGCGCCCGGCCACACTCGCGCAGGGTTTCAAAACGGATAAAACAATGACGGCGGCTCAGGCAGAAGACGCGGGGCTCAGCATCGCGTGGTTTGCCATCGAAATACAGAGGGGGCTATGGATATGAGCTCAATTCCTTCCTTGGAACGGGTTATTTTCTTCCCCGGTGAATTGCTGAGCGCGAACGATCTCAGCGTTCTGGGCGACAACAATAGCGAACTGCGGTGGCTGCACAATCGAACCCTGCACGACTGGGGAATCTGCTACGGCTTCAACGTGCAGGGTGCGCGCGGCGATACGTCTGTCACAGTGAGCCCCGGATATGCAACCGATATCGACGGGCATGAACTCATTCTGAGCACCCCGGTTTCGTTGCCCATTCCCGCGGTGCCCGGAGCTGCCGATGGCTCCGCTGCACGCTACTACGTGGTCGCCAACTACGTCAATGATGCGGACGAACCCGTTGAGGAGCAGCGCAGCGCAACAGCCTGTTCACAGGGAGGTGCGGTCAGGCTCAGCAACGATCCCGCGATTCGGTGGAAGACTGCCGCCCAGCTGAATAACGGACGCGACGTGATTCTGGGAACCGTATTCATCCGGAATTGTGCGCTCAGCGCTGCGGTGTCGACTGCCGGGCGGCGTTCGGCGGCGGCGCTCTCGAAGTTCTCCATCTTCGCAGCTGAAGTCGCCGCGGGCAATCTGAAATGGACGCTCTGGAAAGAAGGTACGTTGAACGTGGGTTTTACCGCGGTTATCGATACATCGGCTGCGCACTTCGGCTCCGTTCCCGCTTACACAGCGCACATTGTCGGCAGCCGCTCGATTCCCGCATCCGACTACATGGTGCTCGATTTCGTCTCCGTGGCGCATCCATCCCCCACCGGCTTCACGCTGCAGCTGGCGTTGCCGGTCGTTTCAAACGCCGTGAATCCGTCCGCGATCACCGATCCCGCAACGGGTCCGGCGTTGATCAAACAACTCGGCTGGCGGATTTCCTGGATGGGAGTTGAGGCCTGACCATGCTCGCATCCGATCCCACAGGCTTCATGCATCTGAATGCGGCCAACCTCTGGCCCTCGTTCGTGCTGCAAAACATCGCGATCGATTCCGAGGGGGCTCTTTCACTGACGAAATCGGGCGCGGACTATGCGTCAGCCGGAGTGTTTATGGGTGGCCCGTTTCAGGCGCTCGACGGCGACACACCCTGGTATCGGTTCAGCCTTCAGGGAGAACCGCTGCCCGCGGGCGCGCATCTTCAGATCTTCACGTGGACCGCCGGCAGCGGAGCACCGCCCTTCGCTCCAACTTCGAATACGCCGTTTCCCGGCTGGCAGGCTGCGCCGCGCGATGTAATGCAGGGCGTAATCTTCAACCAGCCCGCGCGAGACCTGTGGATTGGCGGCGTGTTTCGCAGTGAAGGAGCGGCCACTCCATCCATTCAGCAGATCCGCATCGATTATGGCCGCGACACATATCTGAAGTATCTGCCGGCAATCTATCGCGCGAATCCCGACTCCGCCGATCTGATGCACCGCCTGCTGTCACTGACGCAAACGGCACTCGGAAACCTGCGCGGAGAGATTATCGATCTTCCGCGTCTGTTCGATCCGGCGGCGTCTCCCGATTCCGGCTACCCCGCATGGTTTGCCTGGCTCAGTGGCTGGATCGCCTGGCAGCTGAATCGAAACTGGAGCGATCGCGAGGCGCGTGAATATCTCGCCGAAGCTTTTGAGCTGTACTCGCTGCGCGGCACAGTGGAAGGGCTCCGCCGCTATCTGAAAATCTATGCGGGAGTCAACGCGTTCATATCCGAACCGGCTCTGACGACCGCCATCTGGTCGTTAGGCGCAAACTCCACGCTCGGCTTCACCACCATGCTGGCGCCCGCTTCCGCATCGGGCGCGATTCTGGATTCCACCTCCGTGCTGGATGCGTCGAATTTGACGGACTCCACCGATAGCTTCGGGGCCGCTCTGTTTGACGATGTCGCCTATCGATTCTGCGTGGAAATCAACGCCGGTGAACTCACGCAACCGGGCGCGCTCGCCACCGTGCGAGCGGTCATCGACCGGGAAAAGCCCGCGCACACCGTCTGCGAACTCTGCATCGTGCAGCCACGGATGCGTGTGGGTTCACAATCCCGGATCGGAATCGACAGTGTGATCGGCGCGCCTTCGGAGGCCGTGGTTGGAAGACGGCTCGATGGGGCGGTGCTTGCCGCGCATGATCGCGAATGCAGGGAAAACGAGGTTCTCCATGTCAATTGATCTCACTGTTCTGGCCGCGCCCGAACGCAATCGATATTTCTACGGCTTGATGATGGATGAGGGGCGCTTCCGGAAAGACCAGGATTACTTCAACCGCAAGCGATACCTCCTGAATCGTTTTGTGACCGGTACCGGCGTGGTCTGCGGACTCGATCTGAACTGGGACAACACAAAGCAGCTTCTGACAATCAAAGCCGGTTTAGCGATTGACCGCATAGGCCGGGAAATCGTTGTTCCTGCCGACACTGCGGTCGATGTCACGCAACTGACCGATGCCACCGGTAAGGCAACCGGGCCCACGCCCGCGGGCGCCACCATCCTGATCGCGCTGGCATATGCGGAAAAGGCAATCGATCCCGTACCTGTGCTGGTTCCGGATTGCGACAACCCCGGTGCGTGCGCGGCCAGTACGACTGAGGAAACATTCGCCGTTGTAATCACTGTAGCGGCAGGACCGCCTCCCGCGATACCGGGATGCGTGTTAGGTTCCTTCCCTCTGCCGCCGGGCGCGCCACTGCAACAAGCCATCGCGAAACAGATCGCGAACGCTTACAGTTCGGCTCCGGCCGATACGAGCATCGTGCTCGGAAGGCTCGATCTCACAGCCGGAACCCTCGACGCAGTTTCGGATCGGCCTGTTGTTTATGACAACGCGTTGCTCTACCAGCTGCTTGTTTGTCTTGCGTCGCAGGTCGCGCAGGTTCAAACCACATCGCTCGTTTACGTGTCGGGCGACAACCAATCGGCGAAAGCTAATAAGACGCTGGCGAACCCGCTCGTGGTCGGGTTAGTGGATGGAAGCGGCAATCCTGTCACCACCGGCGCCGCTCCGGTTTTTGCGGTGACTGCGGGCGGCGGCTCGGTCGGCGCAGTGACGCCCGCCGGTCCCGGCCAGTATCAAACCAAATGGCAGCTGGGCGCGTCCGGCGCACAGACGGTGAATGTGACGGTTGCCGGATCCTCGCTGACGGTTGTTTTCAATGCCACCATTCAGCCCTGATAAGAGATTCGACCAGAAAGAGAATTTTCGCAAAGGAACGCAAATATGAAGAACGTTCAGCTCATGGATTGCACCCAACCCGCGACGATCAAGCTGGAGCGGGTCAACTTTTTCAACCGCCAGCTTCTCACCGCCGACGATATGACGACGGAGCGCGATTACTTCCTCCAGAAGCTCCGGCGGCACAACCGCTTCATGCACGGGTGGGGAGTTGTTTGCGGACTGGCCGTCACCGCCGCACCCGATAGTAAGCGCCCATGGCTCGTGCAGGTCGGCTCGGGCTACGCGCTGGGGCCCTATGGAGATGAAATCTTCGTAGGCGATGCGGTGACGTTCGATCTTTCGGCCTGCATCAATGGCGGAGCCACCAACCCGTGCGAGCCCAACATGGTGACGCCCGGCGGCGCCGGAACCAGCACGACGGCGTATCTGGCGATCAAGTACGCCGAGTGCCTCTCCCGGCCTGTGCAGACGGCATCGTCCGGCTGCGGCTGCGACAGCGACCCCTGCCAGTATTCGCGCATTCGCGACAGCTTCCAACTCCAGTGCCTGCCCGAACTGCCTCCACAGCCGCCCGCCCCGCCCGGCCTGTGCGATATTGTGCGCCGCGGAAAGCTGGCCGCGTGTCCTCCCTGCCCGACGGACCCGTGGGTGGTGCTCGCAAAAATTACTCTTCCATCGGCATCCTCTATGAACATTACAGATTCGAGCATCGATAACACCATTCGGCGCGTCATCGTGAGCACCGCGATCCTCCAGGATCAGCTGGTGCGATGCTGCTGCGGGCCCACGCCTTCTTCTTCCAGTTCATCGTCCTCTTCGTCGGTTGTGATCTCCACCCCGCCCCCGGCGGTTCTGAACGTGGGACAGCGCGCCACGCGTGTGGCGGGCGTGGAACCTCCTCCCACACAAATCGCTGTGACAGTGATGAACAGCGGCGCCGGTGCCGCCAACAACATTGTGCTCACTGTGGATCTGTCTCCGGCGTTGCCTGGCAACCGTTACAAAATGGAGCCGGCGGCGGGCTGGGATACAGCAACACTGGCAGAGTTGACAAGTACGCCATTCTCTTTGCTGCCCGGTAAGGCGCTCACTCTTACGTTCAACATCGCGCCGCTCAAGCAGTATCATGCCGTGAACGTGACCAGCAAGGCCACCGCGGTTGCCGGAGCCGTTACCGGTACCGCCGCTCCGCTGAGTGCAGCTGTCGGCGGATAAGGAGCCTGCAATGCCGGACCACAAGGTTCACGCTTGTTCCGCGCTGCCGGGTGCGCTTGCAAGGCCCGACTGGCGGCCGGGCGGCGACTTCTCCGCGGACAGCCTCCGCCTCGGGCAGAAATATAACCTTCAGCGCATCCGCCGCCATCTGCGGCTGGTGCACGGCTGGGGAGTTGTGTGCGGATTGAATATCGTTTCAGCGCAGCACGAGTGGGATTTGTTCCTCTGTCCCGGCTATGGCATCGGACCTTGTGGGGACGAAATCCTCGTGCCCTCCCGATATCGTTTCAGCCTGAGCGACTATCTGTGGACTCGCCCGATCGGAATTCCGGCGCGGCGTGTCTGGATTGCCGTTGAGGCAAGCGAGCTGGCGGAGGATTATGCAACTGCTCCCGATTCCGCCTGCGGCTGCGGCTGCGACGATGACCCGGAGAAACCCTCGCGCCTCGCGGACGGTTTCCGGATCGTGGTGTCATGGCAGCCGTTTCGTTTTCCGCAAACCGACTTCGATATTTGCAGCCGCGGCATTCCACCTTGCCCTCTCTGCCCTGAAACTTGTGCGCTGCCCCTGGCGGTGGTGACGCTTCCATCGGTCTACGAACCGGTTTTGGACTCTGCGATAAACGAAGGAGAGAATTTCTGATATGGGCTTTCCCGCCGCCCGCATGGGCGACCTTCATGTCTGCCCTCTTTTCAACGGACCGCAGCCGCACGTGGGCGGCCCCATCAGTACCGGTTACCCGACCGTGCTCATCGGCGGCCTGCCGGCGGCGCGCTCAACGGATAAGTGCGTCTGCGCCGGGCCGCCCGACGTAATCGCGAGAGGTTCCACAACGGTTTTCATCGGAGGTAAGCCCGCCGCGCGGCAGTGGGACCAGACCGCGCACGGCGGAGTTATTACCACCGGTTACCCGAAGGTTCTCATCGGCGGCTGAAGTCGCCTGTGGGCGCCTCTTCCGCGAGGAAGGCTTCGATCGGCTGGTATTCCCGGCCTTCATACACAATCGCGTACAGCCACGCCAGCAGGCGTCCGAAACCGTCGTGGAGGTAGTAAGATCCACCCGGGTTTTCCAGACGTTCGCCGGCGTTCAGTGTGCAAAGCGTGAGGCGCTCGGCCTTTTCGAACCGGGGCCACGCCCGCCGGAAAGCTTCCAGTCTCTCCTGCCGAAAGTGTCCTTCAACCGCGTTCGATTTGCTCACTTCATCGTTATCGAAGTAGCCGATCGCGCGCGCCGCGGCGACAACGTTCCGAGCGAGTCTGTGGTCCGGACCCAGGCCGGTGATCAGCTTGTTGCGTCGTGTTTCCGGACCATCCACGCACACAAGGCTGGCGGCTTCTTCAATGCTTTCGAGTGAAACCACGCTCCATCGGGCCCGTTCGAACCACGGCCGCAGTTTGTCCGGATGGGCCCCCCGCATTTCCGCCAGTATCGGGTCCCAATGCCGGCGTTCGGAATCTTCCGGCTGCCGTCGTTTACGGCGTTCGCGCGCAAGATACCAGCGTACAAATTCTTCGAAGCCGGCATCTCGCAGTCTGCGCATCGCTCAACCTTCAGTCCGGCTGAGCATCGTCTGATGCCCGGAATGTAGAATCCTCCACCCGCGCTCGAGAAGCCACGGCACTGCTGCTCCGCCGGAACCGATGAACCCACCGCCCGCATACGAAGTATCGTCGAATGCGACGAGCGATTTTTCGTGGAGCAGCGGCATAGCCGTCTGAACCTCGCACAGAGCATATTCCGCGCAGCCAGGCAGGTCGCTGTCGCGGCTGTCCAGATAAAGCACGTCGATCGGGCTCCGGTGCTTCGCGAGCCAGGCAACGGAATCCATTTCGACGATCCGGACGCTCGCCCCCAGAGATGCAACCGTGCGACGGGCGAAGTCGCAGTTTTCCGCGCTGTGATCGATCGAGATCAGTTCGCCCCCCGTGCCGGCTGCGACCATTCCCAGCAGCAAAGTGCTGAAGCCCGCGCCTGCGAAGTCTTCGTCCGTGCGAATACAGCCGGTTTCCACGATCGCCGGCATTTTGAAACGTTGCGCGGCCACCCTGAGCAGACGGTCGAAACCATCGTCACGATCGTTGAATCCGCCCCAGGAGTTATCCCCGCCGCCCTGCCAGTCCCGAACGAACTGCTGGAGCAGAATATCGCGGCCGATTTGCGACGGCGCAAGATAGCGGCTTCCAGCCAGCATTCTTTCCGCTGCCCGTCCCACGATCTCCGGCAGAGCGGAGTTCTCGCCGCATTCGAGAATGTTAAACGGAATGCGGGCATGCTTTGTCCAGAGTCTCGCCTCCATGCCCACAACGACATTCGCCTGCATCGCGCGCGGCAAACTCCAGGTTGCCGGCGATCCGTTCGACATCCAGATTCCAATCGAAGGCGTACGCGTCAGGCGCGCCAGATGGAGAGGTCCGCTGTCGATTCCCGCAATCAGATCCGCCCGATCCAGCAGATAAAGCAGCTGCGCCGTGCTGAGCGGGCCAAAGTCGTCATGAGCGTGCCGTACACGCCAGTGGGGTACAGGCGGCACATTGCGGTCCCGATCCAACAGAACGATTGTGCCCTCGGTGCGGACCAGCAAGGCGCGAACGATTTCCCTCAGCTCACGCGACGGAAGATTTTTTCGCGTCCCGTCCGTGGCGCCATGCGTGTGCAGCAGAATCAGAGGATGAGGCAATTGATTCGCGTATGCCGCAATCGGATCTCTGTCAGGGACAGTGATGTGCGGCCCTGCATCCAGAGATATGCCGCAGTATTCTTCCCATAACAGCGCCGGGTGGCCGATATCCGGCATGGGGTGGAGCGAAAGATTTCGCGCCATCTTCGACCAGCGCCAGTAATTGTCGTGCCGGAGTTCGCCGCCAGGGATTTCGCCTTCGAACCACGGCACTGAAGGCGACCTGTGCGGGCGGGTAGTAACTTTTGCACCGGCGGCCTGAAAAATCAGCGCCTTGTCTGGCTGGCAGGCGATAGAAATATCCCAGCCTCTGCGCCGATACAACGGCAGCTGATGCGCAAAGTAAACGCAGTCGCCAAAGCCATGGTCGAAACTCACATGAAGCGCGCCAGGCTTACCATTGGAGAGAGTCGCATGCCTGTCGATCATGACCGAAGACTGATCTTCATTCATATCCCGAAAACCGGTGGCACGACTATTCTCACATTACTTGGGCTTTGGAACAAGGAAAGATCGCCCGATTTTCAGAAGCTCTTTGGCAACTTCGGAAATGTCGATCTTCAGCATTTGACTCACGCGCAAATCGCCGATTTCCTGACGCCCGATGAGTTCCACTCCTACTTTAAGTTCGCTTTTGTCCGCAACCCCTGGGACCGCGCGGTTTCCGCCGCCCAATGGCGCACGAACTTTCGCGACGAAGGCATTCGCGATCTGGATGATTTTGTCGAATGGGCCGAACGTGTCATCCGTGAAGGCCCGCGGGCGCCTGCCGACGCGCATGCACTGCCACAATCGGCGTTTTTGACGCCTCCCGATGGCGCCGCCTCCGTTTCATCGATCGGACGCTTTGAGAATTTCCCGAGTGAGTTGAGACGGATTTTGGCGAGCGTGACCGAATTGCCGGCCAGCTTACCGCACAAGCTTCCCCGTGCGGATCCGCGCGGTTATCGTGATTTTTATCACGGTAGCCTGCGGGATCGCGTGGGCCGGCTCTATGCGGAAGATGCCGCCAGGTTCGGCTACAAATTCTGACCGCGGCCGGCAAGATAAATCTCAATGCGGCGAATTACATCGTCCGCGATAATCAAATCCATGCAGGCCGGCAGTGCGCCCCGAACATCCACGCAGAGATTTTCGGGCAGATCGCCAGGCTCGCCATCGCCGAGCGGGAGAGTACGCGATTTCCAGCAGCCTCCGTTATCGCAGCACGCCAGTGCGCCCACAGTATGGATGAACTGGTGTTGCGGATAGGCTTCCCAGTGCGGTGGCTCCCGTCCGCCGGCCACAACGACGCAGGGCCGATGCTTCAGTTGCCCTGGCTTCGTTTCTACGGCCGCGGCCAGGTGCATGGGCAAACTCACCGGAGAAAGCACGCCGGCCGAGTGGTAGGTCAGCCGGATGAACTGACGCAGATCGGTTTGACCGCGAAGGTCTACGACGTGTTCAAGCGCAGGATGGTAATGACCGCCCTCGCCTGTCTGGACAAAGGTGATCCGTCCGCGAAAATGATTCACCACCTGTTGGAACCGCCGCGAGTCCCACCACTTGATCGTGAAATCGTTCTTGCCTCCCGCTACCACAATCCAGAAGGAACCCTCGACTTGGGGCGTCCAGGATTTTTCCATCTCAGACAAATAGATCGCGCCACGAAATTCGGAAGTCTCGATAGCTACACCGAGGTAGTTACTCAGGTAATCGGCAAAGCCCTGCACGAAGTGTCCCGGCGTTCCGTTGCTGCGATGAATCATCGGGTAATGGCAGGGAATTACTTCCACATCGGATGCCGATTCGTCGAGGGGCGTGATGTCGGGATTGTTGTCCCAAAGCTGCGGGGACGATGTCCGGACATCGGTAAGGAATTCGCCGGGACAGCTGCGATGCAAATCGCGAATGGCGGCAGTCAGCATGACCACATCGCCAGGAGACTGGAAATTGGTCAGGACCAATCGGCGCACTACAGGTGCTCCATACTCTGCATCATAACGGCGCTGATGCCGTGGCGCGCGAGAGCCGGTCACAACGAAATGAAGAAAACTTCAAATCCCTCCATGTCTCTGATCCACAACGATTTCACCCGGTCGGCCAACGCTAAACACCTACCTCCGGCGCCCCGATTTCTTGACACCGTATGCTACTTTCCAGACAGGGAGTGGTTCTTCGCCGGCCGCTCCTGACATTTATTTCCTGCGCAGGAAACGTCGACTGAGGTGAAACTGGACTCTCGGGTGCCCGTTAAAGGCTCACGGCAGCGGCCCTTGGGACCGTGTCGA
>JAICJH010000134.1 GCA_025928545.1 Bryobacteraceae bacterium | reverse complement strand
GCACCAATCTGGCGGACGTCCTCTGGAACAGGAACAACCTGCGAGAGGCCGGGCAGCTTTATCGGCGCGCCATCGCCATCGACGCTTCACTTTATGGCCCGGACCGGCCGGAAACCGCGGCCGATGTCGCCAACCTCGGAATGCTCATGAACGCCGCAGGCCAGTCTGCCGCTGCCGAAGCGCTGCTCCGGCAGGCGCTCGCGATCTATGAACATTCGCTCGGACCGGAAAGCGACCAGGCTCGATTCGTGAGAGAACGTCTCATGCACGCAGCCCGTTGAACGCAAGACAACCGCTGGTGGTGTTGCTTCTCAGGCCCAGAACGCCGGGCTGATTCAGCCACGATCGCCGAATCATGTCCGCCGGGAAAGAGACGGCAACATGACGCTGGCTGTTGCCTTGCCATGCGGCCCGCCCTCGCGTCAATGTCGGTTCGCGAAGTCGCTGCCGCGCAGTCAGCCAGCTATTCGATGCCGGCTAGCGCCAGTGTTCGCTCCTCGAAAAAGCTACCCTGAAAGCGATTGCATCCGCTATCGGCTTGATATACCATCACAGAAATTTGCCGCGCTGATGTTTCGCTGCCGCGAGCCGAAGCAGGCGCGGAGGAGGGGTGAAATGAAATCCGCGGTCGCGCAGCTTGCTTTTCTTATGGCGCTCGGCGCCAGTGCGTATGCTCAATTGAATCAGGCGACGCTAACCGGAGTCGTATCAGACCCGTCGGGCGCCGCCGTTGTGGATGCCAAAGTCAACGCCGTCCATGCCGCCACGAATACGGCGTTCTCTACGGTCACCACCGCAACCGGCAACTATACGTTACCTGCGCTCGGAATCGGCGAATACAGGGTAGAAGTCGAAGCGTCAGGATTTAAACGAGCGGTGCGCCCGTCGATCACTCTGGAATCGGGCGCCACCGTGCGTCTTGACTTCACGCTCGAGCTGGGCCAGCTCACCGAATCGGTGCAGGTGAACGCGACAGCTACTGCGCTCGAGACGGAATCGACGCGCATCTCGACCAACCTGACGAGCAAGCTGGTAGAAGACATACCTCTCGAGGTCTCGGGGCAAATTCGAAATGTTTTTGATCTGGCCGTGGTTCTGCCGGAAGCGAAGACGGGGGCAAACGGTCAATATCGGATCGGCGGTGGCCAGACCGCCTCATGGGACATGACGATGGATGGATCGTCCGTAGCCAGCGCGTCGACCAACTATCAAACCGAGCGTGCGCCGATCAGTTCCGCGCCCGTCGATGCCATCAACGAATTCAGCGTCACTACATCCGGCATGAAGGCCGAGTACGGTCGCGCGATGGGCGTCATCAGCTTCACCACAAAATCCGGCACGAATCAGTTCCATGGCACTCTTTCCGACTATCTGCGAAACAGCATCACGGACGCCCGGGGATTTTTCGCCGCGAGCACGCCGGTTTTGAAGCAGAACGATTTCGGGGGTACCTTCGGGGGGCCGGTATGGATCCCCAAACTCTACAACGGCAGGAACAAGACGTTCTTCTTCGCGTCCTATGAAGGGTTCCGCAACCGCAGCGGCGCCACACCCAGTTATTCGACCATTCCGCTGGTCGGCATGTACACCGGTGACTTCAGCGGCTGGACCAACAAAAATGGAATGATCCCGATCTACGATCCGGCTTCCACCATCCTGGGCTCGGATGGCAAGACGTATACCCGAACTCCGTTCACCGGGAATCAGATTCCGGTTTCGCGTTTTAGCCAGGTGGCGGCAAATTACATCGCGCTGCGGCCGGCATCTATGGTTCCGAACGTCGCTGGCGCCGGACCCCTGCTGAACTATTTCAGCCAGCAGGGCGGTACTCTCCAACCTTGGGACAAGTGGACGATCCGCGCCGATCACCAGTTGAACAGCAATAACCATTTTTCCTACCTGCTGCTGAGGGGAGAGAGAGATGATGGTTTCCTCAACGGCCAGCCGCCTGGCTTGCCAAATCCTCTGAACGGCAATTCCGTCTGGACCAGGAAGAACACCTCCGGCCGCTTTTCGTGGGACCGTACCATCAGCAACCGAATCGTCAATAGCCTGCGGGTCAGCTATCAACTGGAACATGGCACAGTAACGGCAATCGATTCGATAAATCCAAACGATAAGTGGAACTCGAAGCTGGGGATCAGGAACACTCCGGGCCCGGATCAGGCGTTGCCGGGACTCACGTTCTCGCAATACACGGGCTGGAGTGGAAATGCCTGGGGCGGCGACTACGGTCGCAACTTCAATCTCAACGATGACGTCACAATCGTCAAGGGTTCGCACACCTTCAAAACCGGCTTTTTCCTCTCCATCGATCACTGGTGGGGCGTAGGACAGCACCGGCCCAACGGCGATTTCGCCTTCTCCTACCTTGCGACCGCAATCCCCGGCGATCAGTCGCAGAATACCGGAAACGGTTTTGCTTCCTTCCTGCTCGGCTATCCCGACCGCACAGGCCTCGAGACCCCGCGCGCCGTCCTGCAGTCCTGGACCTACTACGGCGGATTCTTTCAGGATGACTGGAAGGTCACGAACAAACTGACTTTAAACCTTGGCCTGCGGTGGGAGTACACGACGCCCGTCGGCGGTGGCTCACTTCTGAACTTGAAAGAATGGGACATCCTGAGCGGCACGAACGGCGGCTTTGAGAACTTCGACCCGAGCGTGCCAAATCCCGGCGCGGGCGCCCTGCCGGGAGCCATCGTTTACTCCGGAAATTGTCCGGAATGCACGGGCAAAAGTCATTTATTCAATGGCTACAGAGGCGCTTTCGGGCCGCGCCTGGGACTTGCATATCAGGTGCGTCCGGGAACCGTAGTGCGCACATACGGGGGCATCTCATACGCAGCCGTCAAGACAACCGGGGGCAGCACTCACTATGACGGGCTCATCCTGAATACCAACTGGTCTTCTCAGGATCTGGACATCAATAACTTTCCAACGCTTCTCGACCAGGGCTTGCCGCCGTGGACACAGCCGCCGTATCGTGATCCCGGAGTCGACAACAACGCCGTCGCGAGCTATTGGCAAACAAGCGATACCGGCCGTCCCCCGGTGTACTACAACTGGGGGCTGGATATCCAGCATCAATTGCCGGGAAACCTCGTGGCCAGTGTGGGTTATGCGGCTACCGCGGGTCATCATCTGAACTCGGCCCTCGTTAACGTCGACCAGTTGAATCCGGGGTATTTGGCGACGTATGGGCAAACGTTGCTGCTGGCCAATATCAACTCGCCCGCGGCGCGCGCGGCCAACATCCCAATTCCGTATTCAGGATTCAACTCGAGCGTGTACCAGGCGTTGCGCCCGTTTCCGCAGTACAGCGATGTTCAAACGAATGGATCTTCGGTTGGCGAACGAGCGGGTAATTCCAATTACCAGTCCCTCATCGCCAAACTGGACAAACGCTACTCCTCCGGAGTTACTCTTCTATTCTCCTATGTCTTTTCGAAGATGCTCGATGATTCCGACAACTCGTCCGTCCAGGGAAGGAGCGTCATGGACACCTATAACCGGCGACTGGAGAAGTCGATAGCGCAGGACGATCAGACTCACGTGTTCCGCACTGCCTTTACTTACGACCTTCCCTTCGGCAAGGGGAAGGCGATCGGAATGTCCGGCCTCACAGACAAGCTTCTCGGCAACTGGACAATCTCGGGCTTCCTCGATTACGAATCGGGTACCCCCTACAGCGTGAGCCCGGGTATCAACCCGCTGCCGACGGCTGGGAATCGCGTGTTTATCGACTCGTATGACAACTGGCGGGCGCCCACCTCGGGTGGCGGCTTCGATCCCTTCAAAGACTTGTGGTGGAACAAGAGCGCGTTCCAGGTGGATGCCGGCGGCAATCCACTCCCCACAGCCTTCCTGAACAGTTACTTTGGAAACGCTACCCGGTACAATCCCAAGGCGCGCGCTCCCTGGAATCTGAATGAGGACCTCGGTCTGAGTAAGATTTTCAAGATTACCGAGCGATTCAACGTGACGTTCCGGGCTGAAACCTTCAATCTTCTGAACCGCGTTCGCTGGGGCGGCCCGCAAAGTTCTACACTTACATCCACGAGTTTCGGGCTTGTCCGATCCCAGGCCAACACCCCACGGCAGATGCAGTTCGCGTTGAAGCTGGTCTTTTGAAGGAGTGTTGTGATGAATCGACGGACATTTTTCGAACGCCTTGTTGCATATAACGCGCTCCTGCTTGACGCCCGCGCACAGGGGACCTCCCGCGCGCCGAAGCTGAAGATACGAGAGATTCGCGCGACGCGCATGAAAGGGTTCAACAGCCGCTTTGTGCGTGTCTATACGGACCAGGGACTCACCGGTACCGGCGAAACGCTCGACACTGTAGGAGCCGAGGACATCATCAATAAGTTCCTTGGTCCCGGACTCGCCGGCCGCGATCCGCTGGACATCGAGGCCATCTATTTCGACATGTATTCCTGGCGACAGGTGCCCGGCGGCATTCCTCCGGTCTTTATGCGCGGTGCAGGTGGTGGGCCCTACATCGCAGCTTTAAGCGGCATAGAAATGGCGCTTTGGGACCTCGCCGGTAAAGCGTTGGGGCTGCCGGTGTACCGGCTCATGGGGGGACGCATTCGGAACAAGGTGCCGGTGTACTTTCACTCCGGCGATCCAAAAGACGCGGCGAACCTTGTAAGGAGCAGCGGAGTGCGAGGTATCAAAACCGCAATCGATTCCGTGACGGATCGCGACAACCAGACCCGCGGCTGGGATCCGGGGAAAATCTGGAACTGGACTCTCACCAACGGACAAATTGACGACATCGTGAAGCATGTCGCCTCGATGCGGGAGGCTCTTGGCCAGGACATTGCGCTCATGCTCGAATGCCACACGCGATACGACACCGAAAGCGCCATCCAGATAGCAAAGCTGGTCGAACCTTACCGGCCCACATGGATGGAAGAGCCGGTGCCAAGCGATAACGTCGACGCGATGGCGACGGTCCGCGCCCACACCCGCATTCCGATCGCGTGCGGCGAGAACGTCTATTCCCGCTTCGGCTTCCGGCCGTTTCTCGAGAAGCAGGCCGTCAGCATCATCCAGCCCG
>JAICJH010000115.1 GCA_025928545.1 Bryobacteraceae bacterium | reverse complement strand
ATCTCTAACCCGCTTTTTTTTTTATATTTGGCCCCCGCCCGGGGTCCGGCGCGTGGCCCTTTGCGTCCCCCTCGCCCCTCCCCGCTTCCGGTTAGCTCCGTCCGCAGGCTAGCTCCGAGCCTTAGCAACCTCAAGAGCCTTCTTAAGAATCACGTCTTCGCCAGACTTTTTGGCAGGCATTTCCGGGGTGGCGGCATCTTCCTCTTCGGGATCGACGCTGCCGGCATCGGGATCGATTACCACGCTCTCCGGCGTCACGCCATTATCCTGAATGGATTTTCCGTCGGGTGAATAATATTTAGCCACCGACAGAATAACCGCGCTGCCGTCTTCCATCGTGATCGGACGAAGCACCGAGGCATCGCCATAACTCCGCTCACCGACGAGAGCAGCACGTTTCGCGCCCTGTAGTCCGGCTGCCGCAACCTCGGCTGCAGCGGCGGTTCCACGGTTTGTCACCACCACCATCGGCAGCGTCGAAATCGCGTTGCCCGCCTCGGCGTTATAGTCCTTCCGCGGAAACTTCTGGCCCTGTGCGTAGGTGATCAGGCCCTTGTTCATGAAAAGGTTGGCCAGTTCCGCGCCGTTTTCCGGATCGCCCGTCGCGCAATAGCGAAGGTCGAGAATCAGCTTCTTCGCTCCCTGTTTCTGCAAATCCGCGACCGCGGTGGCAACTTCTTTCACTTTGCCGGTCCCGAGGGTGGAAGTTTTGACATATCCAACCGACCCGTCCATCATTCTCGATTCAACCGGAGGATTGGCGACAATCGCCCGCGTCAACGTCATCTTCTGCGGCTCTGGCCTACGCCGCAGAACCGACAGGTCTACCGTCGTGCCGGGGTCGCCGCGCAGCAGCAGTTTGGCATAAGCCAGCGGCATGTCGCGGCTGCCAATTCCCTTGATCGATTCAATGTAGTCGCCGTTCGTCAGCCCCGCTTTGTCGGCAGGCGAGCCGGGAATTGCCGAGACCACCACGATGTAGCCGTATTTCTTGGCCAGCACGAGTCCCAGGTCTGCCGGATGTCCATCGGAATTCTTCAGATATTCCTTGTACTGAGTCGCGTTCAGATAGCTGGCGTATGGATCGATCGCTTCCAGCAGGCCATTCAACGCGCCCAGCGTCACATTGGGAATATTGGGCTCTTCCACGTATTCCGTCGAAATATACGACAGCACCTGCGTGTATACCTTCAGATGCTTCAGAACGTCGGTGCTGTCCGAGCCACCGTCACCCGCGGCCGCTCCTTTGCTGACCACGCTCCCGAAGAGAAGCAGGGCCACCATGAATGTGGAAGAAAGGACAACGGTGAATTTGGCGCGGCGGTTCATAAGATTTGGACGCGGAGACGGCACGAAACGGTTGCCAGCTTCCCTCGCTTCCCTCATTATATGTCGAATTCCCGCCGGGAATGTCCGGAGCAGATAAAAGTGTGTCTCCGGGGAGATGCGGAAGAACCCAAATGGCCGCCGATGCACGCCGATTCACGCCGATAAGTCTTTTAGCATCCTGGCAGAGGACGCCTGCATGTAAACTGCGTTTCATATGTCGCGAATGCTCGATGAGATCCGGCAGCAACCCGCCACGCTGGAACGAACCCTGGTGCACCAGGCCCGGGACATCGGAAAATTCCGTGCGTTTCTCGCCCGGCGAAAGCCCAGCCTGGTGGTGATTGTGGCCCGCGGCACGTCCGACAACGCCGCGCAGTTCGGCCGCTATCTCATTGAAATAATGGCTGGAATACCTGTTTCGCTGGCTGCTCCTTCAGTCCAGTCCATCTACGGAGCGGATGTGGATTACCGCAGCGCTCTGGTGGTAGGGATCTCGCAATCGGGCGAATCTTCCGACATCGGCGCCGTTCTCAGTCAGGCACGCCATTGCGGCGCGATGACCGTCGGGATTACCAACGAACCGAAGAGCACGCTTGCAAATCTCGCGGAACACGTCTTCCTGGTGAAAGCGGGCAGGGAGAAAAGCGTTGCCGCCACGAAGACGTACACGGGCCAGTTGATGTCTCTCTACCTGCTGGCCCATGCGCTGGGCGCAAAAATCCCCATTAGCGATCTGGAGGCAATTTCCGAGTCGGTGGCGGCTGCCCTCGGGCTGGAATCCCGCATCTCGGAACTGGCCGGGCGCTTCGGCGAAATGCGCCAGGCCGCCGTTGTTGCCCGCGGCCTGAATTATGCCAACGCCTTCGAATTCGCGCTCAAAATGATGGAGACCTCATACGTTGTTGCCGAACGATTTTCGGCGGCCGATTTTCTACACGGTCCCATTGCTATGGTCGACCAGGACCTGCCGATCTTTTTTTTCGGCCCCTCCGGTCCCGCGTGGGCATCCCTTCGCGAAACGCTGGAAAAGGTTCGCGATATGCACGCAAAAGCGGTCATCATCACGGACCGGAGCAACCGCGAGGCGGCAGGCCTGGCCTCCGCCGTCATCCGCGTGCCCCTGCGTCTGCGGGAACTTTACACTCCGATCCCCTACATCATCCCCGCGCAACTGTTTGCCGCTGCACTGGCAAAAGCCAAAGGGCTGAACCCGGATCGTCCCCGCGGCCTGCGCAAGGTAACCGAAAACCTCTGATTGATCGCCCGCGATCCGCGCCAGGACTTTGTTTCGCACCCCATCCCCTTCTCAGGGGGGCGACCTTTGCGGTTTTTCTGGCTCTTTTGGCCCGTTGTACCTTGGAAAATCAACAACTTGTCGCTGACGCAGGATAATTTACGCCGCAACAATTTCTCGCTACAAATATTGACAAATGAGGCTGGTTGTGATCTAGTAGACGCTACGCGTATTAAGGTCGGACCTTTTTAGGGGGCTTGTCATCATCACTGGTCTCTTTCAGGTCAGATGCGCTAAATCAGTTTAGAGAGGGTAAATGAATCGAATAAAAAGAAGCATGCTTTTTGCAGGCCTCATGGTGGCCATGTTTCTGCTGGCGCTTTCGTCACAGGCGCAGGTCACTACGGGCAACGTAACAGGACGAGTCCTTGACTCATCGGGAGGCGTTATTCCCAATGCGCACGTCGTCCTCGTCAGCGAAATCCACGGAACTCGCAGCACAACGGTAAACACCAACGACAGCGGGGACTATGTATTCCCCAACGTCACGGCGGATACCTACACGGTCGAGGTCACGGCCCCGGCATTCAAGACGTCTCTGGTAAAAGGAATTCTCGTTACCGGTGGAGACCGCGTGGGCGTCCCGCCCATTACTCTCCAGGTCGGCGGAGCGACGGAAACAGTTTCCGTTACTGCCGAAGCGACGCTTGTACAGACGCAGAGCGGCGAGCGCTCCTACGCAATCGAAACTCAGCAGATTGAAAACCTGCCGATCAACCATGGAAACTTCATGGATGCGGTGCAGTTCACTCCCGGCGTGAGTGGCACAGCGCGACTGGGCTCCCCGCAGGACCAGAACAACATCATGATGAACGGTATTTCGGCAATGGACACTGGCAACAACGGCCAGATGATCAATCTGAATATCGAATCGATCGGTGAAGTGAAAGTTATCACCTCGGGCTACCAGGCGGAATATGGCAGATCGAGCGGATTGCAGATCAGCGCGGTCACCAAGAGCGGCACCAACTCGCTCCATGGCTCTGCCTACGGTATCTTCAAGAACTCCGACTGGAATTCCCGGTCTTGGACGAATCAGAAGAATGGCATTGCGCAACCGTATTCCTACAGCAATGTCTACGGTTACAGCATCGGCGGCCCGGTAGTCATCCCCAAAATTTACAACGGCCGCAACAAGCTGTTCTTCTTCTACTCGCACGAGTATCGTCCGTCAACCCAAATTGGCGGCAGCGATGTTCACCTGCGCGTGCCGACGGCGCTGGAACGGGCCGGCGACTATTCACAGACACTCGACAACAACGGAAAGCTGATCACTGCCATTAACGACAACCAGAATGGCGGAAAGCCCTTCGCGGGCAACGTGATTCCGGGAAGCCGTCTCTATGCTCCTGGCATCGCGGTGATGAATCAGTATCCGCTGCCCACCATGACCCAGGCGTCAGGTACAAACTTCAACTATTCGGCGGCTCCTGTAGGGTACGATCAGCTGGAGCAGCAGCCAGTTGTCAAACTCGACTACAACCTGACGTCGAAGTTCAGGATCTCGGGCGTGCTCAACGAAGATCGTCTGCGGCCGGTAGTACAGCCCGGTTCACTTCCAGGCTTCAACGACGTTTACACCCCGTACCCAATTATCGTCAACCGTGCTTTCACGGCGGACTGGACAGTTCAGCCGACGACGGTGGTTGAGTTCACCTACGGCACGATCGAGAACCAGTTGACGGGCGGCGGTTCCGGCGGCGTTCCCACATCCAAGGCGTCCAACCGCAACAACACCCTCGGCGCATTCCCGAACCTGTATCCGGATGCGGGCGTGCTGAAGACCAGTTATTACGCTTATCAAGTCATGCAGGATCAGAAGCCCCCAATCTGGGATGGCAAGGCAATCAACCTGGTACCGCAATTCAGCTGGGGTAACTTAATCGGCGCCGCACCGCCGAACATCGCGTATCCCGGTTGGTTGAACATCAACGAGACGCACGACTATGCAGCCAGTCTGACAAAGGTCAAAGGCCGTCACACGATCAAAGCAGGCGCCTACCTCAACCACAGTTTCAAGGCGCAGAACGCAGGCTTCAGCGCGTCCTTCGCGGGGAACGTGGATTTCGGCCAAGACTCGAACAACCCCATCGACAGCGGTTTCGGTTACTCCAACGCGGCGCTGGGAATCTTCAGGTCTTACGGGCAGGCTTCGAAATACATCGAAGGCAGCATGCTCTACAATCAGCTGGAATTCTTCGTTCAGGACAACTGGAAGGTCACCAACCACCTGACACTGGATTATGGAATGCGGTTCGTCCATCAGCAGCCCCAGTACGATCAATTCCAACAGCAGTCGAACTTCTTTCCCGAGAAATTCACCAAAGCCAATTCGCAGGTACTCTACATAGCAGGGTGCAGCAATGGCGCGGCCACTTGTTCGGGCAACACCCGCAACGCAAAGAATCCGCTTACCGGGGCGATCGTCCCTGGAGTAAGCGGCGGCAACTCGTCGGTGTTGATCGGAACTCCGGTTCCGGGCATTGGCAGTCCGACGGACGGGATCATTCAGGCTGGAAACGGGATCGTGAAAACGAACTACATCTGGCCGAAACTTGTTTACGCGCCACGGTTCGGGTTCGCTTACGACGTGACTGGCAAATCAGACTTTGTCATTCGCGGCGGCGGCGGCCTGTTCTATGATCGCCCCGACGGAAACACGGTATTCTCGAGCCCGGCCAATCCACCGATTGCGACGACTCAGAACCTGCTCCAGTCGCAGTTGCAGTCGCTGGGCACCGGCCTGAGTCCCTTGCCGGTCGCCGGACTCAACACCTTCCAATACAACGCGAAGATCCCGTCGACCTTCCAGTGGCAGATCGGTTTCCAGAAATCGCTGCCGCTGCAAACGGTCATCGATATCTCCTATGTTGGAAACCACGCCTATAACCGCCTTGGCTCTCAGCAGGGTGGAACGACACAGCAGATCAACCAGGTACCCCTCGGTACGGCTTATCTGCCTCAGTATCAGGATCCGACGCTCGGCACCAACGCGACTCCCGGCGCAGCGGCCTACACGACAAATCTGCTCCGTCCCTACCAGGGTCTCGGCGGAATCTCGCAGAATACCACGGAATTCTGGAACACGTATCACTCAATCCAGGTCAGCGTGAACCGGCGTTACAGCCACGGCTTCTCGATTGGTGCCAACTACACCTACGGGATTTCGCTTACTGGCAACACCAACATCACTCAGCACTACACGTATGACACTGGTGTGCCGGTACTGTGGTCCAGAGAGGCAGAGTACGACAAACTGTTTGAGAACAACAATACTACGCCTCCGCATTATCTGAAAGTCAACACCACCTGGAATGTACCGGGCATCACGAGCCACGGCGCTTTCCTTCACCAGATCACGGGCGACTGGCAGATTTCCGGTGTTCTGACGGCGCAATCGGGAGGGTATTATGCTCTCGGTCACTCCTATCAAAGCAATGGCGGCTCTGTCAACATTACCGGCTCTCCGGACTTTAACGGCAGGGTAATTCTGACCGGCGACCCCGGCAAAGGCTGCACGAGCAACCAGTTTGCGCAGTTCAATACCGCGGCTGTAAAGGGACCGGGCTACGGCAGTGTGGGTATGGAATCGGGCACAAATTACATGCAAGGCTGTGCCAGCCAAGTCGTCGACACGTCCATCGTGCGGAAGTTCCACTTCTGGAAATTCAAAGAGTCCAGAACGTTTGAGTTCCGGTCGGACATCTTCAACGCATTAAACGCGGCGTTCATCAACAATCGGAACGGTTCGGTAACGTTCAACAACCCGACGGGCATGGCCATCCAGAATGCCGAGTTCGATGCCAGCGGCAACATACTGCCTGGCAAAGAGAAGCCGCAAAACGCGGGCTTCGGCGCTGCAACGGGTGCTACGGGCTCCCGCAACCTTCAGCTCGAGGTTCGTATCCGCTTCTAAGCTGAAGCTCAACTTGTTTTACCGAAGAGAGGCGCCAGTATAAAACTGGCGCCTCTTTTTTTGGTTCGGGCGTTCCTGCTGTTACAAATTGAAGTCTCCACCCCGACTACATCACCTCACCCCCCAGCGCCACTCTGCCCGGCCCCTTATGGCGCGAATACTCCCCAACCAGGAATTACAAGCAGGAATTATCGGTAAGGCGCTACGCCGTTAGCGAGATGATATCGACCCCCCTGGCGGAAGCATGATGCAGTTTTGCGTCGGGTGGGCACTGCCCTTTCCGGCGGGCTGCCGAATCCTGATAAAATTGTCTGTGGCGCGTCAGGGCTGCCACCGTGTCCGCGGGAAGGACTGCGTCCCGTGAATCATATTCCTCTATCTGTTCGATGAACTCTTTTTGGCCCGAGCAAGCGGACACTGGGCTACTAAAAAGGAGCTCATTGTGAACAAGATTTTTCCAACTCGCGTGATGCGCGAGCACCCTGATATCGATCAGCTGAAGCGGCAGGCAAAGGAACTCCTGGCAGCGTTTCGCGCGGGCGAAGAGCCGGCTGCAGCCGAAGTCTCAGCCTGTTTCCACGACGGCGACCCTGCTACCTTTGCTCTACATGATGCTCAACTGGTGCTCGCCCGAGCATATGGGTTCCAAAGTTGGCCCAAGCTCAAAGCCTACGTAGACGGTGCAAGTGCCAATAGCCTGAAGGCGGCGGTACGCGCCGGCGGGATGGAGCGCGTGCGAGGCATGCTCCGGCTTCGACCGGAACTCGTCAGCATGAACCTGTCGGGATTTTACGATTACCCGCTGTGTTATGCCGTGCTGGAGCGGAATCCGGATATGGTTCGACTTCTACTGGAACATGGCGCCGACCCGCGCGCGGGAACGCACGGCGGGCCGCTCACGATGGCAACGGAGCGTGGTTATGACGAGATCGCAGCGCTGCTTAGGGAGAAGGACAAGGATCGGCTGGCATCTTTACCGCGTGAGCCAGAACAAGATCGGCCAGCCATCCCGGACGAGCTGCGGGCGGCGTACCGGGGCTGTGATGAAGACCGGGCTATCGGGATGCTGATTTCGAATCCGGCGCTCATTCTCGCTCATCGTGACGGGTTTACGCCCTTACATGCCGCGTCGGCACTGTTGCTCGACCGCATGGCCTCGTGGCTGATCGGTCACGGAGCCGATATCAACGCTGTTTCAAATTCGGGCGAGTCACCGCTGGACGTCGCGGGCTGCGGCAGAGGCTATGGGAAGACCGGCAGCACGGAGCAGCTTCAAAGAATGATGGACATGCTGCTCGCACATGGAGCCAGGCACAGCCCTCGATGGGCGATCATGACTGGTAATTCCGAGTGGCTGCGGACGCGTCACGCCCAGGGAGAGCTCGGAAATCCGCTCTACGCGCATGAAGGACTTCTAT
>JAICJH010000012.1 GCA_025928545.1 Bryobacteraceae bacterium | reverse complement strand
TTATTTCCTGGCCAGGAAACGTCGACTGAGGTGAAACTGGACTCTCGGGTGCCTGTTAAGGGCTCACGGCAGCGGCCCTTGGGACCGTGTCGACGAGAGGACTTTCCAGACTAGTTTGGATAACTACCAGCCACAGCGAAAAAAAGTGAAGCTGGGTACCAGAGGGCGGAAGATCGAAATTGGCGCTATGCACGCGGGCATATGTACTTACTAACCGCGGGCCGACAGCCCGATAGATCCCGCTCGATTCATGGGCGGCAGGACACAACGCTATAACAAGGCGCCCCCTGCCGCCATCGACGTTTCACGCTGCGGCACAAGTGTCGGTTTTTTCCGTCGAGTGCAGCGGAGTGCATCGACAGTCGTGGAAGATAATAGAGGATTGCTGCGTCTACCGCTATCCCACTCCCTTTCAGGCAACTTTTTGCGAACCAGAAGCCTGAATGAACCGTTAGGTACTAATTAGATGACGAATCGGATTCTGATCCTGCTCCTCTGTGCGAGCCTTGCCAACGCCCAGACGGCCATCCGCGTCGATGACGCGCCCACAGGCCGTTTCAGCTGGCTGACCAGAAATTACCAGCCCCGCTCCGTGCCCCCGATTAACCTCGCCAACACGAGCCGAATCGCCTCCCTGGTCCGCAGTGGCAATCTTTATCTCACATCCCGCGATGTTGTGGCGCTCGCGCTCGAAAACAACATCGATATCGAAGTCCAGCGCTACGGCCCGCTTCTGGCCCGCGAAGTACTGCATCGCGCTCAGGGCGGAGGCGCTCTGCGCAGCGTCGGCTCCGGAGTCGCGGCCGGTCCCTCCAGCGTCAGCCTTTCCGGAGTCAGCATCAATACCAACGGCGCGCCTTCTTCAGCCGGAGGTTCGGGCGTCAGTTCCGGTGGTGGCATCGTCACTCAGCTTGGCCCTTCCATCCCATCGTTCGATCCCACCATTTCCGGCTTCATGAACTTTGCGCACAACACTTCGCCGCAGAGCAATACGTTTCTCACCGGAACCACCGCTCTCGTGACGGGAACCCGCTCTTTTCAGGCGTCGTATTCCCAGACTTTTGCGACGGGCCTGAATGCCCAGCTGACCTACGCCAGCAATCACATCAACGTAAACAGCACAAGGTTCGCGCTGAATCCCTACACCTCCGGCGACATCGATTTTACGGTCACACAGAATCTTCTGAACGGCTTCGGGCGGGCCGTGAATACCCGTAATATCCGGGTCCAGAAGAACAACCTGAAGGTCACCGATCTGCAGTTCAAACAACAGGTCATCACCACCGTTTCCGCCGTGCTGAATCTTTACTGGGATCTGGTCGGCTTCAACGAAGAAGTGAAATCCCGTCAGTCCGCCGTCGATACCGCAGACCAGCTTTTGAAAAATAATCAGGAGCAGGTGCGCATCGGAACGCTCGCCGAAATCGAAGTAACCCGCGCACAGTCTCAGTTGTTTGCCGCTCGTCAGGATTTGCTGATTGCCCAGACCAATCTGCTGCAGCAGGAAACGATTCTCAAGAATGCCCTCAGTCGCTCCGGCATCGCCGGCGCCGATCTGGCTGACGTGCACATCGTTCCGCTCGATACCATCTCGATTCCCGCCCAGGACGATCCGCGCACCGTTCCCGAACTGGTCAACGTTGCCATGTCCAATCGCGTCGAACTCGAACAGGCGCGCATTAATCTCGAAAGCAACAACGTGAATCTCGTCGGCGTGAAGAGCTCTCTCAAGCCCTCCCTCCAGGCCTTTGCCGAGCTCACCAACAACGGTCTCAGCGGTACTGTTTTACCCTCCGCGGTCGCAACAAATCCCGGCATCACGTACTTCGAAGGCGGCTACGGCAACCTTCTGGAACAGCTGGCCCGCCGCAATTTTCCGAATTATTCGGCCGGCATTTCGCTCAATATTCCCCTGCGCAACCGGGCCGCGCAGTCCGACTACGTCACCAGCCAGCTCGAAATCCGGCAGAATCAGCTCAACCTGCAAAAGCAGATGAATCAGGTTCGGGTGGATGTTCAGAATGCCGTCATCGGGCTCCAGCAGGCGCGTGCCCGCTACGTCGCCGCACAGGAAGCGCGTACCTTGTCGCAACAGACTTTTGATGGCGATAAGAGGAAGTACGAACTCGGCGCCTCCACTTCCTATCAGGTAGTGCAGGACGAGCGCGATCTTGCAAGTGCGCAAAGTTCCGAAGTGCAGGCAATGGCGAACTACACGCATGCCCGTATTCAGTTCGATCAGGCGCTCGGCGTCACCATGGATGTCAACCAGATCTCGATCAACGAAGCCATGTCGGGCAAGGTAGCCGCGCAGCCGAGCGCGATCCCGTCGAATCCACCTGCCCAGGCGGTGCGGCCATGACGTTTGGAGTCAGGCGGCGCGCCACCGCAATCGCTGCGTGTTTTTCCCAGGTCATCTTCGCCCAGCAGGCCGGCATAAACCCGGTCCGCCCGGTTGCGCCCCTGTACAAACGGCCCTATACCGAGGCCACCGTTCCGCCAATTCGCCTCGGCAATTCGGACCGGCTCCAGAGTCTGATCCGCGCCGGCAAACTGTATCTCTCTCCGCACGATGCCATTGCGCTCGCGCTCGAAAACAACATCGATATCGAAGTCGCCCGCTACAATCCCGTGATGCTCGAGTGGCGTTTGGAACGGTCCCAGGCTGGTGGTGCTTTACCGGGCGTTCCGAGCGGCGCATCACAAGCCAGCTCCGTTACCAGCGGTCAGGGCGTCCAGGGTAGCCAGGCTGCCGCGGGTGTAGGCGGCGGTGGCAACGCCGGTAGCGGCGGCAATGCCGGCAACGCGACAGTCTCGCAAATCGGTCCAGTGACGCAGACGCTCGATCCGTCCATTCAGGAAGCTTCCAC
The DNA here is from genome assembly GCA_025928545.1 of Bryobacteraceae bacterium. Taxonomy (GTDB): domain Bacteria; phylum Acidobacteriota; class Terriglobia; order Bryobacterales; family Bryobacteraceae; genus BOG-234. The sequence goes on along the minus strand of JAICJH010000012.1, from coordinate 116,043 downwards.
TTTCGCCCATCGCACAACTCCCCAGGCCAATTCGACGCAGAGCGCCACCACGGCCCTGATTGACGATTCGCGCAATCATTCCGCTAATTTCCAGCAGGGCTTTGTGACGGGCGGTTCCGCAACTCTCACCTTCAAAGACAGTTATCTGAAAGAAAACTCGCCCACCGATGCGCTGAATCCTTCAGTCGCGCAATCGCTGTCGCTTTCTGTCAATCACAACCTGCTGCGCGGCTTTGGAATCGCGGTTGGTGAACGCAACATTACGGTGGCGCGCAACAACCTCGCCATGTCGGATCTCCAGTTCCATACCACCGTGGCCCGCACCATCGCGACTGTGCTCAACAGTTATTGGTCTCTGGCCAACGCGTACGAAGACGTGACTTCAAAGCAGAGCGCGTTCGATACCGCGCAGCAATTTGTCACCGACAACCAGAAACGCGTCGACCTCGGCGATCTCGCCGCCATCGATCTGATCACCTCGAAAAACCAACTGGCCACCAGCAAGCTTGCCCTCGTCAATTCGCAGACCTCGCTCGCTCAGGGCGAACTACAGCTCAAGAATCTGATCAGCCGCACCGGCACCGCCGACCCTGTACTCGCGGGAGTTTCCATCGTTCCAACCGGCACCATCTCTATTTCCGATACCGACGAAACCTTCGATATCAAAGCACTCGTCGCGAAGGCCTATGCCAACCGCAGCGATCTGAAGACGGACGAGTTGGATCTGAAGAATACGGAAATCTCCAATCTGGGCACGCGAAATGGCCTGTTGCCCTCGGCACAGGTGTTCGCAACGGTCACCAACTCAGGTCTCGCCGGCGCGCCGCACGCTGTCAGCGGGCAGTTGCCGGACGCCTTCCTGATCGGCGGCGCGGGAACCGCTCTCCGGCAGGTTTTCGGCCGCGACTACCCCACCCAGTCCGCCGGCATCTTCGCCAGTGCCTCCATCGGCAACCGGGCGGCACAGGCCGATTTCGGGATCGATCAACTGCAGTACAGGCAGTCCCAATTGACCACGGCAGCCACCCGGAATCAGGTGGAAGTCGATGTGACGAACTCAGTAGTGGCGTTACGCCAGGCGAGAGCCCGATATCAGGCGGCCCATGCCAATCTCATCCTCCAGCAGCAGTTGCTCGAAGCGGAGCAGAAAAAGTTCCAGCTGGGCGAATCGACTGCCTACAACGTGATCCAGCAGCAGCGCGATCTCGCTGCCGCGAAGGCCTCCGAATTATCCGCCACCGTAAGCTATCAGAGCGGTCGCATCAACCTCGATTCGATCACCGGCACGATCGTCGAAACCAACGATATCGTGTTGTCCGAAGCTAAAGCCGGCCACCTCTCCCGCTAGGGGGGTGAACGCGAGTCACAGTGAAGTTAGGAAATCTTCGGTCGCCGCTATCTTACTGCCCTGAAGCCGTTTAGGATAGATTTCACGTCGCAGCCACGGCCCTCCGCAGCACGCCTTTTACGCTCCGGCATGCTACTTTCAATCGGGAGAATTACCATCTCAGCTGTTCAGGTCGTCTCCGCCAAAGAGCTCCGGCCGCATGATCCTTGCCAACTGAATATTTCGGGGCGCTCGCCGGCGGCCTGTGTCATGGAATCGCGGCAAGCGTTCCGGCGCGGCGACCTTCGTGCCCATCCGGCATTTCGATCTTCCACTTCTTCAGCCAAAGAAACAGCGTGAGCAGCGCCCATAGCTGATACCCCGCATTGATCCGCCGGGTCTTGTGATCGTTCAGCAGTTGTTGAATTGCCGCATGGTCGAAGAGGCCGTTGTCGCGCACCGCCTGAGCATTCACCGTGTCCTCGAATATCGGCAGCAGAGGCCCGCGGAACCACTCGTGCGCGGGAATGTCGAGCCCGGCTTTTTTCCTGTTCAGCACGGAAGCAGGCAGCTTGTCGCGCATCAGGCTTTTGAGGATGATCTTCTGGCGCGGGCCATCGATCTTCAGTTTCTCCGGCAAGCGGGCCGCGAACTCCACAATCCGATGGTCGAGCAGCGGTGGACGAACTTCCAGCGAATGCGCCATGCTCATACGATCGACCTTGCAGAGCAGATTGTCCTGAAGGTAATAGTGCTGGTCGAGCAACAGGTATCGGTTGAGAAATCCGATCTCGCGCGCGGAGGGCAACCCGGCAGTCAGCCTCCGAAGATCGTGATAAGGCAGAGTCGGCAGAATCGCGGCTTTCTGTTCCCTGGAGAACGCGCCGTTCCAGAAAAGATGCGCCTCGTCGGGATGCAGCAGGGAGCCCTCGATTCCCCGCTTCACTTTGTATTCGAAACCGATCTTGTCGTCGGATGCGGGAAGAACTCCATGGGCGGCCGACAAGGCCATTTGCCGGAACACCGGCGGCACCGCGCGTAACCCGCGCGCAAGCCCGTCTGCCCGATAGGTCAGATAGCCACCGAATAATTCGTCGCCGCCCTCGCCCGAGAGTGCCACCGTCACATCCTGCCGGCTCATCTTCGAAAGAAACCAGACCGGCAGCGCCCCCGCATCGGCGCCAGGTTCGTCCGAATAGAAGGCGAAATCTTCGATCGCACCTACAATTTCGGAATCGCGATTCAGTTCGAACTCATGATGCTCGGTACCGTAAATGCGCGCGATCTCGCGGAAGTAAGGGCTTTCATCGCAGGACTTTGACTCGAAGACCATCGAGAAAGTCTTTATCGGACCGGCACCCATCTCAGCCGCGTAATGGAGCAGCGTCGAGGAATCGATTCCGCCGCTCGACCAGACTCCCAGCGGAACGTCGCTTACCAGTTCTTCGCGAACAGCTTCGCGGAGCAGGCCATCGAGTTCCGCACGGGCGTCTTCTTCCGTGATCGATCGGTCAGGCGCAAATTGCAGCTTCCAGTAAGGCGTGACCTTCGAAATGCCATCGCGCCACTCCAGGTAATGTCCCGAAGGAAGCTTCTCGATGCCCTCAACCAGAGTCCGAGGACTTGGCACGTACAGTAATGAAAGAAAATCACTTAGCGCAGCTAAATCCAGCTGCCGCGAAACTCCGGGATGTTCGAACAGAACCTTCAGTTCCGAACCGAAGACAAGGTCGCTGCCGACCCGCCGAATGTAGAGCGGCTTGATTCCCATGCGGTCGCGGGCCAGCACCAGACGCCGGTCGCGCTCGCACCAGATCGCCATCGCGAACATCCCGCGCAGCCGCTGGAAACAGCCCGTATCCCACTGGAGGAAAGCACGCAGAGCAACTTCGGTATCGCAATCGGAGCGGAACCGGTGGCCGAGCGCTTCCAGTTCGGCGCGCAGTTCCGGGAAGTTGTAAATCTCCCCGTTGTAGACGATTACCGTGTGTTGGCCAGGGTCATTCTCGAGGCCGGAACGGACCGGCTGCTCGCCACCATCCAGATCGATCACCTGAAGCCGCACGGCGCCGAGCGCGATACCGGTGGAGGTGTAGCAGCCCTGCTGATCGGGACCGCGGTGAACGATGGTAGCGGTCATCCGGCGAATCAGATCTTCGCCGCCGAAAGCGTCACCGCTGTTAGTAAATCCGGCGATGCCGCACATGACACCAGGGTAACAAAAGCAAAGCGCCGGTCTCTCGACCGGCGCTTTGCTTTTAAATCTTCGCTCGTCGATGGATGGGCGTTACTCGCCGCCGCCACCGCCGCCGACATTGCTCCAGCCGCTGCCCAGAGGATCGGCACCAGTTGCAGGCGCCGCCCGCAGGATCTGATCCACGCCCGCCAGCACCATCATCGCCGAAAAGCTCGATGCATCCGCCGAAGCGGGACCGGAAACGATGATCGGCTCGCCGGGTTTCAGGTCGGCGACTTTTGCGTCCGGCTGCGAATCCACGATGGTCTGGATCTGTGCCGCTCCACCGCGTCCGCCACGACCGCCGCCACGTCCACCGAAGCCGCTGCCGCCGGGAGCACCGCCGCCAGCCTGTCCGCCGAAACCGCCACGACCGCCGCCACCCGGGGCTGCGCCGTCGGGCGCCGGGCCACCTGCGCCCCGTCCACCACCTCTGCCGCCCGTACCCTGAAACGACGGATTCACAATTCGCGCAATCATCAGGGCGGTCGGATCGTCCAGACGCTTTACTTTCGTCGTTGGCCGGATCGTAATCGTGACGTTCTTCTTGGCGGTATCGGTGGCAGTAATCTGGCCGGTTGCCGGGTCCACCGACTTGACCGTCGCGCCGATCTGCTTAATGGCATCAGCCGCGATATCGGTCACTTTGATCTGGGTGACATCGGCGTTTTTCGTGCCGAGAACGCGAAGATGATCGCCAACCTTGATGGCGGAAGCGTCCGAGCGTTCATACTCGAAAGTCTTATCGCTGAATTTTTGGTAGCTCACGTTACCGCTGAGATCGAGAGTCACATCATGATCCGGAGCACCCGCGGCGCCCTTCACTTTCATCATGACTTTTTTGCCATCCACGCTGTCGGCAAAACCCGACACCGCCTGAGTCTGCCACTCCTGCGCCTTAGCCGCGTTTTCTTTCGCGATATCGGAAGCGCGGTTCACGTAAATCGTGCCGGCGGGAAGGCCCGTCAGATCTTTGGTCTGGACACGGGCGAGAATATGATCGCCCACCGAGATTTCTTCCGCCTTGAGCGGGGTTGCTTTCTTCGTATCGGCTTCCCCGGGAGGAAGCTGCATCAGCTTCGTCTGGTCACTGTACTTGACGGTTGTTTCGCTTGAATCGGTCTTGACGCCGATCACCTTGCCGGCCAGATCGATCTTGCTGATAGTGCCGCTGACGCTCGTGTAAGGTGACGCCGCAGCCGGTGCCTGAGCACTGGCGACCTGGACCAGGCCGGAAAGAGCAAGAAGTGGCATCGCCAGTAATGCCGTATGTCTGACAGTTCGCATAGCACCAGTATAGGCGCTCGGAACCGATTCTTTGTAACAGGTTGGCGACCCGGTCTGTAAAGATTTATTTATGAAATCGAGGGTCGGGGACGGTTAGATACAGGTCTCGGTTCGCGGGCCGGGGTGAGGTCTGATTTTCCGATCGCGCGCCGCAGTTCGGCCAGCCTCCGGATGCTGGCAGTGGCTTCCCGGTCGGCCAGATGGCGGGTGGCCGCTTCGGCCCCCACGCAGGCCCAAAGCGCCGCCACGGAAATCGAAAGGGCGACCAGACCGGATCGGGTGACGGCAAAAATCCGCGAAGTCATCGCAGATTCAATGTGCATCCGGTGTGCCAACCGGCTTGTGGGAGATATCCACTGGAAACAAACCAGTTGTACGGAATTGATTCACCTCCGGATCGGTCAGTTAGGGTCACGGTGTGAAACAAGGGCCACAGCCGCGAGCCGGCCTATTTTGGCGCTGCCTGCGCTACCGTCAGTTCCGGAAACTGCCCGGTGACCTTCGGCTTCGGCTGGCCATCCTTATATGGAGTCAGCAGGATGCTGAGGTCCAGATCGGCTGTTTTGTCGCCTAACCGGACAATCAACTTCTTGAGCAGCGGGCCGACTGCAATCGTGTCGAAAACAGCGTGGCGCGGCGTGCGTATCTCCAACGCCAGATTCCATGCGCCCTTCTTCAGCGTGGCAGCGGGACCGTTCAGAGATACATCGGAATCGGTCACCATGCCCCAAACCACGTCCACCGGCTGGGCGGCCCTCAGCACGTCGTGGATGAGGACTGCCTGACGCTGGAGGATTCCGGCACGCCGCACCCACTGCCGGATTCTGGCGCCGTTCGCCTTGCCGAGATCGAGCTGAACCCAACTGAGGTCCGGCGAAAATTCCTGGTGGGTAATGACGGCTTCGGCGCGCGGATCCTGGTTTTCGCTATCGATCAACAGCGTGTTGTGCGACTCCGTGCGGGTGATCCACGATTGCGGCGGAGCGCCCGCACCGGAGGGCGCAACCGAAGGCGTGTCGCCGAGGTCGGGATCAATGGCCCATCGGGTACCTCCCGCGTCCAGCACAAAGCTGCCCAGATCCAGATGGAAACGCCCGGCTTTGTTGTCCCCGCCCTTGATGGCAAAAAAGAGAGCGTTCGCATCGTCCCACGTGCTGCGAAAGGATGCGACGTTGACGCTGTGAAAAACGGAATCGAGAGGCCACCCCGGCGCTTGCGGCGGCCGCGTGTCGCGTTCGAACCAGGCCAGATCCAGCGGGTCCGCGTGCTGACTCCGTTCGCATTGCTTTTGCTCGAACCAGGCAAGCGTGGGGCTGGAGAAGCGCTTTGACAGCCAGAATAGTTCCGGGGTCGTCATCGCGTCATCGGGCGAGCCCGCGAAATTAAAGGTGCGATTGCCTGGCCCCGTTGTATAGATGCGGAACCGAGCGGCATGGTCGAAACCGCGCGCGCCGCTGAGGCCGCTGTCGGAACCCACCGCGGTCGTGAGCGACGCGAACAGGAGACAGGCATATCGCATCGCGTACTCACCGTTAGCGGGGCCCTCGGGCCAGGCGCCTTCCGTCGTATAGGCCTGGAGGCCGCGAGGAACAGAATCCAATGCCGCGCGCAGTACGGCTGAGCTCTTCTCGGGAACATCTTCCGCTACGGCAAGGGCCGCAATGGCAAACCCGGAGTTGCAGACAAGATTCCAGTGCGGGCGATCGCGCATCCAGACACCTGGCCGCTGATAAACGGGGAGCACGGGATCGAGAGCTTTTGTGACGATGGCGTCGCGGATCGTGCCGCGCTCGTCGGGAGTCAGCGCGTTATAAAGCCAGTCGTAGCCGACAGCGAAAGCGTAGGCCATTTCGGCGGTGTCGATGAGGCGGCCGGGATTCCAGTCGCGGAAGGCCGCGACGGCGTTCATTTCGAGCATGCACCGGCGCAGCCACGGATCGCGGCCGGAAAGCCGGTACATCAACGCCAGTGAAGTAATACGGTCAATCGCGCGGCGAGTCTGAACCTGGAGACGCGGCCCGGTGAATCTGTATTCGACAGGTGGAATTGAAAGGATGCGATCGCATTCTTTCTCGAGATCGCCGTAAAGGCGCTTTGCCAGAGGATTCTCGCGATAGAGCAGGCGAAGACGGTCGAAATCGGAATCGAGCAGAATGAGACGCGGATGGCCGGCGTGAAGCTGATGAAGCGGATCCGATTCGGAGGGGGCACGCTGATCGGTTTGCGCAAAGGCATTGATCGCACCACCGGCGAGCGCCAGCGTGCCGACCAGTTCTCTGCGCGTAATATTGCCCGATTCCGACAACCGCTTGATATGACCCTCTCGAACACAGTTTGGCACAGAGCGGGCCAACCGGAGCGAGCCGGCGCAATTTTCAATTCGCGGTGGGGCGTTCAATGCTCTCAATCACGAGCATCGGGAGCGAAGCTTTGACGCCGGCGGAGGCGTTTGACCCCGGGCGGCGTACGATATTGCTTGACTGTTCTATACAACTAGTACACTATATATCCAGGTGGCTAAAAAAATCGACAAAGCCGAGCCCTTCCGAATCCGCCTGGATTCGCAAAGCGGGGTTCCCATTTACCGGCAGATCATCGATCAGGTGACCGGAGGAATCGCGGCGGGCGCTTTGCAGGAAGGCGTGCAGCTTCCGACTGTCCGCCAGTTGGCGGTGGATCTGGCTATCAATCCAAACACGGTCATCAGGGCCTACAACGAGCTGGAAATCCGCGGCGTGCTGAACACCGAGCAGGGGACGGGAACATTTATCGCTCCTCTAAACGATACCCGCGACGCGACGGAACGGAAGCGGCTGCTCGAAAAATTCGCGGACGACGTTGTTTCGCGCGCCGGCGCCAACGGATTCACGATTGATGAATTACTGGAACAGTTGCAGGTGGCAAGAAAGAGGAGATGAGGCGCTATGTTGCAGGACGGTAACAGGAATCAGATCAGTGGTACCGCGGTGGCTCTTTTGATCGCTTCGCTCGTGTTCGGGGCGGCACTCATGATTTTGTTCGACGACCAGACCCGGTCGGAACTGGAGAAGATGGCGGGTCGTGGCCGCGCGCCATTTATTGTGGGAGCGGCGATTGGAATTTATCTCCTGTTTTCCATCAAGGTCGCGGACCCGTGGGAGAAGATCGCCGTGCTTCGCAGGGGGCGGTACATAGGTCTGCGCGGCCCAGGCCTGTTCTATATCGTGCCGGTGATGGACAGGCTCAGCCAGAAGGTAGACCAGCGGGTGCGGGTATCGAGTGTAGTGGCAGAATCAACTCTCACCCGCGACACGGTCCCGGTGAATGTGGACGCCGTGGTGTTCTGGCTTGTCTGGAACGCCGAGAAGTCGATTCTGGAAGTCGAAAACTTCGTTCAGGCAATTACGACGAGCGCGCAGACGGCACTGCGGGAATCGATCGGACGACACGAACTGGCGCAGTTGATTACCGAACGCGAGACGATGGGACGGGAATTGCAGCGGATTCTCGACGCAAAGACAAACCCCTGGGGCATCACCGTGCAATCGGTCGAGATTCGCGATGTACGGATTCCGCAGGGCCTGGAAGATGCCATGTCGCGACAGGCGCAGGCCGAGCGCGAACGGCAGGCCCGAATCATTCTTGGCCAGGCCGAGACCGATATCGCGCAGAAGTTTTCGGAGGCGGCTGCGATGTACCAGGACAACCCTGTGGCGCTGCATCTGCGCGCGATGAACATGTTGTATGAAGCAATCAAGGAAAAGGGATCCATGGTGATTGTGCCTTCATCCGCAGTCGAGACGATGGGCCTGGGCGGAATGCTGGGAACGGCATCGCTGGGCGGGGTGAAGCCGCAGTGAAACCGGCCCGCGCATTGCTCGCCGTGGCGGCAGCGCTGCTATTCAGTGTTCACGGAAACGCGCAGAGTCCGGCTTTCGACGTCGCTTCCATCCGGATGAACGACAGTCCCGGTCTGCCGACTTCGGCAATACACGTCTCTTCAAACTCGCTTACGATGCGGCAGGTTTCCTTTTCAGCGGCCCTGAAATGGGCGTACGCGGCAGGCAACTTCCAGATTTCCGGAACGCAGGGAATGCAGGGCGCCCCGTTCTACGATATTCAGGCCAGGGCTTCCGGGGGTGTTTCGGAGAGCGAGTTACGCCTTATGCTGCGAACTCTGCTGGCGCAGCGGTTCCACCTGGCCGTTCGCGTGGAGAAGAAGGAGATGCCGGTCTGGGCGCTGTCGATTGCTAAGGATGGAGTCAGGTTTCGCGAATCCGGCGGGAACTACGAGCCAGCGCGAGGCCCCGAAATGCCGTTTCCTTTCGCGGGATACAGCGACGACGTACATATGCAAATCAACTTCGAAGGAGGCCGGGTGCGCGACTCCTTCACAAATATTTCCATGCCTCTGTTTGCCGGCGCGCTGACAACGGCGGGTGGGTCCTCCAATAGCACGCCAGTGATCGATTCGACCGGGTTGTCGGGGCGTTTCGATCTTACCCTGCTACTTGATCCGGATGTCATCGATCAGTCAGGCGAAGAGATGCTGGCGGGTTTAAAGCCTGCGCTCGAAAAGCAACTGGGATTGACGCTGGAGCGCAGAAGAGCGATAGTCGAATCACTTGTTGTCGAGCATGCCGATAAAGTACCTACAGAAAATTGACCGATCGCTGCTGGCAGCGATGGTTGCGCTGACCGGCATTTCTTCTTCGATCGAGGCCCAGTCGAGACCGGCATTCGAAGCGGCGTCGGTCAAGCCTCATTCTCCGGACGATCGCTCACTGATGCCGCCTACAATTCTGCCGGGTGGAAGGTTTGTCGCGAAGTTTCCAGGGTCCATGCTTATTTCTTTCGCGTACCGGCTGCCCGATAATCCGAGCGTCCGCCTGACTGGTGTACCTGATTGGATTCGCGGGGACCGGCGCACGATGGCCGGCTTTTATGACATCGAAGCGACCGGTAAACTGCCCGCCGGATTGACGGTCGAGGCTCGCGAAGATCGGATCAGGGCGATGGTCCAGACGTTGCTGGAGGACCGATTTAAGCTGGCAATCCGCCGCCAAAAAAAGCAGATGCCTGTATACGCGCTGGTGCTGGCCAAAGGCGGACCCAAACTGCAAAAAGCGGACGTTGACGAAAAAGACTGCCCGGAAACTACCGCAGCACCAACTGGGCCCGCAGTGGGGGCACCTCCGGTGTGTCATGTGATCAACGGAGGCCGCGGACGCGGAATTCATGCGTGGGCTGTGAATATGGCGGACCTTGCAGGCTTTGTCGAGAACTGGACAGACCGGCCGTTGCTCGATAAGACGGGTTTGAAAGGACTCTATAAAATCGAGACCACAGGCTGGCTTCCCATGGATGCCGCTCCCGCACCGGCGCCCGGCGCGAAAGCTGAAGACGGTACGGATATGGCCGATGTACCGACGGTTTACCAGATGTTTGAACGCCTCGGACTGAAGATGGAAGCGCAGACTGGCAATGCGGATGTGTACGTAATCGATCACATCGAGAAACCGTCGCCGAACTGAGTTGCCCGCGCGCGCCACCGTGACGAATTGAAAACAGGAACGTCTTAAGAACAGGGCGCCAACGCCCGTCACTTAAGGAGTTTCCTCTTGAGACATTTTTCCTTTTTCCAAACAACCAAAGCTAAACTTCAGGCAGTATCGGGTGCACTCGTGCTGGCGGGCGCGCTGGCAGTAGTGGCCCACGGCGGCGTGGATCCGGCGCATATTCATCTGAAAATGGCCGATCCGAACGAAGGCGGCGCCCGTTTGACGATGGCCCCCGCGGCACATGCGGCCATGCCGTCGGTAGTCAAGATTTCCGCGTCCAAAGTGGTTAAAACGCCCACGGCTTTTCAGGGCGATCAATCCGATTTGTTTCAGCAGTTCTTCGGGGGACGCAATGGCCGCAATTTCCAGGCGCCGCCATCCTCTCATCGCGAAGGTGGTCTGGGTTCCGGCGTGATCATCAGTCCCGACGGTTACATTCTGACGAATAACCATGTGGTGGATGGCGCGACTGATGTTCTGGTTACGCTGCCGGACCGACGCGAGTTTAAGGCGAAGGTCATCGGCGCAGACTCCAAAACGGATATCGCAGTGATCCGCATCGACGCGGCGAATCTGCCGGCAATTACGGTCGGTGATTCCAATAAGCTGCAGGTTGGCGATTCGGTGCTGGCAATCGGGAATCCGTATGGCGTCGGCCAAACCGTAACGCAGGGCATAGTGAGTGCGACGGGGCGCGCGAATCTGGGCATCGAAGACTACGAAGACTTCATCCAGACCGACGCTTCCATCAACCCTGGTAATTCCGGCGGGGCGCTGGTCAACGACCGCGGTGAACTGGTTGGCATCAATACGGCGATTCTGGCCGGGAATTCGGGCGGGAATCAGGGGATTGGTTTCGCGGTGCCCGTGAGCCTGGCGAGACAGGTGATGGATCAGATCGCGACAAACGGCCATGTGACGCGCGCTTATCTCGGCGTGTCGATTCAGGAAGTGACGCCTGGCATCGCGAGAGCCATGGGCCTCGAAGGACCGAAGGGCGCGCTGGTGAGCGATGTAACGGCGGGCAGTCCGGCGCAGAAGGCTGGTTTGCAATCGGGCGACGTGATTACAGCAGTGAACGGCAAGCCGGTGCTGGAGACCAATCAACTGCGCATGGAGATTTCCATGATGGGTACGAATGCCCCGCTGAAGCTTCAGGTATTCCGGAATGGTTCGACTGTGAATCTTACAGCGGTCACGGCGGAAATGCCGGGCAAGCCGGTGGAGCGGGCCAGCAATGAGGCGACGCCATCGAACAGCGCACTCAACGGAGTTTCGGTGGAAAGCCTGAATCCGCAGATGGCGCGGCAGGCGGGTGTAGCTCCCGGAACGCCGGGAGTGGTGGTCACCGATGTTGACCCGGCGAGCCCGGCAGCGAGCGCAGGGCTGAAGGAAGGCGACGTGATTCAGGAAGTGAACCACAGCAAAGTGGCAAACTCCAGCGAATTCGCGAGCGCACTGCAGCGTTCAAAAGGCGAGTCGCTGCTGTTGATCAATCGTAAAGGGAATAAGTTGTACCTGGCAGTTTGACGCCAGCAAGCAGGTTGGAGTTGAAGGCCGGGGTTCTCCGCAAGGGGGCCCCGCCTTTTTGTATGATCGAGCCTGGGATTCGATGACTGGCCTGTGCTCGACATGCATCCACGCGAAGGAAATCCGCAACGACCGCGGGAGTGTTTTTTTGTTATGCCAGATGTCGAAGGTGGACCCGCGGTTCCCGAAATATCCGCGACTTCCGGTGCTGCAATGCGCGGGTTTTGAGGCGGCGGGCGGCGCTACATCTAATCCGCGCTGCTAAAGCTCAGAAGCAGACCGACAAAAGAAATCGCGGCCATCAGGAGGGCCCACCCGGCGAGCCACTGGCGATCAATCATGGCGCCGGCAATGGCCGGAGCGATGATGGACGAAATCGATGTGATCGACTGCGTGAGGCCGAGGACAACACCCTGTTCGTGCCGACCTGTTTTTTGGGTGATCAAAGATGTGAGAGCGGGACGCAATACGCCCATGCCGTAGGAGTTCAGCGTGTTGGCGCCAAGCAGTTGAGCAATGGTGCGCGACCAGCCGAGGAAGGCGCAGCCAACGCCGGTGGTCAGGTAACCGGTCCGGACCAGAGCGCGTTCGCCGAAGCGTTTTACCAGGCGGCCGAGCAAACCACCCTGAAGGATAATGCCGAGGAATCCTGTGTACGCGAAGACGTAGCCGACTTCTTTGGCTCCAAACGGATGCCCGTGCCAGGTGAAGCGTTGACGCGCGAACAGCGCGCAACCGCTGATGAAGAGCGAGAACGGGAACGCGAAGAAGAAAAACTCCCACAAAAGTTTGCCCAGGCCGGGGCGCGCGAAGTATTCCGCATAGCGGCCCCAGTCCATCAGGCCAAGGCGTTTGCCGCCGGGTCCTGGGGCTTCGTCGGCCAGGTGCGGTTCGGCCTTGGGGAGCAGCGTTGCGGTGCAGACGACGCTGAGGGCCGAAAGCGCCGCAGCCGCCAGAACGGGATAGGCATAGCCGTATTGCGAAAGGAAGCCGGAGATTGCGGGACCGATCAGAAAACCTATGCCAAAAGCAACGCCGATCACTCCGAAAGATTTGGCACGATTCTGCGGCTCGGTCACGTCGGCAATGTAGGCCTGGGCCAGCGACAGGTTGCCTGCCGTGAGGCCGTCGATGATGCGAGCCAGAAAAACCATCCAAAGCGAATTTGCCGCAGCCAGAATCAGGAAACCGGCGAAAGTTCCGATCTGACTCAGGATGAGCAGCGGCTTGCGACCGATGCGATCAGACCAACTGCCGAGGATTGGTCCGGCGACCAACATGCAGAGAGCGTACGTCGAGATCAGAAGACCGACAACGGTAGCCGATGCGCCGAACTGGATCGCGTAAAACGGCAGCAACGGCAGAATGATCGTCATGCCGAGGATGTCGACAAGAACGATCAGAAAAATAGGCAGCAAAGGGGACCGGGTGGAAGCCAATTCACATGCTACCGCGAGCCGTTTGCCACCCTCTGTAAAGCGCGGCCCCCGGTCAGGCAGCGCCCAGCAGCAGACGCGATTCGAGATTTTCGCGGTGGGTCTTGGTCAGCGTCAGTTCGGTGCCGTCACGAAGTACGACAAGGTAGTCGCCGCGGAACCAGGGACGGAGTTCTTTTATCCGGTCCAGATTCACGATGCTGGATCGGTGCACGCGGAGAAACTGTGCGGGGTTGAGCTTCGATTCGAGGTCGGCCATGGTCGCGCGAATGATGAACGTCTCGCGACCGCGATGAACCAGGACGTAGTTATCGGCGGCTTCGAACCAGTCAACTTCCTCCAGCTTCAAAAACAGAACTGTGCCGTTGCTGCGAACGGCAATTCGTTCGGGATGAGGAACGGTCGGGGCGGACTCCGGCGGTATCGCAACATCAGTAGAGCGGTTCGAAAGAATTCGTGCTTTGGCGCGCTGTAACGATTCATGGAAGCGCCTGCGACCGAACGGTTTCAGCAGGTAATCGAACACGGCGGATTCGAAGGCCTTCACGGCATGTTCTCCATGGGCGGACGCCAGAATTACAAGAGCCTCGGAGCCTGCGATCGCGCGCAGGACAGCGAAGCCGTCCATTTCCGGCATGTGTACGTCGAGAAAGATCACGTCGGGGCGCAGGTCGCGGTGAAGCGTAACCGCCTGGGCTCCGTTGACGCACTCGCCAACCAACTCGCAATCCGGATCCAGTGCGATCAGTCGGCGCAGGCGGGTCCGTGAGAGCGGCTCGTCATCGACGATGAGGATTCTGAAGCGGGACATTCGACCAGGAACTCCTTCATTCAGGTGCGGACAATACCCTGAATTCAACGGTAACCGAAATCGCAGGCAGAAGTACAGATTCAGATCTGTGAATGTATGACCAGTACAGATTCACATCACACAAATCTGTTATATGTTATTTAAATGGCGACACGTTATGTCCGGATTGCAGAAAGCCTGATTGGGCAAATGGAAGGCGGGGTATTGCGGGCGGGAGACCGCGCGCCTTCGCTGCGCAAGCTGAGCACGCAACATCGGGTGAGTGTGACAACGGCATTGCAGTCCTATATTTGGCTGGAAAATCGCGGATATCTGGAAGCGCGTCCGCGCTCGGGATTTTTTGTCCGTCAGCCGTTTGCCAGTGAGATTCCGGAACCGAAGTTCCAAGCCGGCAGCGCACGCGAGCGCACGCCGGGTATGGATGACATTCTGTCCGACGTCTTCGCAGCGGCTAACGATCCGGCGAACATTGGCTTCGGTGCGGGATGTGCGAGTCCGGAACTGTTTCCCATCCGCAGGCTGAATCTGAACCTGCGGCGGATTGTGCATCGGAATCCGGCGCACAGCTCGCGCTACGACGTTCCGCCGGGCCTCGAAAGTCTGCGACGGCAAATTGCGCGGCGGGCGGCACACATCGACCAGAGTATTTCGCTGCGGGATGTTGTGATCACGGATGGAGCATTGGAGTCGGTGAGCCTTGGCCTGCGCGCGACGGCGCGATCCGGAGACGCAATCGCGGTGGAAAGCCCGACATATTTCGGCATCCTCGCGAACATTGCGTCCATGGGGATGAAGATCGTCGAGATACCGACGCATCCGCAGGACGGCATGGACCTGGATGAACTGGAACGAGCGATCCGCAAGCACAGGATCAAAGCGGTGGTTACGATGTCGAATTGCCATAATCCGCTGGGCTATGTGCTGCCGGATAAACATAAACGCGCTCTGGCGGAGTTGACCGGACGCGCCAACGTGGCCGTGATCGAAGACGACGTGTATGGCGATCTGGCGGCTGACGGCACGCGGCCATCGACTGTGAAATCTTTCGATAAGAAGGGGCTGGTGATTCTGTGCTCGTCTTTTTCGAAGACACTGCCACCCGGATACCGCGTGGGGTGGATTCTGGCGGGAAGATTTCGCGCCGAGGTGGAAAGGCTCAAGTTTGTCACGACTGTCGCGAGCAATTCGCTCTCGCAACGTGTGGTTGCGGACTTTCTGGAGTCCGGTGGTTACGACCGGCATGTGAAGCGGTTGCGAGCGGAGGTGGCCGGACAGGTAGAGTCGGTTCGGACCGCAATTGCGCGGTATTTTCCAGCGGGGACGCGTATCAGCAGACCGGCGGGCGGACATCTTTTGTGGGTGGAATTGCCGCCGAAGACGAATTCAATGAAGCTTTATGAGGCCGCATTGACGGAGCACATCACGATCCTGCCGGGCCCGGTGTTTTGTTGTGCCAACCGATTCAGCAATTACATACGGATTAACTGCGGGCATACGTGGTCAGAGAAGTATGAGCGGGCGCTGGTGAAACTGGGGCGGCTGGCGGGCGAAATTCGCGGGTAGTATCGCGTACAGACCAGGATGCGGGAAAAACCAAATAGCCGCCGATGCACGCCGGTGCACGCCGATATCTTTTAGAACAAGAGGCTCAGGGCTGCGGCTCCCATGATGGCGACCGTGATCCAACCGAGAACGATTATGGTGCGGCTGGCAGTGAATTCACCCATGATGGAGTTCTTCGAGACGAGGAGAACCACGACTACCAACAGGGGCACCGCGATGACACCGTTGATGATCGCGCTCCAGAACAACGCTTTCATCGGACTGATGGGCGAATACTGAATGACCAGCGCCGCGAGAACGCTCACGGCGATCACGCTGTAGAAGCCGCGGGCATCGCTGGTGGTCCGTTCCAGGCCTTCTTTCCAACCCATCGTTTCCGCCATCGCATAGGCAGCGGAGCCTGCGAGCACGGGTACACCGATCAGACCGACCCCGAGAATGCCGACGGCGAAAAGCAGATAAGCGAAATTTCCCGCCACCGGTTTCAGTGCACTCGCCGCTTTGGCTGCCGTATCGATCGTAGTGACTCCCGCGTTGTGCAGCGTCACAGCCGTGGCAAGGATGATGAAGTACGCGGTCACGTTCGAAAAGAACATACCGCTCCAGGTGTCCCAGCGAATTCTGCGAAGTTCTTTCGGGGCCTTCTTTGTGTTGCGAACCAGAGGTGCGGCGCGGTGACCATGCATGTCCTCCACTTCCTCGGATGCCTGCCAGAAGAAGAGATATGGACTGATGGTGGTACCGAAGAGCGCGACGACTACCGAGGCGCCGGCTCTGTCGAATTTAAATTGAGGCCAAACCGTTCTGAGAGCAACCTCGCTCCACGGTATCTTCACGGTAAAAAGCACGGCCACGTAGGCCAGGAGGGAAAGGGTCAGCCACTTCAGGAAACGAACATAGCGGTGATAGGGGATGAAGAGCTGCATTCCCAGTGTTGCAAAGACAAAGGCCGCCGTCATCATATGGCGGTTCAGACCAGTAACTAATTCCGCGACTTCACCCATAGCGGCCACGTCGGCGGCGATGTTCAGAGTATTCGCGATGAGCAGCAGCACCACGACGCCGCGAACAACAACCGGGGGAAACGCTTTCCGGATATTCGCAGCGAGACCCTTGCCCGTGACCCTTCCAATGAGCGCGCACATGTACTGGACGGCGGACATCAGTGGGAATGTCAGCGCCATTGTCCAGAGAGTATGGAGACCGAACTGCGCGCCGGCCTGGGAGTAGGTGGCGATGCCGCTGGGGTCATCGTCGGCTACGCCCGTAATCAGACCAGGGCCAACCTTCGCCAATGGGTGAGCTTTGACGCGACTCCAGAAACCGGTTCGCCGACTCTTCAGATTTTCCGGTTGTTCCAAAGTTGGCTGCATGCGTCGACCGGTTGGCAGAGATCTTTCATTACGTCAGCTCAGTCACATTAGCCGAGGCACATTAGCCCGGGCACTTTGGCTGGAGCATGTCAGCTTCCAAAGCTCCGCAGGCCGCATCCCGGTGAGCTAACGGGCCAGGACCGCCTGGAGCGCACTGCGATCGCCATCGGAAAGTCCGGAGTGGAGAGCGATATCCGGGCGCGCGATCAAAAGACGCCGGTAGCGATCGAAGTAAGCGTCGATGTCGCCGCCGTATTGAAAACTGTACATGATGTCGGCAAAGTTCGAAGTATGGCTCAGGCCCAGGGCGTGACCGGTTTCGTGTACAAAAGTCAGGAAGACGATGGTGGCGCGCAACAGCGGGTCGGTGACGCGCGTGGCGTTGGCTCCGGGCAGGATGTAGATTTCGGCTCCGCGCCGGCCATCCACGGTGACAGGGCGCGTTTCGCCATAAAGGCTGGCTCCTGTTTCCCAGTGCACAGTGAGACGCGCATGCTGCGGCGTAGTGCTTTTCTGAAATACGATTTGGCCGCCGGATTCGCGCTGCCAGGCTTCGAAGGCCCAGCGGGCAAGTTCGGCGTCGTCTTTGTGACAGCCCGAGGCTGTGGCGGGGCCGGTGCAATCATCCACCCACCATGTCCACAGGTCCGCGGCTGGTAAGCCGGCAGTCAGGAGGAGAGCGAGGAGGATAAGGCGCGCCACGCTGGGATTGTAGCGCAGAATTTCAGTTAGAATAGGGGCGGAGTAGCGAAGATGTTTTGGCGTTGCAGAGTGACGGCATTCGCGTTCGGCGGGATGATCGGATTGACCGCGTCGGTTGCAAGGGCGCAAACATTGTATCCGCAGGCTCCTCAGCGGCAGATTGAGGAGAACCAGCGGCTGATGGTGCAGCCGGATTTGCAGCAGCACGATCTTCGCCTGGATCAGGTTCAGCAGATTCAGAACCAGCAGGCTGAGCAGCAGCGGCAAATCGCGGATCAGCAGCAGATGCTCCAGGAACAAACGCGACAGGCACTGGTGCTGCGTCAATTGGCTGAGCAGGAGCGGGAGCAGGCGCAGGCGCGCAAGCCGGCGCCTGAGCCTTCAGTGGAACCGCAGACTCCGGCACCGCCACAACCCGAGAAAGCATCGCCTCCGCCGGAAAAAGAATCCCCACAGCCAGCACAGCCGCAGGTGGTGCAGCCGCAAGCGCCAGAGCAGCAAGGTGGCCGCGCGGAAGTTGATGTTCCGCCACCGGTCGGGACGGCGGTTGCACAGCAGCACTGGTCCATTCAAAACATCAGCGAGCGCGCCAGGATTGGGTTTGGAGCCTTTGGCCTGGTTTTTGCGGCTCTCGTAATTGGTTGGGGACGGCTCCGGAAGTAAAAGATACGCGGCTGACGGCGTGCCCGTTACAATCGGGGTACCGTGTTTCAAAAGGTTCTGATAGCCAACCGCGGCGAAATTGCGCTGCGGATCATTCGCACACTGCGCGAGATGGGGATACGCTCCGTCGCGGTGTATTCCGATGTGGATCGTGCGGCGCTTCACGTTCGCAAGGCGGATGAAGCCGCGCATCTGGGACCTGCGCCGTCGCGGGAGAGTTATCTGAACATCGAGCGTATTCTCGATGCCGCCCGGCGACATCGGGTGGATGCGATCCATCCTGGCTACGGGTTCCTCAGCGAGAACGCCGAATTCGCGCAGGCCTGCACGGACGCGGGTTTTGTTTTCATCGGACCGCCGGCTTCCGCGATCGCAGCAATGGGATCGAAGACCGCTGCCCGCCGCATCGCCCGCGATGGCGGCGCGCCTGTGGTGCCGGGCTCGGAAGAAGGTCTGCTGCCGGCTGCCGCAGCTTTCGCGCAGACCGCAGGATACCCGGTGATGCTGAAGGCGGTTGCCGGAGGCGGGGGAAAAGGCATGCGGCGCGTCGACCGCGCGGAGGATCTGGCGTCGCATTTCGAAGCCGCATCGAGCGAAGCGTTGCGCGCGTTCGGCGATGGCCGCGTCTATGTAGAGAAGCTGGTAGAAAACGCGCGCCATATCGAAATCCAGATCTTTGGCGACCGCCACGGCAACATGGTTCACCTGGGCGAGCGGGAATGTTCGGTGCAGCGGCGTCATCAAAAAGTGATTGAGGAGTCCCCTTCCCCACTGGTTACGCTCCAGCCGGAGTTACGGAACAGGATGGGTGAAGCAGCGGTGCTGGCCGCGCGCGCCGCCGGGTATTTTAACGCGGGCACGGTGGAGTTTCTTGCCGATAACGACGGCAACTTTTATTTCCTGGAAATGAATACACGGCTTCAGGTGGAGCATCCGGTTACCGAGTTGGTGACCGGTCTGGATCTGGTTCGGCTGCAACTTGAAATAGCCGACGGGGGCCGCCTGCCGTTTACGCAGGATCAGGTGGCGCTGCGGGGAGCTGCAATCGAGTGCCGGATTTACGCGGAAGATCCGGCGAGCAATTTCATGCCGTCGCCCGGTCTGATCACGCAGCTGGCGGAGCCCGCGGGGCCTGGCGTGCGTCTCGATTCCGGGATCTATCCGGGCTGGAACGTGCCACTCGAATACGACCCGATGCTGGCGAAGCTGATTGTCTGGGCGGATACGCGCGAGCATGCGATCGAACGGATGCAGCGCGCACTCGGGGAATATCACGTTGGCGGAATACGCACGAACATTCCATTGTTCGATGCCATTCTGCGCGACCCGGCGTTTCGGACAGGCGATCTTCACACGGGTTATCTGGACGCGCTGCTGAAACGTCCCGGTCTGCTGGAGCTGCCTCCGGCACCGGAACTGGCCGCAATCGCAGTGGCAGCTATTGCCACGGACACGAAGCGGGAACCGGGGCTTGCGGAAGCGGCGGTCACACCTTCCCGCTGGCTCAGCGGCGGACGGGAAGGGCTGCTGCGATGAAACCCGTCATTCGAATCAACGGTGAAGCTACCGAGCCTGCGAACGGCTCAGTCGTGGAAGTCGAGAAAGGCGTGTACTCCATTCTTGTGGATGGCGCGTCGCATGAAGTACGGATGGAAGCCGGACACGTTGCGGTTGGAAGCCGGCGCTTTGAATATGACGTTGTCGATCCGCGGCAGTGGAAGCGTTCGGACGATGCGGCTGGCGGGCACGGGCGCGCGGCGATTCTGGCGCCAATGCCGGGTAAGGTAGTCCGGATTCTGGTCGCCGCGGGGGACGAGGTGGAAGCCGGCCAGGGAATCGTGGTTGTGGAAGCCATGAAGATGCAGAACGAGATGAAAGCACCGCGGGCGGGGCGTGTGGCCGCGATCCAGGTTCGGGAGAACGACAGCGTAGTAGCGGGTGCCGTCCTCGCCGTGATTGAGCCGGGGGTCACTCCATAATGGGCGCGATAATAGAGGGAACTATGGCCGCTGTTTGCCCCGATTGCAATGGAACCGGCTGGAAGATCGTAGAGCGCGACGAGGTGTCGGGCGCGGTTCGCTGCGGGTGTGTGGCGGTGGAGCGGGCAGGACGCGTGGTCGCCGAGAGCGACCTGCCACCGCTTTATGAGAACGCATCGTTCGATAATTTCTCCACACTGCGCGATAGCGAACTCACGAAGGTTTTTCTTGCGGTGCGCAGTTACGTGCGCGACTTCCCCAATCCAGCGAAGCCGGGGCTGCTGCTGATGGGCGATCCAGGATCGGGCAAAACGCATCTCGCTGTCGCAGCCTTCCGCGCCATTCTGGCGAAGGGATTCGAAGGGCTGTTTTTCGATTATCAGAATCTGCTGGATCGTATTCGCTCCAGCTACGATCAAACTTCCCAGACCAGCGACAAAGAGGCGTACCGGATCGCGATGGATAAAGAGGTTCTTCTGCTGGACGATCTGGGCGCGCATCGCGTGACCGATTGGGTGGAAGATACGGTGACATCCATCATCACGGCGCGGTGCAATCATCGTAAGCCGCTGATCGCCACTACGAATTTGATCGATCCGGATGCGGGGTACGTCACGTACGAAGGCGCGGGGTCGGGAAAAGTGGATCATCGGACAACTCTCGCGGAGCGCGTTGGCCCGCGCGCACGTTCGCGGCTGTTTGAAATGTGCCGGGTGATCAAGATGCCGTCGCTGGGCGACTATCGGGTCCGCAAACAGAACAACTGAAGCACCGATTCACGAGTATGAGATCCGCGGGAATTCTCGCTCTTCTGACGGCCACGCTGTTGCCCGCATGGACAATGTCGGTGGAATTTCCGTGGAATGGGATGCCCCGATCCATTCGGGAACGCGAGCTCGCGCACCTGAAGGAAATGGGCGTGAATCACGTGAGCCTGCCTCCGGCGAAGGACGCCTCAGCGGGCGCCGCGGAACTGGATGACGTGATCCGCATTGTTCGACGGCTTGGGCTGGAAGCGGATCTGGAAGCCGCGATACCGGACCGCCTGCTGCCGCTGGAAAAATCGCACGGAGGGCCGCTGACACAACCGCTGGCCGCGATCCGGATATCGGCCATCATGCCCCGCGCGCTGGAGAACGAGCGCAAACTGCTGAGCGCCGGAACGCAGGCGATCGTCTGGACGGATGTTTTCGAAACGCTCGCTCCCGCGTATCAGCCCGGCGCTATCGCGCTGACCGGCGCCGAGGGGGTTGCAGCAGCCTTGATACGCCGTGAAGCGCAACTGGCGCGGTTCTGGGGTTCGCAGCTTTCCGCACTCGCCGAATCGCCGGGAGCCCGATTGTCGGTACCGGTGGAAGGCGTGTCGGTACATCAATACATCGCGGATAAGAATCCGGATCTGCCTGGCGGACTCTCGCTGGCCACTGTGATCAACGATTCGCCAACGGCGTGGAAGGGCGAGGTTCGCGTGATGTATCCGGCATTGCAGCGCGCCATTGCTCTGCCGTCGGTGAGCCTGGCACGTTATGACCTGCTGTGGCTGCCGGTCAACGTTCCTCTGGCTGCGGGTTCGCTTTGCGCCGGTTGCACAGGCTTTGCGCCGGGGGACCATGTTGCCTACGCAACCGCGGAACTCACCGGCATGGAATACGAAAACGGGATACTGGCAATGGAGTTCGTCGCACCTGCCGCGGGCGAAGTGGTGCTGCAGCTTTCGCATGAGCCGCCGGGACCACTGATCGCAGCCGGGCACCCGTCCGTTTTCGACTGGGATCCGAAGACACAGCGGGCGCGCCTGCCGATTCCGGCCGGCAACGCCAGAACCGGTCATGTGCGGGTGGCGCTGGCGATTGATGCGCCGCCCGCCACTGCATCGTTCGAGAGCACGCCGGCATTATTGATCGGCGAGACAAATCGGTTGGCTGTGCAGTTTTCTCCGGCCGGCGTTGCGGCACGTTCGCGGCTTCGCGCCGGTGGCGAATTAACGGTCACGCAGGAGGAAGCCGCGGAACAGATCAAACAGGATCAGCCAGCGCGATTGTCGTACAGGATCGCCGTGCCCTCCACTGCAATCGCGGGCGATGTGGCGCAGCTTTCCGTGGAAGCCGACGGCATTCAGCTTAGCCATGCTCAGCTTCGCGTGTTACCTTCCGCGACGATCATGCTGGAGAACGCTGTTTCCGTGCGTGTGGCGCCCGGATCATCTGCGCCTGTAATGCCGGCTACTGTTCCGGTAAATCGGAGGTCGGGACGCGAGATCGTGCTCGATCTTCGTAATAATGCGCCTGAGATCCGAACGTTCGATGTGACCCTGAATGTTCCCGGGCTTGAATTCTCGCCCGAGAAGCTGACCGTCAGTGTGGGAGCGTCTGTCGCACGTGAGATCAGCTTCCACGTTTTCAGTTCAGCGGCAACGCCCGGTGTTCACGAAGGGCAGATAAAACTATCGGGCGCCGCCACGTTGACGCAGCCCGTTCGTTTTGTCGTACTGCCGCCGAATGACGCGGTGGCCTGGTCGTCGGACGGTTTCTCGTTTTTGGAGAGCGCGAAGAATCGAGCTTCGTTCCTTGGTAACAAATGGCTGGAGATGCTGGATAAGGAGTCCGGCAACGATGCACAACCGGCAGGCGGGACGGTTTATAGCGGCGGGCCGGTGGAAGGTCTGAAGCTGGAGAATTTGATTGGCGGAGCGGGGGGAAGTCCGGCTGCGCATCACTAGTGCTATTGAGCGTGTTAACCAACGGCATCTTGCGTCCATTCGAAATCTGGCTAAAACTAAAGTACCAGGCCAGCAAGGTAAAAGGATGTTTGAATGCTGCTCCTTCATAGCCACGATTCGCTGAGTTTCTTTCCATTATTCGGGCAAATGGATATTCTGCCGGGCCCCTACATGGAAGGATCGCTGATTTGGGAGACCGCGGTGCGGTGGATGGAATCCGCGCTCCCGCCGCTGCGGCTGGCAGTCATGCTGGTCGTTTACTACTGGGTTGCGGTGCTGCTGCCGATGTCCATCTTTCGCAGGATGCATCCGTTGATCGCATCGTCACTACGGCTGTCTACGCTTTTCATCGGGCTGGTGTGCTGGTGGCAGGCGTTCATCGTCACGTACCGGATGATGGGATGGCTGGCAACGTCCATCGGCCTGCTTTGCGTGGGCGTCGGGGTGGTACCGATAGGCATTTTTGCGACGGCCACGAATGGCGACCGGGCAGCGTTCGCAAATATTCTGACGGCTGCTTTTCTGACGGTCGCCGGGCGAGTGATTGCGCGATTCCTGGCGCATCCCACCACGACGATCAAGTTGAGCATCCGCCAGAAACAGTATTATGCGGACGACTACTGATGGCTACGGCACCCAGATGAGATAGACGACGTAGCAGAGCACTGTACCGATCGCCAGAGCATATAAACCGGCTCGCAGCTTCTTGTGCAGGAAGAAAATCAACACGAGGCCGGTGAGCGAAACCAGCGTCATCAGCACGGCTGAGATGTCGATGATACCCGCCCAGGCTTTGCCGGTGTCGCGGCCTTTGTGCAGGTCATTGACAACGGCGACGAAGCCGAGGCGGCTCTCCATCAGTTCGTATTTGCCGGTGCTGCGCTCGATGAAGCCATCCGCCGCGTAGCCCGGACCTTTGAAGGATATCTGGAGTTGGTCGTCATCCACGCGGAAGTCGCTCAAATCGGCTTTTACGCCATGGCGACTGCGCAGGAGGGCGACGATGTCCTGTTTCCTGGCATCGGGAGTCTTCATCCAGGACGCGTCGAGACTGCCCGTGTAGCGGTGCGGTTTCACCTCGCCGGTAAACGCCGCCTGGTGATTGAGCGTTATGCCGGTGAGGGCAAAGAACAGCAGGATGGTGAAGCTCACCATCGAAAGATATGTGTGCAGCCAGCGCGACCAGTGCGCCGTTTTCCTCTTCCAGAGTGGAATATGCACCGGCGGTTTGGCGGCCGAGCCCGCAACCGGCGATTTATTTGGCAAGCTTGTGGTAGTCAAAGGACGACGCCGCGACCTCCGTATTTGCGGGGAACTGAAATTGTTTGGGCGTACCGGTGAAATCCATTTCCTGCTTCACAAGCTGATGGGTTCCGTGTTCGCGCGCCACTTCCAGGTACACGGTGTATTTGCCGGCCTTAACGGGCTTGCCGTCGTTGTCTTTCCCATCCCACTTCAGCGAATATTTGCCGGGCCCGCGGGTCGCGCTGGAAACGGACCGCACGATTTCGCGGCCCTCCGCCATGGCGCGTACGCGATCCGACCGGTACCACGCTTTCATTTCGGTGAGGTAGCGATCTTCGTGATACCAGAGCGCGATCGTTTTCACCTGAAAGCGATCGGCATCTTCCACCCAAGCTGCGACAAAGGGGCGCTTGGCCATTCCGCGCGGCTGCGCGATTTCGAAATCGATGGTCAGTTCCATCGACGGATCCCAGACGGGGCCGCCAGTCGCAGCCGCCAATCCCAGGCGGGCAGTTGCCGGCTTCGTGACCGCCGCCATCTGAACAGGAGCTTCTAGCGCACCCCAGTTATCGCTCTTCACTTGCTGGCCGTTCTTCCTGACCAGAAGGTAGCGGACGCCGGGCATGGATGCCGCGAGCTTCGCGCTTTCTTCCGGGGCGAGGATGGAGAATGCAGTGGCGAGCGCACCCGCATCGGCCGGGTTGGGCGCCACTACTGTGGAACTAATGATGTTTTCGGCCGGCATTCCGGTACGCGGATCGACAATGTGCGAGTAATGCCGGCCTGCGATTTCGACGCCTCGCCGATAATCCCCGCTGGTTGCGACGGCCATATCGTGAACGACAATGCGGGAGATCGGATCGGCGTTTTCCTGCGAGGCTCGCGGGTCGGCGATATCGACAGGCTCGGCGAGAGAGCCACGCACGGCAAGGTCGCCGCCGATATTCACGACCACGGAAGGCACACCCGTTCGGATGGCGGCATCCGCGGCGTGATCGATGATGTAGCTCTTGGTGAACGAGGCCAGAACGAGGGCCGCGTTACCGGTATGGGTCGCGGTCTGGGTGGATGGATTGAGTGTCCACTGTGTCTCGCGCGTCGTGGCGACCGCCGCGGAAAGATCGGAATCCGATGGCAGACGATTCGCCCGGGCCGCGGCCTGCCAGACCTTAATCACGGATTCGGCCGACGGATTGAGAGCTCCGTTGGTGCGGGTGCGCCACTGGTCATACATTCCAAGCACTTCGAACAGGTCGCGAGAGACGGGAACAGCCTGATCCTGCGTGCGGGCCCAGCGGCTGAATTCGCTGTCGGGGTCCCAGGAGCTCAGTATTTTCGATTCGCGGCCAATCTCGTTTAGAACGGCCGTTTCGGCTTTGTGCGCCTGAGCTATGGAAGGTGCGACGACTTTCAGATCCAGCGAGGTGCCGAGCACGTTGTCGTAGCTGAAGTAGAAAATTCGATCATGGGCGCCGGTTACGGCAGAGCTACCGGCGGTGGCCAGGGCCAGCGCGACGGCAACAGCGGAGGTGATTGCCAGTATTCTCATTCTGATTTATCCAGTGGCTTGGTATTTAGGTATGAATCCCGATTGAAATCGACGATCAGCGGTCAAAACCGCCGCGTCGGCCGAAGTTCGGAGTTACTTCGTCGTCCGTGATTTGACCGTCACCATTCTTGTCGAGCGTCTTCAAAGAAGTTCCCGCGTTCTTAATTTCATCAGCGGAAATCTCGCCATCGCGATCTGTGTCGAGCGCGTTGAAAGCGAGATCGAACTGGCCGGGGCCTCGTCCGCCGCCAAAGCCGCCTCGTGCACCGCCAAAACCTTCGCGTCCACCGCGTCCGCCTTCGCCGCGCCCACCGCCGTTCGCCTGCTGGCGATTGGCCTCTGCGAGTTTCGCGATTTCGTCGCGCGTGAGCACTCCATCATGGTTGGTATCGCCGCGGTCGAACATGCCCTGCATGCGTTCGGGAACTTCGGTCTTCTCAAGCTTGCCGTTGTGATTGGCATCGAACGTCATCAGTGTCGTGGTGAGTTCGTCGGCGGTGGGCGCGGCTGCCGGCGGTTCGTCGCCGACACCTTCACCTCTGCCGCCTTCTCCGCGTCCGCCGCGCCCAAACTGAAGGCCCGCTTCATCCTGCGTGAGCTTGCCGTCTGCGTTCTTGTCGAGCTTTCGAAGTTGTGCGGGGGCGTCGGAAATTTCCCGCGAGGAAAGATTTCCGTCCTGATTGACATCGACAGTATTCAGGATGGGGCTTGATCGGATAAAAGACATTCCGCCCGGCCCACCCTGGGCCAGCAGCGTTCCGGAGGCAAGAACTAAGAGCAGTGCCGATCTCATGGACGTAAATTACTCCTGTGTTCAGAATATCCGACGTGAGGTCCAATCAATAAGGTTTCAGTTCAACAAATTGTCAACAACTGTCAAGGACAATTCGCGGTTATCCCACGGGCTTCAGATTAGTCTCGTGTGGACTGATTCGCGAATAAAGGGTTTAGGCAACCGAACTGTACGTTTCATCCCCGCATGAAACCGTGGGCTGCGGGCTTACGTCGATTCTGTATCCTCCTTTCGTTGGATTTCGTTGCCTGACCGGGCGAGCCGGAAAAGAAACTTTCCATGACCGAATCTGCTGTTTCAGCGTTTCTTCAGGATTACGACGAGCACGTCAACCCGCAGTGGGTCAGACTGCTCGATTTACTCCAGATGAACGCGCGATATACGCGCTGCGAAGGCGTCGAGTTAACTACCGGCGAAGGTCGGGTGATTCTCGATTTTCTCTCGGGGTATTGTGTTCACAACGCGGGGCACAATCATCCGGCGATCATCGAACAGTTACACAGCGAACTGGCAAGGTGTGGCCCGGCGATGTTGCAAAGCCATGTTCCGGATCTTGCGGGTGAACTGGCACAACGTTTATGCAGGCTTGCAGGCGGGAAACTGAACAGGGCACATTTTGCATGCTCCGGAAGCGAAGGGGTGGAGAGTGCGATTAAGTTCGCGCGCGCAACCACGGGCAGAACAAAACTACTGTATGCGACCGGCGCCTTTCATGGATTGACCTGCGGCGCACTTTCGCTGATGGGCGACGATTTCTGGCGCGGCAAGTTCGGCCCGATGTTGCAGGGCACCACGGCCATTCCATTTAACGACCTGGCCGCGCTCGAACAGCAGCTTTCGGGAAAACAAATTGCCGCGTTCTTTGTGGAGCCTGTTCAATCCGAAGCGGGCATTCGTCTGCCGGATGCCGATTACCTCATGGAAGCACAAAAACTCTGCGCACGATGTGGCGCGCTGCTTGTCCTCGATGAAGTGCAGACCGGAATGTACCGGACGGGACCTTTTCTTGCGGCGCATCACTACGGTGTGGAAGCCGACATGGTGATTCTGGCGAAGGCGCTGAGTGGCGGGCTCATCCCGTGCAGCGCGGTCCTGATGACAGACCGAGTGTACGAATCGGTCTACGATTCGCTGAAACGGTCCATCGTCCATACCTCCACTTTCGGCGAGAATTCGATGTCAATGCGAGCGGGACTTGCCACACTGGAAGTTCTGGAGCGCGAAAACCTGGGCGAGCGCGCGCTGGTGATGGGCGATATCCTGCGGCAGCGCCTGCGGGAAGCGCTGGCTGGCTATGAAATGGTGCGTGATATCCGCGGTGCGGGAATGCTTTCGGGGATTGAGTTTCAGCCTCCGAAAGACATGCGGCGGCGCGCGCTGTTTCAGGCCTTCCACCACATCCATCAGGCAATGTTCGGTCAGATTGTGGTGATGCGGCTATATCGCGACCACGGCATTCTCACTCAGGTCTGCGGCAACAACTTCATGGTTCTGAAAGTCGCTCCACCTCTTGTGGTTGGCGAGGAACAGATCAATGCTTTCGTTGCTTCGGTGCGAGACGTAGTGGATCTGATGCACAATTCAGCGTCTTTCTGGACCGACGCTCTGGGACTGGCCCGGCGGGCTCTGAATGTTTGACGTTTTCGTAATCGGGGGCGGACCCGCGGGTCTGGCGGCGGCAATTGCGGCCAGGCGTGAGGGCATGCGCGTTGTAGTTGCGGATGGCGACAGGCCGCCGATTGACAAACCCTGCGGCGAGGGCCTGATGCCGGATTCGAGGCAACTGGCCAGGCAACTCGGAGTGGAGGTTTCCCAATCCACCGGATATGAGTTTCGTGGTATTCGGTTCCACGGCGCCGGAAGAACGGTGGAGGCGGACTTCCGTGAAGGACGCGGTATCGGGGTGCGCCGAACTACCCTTCACAGAGCATTGGTGCAGGCGGCGGAGCGAGCCGGCGTGGAGTTTCGCTGGTCAACACCGATGTCCGGTTTTGGCAACAATTCCGAGATGAAAAACGCCCGCTGGATCGTGGGAGCCGATGGATCCTCGTCGCTGGTGCGGCGATGGGCAGGGCTTGACGCTGTCAGATCCGCTGCGCGGCGCTATGCATTCCGGCAACACTTCGCCGTTACGCCGTGGACCGATCACATGGAAATCTATTGGGGCGAGGGTTGCCAGATTTATGTGACGCCCGTCGGTGCGCGCGAAGTCTGCGTGGCGCTGGTCTCGAAGAACTCCGAGTTGAGGCTGGATGGCGCTCTGCGCAGCCAGTTCCCGTTTCTGCGCGAGCGCCTGCCTGCCAGCGCCGCGGCAAGCCGCGAGCGCGGAGCGGTGACCGGCAACGTGAGTTTAAGGGCGGTCGCGCGAGGTAACGTGGCACTCATCGGCGACGCTTCCGGCTCGGTGGATGCGATCGCGGGAGAAGGCATCTGCCTGAGTTTTCGTCAGGCGGTCGCTCTGGCCCGGTGCATGGCGAACAACGATCTGCAGGGATACAACCGGCAGCATGCGCGTCTGGCGCTTCGGCCGCGGTTGATAGCGGAAGCAATGCTGCAGCTGGATCGCGGACAGTTGATTCAGAGTTGTGCGATGGGCGTGCTCTCCGCGCAGCCGTGGATTTTCCGCAAGCTCCTTGAGGTGCATGTCCTGTGAAGGCTTTCCAACGGCTCCTGATATTGGCTGCTGTTGCGCTACCGGCGTTTTCAGGGGAATACAGTCTGGAGTTGAAACCGGAGAATACGAAAGTGCAATTCACGTTGGCGGATGTTCTCCATACCGTACACGGGAAATTCCAGTTGAAGCGCGGCGCGATCGAGTTCAATACCGACACGGGAAAAGCATCGGGACAGATAGTCGTCGATGTGGCCAGCGGCAACAGCGGGAGTGAGGCGCGGGATTCCAGAATGCACGCGAATGTCCTCGAATCGAAAAAGTTTCCCGAAGCGGTGTTTGCGCCGGATCGCGTGGAAGGCGCGCTTTCGATGTCCGGAACATCCAGTCTCAGAGTGCATGGCATGTTCACGATTCATGGCGCGTCCCACGAGATGACGATGGATGTGCAGGCGATTTCGACACCCGATCAGACCCGCGCGACGATGGCGTTCGAGATTCCTTACGTTGCGTGGGGAATGAAAGATCCGAGCAATTTTCTGCTGAAAGTGAATAAGACTGTGCAGGTATCGGTTGAGGCGGCCTGTATAATTACGCTGAAATGAAATTCGGCGTCAACACATTTATCTGGTCCGGAGAATACGACAGCAACGTCCGGGAGCTCCTGCCGCTGATAAAAGAAAAGGGGTTCGACGGCATTGAGTTTCCTTTGTTCCGTCCAGCCACCTTTGATGCAGCCGGCCTGCGGCGGGACACGGAGGCCGCTGGCCTGGAATGCACGGCAGCTACGGCATACATCCAGCCACTCAGCCCGATCAGTGACGATCCGCAGGTTCGCAAGGACGCCCTGCAGCACGCAAAAGATCTGATCCGCGTGACTGCGGAAGCGGGCGGCAGGATTCTTGCAGGTCCTCTATACAGCTCCCTTGGATATCTGCCAGGCCGTCGCCGCACGGCGGATGAATGGAAGCGCGCGGTAGAAGGCTTGCAGTCGCTGGGCGACACGCTGGCAACCAACCGGGTCACTTTGGCGTTGGAACCGCTGAATCGTTTTGAAACTTATTTCCTCAACACGGCGGCCGACGCCGCGCGCCTTTGCGATGAAATCGATCACCCGAACATTGGAATTCTGTTCGACACCTTTCACGCGAATATTGAAGAAAAAGATATCGGGGCGGCGTATCGCACGATCGGCAGGCACCTGCGGCACGTCCACACCTGCGAGAACGATCGTGGGATCCCCGGTAGCGGCCATGTCGGATGGCGCGGAGTGTTTGAAGCACTGCGGGACATCGGGTACGACGGCTGGCTGACGATCGAAAGCTTCGGCTTCAATATCGGCGACGTCAGCGCCGCCGCCGCGATCTGGCGGGATATCGAGAAGACGCCGGACTCGATTGCATTCGAGGGCATCAAATTCCTGAAGGCCAATGTTCTACGGCGCGATTGAAGCCGGAGGGACGAAATTTGTCTGCGGCGTGGGAAGCAGTCCGGACGATCTGCGCACGGTTCGGATACCCACAGCCGAACCTGCCGGCACAATTGCGGACGTCATTTCATTTCTGCGCGAGGCCGGCGGAGGAAAGCTATCGGCTATCGGAATCGGCTCATTTGGCCCCGTGTGTACGGACCGGCAGTCTGCCGAGTGGGGACACATTACATCCACACCCAAGACGGCATGGCGGAATTGCGATCTGGCCGGCCCGATCGGCGCCGCTTTCGGAATGCCGGTCGGGTTCGACACAGACGTTAACGCGGCAGCACTGGCAGAAGCCCGCTGGGGCGCGGCACGCGGCGTTTCGGACTCACTCTACTTAACGGTTGGCACCGGCATTGGCGGCGGCGCAATCGCATCGGGACGCGTTGTGCATGGCATGTCGCATCCGGAGATGGGGCACATTCGGATTCCGCACGACCGTACCGACGACCCTTTCGGCGGCTGTTGCCCCTATCACGGAGATTGCCTGGAAGGCCTGGCGTCCGGGCCTGCGATCGAAGCGCGCTGGGGCAAGCCGGCTGACCAGTTGCCGATGGAACATCCGGCATGGCTGTTGGAAGCCCGCTACCTCGCGCTGGCTTTGGCTGGTTTCATTTGCACGCTGGCGCCGGCCCGTGTAATTCTGGGCGGAGGGGTGATGCGTCAGCGGCAGTTGTTTCCGCTTCTTCGAAGTGAGGTTGAACGGTTGATGAACGGCTACGTCGCCTTGCCTGAAATCGTTCCGCCCGCTCTGGGCGAACGCGCCGGGGTTTGCGGCGCGCTGGTGCTGGCCGAATCGGCACTGGCCGAATCGGGGCTGGCACACGACGCACCTTACATCGTGTAGCCCTGCACGTAGATCGTCTTGATGCCGTTTACCGTCGTCGTGGTGCCGGTCACGGTCATGACCTTGGCGAAGTTATCCGCCGCAGCCTTGCGGAACGTGGTCTTGCCATCGCGCCGCTGATCGTGCTCTTCCGCCATCGCAAGATAAAGCTGGCCGGTCTTCGTCAGGATGCCGATTGCTTCTCCGGCTGTGAGGCACTTGCTGCCGCACGCGGCATGCGCGGCGCCATGTTTGCCGAGTTGGAGGTAGCAGGAAACATCTACAATCTCGCCCACGATGGTGGCTGGTTTCCCCGGCAGCGGCTTCTGCGCGACTCCGGCTGCAACCGTCGTAGCTGTCCAGTCGCCAGCCTTGCCCATGGTGCCGGCCGATGCCCACCCGCCGGTTGGTTCCATGGCGGGCTGCAGCAGTTCGTCCTGTTGGGCGACGACAACACCTGCGGCAAATGCCGCCACGATCAGTGGAAGTGCGATGTTTCTGAACATGAGATTTTTTGGACCCTCCATGAGATTCTATCAGTTCCCCGTGTGGGCCGAAAAGGGATCCCATCGCAAACATTTTTGCGTTAAAATGTCGTTGTGGATATCGGGGGAACCCGATGAGGATTTCTGGTCTGAAACACAATGAAAACGGCACTGCGAGCGATTCCGGATAATCACAAAAATTCTCCACAGGGAACGCGGCTATGCTGAATTCCGTTCCCATGTCAACGCCCGCGACCCTTGCTCACGAGAAGGGTCTACCTGCCAATATCGATGCCGAGAAATTTATTCTCGGCTCTCTCCTGCTGGACGACGCCCGCTTCATCGAAATTGCCGGCATTCTGCTCGAAGACGATTTCGCGCTCGAGAAGCATCGCCGTATCTTCCAGCGCATGTCGGAACTTCACGAACGCGGGGAAAAGATCGACCGCGTCACCGTCGCCAACGAGCTGCTGCGGCGCAACGAACTGGAATCGATCGACGGCCTGAGCTATCTTGTTTCACTCGACGACGGTCTGCCGCACATCGCGAATCTCGACAGCTATGTCCGTATCATTCGCGACAAGGCGACATTGCGGCGGATCGCCATGGCGTCACAGCACCTGATGAACAGGGCGCTGCTGGCCGAGGAAGATCCCAACACGATTCTGGCGGGCGCGGAAGAAACCCTGCTTCGCCTCGGCGAGGCGCGCGGCGAGAAGGGGCTGATGACCCCGCTCGAAGTGATTCAGGGCTATGAGGGCGGCCTCAACGCGTTTCTCGATCCCAGCAAACGGATCAAGGGAATCAGCACCGGCTTCACCAAGCTGGATGAAATGACCAGCGGACTGCATTCGGGCGAACTCTTCATCCTTGCGGCGCGGCCTTCCATGGGCAAAACCGCGCTCGCACTCAATATGGCGTGGCACATTGCGTCGCGGCTGTTTCAGCCTGTAGCGATTTTCTCGCTCGAAATGTCGCAGGAATCCCTGCTCACTCGTATGTTGTGCGCGGCCGCCCGCGTGGATAGCCAGCGGTTTCGCGCAGGATATCTCAACGAGCAGGAGCGCCAGAAATTGCGCGCCGCAGCCAATCAGATGGTGGAAGCGCCACTTTACATCGACGACACAGCGGGCGCCAATCTGATGGATATGCATGCCAAGCTGCGGAAACTTAAACAGCAGCAGGGCAGTATCGGGCTGGTAGTCGTCGATTACCTCCAGCTGATGAGCATGCGCGGACGCACGGAAAACCGGAACCAGGAAGTCAGCCAGTTGTCGCGCGGACTCAAACTGATGTCCAAGGAACTGGACTGCCCTTTCCTGGTGCTGTCGCAGTTAAGCCGCGCCACGGAAACCCGCCAGGGCGACCACAAACCGCAGCTGAGCGATCTGCGCGAATCGGGCTCGATCGAACAGGATGCCGATCTTGTTGGATTTATTTTCCGTCCGGAAGTTTATCAGCGCGATCGCGAAGATCTGAAAGGTCTGGCGGAACTCATTCTGGCTAAACAGCGTAACGGGCCCATCGGCAAGATCGATCTTGTATTTCTGCACGCACAGACACGATTCGAAAACCGTGCCGAAGATCTGGGCGATGTGCCGCCGGACGCCTGAACGTATAACTAAGGAAAACATTAGCTTCACGATTTCGACGAGCGATTCGCGAAGGATTCAAAGCGGGGCCTGACTATTCCTGATACAATGCGATGAAAGCCCGCCTGCTTACATTCAATTTTTCGGGTCAGGATTCTGCACGATGGACAAACCGGCGCAAAATATTCAGGATAGTTTTTTAAACAATGCGCGCAAAGAAAAGGGCGTAGTTACTATCTACCTTCTGAGTGGTGTAAAACTCACAGGCCGAATCAAGAGCTTCGATAAATATTCCCTTGTGCTCGAAACCAACAACCAGGAGCAGTTGATCTTCAAGCATGCCATCTCGACCGTTGTAATTGTGCGCAGCGTACATCACGCGCCGCCCCCGGCGACCGCCGCTCCTCCGGCCGTTTCCACCGCTGGTTCCGGTTCCGAAGGTTAATTCGGGGGCTGAACTCACACGATCTCATTAGCACAAACTCCCGAGCGAGCCATCCTTGCCGGTTTTGAACGAAGGCGCGGCTCCGCTTCCGCCGCTGCCGGGGAATCCTTCCTCGAACTGAAAGAACTCGCACTGAGTGCCGATGCAATGGTGGTCGGCGAATTATTTCAGGTCCGCCCCAACGTGGAGGCCGCCACTTTGTTCGGACAGGGCAAGGTGGAGGAACTGAAACAGCTCGCCGCCGCACTCGAAGCCGATGTTGTGATCGTCGACAACGATCTGACGCCGACCCAGCAGCGCAACCTTGAGGCTGCGGTCGGCACGCGTGTCATTGACCGCACACAATTGATTCTCGACATCTTTGCCCACCGCGCCCGCACAGCCGAAGGCCGCCTTCAGGTGGAACTCGCTCAACTGAAGTATCTGCTGCCGCGACTGACGGGACAAGGCGCGGCGCTTTCGCGCCTCGGCGGCGGTATCGGGACTCGTGGCCCTGGTGAAACCAAGCTCGAAACCGACCGCCGGCGCATCGGCGTGAGAATCAGCAAGCTTGAAAAAGACCTGGAGCGCGTGCGCCGCGGACGCGCTTTGCATCGCGGCAAGCGCGATTCCGTACCGGTCCCCACCGTTTCGCTCGCGGGCTACACCAACGCCGGGAAATCGACTTTGTTTAACCGGCTCACGTCGGCAGGCGTACTGGCGGACGCAAAAATGTTTGCCACACTCGACCCCACGGTGCGCCCCATCGTGTTACCTTCGCGCCGCACGGTGCTGCTGAGCGATACCGTCGGCTTCATTCGCAATCTGCCCACCACGCTCGTGCAGGCGTTTCGCGCAACACTTGAGGAGGTGGCGGAGGCGGCTCTGATCCTGCATGTGGTCGATGCTTCCGCGACCGATGCGCACGTCCATGTCCGGGAAGTTTTTCGTATCCTCGCGGAAATAGGCGCGTCCGAAACACCGCAGATTCTGGTCCTGAATAAGTCCGATCGAATCTCCCTGCCCGATGCGGCAGCCGTTGACGCCAAAGTTCTGGCAGCGCGTTTATTGAGCGATGCGGGCCATGAAGGCCACGTGCCCGCGGTGCTGGTCAGCGGCCTGACGGGAGACGGCATTGCCGAACTGTTCCGGCAGATCGATACCGTGCTCACGTTCGATACGATTGAAACCGTAAATTTCCTTATTCCGCTTGAGGAAGGCGGCGCCATCGCAATGGTGCACCGGCGCGGCAGAGTGCTGGCTGAGGATTATGATGGAGAATCGTGCCGGATTAAAGCCGAGGCTCCCGAATCGCTCCGCCGCCAATTGCACCGGTTTCGGGTCGATTCACCCCAGTCTTAAGGGGGTTGCAGTCTTGCAGAAGGCTGTCCAGCCTGTGGAAAATTCTGTGAGAAACTGCTCGGTCAAGCTGCCAAGTGCTTATTACAAAAGGGGTTCTCGTGTATTGAACCGCAATGCAGCAATCCGATTAAGCCCGTTGTCATGAACGGTTTAGCACGCCTGACATGAAAGTGCAACGGTTTTAATTCTTGCTGGCTTTTTAGCTCGGAATTCGATACGATTTCCACAGTCGGCTTGATTTCGTCCAGAGCGAGCGGGGCAAGCTGAAGGTAACCCTTTTAGAACGTAATGAATATCCCAAACAGTCTGACCCTCGCGCGGATCTTCTTTGTACCGCTGCTGGTAGCTGTCCTCGTTCAGGAAAGGATACAGCTCCATTTCAACGGCGCGGTCGTTAACAACGATCTCATCGCCCTGATGATTTTTTGGGTCGCAGCTGCCACAGATTTACTGGATGGATATCTCGCCAGGCGCTGGAAGCAGGTGACCACGATTGGAACGCTGCTTGATCCTATCGCCGACAAGCTGCTGGTTTCGGCGGCTCTCATTGCCCTCGTGCAGGAAAAGGTAGTTCCCGCCTGGCTGGTGATTCTGCTGATCGGGCGCGAGTTTGCCGTATCCGGATTACGCAGTATCGCGGCAACCGAGGGTTTCACCATCAGCGCCAGTGAATTGGGTAAAACGAAAACAGTTTTTCAGGTGATTGCCATTTCCCTGCTGATGATCGGCGTGCGGCAGCCGAAGATCGCAGCTCTGGCAGATTTGTCGCTGTACGTTGTCGTGTTGTTCTCCACCTGGTCGGCAATTGCTTATTTTGCGCGGTTTTGGCGCATGCTCGATACCAATATCAAACAGCGCCGGCGCGCGGAGTTATTGGCGGCGGACCGGCAACGCAGGCGCGCCTTATTTGCTGAGAAGCGGGATGCGATGCTGGAGCGGCGTCAGGCTAGAGCGGAGAAGAAACGGGCGGATTTTGCGGCCCAAACTGTGGACCTGCCGCCGTCAACCTGACCGTGCGGGTCTGGCCTTTCGGTCCAAGAGGATCAAGCGGTCTGCCATTCAGTGAAATATCCAGGCCACCGGCGTTCCCCGTAAGAATTTTCACCTGCGCATCCGCGGCAACGCTGCGGGTATCGTTGGGATGCAGCGTGCCCACGAACGCCGTTTTGCCATCCGCGCTCACCTGAACCCACACTACATCGCGTGCCGTCAGAATCACCTGCACGGGCCGGCTGTTGTCAAAAGCTTGCGTTGGCGGCGCCTCGTTTGAACGCGGAGCGGGTGTGATTTTGTCCGTTGCCGGTGATGTGGAAGGTACCTGAGGTGGCTCAGCTGGGGTAACGGCAGCTGGCGTAACCGCAGCTGGCTTGACCGACGATACCGGATTCGCGGGTTTCGGAGCCGGAGCGGCAGCCACGGCGGTTAGCAGATGCCGACCGTAGTGATTGTAGTAATACCAGGCGCCGGAACCGGCCGCGCCGGCGGTCACAAGCCAGAGCGCCGATACCAGTGCCGCCGTCAGACGAGGATCCCATTGTGTTCGGCCTGTCCGCGCTGGCGGGTCTGGCAAGGGGGCTGCCTCAATATTGAACCTCGGAAGCCGGTCTAACAGCCCATCCGGTTCCATCTTGAGATCAAGGGCGTAAAGCCGGACGAAATTGCGGGTGAACACGAGGCCGGGAAGACGGTCAAAAGCATCGGCTTCAATCGCTTCCAGTGAGCGAAGGGAGATTTTGGTGCGCCCGGAGATGGCATCCAGGGTGAGCCCCTGGCGCAGCCGTTCCCGCCGAAGTTCGTCGCCGATACCTTTCGCTGCCAATTCCGTTCCTTCCTCAGGTACTCAAAATCCCGACAATCCCTCCAGACTCTTTCCAGTTATATTACAACATAATGGCAGCAAGTTGTTACGGGGTAGGGAGTTGGCTGATATGATCGGATTTTTACCCCGCTGGGAAGAGCCACCCGAAATCGTCCCCCTTCCCTTTTGAGTACCCTGAAAGAATACAAAAACATGAACCGAGTTTGTTTTGGATTTCTCGCGATCTGTGCGCTTCCGCTACTTTGTTTATCGCAACCCGCGGCGAAGAACTTCAGCGGCGCCGCAGCCCTCAACCTCACCGGGAAAGCGGTTGCTTTTGGCCCTCGCCCCTCGGGAAGCGCCGCGAACACGAAGTTGCGGGCGTTCATCCACGCGCAGTTGGCTGGCTGCGGGTGTGAGGTTTCGTCCGATGCGTTCACAGTCCAGACTCCCGATGGGCCGGTGGCGATGGAAAACATCATCGCGAAGTTCCCTGGAAAATCGGGCCGCGCCATTGCGATAACGGGGCACTTCGACACCAAGAAAATGACGAACTTCGTCGGCGCCAATGACGGAGGCTCGTCCACCGGAATCCTTCTCGAACTCGCGGAAGTATTGAAAGGCCGTCCTCGCGTCGACGACCTGTACCTGGTTTTCTTCGATGGAGAAGAAGCCGTGCGCGACTGGACTTCGACCGACAGCGTTTACGGCAGCCGTCACCTCGCACAGAAATGGAGCGCCGACGGCACGAACCGCCGGCTCAAGGCCCTGATCAATGTGGATATGACAGGCGACAAGGATCTGGACATCGTGGATGAATACTCATCCTCGGCATCGCTGCGCAAGCTGGTCTGGGATAGCGCGGATGCCCTTGGGTATTCCGGCCAATTCCTCCGCCAGCCCAGCACCGTGGAAGACGACCATCTTCCCTTTCTTGAAGCCGGGGTGCGCGCGCTCGACATCATCGATTTCAACTACGGCCCCCGCAACGCTTACTGGCACACTCCGCAGGACACGATGGATAAGCTGGGACCGCGCAGCTTCGAAATCATCGGTAATGTTCTGATGCGCGTCATTCCCGAACTGGAAGCGGAAAAACCATAGTGAACGGACAAAATCTGGACGGCGTCATCGTCGTGAACAAACCCACCGGCTGGACTTCACACGACGTTGTGGCGAAAATGCGCGGCATCGCGGGCACCAAAAGCGTCGGGCACCTGGGGACTCTGGACCCGATCGCCACCGGGGTTTTGCCCGTGATGGTGGGCCAGTGTACACGGCTCGCCCGCTACTTCGAAAAATCGGAAAAAGCCTACGAGGCTGAAGTGCGCTTCGGCTTTGCCACCACCACTTATGATCGCGAAGGCGATCCGGTAACCACGCCCGTGGACGTCAATATCACCGCCGAACAGGTGGAAGCATGCCTGGCGCACATGCGCGGCGATATATCGCAGATGCCGCCGCCGGTTTCGGCGAAGAAGATCGGCGGGGTTCCGGCATATAAGCTCGCGCGCAAGAACCTGCCGGTGGAACTGGCCCCCGTTCCTGTCTCGATTTACGAATTAACCCTGCTCGGTCTCGACAGCGACCGAACGCGTCTCCGCGTCCGGTGTTCCCCCGGCACTTATATCCGGTCGATTGCGCACGAACTTGGTATGGCTCTCGGGTGCGGCGCGCATGTGGAACAGTTAGTACGCACAGCATCCGGCGCATTTCGCCTGGAAGACGCACATTCGCTCGAAGAGCTGCAAAAGCTGAAGGGCGAGGACCGCTTACACCAGGCCCTCCTGCCCATGGCGCAGCTCCTGCCCGAGTTCCCTGGCGTACAGATCGACGATTTGACGGCCCGCCAGATCCGTCAGGGGCGCGACTTCAGCGTTTCGGCTTTCCGCGCCAACCCGGGCTCGGAACACGTGAAAGCAATCGGCCCCGATGGGTCGCTGGTCGCCATCGGCCGTATTGCATTACCCCATATTTATCACCCGGTGGTGGTTTTTAGCTTATAGTGAATAGCTATACGTCGTGATGGCGGAACATGGATAACACCCTCACAATTCACGAGGGCGATCCTCAGTACGGAAAGCAGCCGCTGAAAGTCTGGGGACCGTTTCAGATCCTCGAGCAGGTTGGCGCCGGCGGATTCGGTGAGGTATATCGCGCGTTCGATACCGTCTTGCAGCGCGAGGTCGCGCTCAAGGTGCTGCTTCCTCGTGTTTCAAGCCAGGCCGATCAGCACAAGGAGATCCTGCGCGAGGCGCGTTTGCTGGCCAAGGTTCGGCATCCGAACGTCGTGTCGGTTTACGGTGTCGACACGCATGACGGCCGCGTCGGCTTCTGGAGCGATTTTGTACGCGGCCACACCCTGACTCAACTTCTCGCGATGCAGGGCCCGTTCGGCCCCCGTGAAGCTGCGCTGGTCGGAATCGACCTTTGCAAAGCGGTCAGCGCCGTACATACCGCTGGATTGCTGCATCGCGACATCAAAGCCAGCAACGCCATGCGAGAAGAGGGCGGCCGCATTCTCCTGATGGATTTCGGGCTCTCGCTGGAAGAACAGGTACACCACCATCTGGGCGGCACCCCTACCTACATGGCGCCGGAGTTATTTACCGGGGGACAGGCCTCCGTTGCCAGCGACATCTATGCGTTGGGAGTGTTGCTGTATCACCTGTTGACGACGAAATATCCGGTGGATGCCCCGACCCTGCCGGAATTCACCGCGCAGCATGAAACCAACAAACGGCGCTCCCTGTACGACGACCGCGCCGATTTGCCCGAAAAGCTGGTGCAGGCTATTGAAACGGCCACCCGCAAGAATCCGGCGGAACGTTTTCAGAGCGCGGGACAAATGCTTTCGGCGCTTTCAGACAGCTTAGGTTCAGGTTCCACGCAAACTATGGTGTCCGCAAATGCGGTGCCCGGCGGAAAACGATTTCACTGGTGGATGGCAGTGCCTGCGCTGGGAATTCTGGGAGCGGCCTTGTGGTTTCCCGTGCGCGGGTTGTTGCCGAAAGGTTCGGCGGCAGCGTCAGCCGGCGGTTCGGATGCAGCTTATTTCACAGCGCAAAGCTATCTCGACAAATACTACATTCCAGGCAATCTCGATAAAGCAATCGCCGGATTCCAGAAAGTGGTGACTGCGGATCCCAGATACGCCGTGGCTTTTGCCGGACTTTGCCGCGCTTATTTTATTAACTATCGCGACCTCGGATCACCCGAGCTTGTCGACAAGATACAGGCTGCGTGTTCAAGTTCACTGAGCATAGATCCGGAGTTGGCGTCGGTTCATGTGACGCGCGGCATGCTCTATACGCTGCTTACAAAAAACGATTTGGCGGAGCAGGAGATCAAGGCGGCACTGAGTATAGATAAGAAGAATGCCGAGGCCATCGCGGCGCGCGCCGAACTGTTTATCAGACAGGGAAGGAATGCGGAAGTGGAGCCCGAGTATCAGAAAGCCGAGGACTTCGGGCCGCGGGACTGGCGCTGGCCCAATCAGCTCGGGAACTTCTTTCTCACCAACGGCCGTTTTGAAGAAGCCGCGAATCAGTTTAAACTCGCGGTAAGCCTGACTCCGGATAATTCCAAGGTGTGGAACAACCTGGGGATCGCATACCGTCGGCTGGGCAATTCCGCAGAGGCAAAAAAAGCGTATTATAAGGCGATCGACCTCTATCCGGCCGACAATTATTTTGCGAATCTGGGAAACGTGCTGCAACAGGAAGGAAGCTACCGGGAAGCTGTCGATCTTTACCTTAAGGCAGTTAAACTGAATCCCTCGAATTACCTCACGGTTGCAAATCTGGCGTATGTCTATGATCGAACCGGTGACAAGGTTCTGGCGCGCGAGAACTACATGAAGGCGATCGCACTGGCGGAAGAAGACCGAGCCCGGCAGCCGCAGGATGCAACTGTTCTCTCCCGTCTCGGTTCGTATTATGCGACGATTGGCCTGGGCGACAAGAGCTTGCCCTTGTTACGGCAGGCCGCGGCTCTGGATCCCGATAATCCTACCGTTCTCTATCGCGCCGGTGAAGGCTATGAACTCCTCCATCACAGGGATGACGCTCTGCGATGGATCGGGAAGGCATTGGAAAAGAAGTATCCGCTGGAACAACTGAAACGAAACCCGGAAATGGCGGCACTGATTGCCGACCGGAGATTTGCCGCCATCGAAGCAAAGAGTAAGTGATTGGATAAAGGAGATCGAAGGTATGAACAGAGAAACAGAGTATATGAGATGTTCCGAACCAGACGATAAGCCGAGCTTTTCCGATGTCGACGACAAGCCCAGCTTTTCGGACGTCGACGATAAGCCCAGCTTTTCGGACGTTGACGATAAACCGAGCTTTTCCGATGGCGGAACAGGCGGCGCGGCGGCCAGCTAGTGAAATGACCACTTGCTGACGCGCGCGGCTCAGCATCTTTCGAGCCATGCGGGTCAGCAAGTGGCCTGGTGGGATGGGTTCACTTTTGATCGGCGTCCATCTGCGTTCATCGGCGGCTATTTGGGTTTTTCCGCATCCTGTCAAAACCAACCAACATGACTGACGATTTCATTTCAGGACCGGTACCATTCGGCGTCCGCGAAGATGGTTCTGTCCTGGAAGACGTCTACCGCGAGGCGCTCCTCGTCGCACCGCCGCTGCCGGAAAACGTCGACCCCGACGCCATCGCCCTCAAAGCTGCCAAGGCCGCCGCCCACTGGGGCGTTGACGACAGCGTGATCGATCCAGCCAAGCTCAACGAATCCGGCTGGGCAGTCCTGTTTGCGCCAGGCGTGAGCCAGGATATTAAAGATGCACTCGACCCTCTGATCGAATGGCGCAGGTTGCAGGTCCAGGAACCGCCGGCTGACGAGGAAGTCCGGGACCCGCGGCGTTTCATCAAATTCGATGGCGACTATGTAACCGGAGAATCCGCCAAAGCCTGGCTCACCCGCCACAATACTGATCTCCGCACCGTCACCGAACCATGGAAGGTTCCCTACTACGTCTTGATCGTGGGCTCGCCGCTCGACATCCCGTTTGAATTTCAATACGAACTCGACATCTTCTATGCCGTGGGCCGCATCTGGTTCGACACACCCGATGAATTCCGCCAATATGCGGATTCGGTTGTCAAATACGAGAAGGACGCCACCGTGCCCACCTCGCGGCAGGTCGCGTTCTTCGCCGCTTGCAATCAGGGCGATTACGCAACCAGGCTTCTGACGGAACAGGTCGCCAATCCACTGGTAAACGGAACGGATGACAACAGCCGCATCGGCAAGGCCAGAAAACAGAATTTCGCGCTCCAGGCTTTTTTAGGCGCCGGAACAGGCAACGGAGACAGCGCCAATAAGGACTCGCTGCTCAGAATCATGCGCGGCGATATTCCCGGAGGCCGCCCGGCTTTACTCTTCACCGGCTCACACGGAAAGTCCGTCATGCGGAGCGATGCCAATGGCAATTCATTTTATGACCCGGCGGATGACAGCTTAATCGCAGCCCAACGCGGCGCGCTTCTCTGTCAGGAATGGGTCAAGGGAGTTGCCGCCACAGACGACCAGATTGTTGCGGCTTCCGACATCGATCAAAGCGCCAGAGTTCACGGCATGATCCATTTCATGTTTGCCTGTTACGGAGTGGGCTGGCCCGAATTCGATACGTTCAGTCGCACCAAACAGGGGAAGAAGCCGATCGCATCCCAAAGTTCACTCTCCAGCCTGCCCCGTAAACTCCTTTCTCATAGCGATGGCGGCGCACTGGCAGTCGTCGGCCACATCGACCGTGCGTGGGGTTATTCTTTCGCATCCGATAACGGCACGGCGCAAAACGGTGACTTCCGCATGATTCTGAATAACCTGATGAGCGGGGTTCGCATCGGCCATGCCACCGACAAATTCAATACCAACTGGGGCGCGCTCTCGCATGAAATTTCAGACCTGATGCGGGACGTGCAGAATGGCGACCGCGTACTTTCTCCGGAAAAAATGAAGGCATTGGCAATCCAGTGGGTTGCCCGCGACGACGCACGTAACTATATTGTCTTCGGGGATCCGGCTGTACGGTTACGCACAGAAGTTATGGATATACTCAGTTAATCCACATGGCCCTGTGCGTAGATCCAAAACTGACTTATCTGAATGAACTCGGTTACAGCGTGCTGCGGCTGCCCCGCCAGGGGATTGTTCCCCTCGGCATTATCGGAATCGACGGTAAGTCAAAAGCATGGCTGGGAACCCTGGATCAAATCTGGAAATCCGCCGTATCTGTGCCACCGGTCGGCGCCCCCCAACTCTCGGGCGCGATCTCCGGATTTCGCACCAGCGATTTGAAACTCTCGGCA
Organism: Bryobacteraceae bacterium; assembly: GCA_025928545.1. Lineage (GTDB taxonomy): Bacteria > Acidobacteriota > Terriglobia > Bryobacterales > Bryobacteraceae > BOG-234. The sequence continues at coordinate 72,385 of JAICJH010000012.1, read as the reverse complement.
GGTCTCGACATCCTTGCCAACGCGCTCAACGGCATGTTTGGAGGCTCCGCGCCCAGCGTGAACGGTGCATACTCGGACGCGAAGTCTGTGCAGTTTCAATTGGGCGATGTCACTACTTCCGGCATCGATCCCTTCGTCATCGGCAACTACATTGCAAAGGGCGAACTGGCCAGCCAGAACCCTTTCGTCCGAAAATATTTTGGTCAGAAAGGTACGCAGGCTCTGGTGATCTCACAGGTCCTCATGGCGAAGTCAATCAAAGTTACTGCGAAAAAAGATAACAGCACATCGGTGAACGTGAACGTACCCGCTATTCAAGCCGCTCTGGGGGCCAAAGTCGGAGTGACCGTGGGCGGAAGCGACAACACCGAAGTCACTTACCAAAACGCCGAACCACTGGTCTTCGGTTTTCAGCTTTTCGAAATCGCCTGGGTGGCGGGTCAGTGGAATGTTCGCGGCGTCGCGCCCAGCGGCGCCACGTCGTTTTCGGATGCGGATCCCGAAATTTCGGGCGCAGACACTCAGGACCTCCCCATTGTGGCGCCGGCGGAACTGGTTGAAATCGATTTTGCGGGCAGCTTCGCCCATGGCGCGTAAATGAGTCCCGGCGTCAGCCCCGATCCGTCGGCCCCAAAACCCGACTCACGGACCCTCCGCTATTCGGATCTGGAAATCGCGCTCCGGCGCAGCGGCAACACCTACACCGCCGGATTGCGCTTCAATGGACCCGATGATGCCGCGGAGCAGCGGCCCGCGACGGCAGACCCCGTGTTCACCGTCGATCTCCCCGCACTACAGGGGATTTTCGATCCGCTTGCCTACGGAAAAAAACTCGGCGAGGGCTTCTTCCAGGGCGATCTGCTGGAACAATTCAACGCCTTTCGCAACGAGGCGACAACTCTCTCGTCTTCGCTGCGCGTGCGCATCTCGATAGAATCCAGCGCTCAGGATCTGCACGCCGTTCATTGGGAGACCCTGCCCGATCCGCTGATGCCGGACGCGTGGTTGTTCATGGGATCGACGACCATCGTCTCGCGTTTCCTTGCCAGCGGCATCGATTCGAAACCGGTGCGTCTCAGCCAGGAATCCGAACTCAGCGCCCTGATTGTGGTGGCGAATCCGGCGGATCTGATTGAAGAGTACGAGTTGGCAAAGGTTAAAGTCACCGACGAACTTGCCAACGTGCAGTCGGTATTTGAGCAGAGTGGAATCCGGAAAAGGGTAACTCCCCTCGCGCCCGGCGGCCCTGTTTCCCTGCAAAGTATTGAAGATGAGCTGGCGAAGGGCGAAGGTTATGACATCCTGTATCTCGTTTGCCACGGCGCGCTGATAAAGAATCAGCCGAATATCTTTCTCGAAGAGAAAAAGCCGGTCCTGGGCGCGGAGTTGGTCCGCCGGATTTGGGAACTGGATCAGCGGCCCCGTCTGATCGTGCTCGCTTCCTGCCAGAGCGCGGGCAAAGGAGGTGTCGGCCTGGCCGCCCTCGGGCCCCAGTTGGCGAACGCCGGCGTTCCCGCGGTGATCGCAATGCAGGGCAACTTCAGCATGGACACCTCCGCTGTGTTCATGAAGGAATTTTTTACTCAACTTGTTCGGGACGGACAGATCGATAGAGCCGCATCCATGGCCCGCGGCGCCGTCAGAGACAAGCCGGATTGCTGGATGCCCGCGCTCTTTATGCGCCTGCGCAACGGCCGCATCTGGTACAACCCAGGCTTCAAAGACGCCAAAGGCAACGAAGATAACGGCCAGTGGAAGTTTATCTGCGAATCGGTTCGCAGCGGTCAGTGCGTTCCCATCGTCGGTCCCGATGTCGCCGAACATATCACCGGCAACAGCCGCGCCATCTCCTCGGAAATCGCCCGTAAGGAAAATTTCCCGCTGGATACGCGGGATCAGTTCGACCTTGCCAAGGTGTCCCAATATCTCGCGACAAAGGGAGATCTGGTCAGCGCGCGGGCAACGGTCCGTCAGGCCTTCACCGACGAGATCTACAAATCCGGCGCACGCATTCTGAACCGGCCGGTCGATAAGCTCGCCATGCCGGCACTGCAACAGGCGCTCGCCTCCAATGCGGCTACCCTGGACGGCGATTCATCGAAACGCGATCCGTTGAGGATTGTTGCCGGTTTCGACGCCCGCGTATTCGTGAACGCCGGATATGACACGCTTCTCGAAGCCTATGTGCGGGAGGCGGAATTCGAGGGCAACAAGAAAGAGCCTATCGCATTGACAACCCAGTGGGACCCCGTTAAGGTCCCCGAATTCATGGGCGATGCCACCGTCCAAAAGCCGTTCGTCTATTACGTTTTCGGCAACAGACGAAAGGCGGACGACAGCACCTGGGTTCTGACGGAAGATAATTTTTTCGACTACCTGATCCGCGCGACGGGTTACAAACTCATGCCCGGCGTGGTCGGCGAGGCCCTCGCCGACGGTTCGCTGCTTTTTCTGGGCTTCCCCCTCGATGACTGGAAGTTCCGCGTGCTCTTCCGGATGATCTTCTCTCAGGAAGGCGGCAAACAGCGCTCCAAGTACAAACACGTCGCTGTACAGGTTGATCCTGCTGAAACTACGCTTGCCAATGCGCGTATGGCGAAGGAGTATCTCCGGCAATACTTCACGCCAATGGATATCAACATCTATTGGGGCACAGCGGCGGATTTCCTGAGACAACTGCAATCGCAACTCGAAGCCATGCCAGTCGACAGGAGCGAGTAACAGGAGCGAGTAACTACGATGCCGATCCCCAATCCCTACGTAGGCCCGCAGCCCTTCTCGCGTACGCAGCAATTGTCCGGGCGGGATCGCGAAGTCGTCGAACTTCGCGGACTGATTACTTCCGAACGCATTGTTCTGCTCTATTCGCCCTCCGGGGCGGGCAAGAGTTCCCTCGTTCATGCGGGACTCATTCCGCAACTCATGAAGCGGTTTGACATCTGGGGTCCGACGCGCGTCAACACGGAACCTCCGGTACCGGTCAACAATCGTTTTGTATGGAGCGCGATCGCCGGCCTTGCGGGAACCGATCAACACGACGATGTCACCCTGTCCGAATATGTCGCCAGCCGGCCACGTGATAAATATCCGCTGATCGTCATCGACCAGTTTGAAGAAATTCTGCGCATCGATCCGACGAATTCCGCGCCTAAGCAGGAATTTTTCGCTCAGCTCGGCAAGGTCCTGAGCGATCCCGGCATCTGGGCGCTGCTGATCCTGCGCGAGGATTATCTGGCCCCGCTCGATCCCTTCGCGATGCTGATTCCTACGCATCTGAAAAACCGTTACCGGATTGACCGCCTCACAGTCAAAGGTGCGGAAGACGCGATCCGTAATCCAACAGAGAAACTTGCCAGGCACTTTGCCCCGGGAGTCGTCGAAACATTGGCGAGAAATCTGGCAACGGTCAAGGTGCAGAACGCTCTGGGCGTCGTCGAGGAACAGGTAGGCGATTACGTGGAGCCTCTTCAGCTCCAGGTTGTCTGCTTCGATCTTTGGGAGCGCATGGAGCGCGATCACCCGAACGATCTGTTCATCGAAGAGCACGACATCGGAGATGTCGGCGGCGCTTTGAAGAGTTACTACAATACCGCCGCGCGGATCGCGGCTTCGCCGCTGCCGAAACCGGCGGGCCCGAACTCTGTGCGGCGATACGATGAAAGCCGCGAGCGGGCCATTCGCGAATGGTTTCAGAACAAGCTGATCACGCCGGAAGGCGTCCGTGACCAGGTACGGCATGACCCGGCCGGAGTCAGCGGCGGCCTTGCGAACGATGTTGTGCAGGACCTCCTCGATACATATCTGGTCCGGGGCGAACCCCGCGGGAGTTCCATCTGGTACGAACTCGCGCACGACCGCCTGGTCGCGCCCGTCCGTGAAAGTAACACGGCATGGCTGGACGCGCATCTCAACAAGCTGCAGAAAAGCGCCAGGTTGTGGATAGCCGAAGGCCGGAAACCTGCGTTGCTCCTGCTCGGCGATGAACTCTCCGCGGCACTGGCGGAAGCCGAGGGTCTCGAATTACAGCCCAATGAAGACGAATTCCTCAAGGCTTCGAAGAGCGCTCAAGCCGATGTGGACCGGCAGGCGGCCGCCGAGTTGCACGAGAGGGAGCAGGCCCAGCGAGAGAAAGAGCAGGCGCAACGCGAGAGAGAACAGGCGGAAAAACTTCGCAAGCGAAACATTTTCCTCCGCATAGCTCTCGGGTTTGCCGTACTGGCAGTCGTCGCCGCCGGGTTGCTGTGGAACGTCGCGAGGACAAGTGCGGAAGAAGCGCGCAACAGTGCCAATGCCGCGAGCGTCAGTGCGGAGGCCGCGCGGGATGCGAAAGTCGCTGCGTTACGGGATAAAGGAATTGCTGAAGAAGCGGCAAGGGTCGCCGGTGCCGCTCAGTTAGATGCCACCAACAAGAAACAGATAGCGGACGGAGCGCTCGCCAAAGCTGATGCCGCCATCCTGCGGCTGTTCACCGAAAAAGCGCGTGATGCGGATGCCCGGGTCATGGCCTCGGACAATGTATCTCCGGAAGACGCGCGCGACGTATGGCTTTACACCCTGGCAACGCTCGATCATGCCACCGCCCCCGTTCCCGATGTGGCAGGCGTCCTGCTGCGGGTCGATGAACTCTCGGTTCTTCCCGACGACCCGGAGGATGATGACACAGATCCTGGTGAAGACAATAGCGTCGCGGGAATGACAAGAGCGACGATTATGAATGACTCGGGAGACTTGTTCTACAGCCGTGACAACTCCAGCCAGCAATCCCGGCTGCACTGCTCTGATTGCAAGCTTCCGGCAGCGCTCCAGATTCCCGCTGGTCTCGTTCGGTCGCTGGCTACAGACGCTACGGAAAAACAGTTCGCCGTGGGATTGGACAGAACCGTGGAAAACCCCGGCGGCCAGCAAACAGAACATAGCGTATTCGTGTACGAAGGTAAGGGCGCAATGCTCCAGTGGACCAGCCCCGATTCAGTCCGGGCTTTGGCATTCGGACCGGAATATCTGGCAGCCGGCACTACAGATGGGCGAATCATCTTACTCGTGGTCGGGCCAGGAAAATTGGAAAAAGCAATCGAATTGCCTTGCCGCGTTTCACGCGACAAGTGCCCCGCGGTGCAGGCGCTGGCATGGTCCCGCGAGCGGGATCCGGTACTGGCTGCGGGCATGGGCGATGGATCGGTCTCTTACTATCGGGTAGCGCATTCCGGAAACCAGTTGATTTCCGCAGGTCGGCCTTCTGCTACAAACAGCGCCACCGCGGGCGTAACTTCCGTAGCCTTCTGGGGAAACTCCGGCACAGTGGTTACCGGTCACGGCGATGGCACGGTGCGGGTGCTCGATCGTAATTCGGGGAAACTGCTGGCCCGAACACCTCTCCATGAATCCGCCGTACTGGCGCTTTACTTCGATAAAGATTACGAGGAGCTGTTCAGCGCCTCCGATAACGACTTGCAGGATCTTCCGCTGCAGAACTCGGTGTTCAACGAGGAATTCGATTTGAAAAAAATCTTGTCCGAACAGGGGGGTGAATTGCGGCATAAGATGCTCCACCGATCCCTCGAACAACTGGGCTACAAGAATATCGGCGGAGGACACGAACTCGAAGAGGACGATCTCACCCCGACGGATTCGGCCATGTCGGCCGCTCTCAAGTACTTCGGGAGCGATGTTCAGATCGAAAGTTTCACCAAAAACGATCTCGCGGGAAATGATTTACTGAAGCGGCAAAGAACGCTCCCGGTGGCTTTCCCCCTCCTGCGCGGTGAGGAGATTTCGCTGATGCCCGATCGCGTGCAGGGAGCACGATCCAGCGTCATGAGTAAACAGGATCTCAAAGGGGCCTTCAAAGCGGAATTCGAGTACCAGATGCAAAACACGCTCGGCGACAGCCGCCTCATCGGCGACGGCTTCGCGTTCATGTTTTACAAAGACCGCACACCATATGTGAACAACACAGTACCGGACACGGCGTTCGGCTTCGCCTGGGGCAACGGCTATGGCCTCGTTTTCAACGCCTATACCTACCGAAGCCCTGGAATCGGCTTGCGGGTCTATTCTCCGGCGACCACAACGGATGATCGGCCCGATATGTCGGTCGGGGACACCAGAGTATTCGCCCCCGGCAAGTGGATCAAAGCCTGCATTGATGTCCTTCCTGTGACCGGCAAGCCCATGTGCGTTCCGGGCGGACCCGATTTCCAGGGGATGAGGGTTTATCTCGATGGCCGTCTCGCTTTGTCTCGCCCGGGGCCAATGAACAACAGCTACGGAGGCTTTGGGTTCGGCGCCGCAACCGGCGAAGCGGTTCTGAAACAGGACATTCGTAACGTGAGGATTACCCCCGCCGGCGCTGCATCCCCGGATCCTGCTCTGGCATTCACTCTCGATGGGACCCTTCGCGCCCACCGCGTTGCCACCGGAAACTATCCGGTTTATCAGGACAATAAACTGATCCTGACTCACGATCAGGAGTATTCGCAGACCACCGCCGTGTTGATGGACACCACACCGGCGCAGCAAAAACAGAAGAAGGGCGCCAGCCCGTTGCCCGGAATCACGAAAGATTTCGCCGTGGACTTCGAATATTCCATTAAGAACGCCGTGTCATCGGACCCGAATTACACCGGCTACGGTCTGGTTTTCATGTTCGGCAAGGATAAGAAGCCTTACGAAACCGAGAATCTCGCCGCGCCTCTCGAAAAAGGTTTTCTGCCAGGCTCGGGGTTTGGTGTCAACTTCAACACCTATGGGCGTCGATCCATCACTCTGTGTGGGAAAAATGGCTGCGGTGTCGACGAGAAAGAGGCGCTTCAGGTCAGCCAGGTGCGTTCCATGCCGGACGTTTACAGTAACGGACAGTGGCGCCGTGTCAGGGTCGAAGTCAATCGCACGATCGGAACCGTACGCGTGATTTACGAAGGTTCCGAGGTTCTGAACAGCCACATCGACATGAACGGGATGGGCAGCTGGATCGGCTTCGGCGCTTCCACGGGTTTGGTTTTTGGCGACCACATCACGGCGGAGCACGCGGTGCGCCACGTGGTGATCAGCAGTCTGAGCAAGAAGAAACAGGCGGATGCGGAAAACGCGAAGCCCGCGTCCACAAAAAAACAAAAAAATAAATAGCTGCACGGCTACAATTCAAACTGAAACGCCAATGCGGCCCTCCGATCCTACTCCCATCTTTGAATACTTCCGCGCGGGCTTTGCCTCAAACCTCCTGATTGCGGGAGTAGCCCACTTCCGAATCTTCGAGCTATTGAGCCAACGCCCCAGGTCTTTCGCCGATCTTCGCGAAGCCACGCAACTCGAAGAACGCCCCGCCAACGTCCTGATCACAGCCCTCCGCGCCATGGATCTGATCGTCGCGAACGCATCGGGCCAATTGGAGCTATCCCCCATCGCCATCGAACACCTGTCGCCCGCCAGCTATTTCAGCATTGCGGATTACATCGGCCTCGCCGCCGAATCCCCCGCCGTCCTCGACCTCGTTCAAACCCTCCGCAACAATCGGCCACCCAATGCCGCCTTCATATATAAGGAAGGCATGGAATCCGCCGCGATGGAGAAGGAAGCCTCCGCCCGCCATCTGACCCTTGCCCTCGCCGGCCGCGCGAAGAACGTCGCTCCGGTGCTGGCGGATCGCCTCCCTCTCGGCCCCGGAACTCTCCTCGATATCGGCGGCGGCACCGGAATCTATTCCATCGCCTTCCTGCAAAAGAACCCCCAACTCCGCGCCATCACCCTTGATCGGCCCGAAGTTCTGCGCGTAGCAAAGGAGTTCGCCGAAAACTCCGGCGTAACCGACCGCATGGAATTTCTGGAAGGCGACATGTTCACCAGCCCCATGCCGCCTGCCAATTTCGTTCTGCTTTCCAACATCCTGCACGATTGGGACACCGCCGATTGCAGAACACTGATCCGCCGAGCTGCGGCCTGCCTCCAGCCCCGTGGCCAGCTCCTGATTCATGACGTTCTGCTGAACGACGCGCTCGACGGCCCACTCGCCGTAGCCTGCTATTCCGCCCAGCTTTTCACTCTGACCGAAGGCCGCGCCTACTCCGCCGCGGAATACCGCTCCTGGCTCGCGGAAGCCGGCCTGCAATCGGGCAAACCGATCCCCACTCTGGCCCATTGCCACGTGATTTCCGCCTCGCTAAACGACTGAATCGCCTCGTCCGTTACACTGGTTCTTAACCCGTGTGGATAGTTAAGCTCGCTTTACGCCGCCCCTATACATTTGTCGTAATGGCGGTCCTGATTGCCGTTCTGGGTGGCCTCGCCATCGAGACGATGCAGAAGGATATCTTTCCCTACATCGATATCCCTGTCGTCAGCGTCGTCTGGACCTACGGTGGAATCTCTCCGGAAGAGATGAGCAGCCGCATCGTCGTCTCCTTCGAGCGCGCGCTCTCCACCACGGTTAACGACATTGAACACATCGAATCGTCGTCTTACACCGGCGTCGCCGTGGTCCGCGTCTTCTTCCAGCCGAACGTAAAAATCGACCTCGCGATCGCCCAGATCGGGGCCATCAGCCAGCCCATCCTCCGCGCCATGCCGCCGGGCATTTTCCCGCCCGCCATCCTGAAATACGACGCTTCCAGCGTTCCCATCCTCCAGCTCGGCCTCTCCAGCAAGACTCTCAGCGAGCAGGAAATCTTTAACTTCGGACAAAATTTCATCCGAACCCAGTTGGCCAGCATCCAGGGCGCGTCGGTCCCCCTCCCCTACGGCGGCAAATTCGCCCAGATCATGGTGGATCTCGACCCCAAGGCTCTGTACGCCAACAACGTCTCCGCCACCGATGTATCCAACGCCATCGGCGCGCAGAATCTGATTCTCCCCGCCGGCGCCGCAAAAATGGGCGACCGCGATTATTTCGTCCGCCTCAACAGCAGCCCCACCACCATCCAGGGTCTGAACGATCTTCCCCTCAAAGTCGTCAACGGTTCCGTCAAGTACATCCACGACGTCGCTCAGGTTCGCGATGGCTACGGCGTCCAGACAAATATTGTTCGCGAAAATGGCCGCCGATCGTCCCTGATCACCATCCTGAAAAACGGTCAGGCCTCCACCCTCGATATCGTCCGCGAGATGAAGAAGCTCTTGCCCTCCATTCTGGCCGGGCTGCCCTCCACCCTCGACGTCAAGCCGATGTTCGATCAAAGTCTCTTCGTCGAAGGCGCCATTGTCGGCGTCGCCCGCGAAGCTCTGATCGCCGCCGGCCTCACCGCCCTGATGATTCTGCTGTTCCTCGGCAGTTGGCGCAGCACCCTCATCGTTTGCACCTCCATTCCTTTGGCGATTCTCACCTCGTGCATCGCGCTCTGGGCCATGGGCCACACCATCAATGCGATGACCCTCGGCGGTATGGCCCTCGCCGTCGGCATCCTTGTCGATGATGCCACCGTCGGAATCGAAAACGTTCACCGCAACATGGGCCTCGCGAAGCCGCTCACCCGGGCTATTCTCGATGGCTCCCAGCAGATCGCCGTCCCCGCATTCGTTTCCACTCTGGCCATCTGCATCGTCTTCGTGCCTGTGCTGCTGCTCACCGGCCCGGCGAAATTCCTGTTCACACCTCTGGCCTATGCCGTCGTGTTCGCCATGATGATGTCGTATTTCCTCTCCCGCACCCTCGTTCCGACCATGATGCACTTCATGCTCCGGCCGGAAGTCGAAATCTATGCCCGCGGCGAAGCAGGCCTGGCCCACGCCAAAGGTCTCATCTGGAAAGTGCACCACATGTTCAACATCCGCTTTGAACAGATGCGCGCGAAATACGCCAAAGCCCTCGGCTGGTGCCTGCATCACCGCAGCCGCGTTTCGATCGTCTACGGCGTGTTCGTCGGAGCTTCCGTCCTGCTCATTGCCGTCGTGGGGACCGACTTCTTTCCGACCATCGACTCCGGCCAGATGCGCCTTCACGTCCGCGCCCCCGAAGGCCTGCGCATTGAGGAAACCGAGCGCGTCTTCGGTCGTGTGGAAGACGCCATTCGCGCCACCCTGCCCGTCGGCGCGCTTTCCGAAGTCATCGACGATATCGGCCTGCCTCAGGGCGGCTTCAATCTTGCCTTCGGCGATTCCGCCACCATCGGCGGCAGTGACGGCGAGATTCTGCTCTCCCTCAATCCCGATGCTCACCTCGCCGTGCCGGATGTGCAGCGCAAGCTCCGCAGGATGCTGAATTCCAGATTTCCCGATGAGGTCTTCTTCTTCCAGGCCGCCAACATTACCAACCAGATTCTGAACTTCGGTATTCCCGCCCCGATCGACGTTCAAGTCACAGGCCGCGACCAGGCAGCCGCTTACAACCTCACCAAACTCCTCAAGAAGCGCCTCGAAGTCATCCCCGGCGCTGTCGATGTCCATATCCGCCAGGAAATGAGCTCGCCCGCCATCGAGTTGATCGTCGATCGCGAAAAAGCGGGCCAGGCCGGCATGACCCAGCGCGACGTCGCCAACAGCATGATGATTTCCCTCAGCGGCAGCGGCCAGATCGCCCCCACCCAATGGCTGAATCCCGCCAACGGCGTCAGTTACCAGGTGGCCGTCCAGACCCCTCAGTCGAGAATGGATTCCGTCGACGCCATCCGCCAGACCCCCATCAGCGCCCTTTCCAGTTCTCAGCAGCCTCAGTTGCTCGACAACCTCCTGGCCGGCACCCGCCGCAATGTGACCGCCGGCATGCTGAATCACTACAACGTGCAGCCGGTCTTCGACGTCTACGCCAATACGGATCGGCGCGATCTCGGCGGCGTCGCTACCGACATCCAGAAGGTTCTCGACGCCAGCGCCAAAGACGTCCCGAAAGGCCTGGCCATCTCTCTGCGCGGACAAATTGAAACCATGGAATCGTCGTTCAGGCGCCTCAGCCTCGGTCTTGTTTTCGCCGTGCTGCTCGTCTATCTCCTGATGGTCGTCAACTTCCAGTCGTGGCTTGACCCCTTCATCATTCTCACCGCGCTGCCCGGCGCCTTCGCCGGGATTCTCTGGATGCTCTACATCACCCAAACCACAATCAACGTGCCATCCCTCATGGGTGCGATCATGGCCGTCGGCGTCGCCACCGCCAACAGCATTCTGGTAGTCACGTTCGCCAACGATGAACGTTTCGAAGGCAAGGACCATATCGAAGCCGCCCTTTCCGCCGGAGTAACCCGCATTCGCCCCGTACTTATGACCGCCCTCGCCATGATTGTCGGCATGTTGCCCATGGCGCTCGGCATGGGTGAAGGCGGCGAGCAAAACGCGCCTCTCGGCCGCGCCGTCATCGGCGGCCTGCTGTTCGCAACACTCAGCACGCTGTTTTTTGTTCCAATGGTTTACACCTTTCTGCGCCGGAAGCCTCCGGTGAATCACGACCGCCTCATCGAAGACGAGTCGCATGAAATACTCGCCCTCGGGCAGAATGGAACGCAGGTTGCCGAATGACAGAAACTAAGCCGGAAACGACGACAGGTAACCCGCCACACGAGCACCACATCTCCCGCGGCAAGGTCACACTCATCGTTGTGATCCTCGGCATCCTCGTTGTCGCGTCATGGCTGGCTGGTTACCTGCCCCGCAAAGACAGAGAGAATGCCGCCGTCGCCGCGGCGAACGAAGTCAAGTCCCAGGTTCCGACCGTCACCTCCGCCGAGGTTCGCCGGGCCCCCGCCGACGTGGATATTGTCCTGCCCGGCAGCCTGACCGCTCTCTCGGAAGCCTCTATCTATGCCCGCGCCACAGGCTACCTCAGGAAGCGTTACGTCGATATCGGCGATCGCGTCAAAGAAGGCCAGTTGCTAGCCGAAATCGACGCTCCCGATCTCGATCAGCAGGTTGCCCAGGCTCGCGCCGCCGTGGCCCAGGCGAAGCAATTACTCGGCGTGTCGCAGGCTTCCGTAATTCAGAGCGAGGCCCAACGCGATCTCGCCAAAGCCACCCTCGCCCGCTACACCAACCTCGTAAAGAGCGGAGCGGTTGCCCAGCAGGATTACGAAAACCAGGTTTCCGCGGCTAAAACCACGGAAGCCCTCGTAATGGCCCAGCAGGCCAACGTCAGCAGCGGCCAGGAAAATGTGAATCAGGCCCAGGCCAATCTGGATCGCGTGACCGCCCTCCAGCAGTTCAAAAGCGTCAAAGCCCCCTTCGCGGGCGTCGTGACCGTGCGCAACGTCGATGTCGGCTATCTGATCTCATCCGGTGGCGGCGGTCAGGGCGTATCCCCCTCCACCCAATCCGGCGTGGTCGGCAGCGGTCCCGGTTACGGCAATGAAATGTTCCGGGTCGCTCAGCTGAGCACTCTCCGCATCTTCGTGAGCGTGCCGCAGTCTATCGCAGCCACAATCCGCGTCGGCATGCCGGCGACCATCACCTTTGCCAACCTCCCCGGCAAAGTCTTGCCGGCCAAAGTCACCCGTACCTCCAATACTCTCGATCCTACGGCCCGCACCATGCTGACTGAATTGCAGATACCCAATAACGACGGCAAGCTCTTCCCCGGCATGTATGCCAGCATTCACTTCCGCAACCATCGCGACGCTCCACCGCTTCTTGTCCGCGGCGATGCGCTGATTACCAACGCCTCCGGCATCAAAGTAGCGATCCTGCGCGACGCCCCCCAGGGCGGCGGTCTGAAGATAATTCATCTGACCCCGGTCCAGCCGGGCAGAGATTACGGCGCGGAAATCGAAATCGCCGAAGGCCTGAAAGGCGGCGAAATGGTTGTAGCGAGCCCGGGCGATGATGTCAGAGAGGGCGCGATCGTAAAGCCCTACACCGCTCCCCCCGCCGGTCGCGCCGGACAATAATATGTTGAAAATCGGCACCGTGCGCTGGCGCGGCAAATGCTCCAGACACCCGATGTTCGACCCCTTCGAAGGCGGCCGTGGCGCCGTCCGGGGCGGCTGCCCGCGCTGTTTGTCCCTCGTCGAAATCTGCGAAACCCATCAGAAAATGCTCGCCCTGATGCGCACCTTCGCTCCGCCCACAGACAGGAAGCGAACCAAACCGGCCCTGCCCGACCTCCAGATCGGCCTGTTCGAAGAAGTTGGTTAACACAGGGAGAAGCAGGCTGACACAGGAAGAAGCAGGCTAACATAGTTCAGTGAAAGCTCGCGTCTACGTTACCTTCAAACAATCCGTCCTCGACCCCCAGGGTCAGACCATTCGCGCCGCCCTGAAGGGCCTCGGACACAAAGGCATCGAAGACGTCCGCCAGGGCAAATTCTTCGAAATCACCCTCGATCCCTCCGAAGACCTCGACGCCATCGCCCGCGATGTCCTCAGCAACCCCGTCATCGAAGACTACAGAATAGAAAAGCTAAGCTCCTGACCCGGGATTCCGTTTGGAATCTCACATGCTCATCCAGCACCGAACTTACTTCGTACAATAAACCTATGTGTGGAATTGTCGGTTATGTCGGTACCCAGCGAGCTGTTCCCATCATTCTCGACGGCCTCAAGCGCCTCGAGTACCGCGGCTATGATTCCGCAGGCATAGCCGTTTATCAGGACAACGAATCCCTCGGCGTCCGCCGCGCCTCCGGTAAACTCCGCAATCTCGAAGACGTACTCCAGATCGACCCCGTCGATGGCTGTTACGGCATCGGCCACACCCGCTGGGCCACGCACGGCCGTCCCACGGAAGAAAATGCACACCCGCACCGCGATTGCACTGGCGATATCGTAGTCGTCCACAACGGCATCGTCGAAAACTACCTGCCCCTCAAAGAACAGCTCCAGGCCGAAGGCCATACCTTCAAGACCCAGACCGATACCGAAGTCATCGCCCACCTCGTCGAAAAGTATTTCGATGGGAACCTCGAAACCGCCGTCCGCCAGGCCGTGAAGCAGCTGCGCGGCGTCTTTGCCCTCTCCGTGCTTTCCCGCCGCGATCCCCACAAGATTGTCGCCGCCCGCGAAGGCCCTCCCGTCGTGATAGGCCTCGGCATGAACGAATACTTCGTCGCCTCCGATGTCCCCGCCATTCTCGGCCACACCCGCGACATGTTCTTTCTCGCCGATGGCGATATGGCTATCCTCACTCCCGATGGCGTCAAGCTGACCGATTTCTCAGGCGTGCCCGTAAACCGCAACGTGCAGCACGTCCTTTGGGATCCCATCATGGCCGAAAAGGGCGGCTACAAGCACTTCATGCTCAAGGAAATCTTCGAGCAGCCGCGCGCCATTCGCGACACCACCATCGGCCGCGTCAGCCAGGAAACCGGCCGCATCTTCCTCGAAGAAATGGATATCACTCCCGCCGAATTCCAGGCCTTCCGCCAGGTTCGCATCATCGCCTGCGGCACCTCCTGGCACTCGGCCCTGGCGGGAAAATTCATGATCGAGCAGCTCGCCCGCATTCCCGTCGAAGTCGATTACGGCAGCGAATTCCGCTATCGCAATCCCATCGTCACGCCCGACTCACTAACCATCGTCATCTCGCAATCCGGCGAAACCGCCGATACGCTGGCCGCTCAGCGCGAAGCCAAACAGAAAGGCTCGAAAACTCTCGCCATCTGCAATGTGGTCGGTTCCATGATCACGCGCGAAGCCTCCGGCGCCATCTACACCCACGCCGGCCCTGAGATCGGCGTCGCCTCAACCAAGGCATTTACCTGCCAGCTCACCGCGCTCGCAATCCTCGCCCTCTATCTGGCTCAGGTTCGCAGCGATCCCGCTCACGGCACCAACGGCCATCCCCGCACTCCTCACTCCGGCCATCATTTGGGCGAGGAAGCCGCTCGCAACTTCGTCCAGGAGCTTTTGCTCATCCCCGGCAAGATCGAAACCATCCTCGGCAATGACAAGCTCTACGAAGATCTCGGCCGCAAGCTTTTCCGCGCCCGCGACTTTCTCTACCTCGGCCGCGGCGCGCATTTCCCCATCGCCCTCGAAGGCGCCCTCAAGCTCAAGGAAATCTCCTACATTCACGCTGAAGGCTACCCTGCCGGCGAGATGAAGCACGGCCCCAACGCCCTGATCGATGAAAATCTGCCGGTAGTCGTTCTTGCGACTCACGACCGGTCCGATCCCGCCAGCTGCCTGCTCTACGAGAAAACTCTCTCCAACATGCAGGAAGTAAAGGCGCGCGAAGGCCGCCTCCTCGCGATTGTCACCGAAGGCGACACCGAAGCGCGCAAGATTGCCGACGACATCATCGAAATCCCGGCCGTCCCCGACCTCCTCGCGCCGATCCTCGAAATCGTGCCCCTGCAGCTGTTGGCCTATCACATCGCCGTGCGCCTCGGCTGCGATGTGGACCAGCCCCGCAATCTCGCAAAAAGCGTAACCGTCGAGTAGCGCACCGCGTAGGCTATCTTGTAAAAAGATGCGAAAGATTGTTCTTGTTGGTCTTTTGACCGCTGCGGCGGCTTGTGCGCAGGGTCTTTCCGTGGCAGCCTATGCCGGCGCCCCGTTCGCCGATGTGGAGAAGACCACCACACTCAGCGGTATTTCCTATTTGGCGAAAAGCCCGAAATTCACCGTCGGCGCGGGCCTCCAGGTCAACCTCCCCCTGCGCCTTCGCCTGGAACTGGACGCCCTCGTCCGCCCCGCCAGCTTCAAAGCGTCCAACCTGGTGAATAATACCTCCGCCACCGAGTGGCGCTTCCCCCTGATCGCCCAGTACCGCCTCACCAAAGGACCCATCGTCCCCTTCGTAGGTGTCGGAGCCTCCTTCGCGCATCTTTATCAAATTAAGAATGCCGTCACCTCCGGAACCGGCAGCTTCGCCAGCAACTCCCCCGCCGGCATGCTGATCGATGGAGGCATAGACCTAAAACTCAAAGTTCTCCGCCTGAGCGGCGAATTGCGCTACACCCGCCAGTTCAACGACGCCATAGTAAGCCTCTCCCAGCTAAACCAGGCCGAATTCCTCCTCGGTCTGCACTTTTAAGTAATTTCTGACTTCTTATCGGCGTGCATCGGCGGCCATGAGAGTTTTTTCGACGATTTAAGCTTTCGCCACACTTTCGCCTACTTCCCCACTAATAGTGGTAGTATTACCAAAACACAGGCTATCTAGCGCCCCACCTAACTCACTCATAAGTAAGATAGATCACAGCAAAATTCCGCTTGTATTTCCGTTACGGAAGTGGCACAATCTGTTGTGTCAGCGTTGTGGAACGAAACTTGAGCGCAAGTGGATCCAATTTCCCAAAATTCGGTGTTAGCAGTCGAGTTTCCCCGCTCCACAGCCAATGTAAGGATCGACGACAAAGGTCGTATCAAGTTGTCGGCGGAGTATCTTCATTATTTCGAGGCCTTGCCCGAGCAGGACGTTTTCGTGACTTCGCTCGACCGGAGTGTAGCAGAAATCTTCCCCATCGCAAAATGGCGCCTGATGGAGGACTTCTTCGAGGAGCACGAATCCAATCCCGAGATCTTCCTCGCCTCGAAGAATGCCGTACGCCTCGGTGCCATGTCGAAGGTAGACAGCCAGGGACGCGTCAACATTCACGCCGACCTGCGCCGCGCCCTGAATCTGGATGGGCAGGAACTGCATGCCGAGCCTTACCGGCGCAGCCGAATTCAACTGGTGCCGAAGGCCGCCTTCGATGCCACCGAAGAGCTGCTGGCGAACGCCAGTCCAGCCGCCCTGAACGAGAGTATGCGGAAGGCTGGGCTTCCCAAATGAGCTCCGTGAAGGAATATGACGCAACATTATCCGGTCTTGCTGGAGGAATCGCTCGAGCTGCTCAATATCAGGCCGGATGGAACGTATCTCGATTGCACCTCCGGTATGGGCGGTCACACGGGGGCTATCGCCTCCAGGCTGTCGGAAGCGGGCACGGTGATTGCGAACGATCGCGATCCGCAGTCGCTGGATATGGCTCGCGCGAATACCGCGCAGTATTGGGATCGAATCGAATTTCAGCATGCGGCGTTCTCGGAGTTGAAACACTCCAATCTGGACGGCATGCTTGCGGATCTCGGAGTGAGCAGATTTCACTTAACGGATCCCGAACGCGGGTTTTCTTTTATGTCGGATGGACCGCTGGATATGCGTCTCGATCAAACGAGGGGCATGACGGCGGCCGATCTGGTGAATCACAGTGCGGAAAAACAACTAGCCGACTGGCTCTACCAGCTCGGCGAAGAAAGGAGAGCGCGGAAGATTACTGGAGCACTGATCCGAGGTCGGCCCGTTCGGAGCACACGGCATCTGGCGGATATCGTGGAACGGGCTGTACCAAGGACGGGACCCATTCATCCTGCGACTCGCACTTTCATGGCACTGAGGATGGTGGTCAACCAGGAGATGGAAGAGCTGGACGCGCTGCTGGCAAGCGCGCCGCGCATGGTTCGCCCCGGCGGACACATCGTCATAATTTCATTTCACTCTTTGGAAGATCGCAAAGTAAAGAACAGTTTTCGCGAGCTGGCGCGCACGGGCAAAGCGGTATTACTGACCAAAAAGCCTGTAGTACCCGGTGAGCGGGAATTAAGGGAAAATCCGCCGTCGCGAAGCGCCAAACTTCGCGCAGTGGAAATAAAAGGCTGATTAACAGCCACCGCTGGGGAGCGGTGACAAACATCTGACACGAGCAGCCGAGCTCAAATTCGGTGAACAACAAGGGCGGGGCGAGGAGTAAAAGAGACCATGGCCACACTGGCAACAATCTGGAAGAAAAGCAATACAATGGCGGCGGTCCGCGGCTCAGCCAGCGGCGTCATGGAGTGCGATCCCTATGCCCTGCGCAGTCTGCCGGGCGACGGCGTGTTCTTTTACTCCAAGAAAATGGATAATTCCCGGCTTCTTCGCCAGGCCGACCCCAATGCCGGCAACGAACTCCTGTCCACAGTCGGCGTGGGCGCGCTGCTGCTGATGCTGGGTGTCAGCATCGTCGCTCCGCATGTCGCCCTGGTCCGCGCCGGTTACCAGCTCGAAGCCGCCAAAGCCGAACGCCAGACTCTGCTCGATCAGCGCCGCGCTCTCGAAGTCCGCGAAGCCGGCCTGCTGAGCCCCACTCGCCTCAACGATATCGCCAAAGCCCATAACCTCACCAGCCCCTTGTCCAGCCAGGTGATCCACCTCGATGGGCAGACCCCCCGGGGTAATCTGGCCAGCCTCGAAACCCCCACCGTGCCCGGCGGCAGGTAACAGGAGAAAATCCCGTGGAGGTCAGGGGTCGTACGGCCGCAGTGAATCACCGCCTCGCTTCGACGGCGGTGATTTTGTTTTTGTGGGCGCTGGCAATCTTCGCCAGACTGATTGTGCTGCAGGTTGTGCAGCATGCCAAATACGTGGAGAAGGCGCGTAAGCAGCAGGAAGCGGAAGTTGCGATTCCCGCCCCGCGTGGCTCCATCATCGACCGCAATGGCCAGCCGCTGGCCATCAGCGTGCCCGTTTCCTCCGTCTCGGTCAACCCCCTTCAGATCAGCAATCCCCAGATGGCTTCGGAAATCCTGGCCTCTTATCTGAAGCTCGATCAGCGTACTCTCTACAACCGTCTGGCCGGCGCCCGGAGTAACCACAGAGGCTTCCTCTGGATCAAACACGACATGGATCCGTTCGAAACCGAACGCCTGAAGTCCCTGCACCTGGCCTACGCCACCTTCCACGCCGAAAGCGAACGCCACTACCCCGGTGGAGAAACCGCCGCCCATGTCCTCGGCGGCCTCGGTGTGATTCCCAAAGAAGGACCGGTCGTGCAGGGTGTCATGGGTATCGAGCGCGGCCGCGACAAGATTCTTCGTGGTCAGGACGGCTCCGAGAGCGTCCTGATGGACGTGCACCACAAAGGCATCGAATCGCGTGTGGATACTGTCGAGCATCCCGGCACCCAACTCACTCTCTCCATCGATTCCCGCATGCAGTTCGTCGCCGAGCGCGAACTGAAAGCCGGCGTCATCGCCAAACACGCGCGCAGCGGTTCCGCCATCGTGATGAACCCCTACACCGGCGAAATTCTCGCCATGGCGAATTACCCGACCTACGACCCCAACACGCGCCCTACCGGCAAAGATGATCCCATATCGCGCTGGGATCTGGCTGCCTCCGTCCCCTTCGAACCGGGCTCGATGTTCAAAGTCATCACTCTCACCGCCGCGCTCGAAACAACCAATCTCACCCCGGACACGATGATCCCGACCGGCAACGGCACTCTCGTGCTGCCTGGCCGCGTGGTCCACGAATCCCATCACGGCTACGGCACCATCAGCATGGCGGACGTTCTCGCGAAGTCGTCCAACATCGGCGCGATCCTGATCGGCATGAAAGTCGGGCGCGACAACATGTACGACTATGCGCACCGCTTTGGCTTTGGACAAAGAAGCGGCCTGCCGCTGCCCGCCGAATCCCCTGGTATCCTGCGCCCCGTCACACGTTGGGGAACCACGTCCCTCGCGTCCATCGCCATGGGCCAGGAAGTCAGCGTAACTTCCGTTCAGATCGCCCGCGCTGCCTGCGTCATCGCCAATGGCGGTCTGCTCGTCAAACCGCGCCTGGTTCTGAAGACCGGCGACAAACCCGAACCTGCGGAAGCGCCGGTCCGGATCATCAAGCCCGAAACCGCTATCCTGATGCGCCAGATGATGGAGGGCGTTGTGCTTCGCGGCACCGGCCGGGTCCATGCCCGCCTGAACGGCTACACGTCGGCCGGCAAAACCGGAACCGCCCAGATTTTCGACACCGCAACCCATCACTACACGCACAACTACAACGCGTCCTTCGTTGGCTTCGCGCCTGTTACCAATCCCGCTCTCGTTGTTCTCGTCACCGTTCACAACACGAGTGGCGAAAACGGACAGGGCGCCGATGCTGCCGCTCCGGTCTTTACCGCAATCATGACCGAAGCGCTGCGCATGCTCGACGTTCCCCGCGATATTCCGGAAACCGAGCTTGCCATCCAGGCGCGGAAAACGAAAGAAAAGCTCGGCAAAGACAAGTTCAACGACGTGGCGATTGCAGGTCTCGGGGAAACGAGCATCATGGAAGAAGATCCCAGCGTAAAGCAGTTGCTGGCCGAACAGATGCAGATCGTGCCCGAGAACGCCGCCACCGCCGATATTCCTCCGGCGCCGCCCGCGCCGTCACTCGCGCAGGCATCCCCTCCGCCCATGCCCATGCCGAGCCCTGCGCCCATACCCTCGCAGCGGCCCGTCAATTCGCAACCCATGGTGCCCGATTTCCGTGGCAAGTCGATGCGCGATGTCATCGAAGCGGCTTCCATGAATGGCGTGGAAGTCATGGTGGAAGGCAGCGGCGTTGCCCGCGCGCAGGTTCCCCTGCCGGGCACCCCCATTTACCCAGGCGAGAAAATCCGGATAATTTTTACACGCTGATGATCAACCTGAGCGAGGTACTGGCGGACGCACAATTACACTCGACACTGCCGCCCGAACTTGCCCTCGCCCCCGTTTACGGCCTCGAATACGACT
The DNA here is from genome assembly GCA_025928545.1 of Bryobacteraceae bacterium. Lineage (GTDB taxonomy): Bacteria > Acidobacteriota > Terriglobia > Bryobacterales > Bryobacteraceae > BOG-234. The sequence goes on along the minus strand of JAICJH010000012.1, from coordinate 52,012 downwards.
CCCGTCGCGTTAAGCCTGGCTTCGTCTTCTTCGCCTTTCCCGGCGCCAAAGTCGATGGCCGCGCCTTCGCCGCGCAGGCCGCCGCGAAAGGCGCCATCGCTACCGTCAGCGAATCCCCCGCCCCGGACGGCTGGTCCGCGCCCTGGCTCCAGGTCGCCCATGGCCGCCATACTCTCGCGCTTGCTGCCCGCAACTTCTACGGCAGGCAGGATGAAAAACTCCATCTGATCGGCATCACTGGTACCAACGGCAAGACAACGACGGCGTTTCTGCTCGATTCCATCCTGCGTCGCGCCGGGTTGATCACGTCCATGATCGGCACCATCGAATACCGGATGGGTTCGAAAACTCTCTCCGCCCCCAACACCACTCCGGAATCGCTCGACCTCGCCCGCCTTTTTTCGGAACTCGACTCGCTGGGCGGAACTCACGTCACCATGGAAGTCTCCTCCCACGCGCTCGCTCTCGGCCGCGTCTTCGGATTACACTTCCAGACTGCGGTCTTCACCAACTTTACCCGCGATCATCTCGATTACCACGGCACCATGGAGAACTACTTCGCCGCTAAGAAGTTGCTCTTCGATGGCGCCGGCGCTCCCCCGCCCCGCTTCGCAGTCGTCAATCGGGATGATGAAATGGGCTCGAAACTGACGAATCCCCGTAACGCCACCGACGTACTTTGGTATGGCCTCGGCAAAGAAGCAACTCTGCGCGCACGCAATATCCGCTCCGCCAACAGCGGCCTGAATTTCGAAGTCACTTTCGAAAAAACAAAATTTGAAATCTCATCCCCCCTGGCGGGGCGTTTCAATGTCTATAACATTCTCGCGGCTTGTGGCGCTGCCATGACTTGCCAGTTGCCGGTTGAAACCATCGCCGCCGGTATCGAAGCCTGCCAGGGTGTACCCGGCCGCTTCGAGCGGATCGATGAAGGCCAGCCCTTCCAGGTTGTCGTCGATTACTCTCACACCGACGACGCCCTGCGCAATGCCATTTCCGCCGCGCGCGCGCTCGAACCACGCCGCGTCATCACTCTGTTTGGCTGCGGCGGCGACCGCGATCGCACCAAGCGTCCCCTCATGGGCCAGGCGGCGAGCGAACTCAGCGATGTTGTCGTCCTCACCAGTGATAATCCGCGCTCGGAAGATCCCCTCCAGATCATGAATGACGTGATGGTCGGGATACGCCGCTCCGAAGCGAAGATGATCGTCGAACCGGACCGCGCCCAGGCAATTCACAAAGCTCTCGAAGAAGCGGGAGCCGGCGATCTGGTTCTGCTCGCAGGCAAAGGCCACGAAACTTACCAGATCTTCGCCGACAGGACCATTCACTTCGACGATCGCGAAACCGCCCGCGAAACACTCCGCTCATTCGGCTTCCGGAGACAGCCCGCATGACTTTCTCCCAGCAGATGATCGCCAATATAATCGGCGCACCGCCTCAGCCTGCTGCGATGGCCATCGCGACGGGCTGGAGCATCGACTCGCGCACCATATCCCCCGGTGACTGCTTTTTCGCTCTGCGCGGACCCTCGCATGACGGCCATGACTTCATTGCCGGCGTCTTCGCACGCGGCGCCAGCCTTGCCATCGTCGAACATACGGTCGACACGCCCGGCCTGCAACTCACGGTCCCCGATTCAACCGCGGCCCTTCAGCAACTGGCCGGCAAAGCGCGCTCCCTGTGGGGCCAAACAGTCGTTGGCGTAACCGGCAGTGCCGGCAAAACCACAACCAAAGACACAATCGCTTCCCTGCTCTCCACCACTTTCCGAACCGCCCGGAATCTCGGCAACCTGAATAACCACCTCGGCCTGCCGCTCTCCATCCTGCGGATCCCGGATGACAGCCAGATCGCCGTCCTCGAAATGGGCATGAATCACGAAGGCGAAATCCGCGGCCTGGCCGCGATAGCTCAACCGCAAATCGGCGTAGTCACCAACGTCGGCTGGGCCCACGCGGAAAACTTCGCCGACGGCATCGAAGGCATCGCTCGCGCCAAAAGTGAATTAATCCAGGCGCTCCCCGGCGAAGGCACCGCGGTTCTCAACGCCGATGATCTCCGCGTCCGCGCTTTCTCAAAACTTCACCCCGGCAAAACCGTAACCTTCGGGTTCGCCGAAGATGCCGACGTTCACGCCGAAGATGTCTCCATGACTTCAGAAGGCTCCCGGTTTCGTGCTCTGGGAACCGCCTTTGAGACGCAACTCGCCGGCCGTCACGCCGTCAGCAACATCCTCGCCGGCATCGCAGTTGCCCGCGTAATGGGCATCGCTCCCGAAAAACTCCTCGATGCCGTGCGTTCTCTGGCCCCCGGCAACATGCGCGGCGAACGCAGCGTGCGCAACGGCATCACGGTTATTAACGATTGTTACAACGCAAATCCCGAAGCCATGCTCTCCATGTTGGAACTGCTTCGGGATACTCCGGCGACACGGCGCATTGCCGTTCTCGGAGAAATGCTGGAACTTGGCCGCGAGGCCGGGACCCTGCACCGCAAAGTCGGACGTTTCGTCGCGGAACAGGGTATTCATGCCGTCATCGGCATACGCGGCGCCGGCCGCTGGATGGTCGACGAAGCCATCGCAGCGGGATTGTCGGGCGGCGCCGCGTTATTTTTTGATACTCCGGAAGAAGCCGGAAAGTTTCTGCAAACGTACCTGAAACCTGGTGATGCCGTGCTCTTTAAGGGCTCGCGCGGCGTCCATGTCGAAAGAGCTCTCGAAGGGGCGTTCGCGGCCGAAACCGCGAACGCATAAGGTCACAAGGGACCGCCGATGCTTTATTGGCTGCTGTACGAAAAACTCCACACGGTAGTGTCGCCCTTCCGTGTCTTCGGCTATGTCACGTCGCGGACCATGTTCGCGAGCCTGACCTCGCTCTTCCTGTGCATTTTGCTCGGTCCCTACGTAATCCGCAAACTGCGCGACCTCCATTTCGGCCAGAGTATCCGCGAAGACGGCCCGCAGTCGCATCATAAGAAAGCCGGCACACCCACCATGGGCGGCTTGCTGATCATGATCAGCACCGTCGGCCCCACCCTGCTGTGGGCCGACCTGTCCGACGTATATGTCTGGATTGCCCTGTTTGGCTTCGTGGCATACGGAGTCATCGGTTTTGTCGATGACTACGCAAAAGTCACCAACAAGCGCAACCTGGGACTCACTGCTAAACAGAAGTTCGCCATGCAGTTGGCCGTGGCCGGGCTGGTCACGGGCGTGCTGGCCTTCATGCGCTACAAGAACCTCTACAACACCAATCTGAACATGCCGTTCGTCAAGCAATTCCGGCCGGACTTGCTGATTCATTCGCTGATGGGCAACCCCTACACATACGCCCTCGCTTTTTTCCCGTTCTATCTTTTTGTCGTCTTCGTCGTAGTCGGTTCCAGCAACGCCGTCAACATCACCGATGGGCTCGACGGCCTGGCCTCCGGCCTCATGGTGATCGCGGGCAGTGCCCTCACTGTCCTGGCCTTTGTCGGCGGCCACCGCGAACTCTCCAAGTATCTCGATCTGGTCCGCAATGCGCACACTGCGGAACTGACCATCTTCTGCGGCTCGTTGACCGGCGCCAGCCTGGGCTTCCTTTGGTGGAACGCCCATACGGCGGACGTCTTCATGGGCGATGTCGGTTCCCTCTCCATGGGCGGCGCCATGGGTGTGGTCGCGATTCTGATCAAACAGGAAATCCTGCTCCTCGCGATCGCCGGAGTCTTCGTCATCGAGCTCATCAGCGTGATCCTTCAGGTTGGCAGCTTCAAGCTTCGCGGCAAACGAATCTTCAAGATGGCGCCCATCCATCACCACTTCGAAGCCCTCGGCTGGCAGGAATCGAAAATCATTGCCCGCTTCTGGATCGCCGGTCTGGTATTGGCCCTCTTTGCTCTCACAACGCTGAAACTAAGATGAAACTCGAAGGAGCCAAAACGCTGGTAGTGGGGATGGAGAAGTCGGGCCAGGCCTCCGCCGCATTTCTGCGCGCGCACGCCGCCGTCGTCACCACCACGGACGTAAAGCCGCTGGACCTCCCCGGGTTTCGCCTTCAGTCGGACGAACTTTTCGCCGAACCCTGGGATCTGATCGTGCTCTCCCCTGGCGTACCGGCCGACCTGGAACCCCTTGAGCAGGCCCGCGCCCGCGGCGTCAACATCATCGGAGAAATCGAATTGGCCGCTCCGTTTCTGCGCGGCAAAACCATTGCGATCACCGGCTCCAACGGAAAAACCACCACGACCTCTTTGGTCGGCCACATCCTGCAATCGGCGAAAGTGCCCGCCCAGATCGGCGGCAACATCGGCACACCGGTGATTGCCATGACCGAAGCTTCCCGCGACGACCAATGGAATGTCCTGGAGCTTTCCAGCTTCCAGCTCGAAACCGCCCGAACCTTTCGCGCCCATATCGCGGTTTGCCTCAACGTCACCCAGAATCATCTGGACCGTCACCGCACCATGGAGAATTACATCGCCGCCAAGGGCAATCTTTTTCGAATGCAGCTGTCCGGCAGCCACGCGGTCCTCAACGCGAACGATCCGGTGTGCCGCTCGTTCGCCCAAAGCACGAAAGCGCAGGTTACATGGTTTAGCGGCCAGGATGGCCTGGTGACAGAGATTCCGATACCGGGACCTCACAACGTGGAAAACGTGATGGCCGCCGCGCACGTTGCCCTTCTCGCCGGAGTGCCGCTCGATCAGATTGCCGCCGCCGTCAAGACCTTCAAAGCCGTCGAGCACCGCCTGGAATTCACAGCTGAGATTAACGGCGTCCGCTACTACAACGACTCCAAAGCAACCAGCGTCGATGCGGCGATAAAAGCGATTGACTCCTTTGAAAACGGCCTCTGGGTGATCTTAGGCGGCAAGGACAAGGGCAGCGACTACACGGTCATGCGCGAAAAACTGCGAAACAAAGCCAATGCCGCCCTTCTGATCGGAGCGGCGTCGGATAAAATCGCCGGCCATCTCGAAGGAGCAGTCCCCCTGATCCCCTGCGTCACTCTCGACCGGGCCGTAGCCGAAGCCGCGGCCCACGCAAAACCCGGAGACACAGTTCTCTTAGCCCCGGCCTGCTCGAGCTTCGACCAATTCCAAAACTACGAACAAAGAGGCCACCACTTCAAAAAACTGGTGAAGGACCTGAACCATGCATAAACCGGTTAAACCGTCTTATCGGCGTGCATCGGCGTGCATCGGCGGCCATTTTACAAACTAAGGACAACGCCATGGCGCAACGACTTAAAACAGACCGAATCCTCCTCATCACCGTCATCTTCATGGTGCTGTTCGGGTCCCTCATGGTCTACAGCGCCTCCAGCGTCGTGGCCGAAAGCCGCATGGGTTCCAGCTATTACTTCGCAGTCCGCCAACTGGTGTGGGTAGTCATCGCTATCCCCCTGATGATCTTTTTCAAGAACCTGCACTACCGCAAACTTCAAACACCCGAAGTTGCCTTTAGCGCGATGGCCATCATCATGATGCTTCTTGTCGTGGTCTACTTCGTCGGCAACCAGCATCGCTGGCTGCGCCTCCCGATCGGCGAATTGCAGCCCTCCGAGTTCGCAAAACCCGCCCTCATCGTCTTTCTCGCCTACTTCATCGCCCTGCGAGCCCGCGCCCTGAACAGCCGCTACACCCTTCTGCCCGCAATCCTCGCCGTCGGCCTCCTTACGTTTGCGGTGATCATCGCCGATCTCGGCACAGCCATCGTCCTCGTCCTCACCGCCACGGTGGTCTTCTTCGTCGCCGGCCTCGAAAAGCGCTACATCGGCTTTGCCGCCATCGTCGGTCTCCTCGTCTGCATCGGCGCAGTCTGGCAGCGTCCCTACCGTTTGGGACGCGTCGTCCGCTTTGTCGATCCCCAGTTCAAACTGGTCGACAAAGTCGATAAACATGGCTGGATTCGCGAGCAGATGAAAAAATCGGCCACCACGCAGGACACCAACTACCAGGCCGACCAGGCCAAAATTGCCGTAGGCTCCGGCGGACCCATCGGTGTCGGCCTCATGCAGGGGCGTCAAAAACTCTTCTATCTCCCCGAAGCCCACACCGACACCATCTATGCGGTTATCGGAGAAGAGTGGGGCCTTTTCGGGACCACAGCGGTCGTGCTCGGCTTCGTCATAATCCTGTGGCGGGGCGTTCGCGCCACCGTCAGGATTCACGATGAATTTGGCCGCTATCTCGCTCTCGGGATCACAACCATGCTGGTCATCCAGGCATTTTTCAATATCAGCGTCGTCCTTGGCATCTTCCCGACTAAGGGATTTCCGTTGCCCATGATCAGCTACGGCGGCAGTTCGCTGCTGGTAACGCTCACGCTGATGGGCGTTCTGATGAACGTCTCGGAGCACGCCGGGTGATCTTTGTTATGGCAGGCGGTGGAACAGGTGGCCACGTCATTCCCGCGATTGCAGTCGCGCGTGAACTCGTGCGCGCCGGCCACGAAGCCCAGTTCATCGGCACGGAGCGCGGCGTGGAATCCCGCCTCGTCCCGGCCGCCGGCTTTCCTCTGAAGCGCATTCAGGTCGGTGGCCTTAAAAATCTGGGCATCCTGACAAAGCTTGTCAGTCTCTGGCGTCTGTTCGTCGAAACCGCCGAGCAGTGGAAAGATTTCGGCTCGTCCCCGCCCGCCGCCGTCTTCAGCATGGGCGGTTATGTCGCCGGCCCACCGGTCCTCGCAGCGCTGGCTCGCGGCGTACCGGTAGTCGTGATGGAGCCCAACGCGATCCCCGGCGCCACCAATAAATGGATCTCGCCCTGGGTTCGCCGCGCCCTGATCAACTTTGAAGAAACGCGCCGCTTCTTCCCTGAAGGCCGCACCGAGTTGACGGGCCTTCCCGTACGCCAGGAATTCTTCGCCGTACCCCGCAAACAGCCCGCTGCCGAATTCACGGTCCTGATCACCGGCGGCAGCCAGGGCTCGCGCACTCTCAACGAAGCAGCCCGCGCCAGTTGGCCCCTGTTCAGCCAGTCGGGCCGTAGTTTTCGTTTTATCCACCAGACCGGCACAGCCATGCAGGCCGAACTCGCGAAGGAGTTTGCCGCGACTGGTCTCCGCGGCGAAATCGTTCCCTTTATCGCCGACATGCCCGCGGCCTTTGCTCAGGCCGATCTGGTCGTTTGCCGTTCCGGCGCCGGAGCGGTTTCCGAACTCGCTGCCGCGGCGAAGCCCTCCATCCTGATTCCCTTCCCTTTCGCGGCCGACGATCACCAAACCAAGAACGCCGAAGTTCTGGAACGTGCGGGAGCAGCCATCCGCTCCAGCGACAAAGAATGGACGGGAACAAAGTTTTTCGAAGTCGTCTCGACGCTCCAGGCGGAACCCGCCAGACTGCAAGCCATGGGCGAAGCGGCGAAAACTCTGGCAAGACCGGACTCCGCGAAACGCGCGGCGCAAATTCTGATTGACAGCGGGACCAACGGACCGAAACAATAGTTACTTAAAATGTTTTTTTCACGACAACATTTGCACTTCGCGGGAATCGGCGGTATCGGCATGAGCGGAATCGCCGAGGTGCTGCTGAACCTCGGCTACACCATCTCGGGCTCGGATCTGAAACTCTCCCCCACCACGGACCGGCTCGCAACCCTCGGCGCGACCGTCTACGAAGGGCATGACGCGAAAAACCTCAGTGGCGCCAAAGCGCTTGTCGTAAGTTCGGCCGTCAATGAGGCCAATCCCGAAGTTCAGGAAGCGCGTCGGCTCGGCATTCCTGTCATCCCGCGCGGCGAGCTTCTGGCGGAACTGATGCGCCTGAAATACGGCATCGCAATTGGTGGCAGCCATGGCAAGACCACCACCACGTCAATGGTCGCCGCAATCCTCAGCCACGCCGGTATGGACCCGACCGTTGTCGTCGGCGGTAAAGCGGCCGCCATGGGCGGCTCCAATGCCCGTGTCGGTCTGAGCGACTTCCTGGTTGTCGAATCGGACGAAAGCGACGGGTCCTTCCTGAAGCTATCCCCCATCCTGGCCGTCGTCACCAACATCGACCGCGAGCATCTGGATCACTACGCCGACATCCAGACCATCCGCAACGCCTTCACCGAGTTCGTCAACAAAGTGCCGTTCTACGGGGCCGCAATCGTCTGTCTCGACGACGAAAACGTACAGGCGATCCTGCCCGAAATCAAACGGCGCAAAGTGACCTACGGTCGAAGTTCCCAGGCCGACTTCCAGCCCGGCGAAACCGAGTGCGAAGGCATGCACAGTATCTTCCGCCTGCGAACCCGCAACTCGGATTTAGGTTTGTTCCGCGTCAACAGCCCCGGCGCTCACAACGTCCTGAACGCCACCGCCGCCGTTGCCGTCGCCCTCGAACTCGGTGTCGACACCGATGTTGCCCGCGAAGGCCTTGCGAAGTTTACCGGTGTGGGCCGCCGCTTCGAAGTCAAGGGAGAAATCAACGGCGTTCGGGTGGTCGATGACTATGGTCATCATCCAACCGAAATCCTGGCCACCCTCGCCGCCGCCCGCTCCTGCACAACCGGGCGCGTCCATGTGCTCTTTCAGCCGCACCGCTACACCCGCACCATGCACCTGATGGATGACTTCGCCCGGGCCTTCCATTCGGCCGACCGCGTGGTCCTGCTGGATATTTACGCGGCTTCCGAGAAGCCCCTCGAAGGCGTGACCGCTGAAGCTCTGGGTGCGCGGATGCGCGAGTTTGGCCAGCGCGACGTGGAATACGCCGCCACCAACGATGCCGGTGTAAAAACAATTGCCGCCGATGTGGCGGCTGGAGATCTCATCGTGACCCTGGGTGCCGGAAGCGTCTCCCAGCTTGGTGAAAAAATTCTGGAAAGCCTGAAATCCAATGCCGAAGCCGCCTGAACCCAAAAAACCGAAAATCAACTGGCGCATCGCCGGTCGTGTCGTCCTGTGGACCGGCATCTGCGCGAGCCTGGCCTTCGGCGGCAGGCAGGTCCACTCGTTCATGCTGAGCGACTCCCGCTTCGCTCTGCGCTGCGCGCCCCGTGCCGCAACTTGCGGAGCAATCGAAGTCCACGGCGCTGTCCACTCCAACATGAACCGTATCCAGACGGTTTTCGCGAAGGATATCGGCAAAAGCGTCTTCGAAATTCCGCTCGATGAGCGCCGCCGTCACCTTCTCGCAGTCGATTGGGTCCGCGATGCTTCGGTCATGCGGATTTGGCCGGACCGCATCTCCATCACCGTTGAGGAGCGCATTCCTGTCGCCTTTGCCAGCCTGCCCATCGGCGGCTCCGCTCGCCACTGGCTGGCTTTGATCGATGAGGAAGGGGTACTGTTGACGCTTCCCCCGCGCACTCGCTTCCCGCTGCCGGTTCTGAGCGGCATCAGCGAAGATCAGGGTGAAGCTGAGCGCCGCAAGCGCGTCGAAGCCATGCAGCACCTACTGGCCGATCTCGGTCCCCAGGCGAAGGAAATCTCCGAAATCAACGCTTCCACCATTGAAGACATGCGGGTCGTCACCGCCATCGAAGGGCATGCCGTCGAACTCTGGCTCGGAAACCAGCACTTTCGCTCCCGCTACCTGAACTTCAAGAGCCACTACCGGGAAATGCGCCAGGATACCCAGGCCGCCGTTTTCGATCTCAGGTTGGACGACCGGATTCTGGTCCGTTAGAAAAGAAAGCCAAGCCATGACAAACAAACCCATTCTCGCGACAGGTATCGACGCCGGCAGCAGCTACACTCGCGTGATCATCGGCCTCGTCGAAGACGAACGGCTTCGTTTTCTCGGTTGCGGTTGCTCCCCGGCCGCGGGCTGGTCCAAGAGCCGCATCGTGGACCAACAGGCCGTCTCGAAGAGCATCCTGGCCGCCGTCGAACAGGCCGAACAGATGGCCGGCGTCCACGTGGAAACCGCCGTCGCCGGCATCGGTGGATTTTCGGTCCGCGGCGCCAGCAACAAGGGCCAGGTCGATCTCGCCCGCCCCCGCGAGATCGAACAGCGCGATGTCAACCGTGCCATGGAACGGGCCCTGCGAGTTCATTTGCAGGAAGACCGCATGATGCTGCACGTGCTCCCCCAGGCCTTCGTGGTCGACGACCAGGAGGATTGCCAGGACCCCCGCAGCATGATGGCCACCCGCCTCATTGCCAATGCCCACCTGGTCACGGTCTCCACCCACGAGCATTCCACCCTGACGGGCGCGGTCAATCTGGCCCACATGGCTTTGGATGAGACCGTATACGAACCCATTGCATCCTGCTACGCCAGCGTCCTGCCCGAAGATCGGGTCGGCGGCATCGCGCTGGTGGATATCGGAGCCCACTCCACCGAGCTGGTCTGCTACTTCGGCGAATCGGTTCAGTTAGCCACCACTATCAAGATCTGCGGCGACCATTTCTCGCGCGATATCGCCTTCGCCCTGCATGTCCCCCTCGAAGACGGAGCCCTCGTGAAAGAGGAGTTCGGCAGCGCGGTGGCGGCCGGAACGGCCGAAAACAGCGTCGTGGAATTGCCCTTCCGCGACGGCGAAGGCCGCGATTCCCGCGAAGTGCCGCGCCTCCTCGTCAACCGAATTCTGGAATCCCGCGCCCAGGAACTTTTCCTCATGGTCAAGGAAGAACTCACCGCTGCCAGCCTTTATCCCGCGATGGCCAACGGCATTGTGATTACCGGCGCGGGGGCGCTACTCCCCGGCATTTGCGATATCGCCGAACGGGAACTGGATCGCCCCGCCCGGATCGGGCTCACCCAGGGCTATCGGGATTTGCCCGTCGAACTGAAAGACCCGGCCTGGACCACCGCCGCCGGCCTTTCAATGTATGCCGCGCGGCTTCGCACCCAGGTCGATCTCGACCGCCGCGCCACCGGATTGCTTGGAAGAATTCTCAGGTAACAAAGACATAAAGGGGACTGTCACTCATGGACTTCAAATTCGAAATGCAGGAAGAGACCAGGCGCGGCGCGCGCATCAAGGTCATTGGCGTTGGCGGCGGCGGTTCGAACGCCGTCGGACGCATGTTCGAAACAGGGCTCGATGGAGTCGAGTTCTACGTGATGAACACCGATTCCCAGGCCCTCGAAGCTTCGCTGGTTCCGAATAAGATCCAGATCGGCGCCAAAATCACCGGCGGGCTGGGGGCTGGCTCCGACCCGGAAATCGGCCGCCGCGCGGCGCTCGAAGATACCGAGCGGATTCTCGGAATTCTCGAAGGCGCCGACCTTGTGTTCGTGACCGCCGGCCTGGGCGGCGGGACCGGAGCGGGAGCGGCTCCCGTGGTGGCGTCGCTCGCGAAGTCCCTCGACGCCCTCACCATCGCCATCGTAACGAAGCCATTTTCCTTCGAAGGCGCCAAACGGATGGCTCAGGCCGACCGCAGCGTCACCGATCTGGCGGATTCCGTCGACATCCTCACTACGATCCCCAACGAGCGGCTGCTGAAAATCGCCCCCCGCGGCACCGGCATGAAACAGGCCTTCAAACTGGCCGACGAGATTCTTCGCCAGGCCGTCGAGGGTATCAGCGAGATCATCCTCACCCCCGGGCTCATCAACCTCGACTTCTCCGACATCCGCGCCGCCATCCTCGGCATGGGTCACGCACTGATCGGCAACGCCTCGGCGACCGGCGACGACGCGGCCATTGAAGCAGCCCGCGGCGCCATCAATTCGCCCCTGCTCGAAGACACCAAAATCCGTGGCGCCAAACAGGTGCTGATGAACATCTCCGCTTCGCGCGAGATCGGCCTTCACGAAATGAGCGAAGCCTGCTCGCTCGTCCGCGAAGCCTGCGGCACCGGCGAAACCCACGTCAGCTTCGGCGTCATCGAAAAAGCGGGCATGGGTGACGAAGTTCGCGTCACCGTAATTGCCACCGGCTTTCCTCCGGCGCCACCCGTGGAACGCGAGCCGGTCATCGAAGCCTTGCCGGCCGAAGACTTCTTTAAGCCGCGCGAACCCGGCGCCCCGCTGCCCGCCCCCGTTCAGGAACCTCTGATTGTCCGGGCCGAACCGGAGCCGGAACCGGAACCCGCGATGGCATCGGCCGGAGCCAGCCACACCTTCGACGACGAGCTCGACGTGCCCGCCTATCTGCGCCAGGGAAAGCTGCTCGGCTAGAGCTACTTTTTCAGGTTCTGGACGAAATCCAGGATATCGAACCGGCGAATTTCGCGTTCCGGGAAAAAGCTGTTGACGGCTTCGGTTTCATCGTCGAAGACTTCGAAAATCGTATCGATTTTCGTCAGCAGCAACAATTCCAGATTGCGACGGTTCAGCCGCGACAGCTTGGCCACTCCGCCCACTTTCTGGAGGCGGGTGTAGCACATGACCATAGTGCCCAACCCGAGACTGTCGATGTAATCGACCGCATGCAGGTTGAGGATGATCCGCGGCGCGTCCGTCTGAGCAAGCTGTTCCACCATCGTCCGAAATGCCGCGACTTCGTCACCCGCGACGAGCCGGCCTTTCAGATCGAGGACAATGACACCTTCCCGGTCGCGCTGCTGAATATCCAGATGCATTTATCCTCCAATGTTAGCCTACCGGCATACACGTTACAAACTCGTCCAATACCTCTTCAGATGACATTCCGTCGGCAACGATGCAGCTGATTTGGCCCGGTCCGGCGGCTTTCCAGCGCTGCCGGAAACGCTCCCAAGGCGCCCCCGCGAAAATCGAAATCACCGGAACTCCGGCCGCCGCGGCGGCATGCTGACCGGCAGAATCGTAGCCCACGTACTGATCGCTTTGCGAAATAATCGACGCAAAGCCGGCAAAACCTCCTTCCCAAAACCGCACACGATCCGCCAGCAAAGACTCCTCCACCGCGGCAGTCACGCGCCGGGCTTCCTCGCCACCGACACCGCGATCCACCCAGACGGTATCGAAAAACAGGCCCAGCGTCTCAATCACGCGCGCTTCAAAATCGCCACCGACGCGTTTGGCTTCGTTCTCGCCCACTCCAAAACTCACCGCCGCCCGCGTTCCGCTTCCAGGCAGCGGCTCCATGCGCGGAGCGATATAAGCCGACGCATCGACACCGAACGTCGACCGGAGCCAGCCGCGGACCAGGTCCGTCAGGTTGTCGCCACCTTCACCGCCGACGGTGCGGCTTGGAAAGTGAAAGCAGCGCTCCGGCGGGCAAACCGGGATCAGGCCCAGCTGCGTCATCCGCGAATCCGGATCGAGCACGATGGCGTTTTCGTCCGAGAGCATCGAACGCAACTCCTCCGCGAAAGCCACCCGCCGGCTGACCGGTCCCGAACGCGGATACTCCGCATTCAAATGCGCGATACGCGGGTCGGCCTCGAAAAGTTCGGCCGATTTCCGATTCGCCACGAAGACGACTCGCGCCGCGGGGAACCGTTCCTTCATGGCCGCCAGCATCGGGCTGACGATCTTGATATCGGCGCCCAAAGTCACCCGCGACAGCACGTAGACCGTTTCGACGCGAGCCGGAATCACCGGAGCGGCCGTTACATGCGGCGGAATCCACGCCTGCATCAACTGCTCGTACGCGGCGGCCTGGGCGGGATCGAACGAATCGCCCAGCGGCTCGATCACATCGCGGAAGAATTCTCCGGGGCAGGTTTCACCCGCTTCGAAGACCTCGCGCACCGGCGGCGTTTCACCTCGCCGGATGGCGGCCAACAGCTTACTGGAAGTACTTGCCGACAATCGGCTCCAGCTTCCTGATGATGTCCGGGGGCACCAGTTTCTTGTCGGTGATCAGCGCGTGCTGCAATGACGAACCGCACTTGCAGGCGCGTTCGGAAGGCATCGCGCGCACAGCCTCCGCCACCGCGCGGCAGGCATTGGCTGCGTTTTCGGTGAGCACGCGAATGATGTCGGTGACTTCCACGGCGTCGTGTTCCGAGTGCCAGCAATCGTAATCGGTCACCATCGCAACCGTTACGTAACAGATTTCGGCTTCGCGGGCGAGCTTGGCTTCCTGAAGATTGGTCATTCCAATGACGTCCATCCCCCAGGAGCGATAGAGATTCGATTCGGCTTTGGTGGAGAACATCGGGCCTTCCATGCAGATGTAGTTGCCACCTTTTTTCACATTGACGCCGGCGGTTTTGCAGGCCGTATCGACGGTGACCGCGAGTTGCGGACAGACGGGATCTGCGAAACTGACGTGCGCGACCAAGCCTTCTCCGAAGAAGGTGGAAATTCGGCCGCGCGTGCGGTCCACGAACTGATCGGGGATGACGAAATCGAGGGGGCGGTGTTCCTCTTTAAGCGAGCCCACCGCGCTGAGCGAAACGATCCGTTCGACGCCCAGAGCTTTCATCCCATAGATGTTGGCGCGGAAGTTCAGTTCCGAGGGGGAGATGCGGTGACCCCGGCCGTGGCGCGCCAGAAAGGCTACTTCCTTGCCTTCGAGCTGGCCGACGATATAGTTGTCCGATGGCTTACCGAAAGGGGTGTCCATCGTGACTTCTTTTTGTTCGGTAAAGCCCGGCATCGAGTAGAGACCGCTGCCGCCGATTACGCCTATTTTTGGCAATTCTGCTCCTTATTGGGTTGGTGATTGAGTTCGTGTGGGTGCTGAATAATCTCCCATAGTACGCCACCTGCGCTGCCAGGGTGGATGAATACATAGAGGTGTCCGCCAGCGCCTCTTCGCGGCTCGTTCAGCACTTTCGCGCCGGATTTTTTCAGGCGGGCGATGACTTCGTCGAAGTCGTTCACCCGCATGGCTACGTGATGGAGGCCGGGTCCGCGTTTGGCTATCGGGGAATCGGGCGCGGTTGGTTCGAGGAGTTCGATTCTCGATGGCCCGGCGTCCAGCATGGCCACGTTCACTTTTTCCCGAAGGACGGTTTCGCGCCCGAGGAGCTTCATTCCCAGCTGTTCCGTGTAAAACGGGAGCGCTTCTTCCAGCGAGCGGACCGCGACGCCGATGTGATCCACACTCCATTGCGGATCCGGCGTCAGTGGCCGCTTCGGTTCGAAGCCGGCGATTGCATCCATTAACTCCGGGACGCCTGCGCCGTCAATTGCCACGGTGCGAAAAATCGGCCGCTCGGTATCGAGTTCGGTTGCGGTTTGATCCACGCCGGGGCGGTCCGCTTTGTTGATGACGAAAATATCGGCGATCTCCATCATGCCTGCTTTGATGGCCTGAACCTCGTCGCCCATGCCGGGAACCAGCACGACCAGCGTGACATCGGCCGAGGCTGCAATCTCGATTTCATCCTGTCCAGCGCCCACGGTTTCGACGATGATGAAATCGAAACCGGCGCCGCGAAAGAGCCGCGCCATCCGAACGCTGGTTTGCGCCAGTCCGCCGGACGCACCGCGCGTCGCCATAGAGCGGATGAAGACTCCGGGATCGCCATGATGGCTCTGCATGCGGATTCGATCACCCAGAATCGCGCCGCCGGTGGTGCGGCTGGAAGGGTCGACCGCGACCACCGCGACTGTTTTGCCGCGCCGCCGGATCTCCCGCACGAGCGCATCGGCAAGCGAACTCTTCCCTGCCCCCGGCGCGCCCGTGATACCAATGATGAGCCCGTGGCCTTCGGGCAGACCGGCGGGAAGCGCACCGCCGTTCTCCACTGCCGTGGCAGCCTGTGCCAATTCGCGCGCGGTCATAGTCATCAGTCTTTCAACAACTGGCGCGCAATGACCAGGCGCTGGATTTCGCTGGTGCCTTCGCCGATGGTGCAGAGCTTGACGTCGCGATAGAATTTCTCGACCGGATAATCCTTGATGAAGCCGTAGCCGCCGTGAATCTGCACGGCTTCGTTCGCGATCCAGACCGCGCTTTCCGAGGCAAACAGTTTCGCCATGGCGGATTCGCGCGTGACGCGTTTGCCCTTATCGAGCAGAGTCGCCGCGCGGTAGGTGAGGAGGCGCGAGGCATCGAGCTTCGTCGCCATATCCACCAGCTTGTGCTGAATGGCCTGGAATTCCGAAATCGGGCGACCGAACTGCTTGCGCACTTTGGAATATTTCAAGGCGGCATCGTAGGCGCCCTGGGCCATGCCGATCGACAGCGCGGCGATGGAGATGCGCCCGCCATCGAGGATGCGCAGGCTATCCACAAAACCTTCATCCTGCTTGCCGACGAGCTGCGACTGGGGAACGCGGCAGTCGGTGAAAACAACATCGCCGGTAGCGCTGGCGCGCAGGCCCAGCTTGTTCTCTTTCTTGCCGGGGCGAAAGCCGGGCATGCCTTTTTCCAGAATGAAGGCAGAGATGCCGTGCTGGGCGGCGCTGCGGTTGGTGACCGCCATGCCCACGCAAACGTCGGCGTAGTGAATGTTCGTAGTGAACGATTTCAGGCCGTTGACGACCCAATGATCGCCATCGCGAACCGCAGTGGTGCGGGTGCCGGCGGCATCGGAGCCGGCTTCGGCTTCAGTGAGGGACCAGCAGCCGATCCATTCACCGGAGGCCAGTTTGGGCAGATACTTCCGCTTCTGCTCTTCATTGCCGGCCTTATTGATGTGGTTGGAACAGAGCGAGGTGTGGGCCGCGACGATGATGCCGACTGAGCCATCGACGCGCGACAGTTCTTCAATAATGATGGCGTATTCGACATAGCCCAGGCCCGCGCCTCCGTACTCTTCGGGGAAGATGGCGCCCATGTAACCGAGCTTGCCGAGCTTCTTGACGACGTCGAGAGGGAAGGTTTGGGCTTCGTCCCATTCCATGACGTGCGGAGCGATCTCGGCAGCCGCGAATTCACGTACTTCGCGGCGGAGCTGGATCTGTTCGGGAGTGTATTCGAAGTCCACGATTTTGATTATGGCAGGAGAATGGGCGCAGATTCAGGCCGATTCACGCGGATTAAGAGAGTTGTGTGCATGTTGGTCAGGCGGCTTTCTGCAACGCCGGGTTGGACGACGTTTTTTTGTGCAATTCGAGCGGCGAGGGGCCGACTCCGTAGCGTTTCAGGCGGTGGTAGAAGTCGATGTAAGAGTCGATTTCCTCATTCGAAAAAACGAATCCATCTTTGGCCGGATCGTACGGTAAGTTCCTTTCTTTGGCGAGAATACTGAGGAGGCGGGCTTCTTCGAGTTTTTTGGCGCGCTCGGCTTTGCGCTCGGCCTGGAGCTTTTGGAGCTGGTCGAAATGCTTCTGGAATGAGCGGTGGATGCGCTGCTCGTAGAGCGAGAGGAGTTCCAGGGTTTTCGCGTTGTCGCGGACGGTCTGGGCCTCGGTGATGGCGTCGTTGATTTCGGGGTGGTGGGCGTCGTAGTTATCGCCAGTGCCATCGAAATGACCGAGGGAAATGATGTTGTTGGATTGCGCGCGCGCGTAATTGAGCCGCCAGGCGTCTTCTGCTACAGAACTGGCGAGGAATTCTTCGATGGAGCCGACTGGTTGGAGGTCGGCCATCATTTTGGAGCAGAAGGCGTCATGCTGGACGCGGCCTTCTTCGGTCATGACGGTGACCTGGGCGGTGACGCCGTGACGACGGGCGTTCTGGCAGGATTTGCTTTTGCCGTCGGGGGTGGTGGGGCCTGTGCCTTTTTGGGCGTTGACTCGGTTGGCGGCTAGTTGTTTTTCGGATATCGGCATTTTGGTTCGTCCTTGTTGTCTTTGTCGCTTGCGTTATTTCTCGAACTCTTGCTTCCTATGCTTCGTTTCTAGCAGATGAGGGTGGTGGCAAAAAGGCCGATTTTTTGTAAGATGATGATTAGAAGGCAAATAGAGGCGACACTTTTTTGTGAACGGGTTTCGCGGCAAAAATGACTGCGGCGACAGGTGCTGGATACGGGTCTCTTTCCGGAATGGGTCAATCGCGTGAAGATAACGAAACTGTCATTTTCGGAAATGTCATTCAGCGAGCGACTCGTAAACGTGGCTATCTTCTGGGGAATTCCGTCGCTGACTCTCGATCTGTTCGAAGTCCCGCGACAACATTGGATTCTAATTGCCCTGCTGCTTCTTCCTGGAACAATCTGTGGCGTTGTTTTCTATACCGTGATTGAACATTTTGTCTACGGAAAGCGGGAGAAACGATGAGGAGGCTGATACATTGCGAACCTGTGGGTTTAGCAAGCCATGAATGACTCTCCTGCGTGATTCAGAAACCGTCCAGTTTCGGCTTGAGCCCGGATTGAAAGATGGACGCGACGCCGATGACAAAGGTATTGAATACTCATCGCGTACTTTGCCGCTGTGCCACACTGATCTCGATACATGCATGTTGGCGGCGGATCAATTGCCAGATGCTATAGTCTTCAAGCAATTGGAGACGAATTGGTATGTCTACCTTTTCAAGGCGAATTAATTGCTCCTTCGGAGAAAGGCGACAGGCCGCATTAATACGCTCGCTCGATTCGGTCGTGCGGCCTTGTGCGTCTCGCAGGATGCCTTCATACAACAAGCTGCGCGGGATGGGGATCGCTTTCCGCTTCGTGGAATCTCAATGGTTTCCCGTCAGGAGGCCAACTCCTCAGGTCGTGATTCCCGCCGCGAACCCGCATCCGATGGTGTTTGGATGACTCTGCAATCCTGTTTCCTGGGTCTGATGGCTCTCACCGGTCTTGCTGCCAGTGGGATTCCGCAGTTCGAAACATATCGGGTGCATGACGGGATGAAAGGGTCACCTGCGACCCCGATTATTAAAACACCATACCAACGAACCTTCAGGACTCAGATCACCGAAGAGGCCAAGCTAGGGGTAAACTTCGCTGGTCACTATAGGCTGGCCGAGTGGGGTTGCGGCTCGTCGTGCGTTTCAATTGCGATTATTAATCTGCAAACGGGGGCAGTGTACGACAGCCCCTTTAGGGTTCTGGCCTATGGTACTCGCCGACAGTATGAGAATGGCGAGGAAGAACTCGAATATCGTCCGGAGAGCCGGCTGATGATAGCCAGAGGTTGCCCGGAGGATCGCAATTGTGGAACCTATTATTTCGAATGGACGGGCGAACGTTTCCTGCGTATTCGGTATGTGCCCGCGGGGTCCATAATCGAATGATGAGAGAGCTACGGCTTTCACCTGTTTCCTTCCTTAAGGCGCAGTGTTTGTACCGCCCCACGGGCGAGGGCGGCACGGTGGCTTATGAGATGTCGAACCGGATGTTTTCGTATTATGCGGGACCGGGTTCCGGGACGGAGTATTACGGGTATGCCGCGGATAACATTGCCAACCGGCGGGTTTAGCAAGCCATGAATGACCGACATCTCAGCCAATCCGCGTACGTTCAACAGTATTTGCAGCGGCCGGGGTTTCTCCTGACTGGAAC
Organism: Bryobacteraceae bacterium; assembly: GCA_025928545.1. Classification (GTDB taxonomy): domain Bacteria; phylum Acidobacteriota; class Terriglobia; order Bryobacterales; family Bryobacteraceae; genus BOG-234. Next base: position 32,862 of record JAICJH010000012.1, on the reverse strand, counting down.
TGACTGCAGGGTATTTTCGACCATGGGGGATCGCGTGGCCGCCGATATCTCTGCTACTCTCGATCCGTCCAAGCTCGGGGACGAGTTGTTATTGCAGAAGATCCTGGCGGCACTCAGCCACTCGCTAGCTCACCCTGCGGCTATCGAAGACCTAAACGATCGTCATCCAGTAGCCACCCTGAGTCTCCTGCGCGTCTTGATCTCCAGTGCTCAGTCCGCCGAGTATAGGCTAAGAATACAGAGCGCTATTGATTCAGTTGGGCAGATCACCGGAGCGAGCATGTGAAGCATGCAACAGTGAGCGAGGCTATTCATTGAAAACCGGTATCAATCTGCTTTGGCTATTCCTGCTGGTTTGGACGGTTTCCGCTGATTCCGATGCCGGTGTTCTTGACGTCTGTGGCGCGCTGCATCACATCGACGATCTCAACGGCAAGATCGTCCGGATACGCGGGGAATACTTATTGGGCACCGAAGTCGTCGGGTTATTCGGGCAGTGCGATGGAAAGGTGCTGATAGGGGGCGACCCATGGCCGCCCGTGATCAGCACTCGAACCGCTGGCGCTGCGCTCGCCGAGGCAAATATAAGCGACTGGGATCCCGGGTCTTTAGGGCAACTTCCTAAAGCGTTCAAATCCAAATGCCCGTCCTGCAAAATGATGGTGACTCTTACTAGTCGCTTGAAATCCAGCCGAGAAAACGCCTCCTATTCGGGTCGCGACGGCAAGACTTATCACATGGGCTTCGGGCATCTCGGTGCGCTTGGCGCGGAGCTCGATATGCTCGCTGCAACCGCGATTGTGATCGAGCCATAGCGGTATGACAGGTATCGACCTGGTCGTCCATACTGGTTGTGCTGGTGCCGCGAATCCCAACGGGCCGGCAAATGGTGCGCCCATGTGGAGATGAAACTGGACGGAGTGCGATTTAATCTCAAGAGCGGACTGATACTCGCAGGCAAGGTGATCTGCGGGGCGCTCGGTTTCGTTCTGTTCAGATGGACACCTGGAACCGGCGACTGATTGATTCTATATCTGATCGGCGTGGCCGTTTTGGTCACTTTGGTATCCATCGTTTACCGTTCCGAAAGCTGAAAAAGCCGTTACAATGCACACGCACATGATGATCGAGCTCTGCCTGCCGGAAACTCGCGTAATGACAAGGAAGCCACCGGAGTTCCAATTCCCGCGTCCCTTGCGGTACGCTGCCCGCGTTAGACATCGCCCACACCGCATGTCCATACCTCTCTAGCTAGACAGGAGTGAGACGATGAATCCCAGAAACATGTTGGCGGCTGTGGTTGTTACCTGCTTTGTATCGGTAATTTTATTTCAGTCCGTCTTTATGATGATTTCTCCGCAGAGGTGGGTTAGATCAAAATATGCCCTGAAGTCGGGCGAGATCACCGAGGATAATATCGCTGGGCGGTGGGGTGGCATCTGGTTCAGGGTAATTGGATTTTTGATGACGATGACAGGGATTTTGGTGCTTTACGAGTTCTGGTTTGTCATGATGTGAGAAGTCCTCTTTGGGGTGGCGCAGGACCATCTGCTGCAGGAGCCGCTCGAATCATACCCGGCGATCCCAAATGGCCAGGATTGGTGGAACTAACGGTGACGCTCGAATGAGGAATTCTGCAGTAATAATTGTTGTCTTGTTGGGCGTGGCTATTTGGTTTTTTGGCGGGATGCTACCGCCAATCTCAGACGGTCATCCGGAGCGGCAAACGGCATGCACGCTAATTGGGCTGGCATTGATTATCGGCCCTTTATTCATGATTCGGAAAAGGAAGGACTGAGGTGGTGTGGCGACGCCGCCGAGCAATCATTGTCGCGTTACATGCCGAAAAATGGGATTGAATAACTGCGCCAGGAATCGAGAAAAACCGTGAACGAAAAGCAACGCAATCAAAAAGACCACATCCTGCTATTAACTGGAAATCTCACGATACTTTTGGCGTCAATCTGGATGGGTCTCGGGCTGGACTTCGGCCTCGGATTCGCGTTGTTCGTTGCGTTGATGTCTGCGCTTATATTAAATGGGGTCTTCCTGTTCGCCCGCAGATACCGTAGTACTCGGAACGGATGAACCGCCGAGGGTCGGTACTTCACCATGCAGGGTGGTGCACGGATTGATCGGGCATTTTCCAGAGATGGAACGGGGATCTCAGGCCTGGCACAGGAAAGAATGCCGCGTCTCGGTCGCCGTCTTCAATTATCGTAACGGGGCAATTTGGCAGAGCGATATCAACCTCGGTTCCAGGGAGCAGAAAGGTCGTTACTAAGCCAACCTTTCGTTGCACTCATTGGCGAGAATAGGATCAGGAGATTTCGCGGGTTGCACGTTTTAAATCTTTCGCCAGATCAGAGACCAAGGTGCGCGAGATCACTGCAACTCTGCCTTCGAAATTATTGTGGAGCCGAACAGCCTCCGTCTGAGGGGATGGTTCGACGCTGAATACGGCTTGGCAACTGATTTTTGTGCCTTTGGTGGCAGGGACCGCTTTGGTCGTCGTCCTGTTCCAGAGTGCGTTCATGATGATCTCGCCAGAACGCTGGTTTAGGTCGAAGTACTCTCTGAAATCCAGTCTCTTCAGTGAGGCCCGCATCAAAAGTAAGTGGCGGCGTGTGGAAATGCGTCTCATAGGCGCACTCGGAACATTCGTCACTCTTTATATTGCTTACGGTATCTTGCGTTAATGCAGCCTCTCATGGCGAAAATGACGCTGGCACATAATTCTGCAGTACCTGACGGCCCAGCTTCAGCGCCGCATCGCGACAGCCGCTATAAAATTGGCGATAGACGGTGCCGAAAAGCCAAGCAGACCTGTATTGACAAGTGCTCAAATACGGCATTACGACGACCGATTTCGGCACGACGTTTTTTCGGTGCGTGAATCAGTGTATGGCCGATGCAGGATGTCAATAGGAAGACTGGATGATAATAGACACGGTTGTAGCGGAGAAGGTGAGTGAGCTGATGCTGAACATCAGCGGTCAGATTGATTCTTCCGTAGCTCTGATAAGGGACAGTTGCTCTTCAGCCGAATTCGAGAGCTATCGAAGAGCAGCAGGGAGAGTGATGGGTGAGATTCTTTTCGAGATACTGAATCCGCTTTATGCGGAACATCCTTCACTCAAACCCCCCGGTTTTGAATAGGAATAAGCGGGACAGGCGCATTTATTCACAAGCGCTGCTGCGTAATCAGAGGAGAGGGCGTTTCAAAACCAATAGTTTTTGAAACTGCAAAACCCGTCGTGGAAGTGGGTTTGTTGCTTACTCGGTTATGGGCGAAACGGAAGAGGGTTTTGAACCAGCGGGCAGCTTGCAGCGCGGTTTGGGCGCCGCATAAAAGGGCGGGTGCCCCGACCGGGCCGCACGCTGCGAACGTAGGGGAGTGGGGATAAGGCCGGCCTGGCTGTGACGGCTGCGAGTAACGATGCCGCGCGGGTGTTATCTGTCATGCGATTACATGAATCCCGCGTTATCGGAAGCTGCTGGTTTTAGCGACGGCTTCAGCGCGGCGCGGCCAGCTTCGAATAACGTCGCGATTGTGTATGAGCCACTTTGAGCTTCGGCGCGCGGGTTCCATGCTGCCGCAGGCGCTTTTGAATTCTGCGCTTTTACTTCCAGCCCAGCACTACGCCGCTACCGGCGCGTGGCATGCGCCGAGTGAGCGTCAGCGATGCGAAGGCCGGGCACGACACGGGCCGGACATCCAACCCCCTTTGTCGCGTATATACCTTGACAAGCATATACTCCACAAGGTATACCAAAGAAGTGGATTCTGTGTTCGAAATCATTGCGGAGCCGAACCGCCGCGCGATCCTAAGCCTTCTCGTCTCGTCGCAACAGTCGGTCGGTGAAATCGAGCGGCAGCTTCGCATGGCGCAGCCGACCGTGTCGAAGCATCTGCGCGTCCTGCGCGATGCCGGTTTCGTCGAAGCGACGGTGGACGCTCAGCGCCGCCTCTACCGACTGCGGCCTGAACCGCTCCAGGAACTGGATGCCTGGCTGGCTCCATTCCGGCAATTCTGGTCCGCGCATGTGGACGCTCTCGAACGCCACCTCGACCGCACGTATCCAAAAACGCCAACAAAAACCAAGTCAGGGAGAAAACGATGAACAATCGGGATCTATACACACCGGGTCCGGCCAACGGGGCGCGGGTCATCAAGGACGGAGAGAACTGGACCCTTGTCCTTGTCAGAGAGCTGCGCCATTCGCCGGAGAAAGTCTGGCAGGCGCTCACCGATCCGGCCCAGTTGCGCGAATGGGCTCCCTTCGATGCCGACGGGACTCTGGCGACGGCGGGCAACACCGTGAAGCTCACCACGGTGGGAGCGCCGCAGCCTCACGTGACCGAAACGATCGTGAAGCGGGCCGACGCTCCGAGGGTCCTCGAATACACCTGGGGCGGCGCGGGCAATCCAATGCGGTGGGAACTCGAGGACCTGAATGGCGGGACACGGCTGACGCTTTGGACCAGCATCGATCGCCGCTACGTCGCCATGGGCGCCGCCGGATGGCACGTTTGTTTCGATACGCTGGGTCACCTGCTCGATGGAACTCCGGTCGGCCGCACGGTCGGCCCGGAGGTGATGAAGTTCAACGGCTGGCAGCGATTGCTCGCGGAATACGCGAAGCAGTTCGGCGTTGAGCTCCCCAGCTGGGCCGCCGATTTGCCAAAGAGTTAATGCGCCATGGCCACCAGAAATACCGCCGGAAAAACGACGACCCCCTATTGGATTATCACCGCGCTCTTCTGTCTTCAGATGGGCTTCACGGCCTACGCGCAACTGCGCCTGCCGCAGGTAGCCGGGATGTTCACGCATCTCGGCTACCCCGCTTACTTCCGCGTGGAACTGTCGTGGGCGAAGATTATCGGGATTGTGCTGTTGCTTGCGCCCGTGCCTGAGTGGCTCCGGGAGTGGGCTTATGCCGGGTTCGGGATTACGCTGGGTTCGGCGCTGATTGCGCACTTCGCGCTGGGGGATGGTCCGGAGGTGTGGAGTTGGGCGGCGGCCACGGCGGTGCTCTGGATTCTGTCATATTTTTTTCGACGCCGCCTGCTGAGCAGCGCAGCAAATTCAGGAGTGGCAAGATAATGCGACCGTCCCCTTTAACAGAATCGGCTTCCGCGAATATCGACGAGAAGATCAAAGAATGTCAGGCGCGCCATCGACATTGCGGAAAACGAAAAGATCAATGAGAAGGCGCTGAAGGATCTCATCCGCGCCGCGGTGGCGCTGAATCTGGCTCGGTAAAACCACATAGCCGCCGATTCACGCCGATTCACGCCGATAGGGCCTGTTTTTGTCTATTCCTGATAGACGATCTTGCCGCTCAGCACTGTCAGCTTCACATGTGTCTTCCAGATGCTTGCTTCCGGGATGGTCATCACATCGTCTGAAAGCATGATGAAATCCGCCAGCTTACCGGTTTCGAGCGAACCTTTGCTCTTTTCCTGGAATGCGGCGTAGGCGCCTTCGATGGTCCAGCTTCGCAGGGCTTCTTCGCGGGTCATCTTTTGCGTTGGAAACCAACCGCCGGCCGGCATTGCGTCGTGGTCCTCGCGGGTCACTGCGGAATAGAAGCCCCAGATCGGGTTCGGATTTTCGACCGGGAAGTCGGAGCCGCTCGGCAGGTGCACGCCGAGTTTCATCAGCGTTTGCCAGGCATAAGCGCCCTGGATTCGCGCGGGCCCGACGCGGTCGGCAGCCCAGGGCATATCGCTGGTGGCGTGGGTCGGCTGCATCGAGGCAAGCACGGAATATTTGCGGAATTTGGCGAAATCTTCGGGCGCGACAATCTGCGCGTGCTCCACGCGAAAACGTTTATCGTTAGGGCCTTTGAGGACATCGGCATAGGCGTCGAGCGCGGCCCGGTTGGCGGCGTCGCCGATGGCGTGCGTATTCACCTGAAAACCCTTTGCGACGGCCTTTGCAGCCACGGCTCGAATTGCGGCCCGATCCAGAATCAGCAGCCCACGATTGGCGGGATCGTCCGCATAAGGCTGCAACATCGCCGCGCCGCGGGAGCCGAGCGCGCCGTCCGCGACGAGCTTGATGCTGCGCACGGTGAGATAGTCGCCAAGCTCCGGCCCGCGCGCAAGCCAGGGATCGAGGGCCGCGCTTTTCCCTGCGATCATGGCGTAGACGCGCACGGGCAGCAAGCCTTTCGCGACGAGCGAATGATAGGCATCGATATCGCTTTGCGGAACGCCCGCGTCATGCACGGTGGTCATGCCGAGCCTGGCGCATTCGGTTAAGGCGCGTAGAATTCGCCGCTCGATTTGCTCGGGCGAAGGCTCGGGAATCTTCTGCGACACCAGCACCTGAGCATTGTCGAGCAGCACGCCGGCCGGGACGCCCGACGCATCCCGCATGACGCGCCCGCCCTGCGGATCCTTCGTCGCACCATTCACGTCGGCCAGTTCGAGCGCCTTGCGGTTTGCCCAGATGGCGTGCCCGTCGACGCGTGTCAGCGCGACAGGATTATTCGGGGCGGCGTCGCTGATCGATTTTGCCGTTGGAAACTCTTTCACTGCCCAAAGGTTTTGATCCCAGGCTCTTCCGAGAATCCACTCGCCGGGTTTTGCCTGCGCGGCGGCGTCGCGAACTTTCGCCGCAATCTCGCGCTCGGATTTGATGCCGCGCAGATCCAGCGTTTCCAGAGCCGTGCCCAGCGCGCGCACATGTCCGTGGGAATCGATCAGCCCTGGCAGAACGGCGAGGCCATGGGCATCGATTACTTTTGTTGACGGGCCGACCAGCCGGGAAACATCGTCGCCGATGGCCACGATTTTCCCCGCGCGTACAGCCATTGCGAAAGCGCGCGGCTGACGCGGATTGACGGTGTAGATTCGCGCATTGGTAATCGCCAGTTCGGCGTTCTGCGCTGCCGCGGATACGGCGAGTAAGCAGAATCCGATGAGTGCTGCGCGGGCGGTGGACATGATCTCTACTTTTCTTTGGCGACGAACCCCTTGGCGACAAACCCCTTGGCGACGAACCTTGGGTCGAGTGCGGCTTCGGCCACTTTTTGAAACGCCTCCCAATCGCACGGGTAACCCTCGGCCGGCGTGCTGCAACCGGGCACGAAGATTGCGATTCGCGTGGGCGGCGACTGGAGCGAGAGCGGCACTGCATCGCGCATCTTCTCGGCCGTCTCAGTCATCAGCCAGGTGCGAATGCTTCGCTTGTTGGTCAGCGTATCGCGCCACATTTCGAAAACCATCGCGGTGCCGGGCGGGGTATCGTTCGCGCCGTAGCCTTCGGTCAGCCACGACGCGCCGAGCACTGCGCCCAGCGGCACAATGTCGCCATCGTGACCCAGAATGAAGAGGCCTTTATCGCCAGCGTGGCCGAGCGCGCCCCGCAGCGTCTTCTTTCCGGTGGATTGTTCGAGCGAACGAACAATGTGACTGAGAAGATTCGACGCGTGCGTCTGGGCCTGATAGGGAGTTCGCTGGGTGATATCGATATTGGCGGCGCGCACGGCCATCAGGCGCTCGATGCCGGCCCGATCGATGCGTCCCCAGCCGACGTCTTTCATCGGCATGCCATCCACGTACTCCAGATATAACGCTTCTGCCACCGAGCCGAATTGTCCGCTCAGCGCGGTGAGTTCGGCCAGGTGATCGCGCGGTGCGGCGGGTGGCGCGGGTTGTGGAACTGCGTCCAGCAACATTCGTTTTGGAGTGCGGCCATTTTTCGGACAGGGTCCGGCTGGATCGCAGGCGAGGAGGATGCGCTGGAGGAAATCAACCTCAGCGCTGTGGCCGGCGAGGAGAGCATGGGGATCGTCGCCAATTCGCCCGGCCAGCGCGGCGGTGCCGAATTTGCGATCGAAAGCTTCGATACCGGGCGCGCGGGGAGCGGTGGTGGCGGCGAAGATCGGATCTTTCAGTTTGGGGTCGACAAAGCCGACCGGGACCGTGCAGCCGGGAAACATTTTCTCGTCGATGGCGCGGGCGCTTTCGATATCGCGCTGGATGTTGTCGGCCCAGAAGTAGAAGCGTTTGGCGTCGGCGCAGGGGTCGGAGGAGAGGAGGCCGGCGTGGGTGAAATATTCACGGTCGTACGCGCCGATGAGTTGCATGAGGGTGCGGCCATGAGCGGTCATGTCGCCGATGGGGATTTTCCAGTCGGGCCACGGATCCACCGAAAGATTATTGAGATTTGGATTGGTGGTGAGCGGGGTGCGGACGCCGTGGCGGCTGAAGTATACAACGTATTCCAGTTTTTCGGTTTTCGCAGGCTGGGCGTTGTTGGGAGGCTGGGCCTGGAGGCCGATTGCGGTCAGCAGTAACAGGAGTGCGGTGAAGGTCTTCATAAGAAGCAAACGAGAGCATATCACCACAATTCGCAGTTCGACCGCAGAAATTATTTTTTCATTCGCGCGCGGATCCGCTTCGTGATCTTCTCCACGTCGTCCAGTTTCTTCAGCAGCCCGAGCGACAGGACGTTCTGATCGTTTTTATCGAAATCGAGCTCAATCGATTTTGAAAGCGCGGTCAGTTCGCGGGCGTCCTTCACGTTCTGATCGTAGTCCGATTTCAGGATCACGTCCGTCTGGAGTTTGCCGCTCGGCAGTCGGCGGTCTGCGGTATCGTCGCCCTGCGTGATCTGCGGGGTGATCTGCGCCCGCAGGAAACCCGCTGTCAATGCAGCGGGCGCAAGCCGAAGAAATGCGCGGCGCGGGTTGCGTGGTGACTGCGGGATGCTCATAGCTTCAGGATAACCCGGTTCGAAAAAGAGGGAAATCCGTTTCGCCCCATTGCGCGATTATTCAATCCGGATCACATTGCGGGGCACGACGCGGCGCAGTCGCCCCCGGATTCGCTTCGCAAGCTTGTCGGCATCATCCAGCTTCCTGCGCAGGCCAGCCGGCATTCCCTTGTGATCGCCGGCATCGAAATCCCGCTCAATGGATTCTGCAAGCGCCGTCAGAGTCTGGGCGTCATTGCGGTTGTGCGCAAGATCGGCCTTCAGAATCTCGCGCACCGGCCAGGGTATCGGCGGAACACCATCGATCTGGGCACGCGCCGCCGGCACGCACAAAGCCGCGGGAGCCAGGGTCAGGGCCGACTTCAGAATCGCGCGCCGGCTATCGGCCAGACGCGTGTTCCGGCGCTCTACCGCACTCATATCGCTATCATAGTGCAAATGAAGGACGTTAACATCGGTGTCATCGGGCTGGGCAATGTCGGCTCCGGGACTGTTTCCATTCTGGCGGGCAATGCCGCGCAGATCTCGCAGAAGCTCGGCTTCAACCTGCGCGTCAAGGCCGTCTGTAGTCTGGACGCGCTCGAAAAAACGCTTCCTGCCGGCCTGGAAAACGTGACCCGCACCACCGACTGGCGCGAAGTGGTTTCGAATCCCGATGTGCAGATTGTCGCGGAACTCATCGGCGGCACCACGCTGGCGCGCCAGATCATCGAAACCGCCATTGCGAACGGCAAGTCCGTCATCACGGCCAACAAGGAACTCATGGCGCTGGCCGGGGCCGAGATCTGGGATCAGGCGATTCGCGCGGGCGTCAATCTCGCGATGGAAGCCAGTGTGGCGGGCGGTATTCCGATCCACACCGTGCTTCGCGAAGGCATCTCCGGCGACCGCATTGTCGCTATAGCGGGTATTCTGAACGGCACCAGCAACTACATCCTCACCGAGATGGAGCGCCGTGGCGAATCGTACGACAAGATTCTCGCCGAAGCCCAGGCGCTCGGGTACGCGGAGGCTAATCCTTCCGCCGATGTGGATGGTTTCGACGCCCGCTCGAAGCTGGCGATTCTTTCCGCGCTGGCGTTTGGCGAACGCATCACGCCGAGCGATATCTTCGTCGAAGGCATTCGCCGCATCACCGCGCAGGATTTCGATTACGCGCACCAGCTCGGCCACACGATTCGTCTGGTGTGTTCGGGCGAGTTAACCGAGCGCGGCCTGGTGCTTTCCGTGCGGCCCGCGCTGATTCATGAAGACACGATTCTGGCCGGGGTGAAGGGCGCCTACAATGCGGTCTGGGTCAAGGGGCAATACGGCTCCGACACGTTTTATTACGGACGCGGGGCGGGGTCGAACCCGACCGGCGTTGCGGTGGTGAGCGATATGATGCGGGTGGCGCGCGAGATCAACAGCGGCAGTCCGGAACGTGTTTCGCCGTTCGCGCATGAGCGGCTGGGCGAGTACAAGCCGGTGTCGATCGCGCTCCAGCGCCGTCCTTACTACCTGCGTTTCCGCGTGGATGACCGGCCCGGCATCATCGCCGAACTGGCTGGAATCCTGGCGTCGAAGAAGATCGGCCTCGAAGCCGTGCTGCAATTGCCCAGTGATTCCAAGCACGATCTGCCCTTCGTTATTACTGTGGAAGCGACCTCCGAGCAGGATATTCAGGACGCCGTCGGACAAATGAGCAAACTGGATTTTCTGCGCGAACCACCCCTGGCGCTGCCGATGGAACCGCCGCTGTAAAATTGCGGCATGGCACGGATCAGCCCGCTTGAAATCTGGATCGGCACCCGCAAAGGCGCCTTCGTATTCCGCACGCGCGACCGCAGGAAATGGGAGTCTGAAGGGCCGTTCTTTGGCGGCCAGGAAGTTCACCATGTCGCACAGGATCGGCGCGATCCCAAACGTCTTTACGCAGCGGTCGGCAATTCGTGGTTCGGCTACCACCTCAATGCCAGCACGGATGGCGGCAGGACGTGGCAGGTTTCGGAAAACGGCCTCTCCATGGAACCCGGTCTGCCGGGTACGACGATTGCGCGCATCTGGCATATCGCGGCCGGCGCTCCCGATGAACCGGGCGTGGTTTATCTGGGCGCCGATCCGGGCGCGTTATTTCGCAGCAACGACAACGGCGCAAATTGGGAAATGGTGGAGGGGCTGACCAAACATCCGACGCGCCCTAAATGGACCGCGGGCGCGGGCGGCATGATGGTGCATTCGATTCAGCCGCTGGGCAAGGGCCGCATCGTGGTGGGAATTTCCGCCGCCGGTGCGTTCCGCAGCAGCGATTCCGGCAAGACGTGGGAGCCGTTCAACGGCAAGGTATTGTGCGATTTCCAGCCGGAAAAATTCCCCGAGGTTGGCCAGTGCGTTCATAAACTGCTGGCGCATCCGGCGAAGCGGAGCGATCTCTACCAGCAGAATCACTGCGGTGTTTATCGCGCGAAGTTCACGGCCGATAACTGGCAGGACATCACGAAGGGTTTGCCGTCGAGGTTTGGCTTCGCTCTGGCCGTGCCCGCGGCCGAGGAGCAGACTCTTTTCACGATTCCGGTAAACTCACCCGAGCAGCGTTTCGTTGCCGATGCGAAGCTGCGCGTGGCACGCAGCCGCGACGCCGGAAAGACGTGGCAGTTCCTGAGCAAAGGCCTGCCGCAGACGAACGCCTATTCGCTGGTGCACCGGGAAGCAATGTCGTCTGACGACAAAGACCCGGCCGGCGTCTATTTCGGGACGACGGGCGGGTCTGTGTTTTATACCAGAAATGGCGGGAATTCGTGGCAGGCGCTCGCCGAGCAGCTGCCGCCGGTGTACTCGGTTTCCACCGCGGTGCACGGTGAAACGAAGCTATGAGATCTTCGTGGCTTTGAAGCCGCCTTTGGATCGATCATAAAGCCATATCGCTCCAAAAACGATGAGCAGAGCCGCCGGTACAATCGCGACTTCCTTGAACGAGAGCTGCGCCGCGAGGCCTTTGATGTGGTCGAGTTCCGGACCCGGAGCCATCCTGGCGTACGCATCGCCGCTGCCAGCGAGCCGGGCGGCTTCGTTGTCGAAAATCTTGCCCATCTGCGGCAGCACAAAATAGATCGACGCCGTTCCCGCGGTTCCCATCAGTCCCATCAACAGGGCTCCGCCGTGGGGGAAGCGTTCCGATGCGGTTGCCAGCATCGTGGGCCACATGAAGCACACACCGCACCCCCAGACTGTGGCGGCAAGAACGCCCATCACCGGCGAATCGGCGACACTCAGAGCCACCAAGCCGAGGGACGCCAGAAGGCAGGAGATCCAGAGCAGACCGATCGGCGACAGCTTGTGAACCAGCGGACCGGCGAAGTGCCGAGCCACAAACATAATGCCGCTCACGTACACCAGCAGCAGAATTCCGGGCATGTGAACGGTGCGGGAAAGCGCGAAATCAACCCAGGATCCCGGCGCCAGTTCGGAAGCCGCTGTGCCGAACATAGAGACGAAAAGTACAAGGAACATCGGCTTCGCCAGTTCTTTGAACATGTCGCCGGTCGAGACGCCTGCCGCGACTCGTTCCGTGGGAGGAAACTTCAGGCCAATGCAAAGGATGATGGCGGCGGTCGCGGGAATCATCACGCAGGCGAGCTTCAACTGCCAGCTCAGTCCGAGGCTGGACAGGCCGACCCCGAGAAGTCCGCCGATGATCAATCCACCCGGCCACCAGGCATGCAGGTGATTAAGCCTTGCGGTCTTTTCATCGGGATAAAGAGTCGCGGTCAGGGGATTGATGACAGTCTCCACCAATCCCCATCCGATACCGCTGATCAGGGCTCCCGACCACAATACGTTGTAAACACCCGGGCCCGAAGAGATGCTTCCCGCAAAAATCAAAAGCGAACTGCCCACCAGAAAACACACGCCGGAGAGCGGCAGAAGCAGGGCCATGCCGATGAAATCCAGCATCGGGCTGCCTATCGCGATGGTCAATACAAAGCCTACAAACGGAACCGCCAGGATGTTGGCAACCATTTCTCCGGAGTGAACCTTGTCGACCGGATCCAGAAAGATTCTCTGGAGATCGCTCGCCACGTTCGAGCGGAGCGAGTACGCCATTCCAGCCGCTACGAGGGCGATGACACTGACGAGGAAAAGGCGGGACTTGTTGTATTGGGCGTGGCGATCTGTGGCCACGGCTGAAGCAGGTGCGCTCATATCTTGTTGAGCATACCGCATTCCAGGCGTCCGTGGTGCGCTGGTTGAGCCCCTAACGCAGGATTTTGTAAAGATTACTGTAATCGTCGGTCCAAAGCCGAAGACCGGCGATTGGAGTGATCTTCGCTACGAACGGCTTGATCTCGTCCCGTTCGAAAAAGCCCTTCCGCGAAGTCACCAGGACCCACTCGGATGCCGTCTCTTCCTTATCGTCGTTGCCTTCATAATTGATTTCCATCGCCATCTTGCCATCCGCCGCCGCTGCCAGTGCCACCTCCGGCGCCAGCGCCAGATAGCGGTTCGAGACATGGACCGCCAGCACGCCGTTCGGCAGGAGATGCTGCCAGTAAATCTTGTACGCCTCGGTGGTCAACAAATGCACCGGAATCGCATCGCCAGAGAAAGCGTCCACGGAAAGCAGGTCGAACTTCCGGTTGATGCCTTGCTTCAATTCGTTTTCCAGCGAAAGCCGCGCGTCGCCCAGAATAATGTCGTGCTTGCCATAGCAATGCGTCAGAAACGAAAACTGCGTCTGCGCAATCACCGGCACATTGGGATTGATGTCATAGAAATAATAATGATCGCCCGGACGCGCGTAGACAGCAGTGGTGCCCGCTCCCAGGCCGATAGAGCCCACATTGATCGGCCCTTCGATTCGCAGACTGCGCAAGGCCAGGCCGAGGCCGGAACGTTCCGCGTAATAGGTAGTCGGATAACGCAGATACTGCGGCCAGAGGAACTGCTCGCCGTGCTCGATCGTGCCGTGCCGCAACTCGCGATACGGACCCATATCGTTATCCGCCGGATGATCGTAAACCACAAGGGCGCCGTAGAAATTCCGCATCAGCAGCCGGGCGCCGCCGACGTAATTCCAGACATCGTGCGCCATGTAACCGGTCATGCCGAACGCCAGCGCTACGGCGATGGAGCAGACCACCATATTGTTGTTGAACGTGTCGCGGCTGCGCCAGCCCAGATATCCAGGAGTTGCGCTGGCCAACGTCAGCAGCACGGGCCAGTCATAGGAAGCGTCGCCCAGGTGGGCTGCACCGAAGTACATGGACATCGCCACGCGCCACAATGCGAACAGGATGGCAATTGTGATCTGCACGAAGACCACAACCCGGTCGCGGTGTTCACTTTCCGCGTTGACATCGCCCCGGCTGCGCCACAGGAGACAGAGAACAAAGACAATGGCGAGACCCAGCAGCACCGGAACGTCCCAGGGGGCCGTCAGGAACGCCGGTGCGTCGTTGTACTTCGACGTGAGTACCCGGAAAGCGACATATCCAACGACGCCCGTAACCAACGCTCCCATCACCTGCTTGTCATGAGGACCGGTCAGGAAATCATCGTCCTTCGTTTCCGGCGCAGCCTTGGCGTTGAAGTCGCGCCACAGCAGCCAAACGAAGAGGAACGCAGTCAGGGACAGTACGATCGGCAAATCGATCAGCGCGGGCAGGATGTAAGGGAACACAAAGCCAACCAGCAATCCACCAACCGCGCCGCCTACCGACACCATCAGATAAAACGACGTCAGATGCCGTGAAGCGGGCCGCCGTTTGGCAAGCTCACCGTGGCAAACCATGAAGAGCACAAACAGAGCGGCGGAATAAATTGCAACCGCAACCTTCAGATTCGTGAAGTTGCCGCTGTCGGACATTGTATAGGCCAGAGCCAGCAGTTCCACCGCCGCCAGTCGCGTGAACAGCCAGCGGCGATACCAGCGATCGCTGTCGAAACACAGGATAAAACTCAATAAATAAAGGCTGAGCGGCAGCACCCATAAGAAAGGAATCGCCGCCACGTTTTGGGTCAGGTGATTCGTGACCGCCAGCAGTAACGCCGAGGCGCACGCCGCGAGGCCAATCCACAGAAGCTTGTCAGACCATGAGGGCCCCGGAGTGGCATCGGCGCTTTCGGTCGGTGCCGCCACTTCATCGTTCGCGGTGCGCGAGCGAAGCGCCACCACCACAAAGAAGATGACGAAGGCAATAAATCCACCGGACCACATCCATGCCTGATTGCGGTTCGTCAGATTCGGTTCCACCAGCACCGGATAAGTCAGCAGCCCGGCCATGGAACCGGCGTTCGAAAGCGCAAAGAAGCGATAAGGCATTGCGCCGCCGTTGGCGCGCGAGTACCAGGATTGCAACAGCGGACTCGTGGCGGAAAGCAGGAAATAAGGCAGCCCCACCGTGGCCGCCAGCAGGCCGAGAATTCCCAGCAGCGGATCGTCGCCGCCCGCCGGTTTCCACCGCACCGAAGGAATGATCGGCAATACGGCCAGGCTCAGCACCAGCAGACCCACGTGCAGCAGGATCTGGCGCTTCAGCGGCTGTTCGCTCAGCCAGTGCGCCCAACCGTAGCCGCCGAGCAGTGCGATCTGGAAGAACAGCATGCAACTGGTCCACACCGCCGCGGACCCGCCGAACCACGGCAGAATCAGCTTGGCGATCATTGGCTGAACCTGAAAAAGCAGGAAGGCGCTCAGAACGATCGTGAGTCCGAAAAGAATTGCGGGGACCCGTGGTTTCACTGCCTGGGGCGCTTCCCGGGGTAATTGGGAAGAAAGCGAGGTTGCGGTTGATTCATTCATTGATGCAGATGCCGTATATCAGGATACCCGCTCCAACTACCGGTATGCCGGGATTCCCGTCACGCGCTCGCCGATGACCAACGCATGGATGTGATCGGTGCCTTCGTACGTCTTCACCGTCTCCAGATTGCACAGATGGCGCATCACCGGATACTCGCCGGTAATCCCGTTGGCGCCGAGAAGATCCCGGCTGAGACGCGCGCATTCGATGGCCGCCGACACGTTGTTCCGCTTCAACATGGAAACGTGCGCGGCTTCCAGCCTGCCCTGATCCTTCAACCGGCCGCAATGCAAAGCCAGCAACTGAGCTTTGGTAATTTCCGTGATCATCCAGGCCAGCTTTTCCTGAACCAGCTGATGGCCCGCCAGTGGCTTCCCGTCGAACTGCGTTCGGGTCACGGTGTAAGACCGCGCGGTTTCGTAGCAGTCCATCGCGGCGCCAATCACTCCCCAGCCAATCCCGAACCGCGCCTGAGTTAAACACGCGAGCGCCGACTTCAGGCCCTTCGCGCCGGGTAGTGCTGCCGACGCCGGCAAACGGCAATCCACCATCGACAGGCTGGACGTGACCGAAGCCCGCATCGACCATTTGTCGTGTATGTCGCTCGCCGCGAACCCCGGCGCACCGCGTTCGATCAGAAAACCCTGAATGCCGTCCCCGGTCCGCGCCCACACAATCGCAACGTCGGCGGCCGATCCATTTGTGATCCAGGTCTTCTCGCCGTTGAGAATCCAGCCCTCGCCATCACGCACCGCGCGGGTCCGCATGCCCGCCGGATTGGAACCGAAATCCGGCTCCGTCAGGCCGAAGCAGCCCACCGCCTTGCCTGCCTGCAGCAACGGCAGCCATTTCTTCTTCTGTTCCTCGGAGCCGAAATGCAGGATCGGATACATCACAAGCGCCCCCTGCACCGATGCGAAACTGCGCAGCCCGGAATCGCCGCGCTCCAGTTCCTGCATCACCAGGCCGTACTCCACGTTATTCATGGCGGCACACCCGTACTGCTCGGATTCCGCGCCCAGATTAGCGCCAAGGAAACCGAGTTCCGCCATTTCCGGAATCAGTTCCGACGGAAACCGTGCATCGCGATAGCAATCGCGAATTGTCGGGAGAACGCGCTCATCGACAAATCGCCGCGCTGTTTGACGGACCAAAAGCTCCTGAGCGGAGAACTGCGAATCGATCGATAGATAGTCGACGCCGGGAAAGTCCATAGCAGACTTAGTTTAGCCGCCATAGCCGGAGTAAACAAAGAAAACATGGCGGCCGGCTCAAGTCTTCCTGCATCCGACCGATACGTTGAACATGAACTACTCGGCCATGGCAATCCGGCTTCGTGAGATCAGGCAGGACATGAAGCGCTCTGTGGAATCGGCGAAAACAAACTCGGCCGGTACGAATTCACCGGAGTTGTACACTGGCCTGGTCGTCTGTCCGGCAACGTTTAGCCGGCAATTAGATAACCTGCAGGCCTCGCTCCAACGGGCCAACGCGAATTCGTCGGTGAAGGAGCCTGCCCACCACCACCAACTTCACAAATAGCTGAAGGTCGCGGTTTATCCGGCATCGGTTTTTTGGTCTACACTGAATCCTATGCTCGTTCTTCGCATTTTTTGCGCCGCATCGCTTTGCGCATCGGCCCTTTTAGCCGCCGACGCCGCTCCCACCGCCAGTCAGGTCTTCGACAAGACACTGACCGGCACTGAAAAAGAATTTGTCTCGCTGGTGGAAGCCATGCCGGCCGATAAGTTCAACTTCGCACCCACCGCCGGGAAATTCGACGGAGTCCGGACCTTCGCGCAACAGGCAATGCACGTTGCCTTCGTCCTGAATGAAGTGTCTGCGGCGTTGCTGGGCGAGAAAGCACCAGCACCCACGCCTCACGAGAATGGACCGGAGAATATCACGGGCAAGGATCGGATAGTGGAATATGTCAAAAGCGCGTTTGCGCATGCGCATAAAGCGGTGGCCACGCTGACCAACGCCAACCTGATGCAGCAGACGGTGGACCCGTTCGATGCCAAAGGCAAACGAACCCGCGTGGATTCCGCAGGTGAGCTGTCTGCCCACACGTTCGACCATTACGGTCAGATGGTGGAATACGCCCGCATGAACGGAATCGTGCCCCCGGCCAGCCAGTAACGCCCCGCAAGAGTGAGCGCGCAATCGCATCGGGCCGATCCGAAAATTCTGGGCCGCCGGACTCTTCAGAAAAATCACAGGATTCTCTCCACTCTCCTTCGGCCGGGCCTTTCGGTGCTGGACGTGGGTTGTGGCATTGGCGCGATTACCGCGGGAATCGCCCGCGCCGTTGGACCGGATGGCTACGTCGTTGGGCTCGACCGCGACGAGGGGCACCTCGGATTCGCGAGACAAGAGCACCGCGGGCTGGCCAATCTGACTTTCGAACGCGGGGATGCCACGAGTCTGCCGTTCCGCGCACAATTCGATATCGTGACGGCGGCAAGAACCCTGCAATGGATTTCAGAGCCGGAACGCGCCCTGCTGTCGATGAAGCTGGCGGCGAAGCCGGCGGGGCTTCTCGTCGTGCTGGACTACAGCCACGAAACTAATGAGTGGCTGCCCGAACCTCCACCGGAATTCCAGCTTTTCTATCGAGCCTTCCTCGCATGGCGCTGCGCCAACGGATGGGATAACGCTCTCGCCGCCCACCTGCCAGCGATGTGCCGGAATACCGAACTGACGGGGGTCGAATTCCATTCTCAGAATGAGATTACCGAGCGCGGGGATGCGGATTTTACCGAGCGTTCCGGCATCTGGACGGAAGTGATTGACGCGGTGGGAGACCAGATTGCCGCGGCTGGATTCTGCGCCCCCGCCGAAGTCGCGCAGGCGCGGCATCGCTACAGCGCCTGGACCGGCACGGAACTAAGAAGGCAAACGCTCTCCCTCGGTGCCGTAGTCGCACGCTTGCCTGAATGAAATCCTGAACAGTTCAATCAAACCCGCGGGGCTCGCAAATTATATCGTGATACGATATTAATAGATGGCTACGGCAACCGACCTTTCTCCCGACGAATATCTTGAACTGGCGGAGTTTCGCCGCCAAATCCGGAGTTTTCTCCACTTCAGCGAAACCACCGCCAAAGAATATGGCATCGAAGCAGGGCAGCATCAGCTGTTGCTGGCCGTGAGAGGCTTGCCCCCGGGCGTCAACCCCACAATCCGGGAACTGGCCGGACGCCTTTTTATCCAGCATCACAGCGCGGTGGAACTGATTAATCGGCTGGAAAAATCCGGCGCCATCGCCAGACATGCGGCTGTCGAAGACAAGCGCGAGGTCTGGATTCGCCTGACACCCGCCGGCCGCGCGACCCTGCGCAAACTAGCCTTGGCGCACCGCGCCGAACTGGAGCGGTCGGGACCCGAACTCGCCCGCGCACTGCAATCCGTTCTGCGGGAAGCCCGGAGAGCCAAAGCATCATGAGCATGCACAAGAACCGCACCAACATCGACAGCGCCCACAACGGCAGCCGCCACAACAGCGCAACTGAAACATTGGGCGACTTCACAACAACTGCCCGCGTGATTCCCATTTCGCTGATCGCGATCGGGATCGGATTAGTGAGCACGGTGGTCGCCTGGGCACTTCTCTGGCTGATCGCGTTTTTCACGAATGTGTTCTACTTCGGCCGCGCCAGCACCGCGCTGGTCTCGCCGGCCGGCAATCATCTGGGCTGGTTCGCAGTTCTCATACCGGTCGCCGGCGGTTTGATCATCGGCGTGATGGCTCGCTACGGTTCCGAACGCATTCGGGGCCACGGAATCCCCGAAGCCCTGGAATCGATCCTGATCAACGGCAGCAAAGTGCAGCCGCGGCTCGCGATCCTGAAACCGCTTTCGGCGGCGATTTCCATCGGTTCCGGCGGTCCGTTCGGCGCGGAAGGTCCCATCATCATGACCGGCGGCGCGATCGGCTCCATCGTCTCGCAACTCTTCCACCTGACGGCAGCCGAACGCAAAACACTGCTGGTAGCGGGCGCGGCCGCCGGTATGTCGGCAACGTTTGCGACGCCTGTGGCGGCAGTGCTGCTCGCCGTGGAACTTCTGTTGTTCGAATGGAAGCCGCGCAGTGCCATCCCCGTGGCTCTCGCCAGCGCCACTGCCGGTGCCGCGCGGCGCTACATTCTGGGACTGGGCCCGTTGTTCCCTGTGCCGCATCATGCCATCTTCATCGGTCCGCAGGGCCTGCTTGGCTGCGTGATCGCCGGCCTGCTCGCAGGCGGCCTCTCTTCTCTGCTGACGCTGGGCGTCTATGCCGCCGAAGACTCTTTCATGAAGCTTCCCATTCACTGGATGTGGTGGCCCGCCATCGGCGGCGTGGCCATTGGACTGGGCGGCCTGCTCTTCCCGCAGGCGCTCGGCGTGGGCTACGACACGATTCAGACTTTGCTCCAGGGTGAGGCGCCGCGCGCTTTCATCGCCGGGGTGCTGCTGGTGAAATCCGCCATCTGGGTAATCTCGCTCGGCTCCGGAACTTCCGGTGGCGTGCTGGCTCCGCTGCTCATGATGGGCGCGGCGTTGGGAGGCATCGACGCCATGTTTCTCCCCAACGAAGGCGCGGGATTCTGGCCCCTGGTCAGCATGGCCGCGATCCTGGGAGGCACCATGCGCGCGCCGTTCACTGCGATTCTGTTCGCCTTCGAACTCACCCATGACGTGAACATGCTGCTGCCTCTGCTCGTAGCGGCGATGCTCGCGCACACCACCACCGTGCTGCTGCTGAAGCGCTCCATCCTGACCGAAAAGGTAGCGCGTCGCGGATTCCACATCACGCGCGAGTACGCGACCGATCCGCTGGAGATTCTCTTCGTCCGCGAAGTGATGCGCACGAAAGTGGTAGCCCTTCCCGCGGAAGCAACGCTCGAAGATCTGCGCCATACCCTGGTCCGTGAACCTGCACAGCGAGGGCAACATCTTTATCCCGTAGTGAACGCGGACAGGCACGTCAAGGGTGTCGTGACCCGCAAACAATTGCGCGCGCTGATCGAATCGCCCGCTTCCGGGACCCTCGCCGATGTCCTGCGCCAACCTGTCGTATCCCATCCGGATGAGCCGCTGCGTGTTGTGGTTTTCAGGATGGCGGAAACAGGACTGACCCGCATGCCCGTCGTTGACCGGGAGAGTGGGAAACTGGCCGGCATGGTTTCGCTGTACGATCTCCTCCACGCCCGCGTGCGCAATCTGAATGAAGAGAGGCACCGCGAACGTGTGCTGGATTTGCGCCTGCCCTTCGGAACGCGCGCGAATGTAAAAGACGTCTGATCGCGCTATGATTGGAGAGCAGAGGCGCTTATGGCAAACGCTGACATGTTTGACGAGACGTTCGATCTGACAGTTAAAGCTGCCGTGGCGCAGGCACGGAAAGAAACGCTGGCGGCGGGTGTTCCGCTCTTCTATCGCGACTCGGCCAGCGGCCGGGACGTTATGGAGCGGCCTGACGGCAGGATTTTTGAGATTCGTTTCATTCCGGGCGGCTCGCGCGACCATCACTATGAAGTGTTGCGTGAACTCGGCCGAAGCGCCGCATAACGCGTGCCTGTCCTCACAGTAATTGGCGGACCGAACGGTTCGGGAAAAAGCACCTTCACCCGAAAACTGGAGTTCGAAGGCCGGGCGCATCTTCTCGATCCCGACGCGGTTGCAAAGCGCTTAAATCCGACGGATCTTCGCGCAGCCTCTATCGATGCTGCCCGCGAGGTAGTCCAACGGACGCGCCTATACCTTCGCGACGGGCAGAGCTTTGCTGTTGAAACGACGCTTTCGAGCGTCAGCATTCTGAAACGATGCGCCGTGCGCGAGAGCGCGGCTTTTTTGTCCGTCTCGTTTATGTCTGTGTTGAAAATTCCGACTGGAATATCGAGCGCGTGCGCGAACGTGTGGCAACCGGCGGACACGATGTTCCGGAGGATGACGTCCGCAGGCGATATGAGCGCAGTCTCTCGAACCTGCCTGTCGCGCTGCAATTGGCGCACGAGGCCGTAGTCTACGACAATTCAGGTTCCGGACCGCGAAGGGTTTTGCACGTTCAGGACGGAATCGTTGTCTGGCGTGGCCCCGACGAACCGCAATGGGTCGCCGATGCGCTGACCGCATTCCTGCCCAATACCGCGTCATCGGCTTGAACCAGGCTTCTGGCCAACTCTCATACGTTAAACATCGTGCATTTGCCAACCGCATCCAGGCAAAACCCGTGCGCTACAATCCCTTCGATGGCCCTCACAAAAGTTAAATCTCAGCTCATGAGCGCATCCGAGATCGACCGCACCATGGTTCGTCTCGCCCACGAAGTTCTCGAAAAGACCAAAAACCTCGATAAACTGGCCTTTATCGGCATTCGCCGTCGTGGCGTGCCGCTCGCCCAGCGCCTCGCCTCGAAAATTTCCGCGCTCGAAAAACGCAATATTCCTGTCGGGATCCTCGACATCAATCTCTATCGGGACGACCTCAGCACCGTCGGCGTCAAACCGCAGCACAACGGCACCGAAATCAATTTCTCCGTCGAAGGCCTCCAGATCATCCTGATGGACGACGTGCTTTACACCGGTCGCACCATTCGCGCCGCGCTCGATGCGCTTTTCGATCAGGGCCGCCCCGCTATCGTGCAACTGCTCGTGCTCATCGATCGCGGCCATCGCGAACTGCCCATCGAAGCTCAATACGTCGGCCGCACCGTGCAGACCACGGACCTTGAGATCATAGAAGTGAAGTTTCAGGAAATTGACGGCGTGGAAAAAGTTCTGATGTGTGAAGCGGCGTCGCTACCTGATTCGGAAGAAGCAACGAACGCCTGACAGATGCCGGCTAAATCCTCCTCATCTCCTCTCGCAGCAGGCCTGCTGGATATCGAGAGTCTCGACCGCGGCGAAATCCAGACCCTTCTCGACCGCGCACGCTTTTTTCAACCTCTCCCCAACGAAACCTACCGCCGCCTCGATTGCCTCAAAGGCAAAACCATCGTCAACCTTTTCTTCGAAGCCTCCACCCGCACGCGCGTCAGCTTCGAAATTGCAGAGAAACGGCTGGGCGCCGATACGATTTCGATTGCCGCCCAGCAATCCAGCGTCTCGAAAGGCGAGTCCCTGGTGGACACGCTCAACACTCTTGTCGCCATGCGCCCGAACGCGGTCGTTATGCGGCATTCGGCTTCCGGCGCTCCCCACTTTCTCGCGCGGCACCTGCAGATTCCCATCGTGAACGCCGGCGATGGCACGCACGAACACCCTACACAGGGCCTTCTCGACGCACTCACGATTCTCGACCGCCGCAAGTCGCTCGAAGAACTGCGCGTAGCCATCATCGGCGATATCGCGCATAGCCGCGTGGCTCGTTCGGATATTCATCTGCTCTCCAAGTTCGGAGCCGATATCGTGCTCTGCGGTCCGCCTTCGCTTGTGCCCACTGAACTGGCGCAACTCGCGCCCGGCGTGCGAATTTCCTACGACATGAAGGAAGCGATTCGCGACGTCGACGTGATTATGATGCTGCGCGTCCAACTGGAACGCCAGCACGAAGCCCCTATGGCCGCGAGCGAGTATTTCCGCTTCTTCGGCCTGCAGCTCGAGCATCTGGCGCTCGCGCGGCCCGAAGTGATTGTGATGCATCCCGGCCCCATCAATCGCGGCCGTGAGTTGAGTTCGGATGTGGCTGACAGCCAGCGTTCGGCCATTCTGAATCAGGTGGAAAACGGCGTGGCGGTGAGGATGGCTGTGCTCGAACGGATACTGGCATGAAGTCACTGCATATTAAAGGCGGCCGCGTAATCGACCCCGCGTTGAACTTCGATGCTGTGGCCGACGTCCTGATTCTCGACGGCAAGGTCTATGCAGTCGGCCATGAACTGCACGCCGATAACGTTCCGGTCTTCGATGCCACCGGCTCCATTGTGGCTCCTGGCTTCATCGACATGCACGTGCACCTGCGCGAGCCCGGTATCGAACACGCCGAAACCATTGAGACCGGCGCACGCGCGGCGGCGGCAGGAGGTTTCACCACCATCTGCTGCATGCCGAACACGAATCCGGTGAACGACAGCGCCACCGTAACAAGTTACATCGTGCAGCGCGCGCGCGAAGTGGCGCCTGTCAACGTGTTCCCCATCGGCGCCATCACGCTCGGCAGCAGGGGCGAAGAACTCGCCGCCATCGGCTCTATGCATGAGGCCGGAATTGTGGCGATCTCCGACGACGGCCGTCCCGTCATGAACGCCCGCGTCATGCGCAGGGCAATGGAACTGGCCCGCGCCCTGAATATTCCGGTCATCGACCACTGCGAAGATCTCAATCTGAGTGCGGGCGGCGATATGAATGAAGGCCCGGAATCGGTGCGGCTCGGGCTGCGCGGAATTCCGTCCGCTTCGGAAGATGTCATGGTGGCGCGCGATCTGCTCCTCGCCGAACTTACCGGCGCGTCTTTTCACGTTGCACATCTATCCACCCAGCGTTCCATGGCCATGGTCGCGTTCGCCAGGAATCGCGGCGTCAACGTCACCTGCGAAGTCACTCCGCATCATTTTGCCATCACCGACCAGGAACTTTGCTCCTACGACAGCAATTACAAAATGAAGCCGCCGCTGCGCCGCTCGGGTGATGTCGAATCGATCATCGAAGGCATTCGCAACGGCACCGTGGACGCCATCGCAACCGATCATGCCCCGCATCCCGGCGACGAGAAGATGCAGGAATTCGAACGCTGCCCGTTTGGCATCACGGGCCTTGAAACAGCCATCGGCCTGACGCTTTCCGAACTCGTACATCCTGGCCACATCACTGTGAAACGCATGGTCGAACTGTTCACGACAGGCCCTGCCAGCGTGCTGCGGATGAACCGCGGGACTCTGAGCCCAGGGGCGCCGGGCGATGTGACCGTCTTCGATCTGACAACGGCCTGGACATTCGACGTCCGGCAATCTCTCTCGAAAAGCCGTAACTCGCCATTCAGCGGACGACAATTCAAAGGTGGTCCGGTGGCAACCGTCACAGGGGGCGAAATCGTATGGAAGCGAGAATGATATCCGGTGGCCGAGGTGGCCATCGGCGCATTGGCCTGATGGTATTGGGCGGCCTCGTCCTGTTATTGCTGGCGAGCCTCGGGTGGGCATCGTCCCGGCTGCTCGAATACTCGTGGTGGAAGGAAATGGGCCAGGTAAATACCTGGCTCGATTTGTATGCATGGCAGGCCATGCCCGTCAGCGTCGCGACCCTCATCGCCTGGTTCGTCCTGCTGATCGCACACGCCCGCGCCGTGCGATTTGCCGGAGGACGCGCCAGCGATTACCCCATCTACTCCCGCGTCGCCTCGATCGTTTTGCTGGGAATTTCTGCACTAACAGCCGACGCCAGCCTGGACAGTTCCACCATGATGCTGTTCGCCGGAAGCCGTTCCGTCGATTACTCGCACCTCTATCACGATCCGATTTTCGGCAAGTCGGCCGCGTTCTATCTTTTCGATTTGCCATTCTGGGCCGACCTGCGCGGCTATGTTTTCGCCGTCGTCATTCTGGCGATTCTGGTGTATCTGCTGGTCGCGCGCGGCTGGCAGTTGCGCTTTAGCCTTCCCGATCTCGGCCACGGCCAGATCGATCTGTCTTTCCTCAAGCTGGAAGGTGGTCTGGAGTCACGCTTCCTGCGCGGCGCTGCCGCGTTCTTCCTGTTCTCCGTCGCGTGCCGGTATTACCTGGATCGGTTTGCGATGGTCTGGAATCAGCACAAGTTCCTGACTGGGATCGATTATACGGACGATCATTTCGTGCTGCCTCTCAATTGGCTGGTGATCGTCGCCCTGATTGTGGGCGCCGGCCTGATCGCCATAAAGCGATGGATCCCTGCTGGCGCGGTAGTTTTACTCAGTATCGGCTTGCTCTGGATTGTGCCTTCCATCGCCGGCGCTCTTTATGTGAAGCCCAACGAAATTTCTCTCGAACGCCCTTACATCTCGGCCCATATCGAAGCTACCCGCGCAGCGTATGGACTTTCCAACCAGATACGCGAAGTTGAGATGCACACCAATCCCAACGCCGCGATTGACACAGCAAGGAACAAGACATTGCTGGATAACGTTCGCCTTTGGGACTGGCGGCCGTTCCACGACACCATCACGCAGATGCAGGCCCTGCGGCCTTATTACGTTTTCCATGAGCCGCCCGATGTGGATCGCTACATAGTCGATGGCCAGCCCCGCCAGGTACTGCTGTCGCCCCGCGAACTCGACATCACGCAACTGCCCGGCACGCAATCCAGCTGGATCAATCCGCATTTCATTTACACTCACGGCTACGGCCTGGTGTTGGCGGAAGTGGCGAAGATCACGCCCGAAGGCCAGCCGGTCTACCTGGTGAAAGACATGCCGCCGGCCATTAATACGCCGAGCCTGAAACTCACACGACCGGAACTCTATTACGGCGAATTGCAGCAGGAGCCCGTATTCGTGGAGACGGCACAGCAGGAGTTCAACTACCCGCAGGGTTCCGACAACGCGTTCACGAAATACGAAGGCAAGGGTGGCTTTCCTGTTTCATCGCTTTTGATGCGGGCCGCGGCCGCGTTGCATTACGGCGATTCCAATATCGTGCTTACCGGTTATCTCACCGATAAGAGCCGCATGATGATTCACCGCCGCGTGCGCGAACGCCTGCAAACGCTTGCGCCCTATCTGCGGTGGGATGGCGACCCCTATCTGGTGATCACGCCCGAAGGCCGCGAGGTCTGGATGGCGGATGGCTACACCACTTCGGAGGCATATCCGTTCTCGAAGGAAATTCCCGCCTACGATGGCATCAATTATGTACGCAATGCAGTGAAAGCAACCGTGGACGCGTACGACGGCGAAACCCATATCTATGTCTTCGACGCGGCCGACCCGATCATCGGCGCCTATCGTTCGCTCTTCCCCGCACTCTTCGAAGATGTTTCCAAAATGCCGCCGGCTCTGCGCGAACATGCCCGTTATCCGGAAGAACTGTTCCGGGTGCAGGCGGAGGTTTATCGCGTCTATCACATGCGCAATCCGCAGGCGTTTTATAACAATGAGGATATCTGGGAGTTGTCGAAATACTCCGGCGGCCAGAATGCCGAGCCGAAGCCGGTGGATCCGTCTTATGCCTATGCAACGCTGCCCGGCGAGACGAAGCCGGAGTTTCTGCTGATGACCACGTACACGCCGGCCACGAAGGAAAACCTGATTGGTGTCATGCTGGCGCGTTGCGATGGCGACAAGCTGGGCGAAATCGTTGTCATGCAGCTCTCGAAGCAGGAGCTGATTCTGGGGCCGATGCAGGTGAGCGCGCGCATCAATCAGGACGAAACCATTTCGAAGGACCTGACGCTGTGGAACCAGCAGGGCTCGCAGGTTTTGCAGGGGCAGACCCTCGTACTGCCGATCGGCGACACATTCCTCTACATTTCGCCAATCTATTTACAGGCGACGCAGGCGCGCATGCCGCAGCTGAAGAAGGTGGTGCTCGCAATGGGTAATCATCTGATCTATGCGGACTCATATGAGGAAGCGCTGGCGAGGATTAATGGTGTGTCAGCCGGATTACCTGCGATTACGCCCCAGGCCGTAGTTCAGGCGGGCGCGAACGCCGCGTCGGGCGCCATCAAAGCTGTGGCCGAGATGAAGTCCGGCGATCCGCGAATCGACAGCGTGAAGAAGCACATGGAACGCTATCGCGAACTGGCAGGCCAGGGGAAAATGGCTGAGGCCGGACGCGAACTGGATGCGATCCAGAGCGAAGTTTCGAAATAGCGGAGACGTGGATTACCGTTTCGCGATCACAACATGTGTGGCGTTTTCACCGGCCACCATCTTCGTCGGAACGTAACCGAGCTCGTGAAGATTGATTCCTGAAAACAGATTCTCGCCCTCACTCATCAGGACAGGCGACATCGCCAGATGCAGCTCGTCAATCGCGCCCGCCTTCAGATATTGGCGAACGACGGAAACGCCTCCGCCGATTCGCACATCCTTGCCGTTTGCCGCTTCCTTCGCCTGCCGCAGAGCGGATTCCGGTCCATCCGTGACGAAGTAGAATGTCGTGCCGCCCTGCATTACGAGCGGAGCGCGGGCATGATGAGTGAGAACGAAAACCGGCACATGATAAGGAGGCTCATCACCCCACCAACCCTTCCATGAGTCGTCAGGCCAGGGTCCTCGAACCGGCCCGAACATGTTCCGCCCCAATATCCACGCACCGACATTTTCAAAAGCGCGCAGCGCGAAATCATTATCCACGCCCCTGCTTCCGTCAGATCCGCCGTGCATTTTCCTGAAGACCTCGGTCTCCAGAAACCAACCCATTAATTCGAAGC
Source organism: Bryobacteraceae bacterium (assembly GCA_025928545.1). Lineage (GTDB taxonomy): Bacteria > Acidobacteriota > Terriglobia > Bryobacterales > Bryobacteraceae > BOG-234. Next base: position 5,019 of record JAICJH010000012.1, on the reverse strand, counting down.
CACGGATTCCGAGCGGATTCTGGAGATCCTGCCGTGGCCCCGCGCCGAAACCATCAAGAGACATCGAGAATGCCGCAACTCTCACTGAGCTCATGATTCTCATTGTAGTTACCAAATCCTTGCCCGGTTCCATGTAAAATAGCGCGGTAGGGGGAGTAAACGAATATGTGCGATCAGGATCATTTTGAAGACGACCGGAAAGATTACGAAGCCCGCGGCCTGGTGACCAGGAAGCAATTCGGCAAGATAGTAGGAGCGGGCATTGCGATGATGCTGCCACAAGTGGCGAACGCCGCCGCCGTCACCGAATCGGAGGTCAACGTCAAGACGCCCGACGGCACAGCGGATTGCTACTTCGTGCATCCTGCGACCGGTACCGCCCCAGGCGTTCTCATCTGGCCCGATATTTTCGGTCTGCGGCCGGCATTCCGCCAGATGGGTAAGCGGCTCGCCGAATCGGGCTATTCAGTGCTGGTCGTAAACCCGTTCTATCGCGCGAAGAAAGCGCCCACCGCGGAACAGGGCGGTGCGACACCCATCCAGTCTGTAATGCCGCTCGCTCAGGGTCTGAATGAGACGACGCACATGACCGATGCAAAGGCATTCATCGGCTGGCTCGACCAGCAGGCGTCTGTGGCGAAGAACCGCAAGATGGGTACGCAGGGTTATTGCATGGGCGGTCCGATTGCGTTTCGCACCGCTGCGGCCGTGCCGGATCGCGTGGGAGCGGTGGGTTCTTTCCATGGCGGCGGACTCGTAACGACGATGCCGAACAGTCCGCATCTTCAGGCCTCGAAGAGCAAGGCGCAGTTCCTGATCGCGATTGCTGCCAATGACGATACGCGCGCGCCGAACGACAAGGTCGCGCTGAAAGAGACGTTCGCGGCGGCGGGCCTGCCGGCGGAAATCGAAGTCTACGAAGGCTCCGCGCACGGCTGGTGCCCGCCGGATTCCACGGTGTACAACGAACCGCTGGCGGAGAAAGCCTGGAGCCGTTTGCTGGCGCTTTATTCCAAAGCCCTGGCCTGAGGCTGTCTGGCAATACGGTTGCGGGGCTGGTAGAGCGTGCGACTCGCAAGTGCGTTGCTATTGCTGATGGCTGCTTCAAACGTGCCGGCGCAAAGGGCATCCACCGGGGCTCGTCGTCCGGCGATGCGCTTCGAGGCGACTGCCGATTCAGCCGAGGGTCTCACGGCCAAAGGTACCGCCCCTCACCGGGGAATTGTGGCGGCGGATCCGGCGGTGCTGCCGCTGGGTTCTTTGATACGGATCACCGGAGCGGGGGCCTATTCCGGCGTTTACGCCGTGACGGACACCGGTTCCAAAGTCGACGGTCGCCACATCGACATCTACATGCCGAGCGCGGCCGAGGCCAAAAAATTCGGCAAAAAGATAGTGCTGGTCCGGGTGCTCTCCCGCGGAAACAACCAAAAAGATCGCCGGGAAGTTACGCCTGCGAAGCCGCCGAAAAAGTGAAAACCTCCGGATTCGCGAGGCGCCGGTAATCGTCGATTCCCAGAATAATGGAGTCGGTGAGCGATCCGGCGTTGAAAGCGATGCGCTGGCTTTCGAACACCGAGGTGTCGGCGTACAGGGGAAACGGAAGGATCGGCGCACCGAACGGGGGCACGCAACCGGGCACGAGACCGGTCAGGTCCAGCAGTTCTTCGGGTGAAGCGAAGCGGGTCTTTTTGGCCCCGAAATGGCTGCGAATGGCGCCCGAATCGAGCTTCCTCTCAGCGCTGATCACGAAAAGCCGGAACTCGGCATCTACCTTAATCAACAGGGCTTTACCGCCGACTTTGAGCTCTTCGCCGCGGGCGCGGGCGGATTCCTCGGAGGTTCTGGTGGGTTCATGATGAACCTCGCGGAAAGGAGCGGATTCCCGCTGGAGCCAGGAGCGGATCGAGTCCAGAATTGCCATGGTTAATTCATGCTATTATAGTTGTCATAGCTACGTGTTTCTCTGGACACGCCGCATTAGCTTTTTCATCAAAGGAATGATCCCAAAAAAATATGGCCAGTTATAACCAGGGCGCTCAGGTCGAGCACCAGACGTTTGGCTTGGGCACAGTGCTCTCACACACCGAGGAACGCATCGTCATCAAGTTCGACGATCACGGCGAGAAGAAGTTCGTCACGGCGATGGTGATCACTAACCTGAAGAAGAGCGACCGTCAACCCCCGGCCGAAAAGCGCGCACGTGCACGCAAGGCGAAGGCAGCACCCGAAGTGGGTCCCGACGGCGCTGTGATTCCGGAAAAGCCAAAGAAGACCCGGACCGCAAAAGCGAAGGCGTAAGCCCGAGTATCGATAGTTGACAGCAGTTTAAAGGAATCCCCGATTTTGAACGCCAGACAGCGACGCCTCTTTGAGGAAGCACAGAAGAAAAATCCTAATCTGAAAATGCCCACTGAAGACAGCGGGCCCGTGGGTGAACTCACGGACGAGGATATGGCGCTGTTGAAGCAGGGAGTCGGCGATAAGTCGGGACGTCCCAGTTCGGCTTCGGCGGCCGGCGGCGAAAGCGGCGGCGCGGACGAGGGCACTCAGGACCCGCAAACCGGCGCTATCATGACTTACTTCGGCGAGAAGGGTTTCGGTTTTCTGCGGCCCGATTCCGGTGGCAAGGATATCTTCTTCCACGTTTCGCGATTGCAGGAAGGCGATGCCACGGAGCTTTTGCCGGGCAAGCGCATTGCTTACGACCTCGGAATGGATCGCAACGGCAAGATTGCCGCCAGCAGCATCCGATTCCTGCCGCCGGAAGAAACACCCAAACCTCCGGCAGAGTAAGAAAAGTTTGGAGCGTACCACTCGGCCGTTTCAGCCCGTTTTTTGACCCCCTTTTGTAAAGGGTGGGAATCAACCGGTCGTCCTTAGGGGCCATCCACCGGGGTTACCGGCAGGGACCAGCGCACAGACGCCCGTAGGCCAACTCCCTCATTCTTGAGTGTTGGATCAAAAATGATGGGCCACCACCTGCTTCGCAGGAACGCTCCAAGTAAGATCGTAGCGCAGTTCGGGATCTTTTGCTCAGTTTTCGGTCGGCGTCTTCTGGGCGCTGTCGATCACCAGCAGATCGACCGGACCTTTGCGCGCTTCGAGTCGCAGGCCCAGTTGTTCGGTAAGCGCGGAGAAGATGGTGGCGCTGCCGTTGGGATCGTCGGGGCTACTGCCAGCCTCATGCATGGCTCCGGGCGGCGGCCCAACACCCATCGCACCCATTCGTGCCTGCATAACGGCGGGATCGGGAGCAAAGTCGAGAACGATATCGTACTTGCCGGTGAGTCCGGTCATGTCGACAACAGGGCGGTCCAGTTGTGAAGCGAGAGTGTCGGTAAATTTCGAAACTGTTGTGCTGCCGCTCATCAGGTGCATGCGGCCACCCGGCGCCATCATCATCATCACGCGACCCTTCATGGATCCGGGAGGACCTTCCGGCATGCCGTCTTTGCCCATTTTAAGGGGGCCGGGAAGGCCATCGGCCGGCGCGGCGTTGGGATCGTCAACCGATTCCGTCAGCTTCGGGCCGCCTTTTGCGACGAGCAGCGCGTAGATCGAAGACTCCTTCGTCGAGTGGTGCAGGGTCAATTTGAAGCGGTCGGCGAGCAGGTTTTGCAACATGATCCGCGATTGCTCTTTGGTGGTTCCGGCGGGAACTTTGGCTTCTATGTCAAATCTGGTGGATTGCATCCAGGCGGGGCCGGAGATCTGATAATCCTTGACGTCATAGGCCTGCTGAAGGATGTTATTCAGTGAGACGTTGGTGAACGTCATCTGGCCTGGTTTGGGAGTACCGGGGCCGCCCTGAATGCCGACCATCATGCGGCCGCCTTCCATGGGAGCGGCGGGTTTGATGGATGCCACTTCGAAGGTCTGCGCCACGGCGGTGCTCATGCCCAGACAGATCCAGGCGGTCAATTGTATTCCGAGTTTCATTTCACTTACCTTTCGTTTCCGCGACTGCTATAAGTTCCAAAATCTGCGATCAGTTTTCGGTGGGCACGCGCTCGGCTTTATCGACGATCACCATATCGAGCGGCAGCTTTTGCGGTTCCAGTTTGAGACCAAGTTGCTCCTGGATCAGCGTGAAGATCGAGGAGCCGAAATCGCCCTTATTGAGCGCCGCCATCATTTCTTCCTGACTGCCGAAGAGGTTTACGCTGAAGTCATAGCGGCCTTTCAGGCCGGTGTTGTCGACAACGGGACGATCCATTTCAGCGAATCTCATACGAGAAAGATTGTCGATCAGTTCCGGAATGGTGATGCTGGTGAAAACTACGCCGCCTCCATTTATCCGCATATTGCCGCGGCCGGGAGTTTCGGTTTCCTTTAGCTTGGTGCCGGCTTTCGAGATCACCATGGCGTAGACGGGAAGATCGCGTTTCTCGCGATGCAGGGTCATCTGAAATCGCGCGGCCAGCAGCTTGCGAAGCATTGGCTTCATTTCATCCGGGGAGGCAGTGCCGGGCGCGGTAGCGATGATGTCGAAGCGGTCGGTTCGCATCCAGTCGGGACCGGTGATCTGATAATCCTTCGCGTCGTAAGCCGCCATCAGGCAATCGCGAAGAGTGACGTTGGTATAGGTGATACGGCCTGGATCGCTGTTGAGCGACCGGCGATCGCCCGCTGCTTTGCTGGGTTTGATCGACGCGGCGTCGAACTCCTGGGCATGCAGACATCCGGCAATTACGGCGAGCAATAACGCTCCCTTGAAGCAATAGTTCATAGTTACAAGTCTAGACGCGCCGCCGCAGCCGCTACGTGGATAGGACGGCGGGCACCTGTGTTTCGATAGGTTCGTTTTGGGTCAGTTTTGGGTTGGTTTTTCGAGAATGGCCGCCGATGCACGCTGGTGCATGGCCAATAAAAAAACACACTTCGACGGCAACGTTAAACGTCGATGGCGGCAGGGGACGCCTTGTTATAGCGCTGTGTCCTGCCGCCCATGAATCGAGCGGGATCTATCGGGCTGTCGGCCCGCGGTTAGTAAGTACATATGCCCGCGTGCATAGC
>JAICJH010000163.1 GCA_025928545.1 Bryobacteraceae bacterium | reverse complement strand
TATCAAATTTGCAAACAGAAGACTGGATTGGCAGTTCTCCGGAATAATCTGTTGCCGTTCGCGCGACCGGCCCGAGATCGCCGTTGCCGGCTTGAGTGATCCTGTTCCACGCTAAACGTGCATGGGGCAGGTAACCCCATCCCACAAGCACACCGATTGTGAACATGACGAGCGCGAAAAAGCAGCCGATCACCGTCCACCGGATCATCACCGGACAGCTGTTTGCCCGCTCGATCCTGTAGACGATTTCATTGGCTTTCGCGCCGGCCAGAGTTATGTCCGTCTGGAGCGAATTTCGAACGGCGCTCAAATGGTCGTTGAACTCCTCAGCAACCAGTTGGCCGGCGCGGCGCTGCACCTTCGCCACGCCCTCTTCGAATTCTTTGAGTTCGAGCCGAATGCGCTCACTGATCTGATCCGTACTCTTCTCGAGGACAAGCCGGTTCAAGGCGACGATCGCCAGGGCCGGATCAGCATCGTCAACGTGAATACCGTGCTTCGATAGCAGTTCCGCAAGCAGCGCCCGGGTATCCAGAACGTCAGGCATGGTGGTCAGCCGTTAAGGGTGTCTGCTCAAGCTGTTCGAACAGGTCCCGGCGGACGATGTGGAGCCGTGATCGCTGGGCCAGCATGAACTCAGGCGATTCCAGGGCTTCGCTGAACGTCATCTTTCGCTCGCGCATGCGGCGCACGGTTTCGCCGTAAGTATCCGCGCTCCGCTGGGGGATGCCGACTACGGCCAGAATTTTGTCGCGGTTATCGAGATAGACCTGCATCTGATGGAAGTCCTTCCCTTCGCGCGAGACCGGACCGAAGTACTCGTTGAGCCAGACGACCAGGCTGTGCTCGATCGCGCTCTCAGCGAGTGTTTTGAATCCGAGCAGGGTGTCGTTCAACATCTCTCCGCCGCTGATGGGGACGTGGATGTAAACCGTCCGCCCGGTTTCGCGAAGCACTCGTATCAGCTCGGTTTCGAGAATGTAGGTCCAAAGCGGCAGGAACGCGGTTGCGCCGGCGTCCACAATGAACGCGCCGTCCCCGGCAGCGAACCGGTCGACAAGCGTGTCGAAGCGGTTGCGTTCGACCAGGCCGTCGGCATTCATGAGATCAAGCAACTCCGGTTTGAGTCCCTTGTACTGGCCGAGCGATCTGTTAATCGGGTCGGCGTCAATGGCGCAGACCTTCTGTCCGTGTGAGGTGAGGAACTCGGCCAGCCAGCTTGCGACAACGCTCTTGCCGACGCCTCCTTTGCCCTGAAGGACGAAATGAACGGCCGCCGGTCCAACCGGGGCGGCGCCGTTCCCGTTGCTGTTCTTCGACATCGGTTCCTATGCTCCTTGAATTCAGATCAACTTCACGTCTGTGGGATCGCCGTTTCGATGCGCCTCACGGATGTCGAAACGACGTTTACGGAGAGCAGCCATCGTTCGCGCCATCGGATCGGATTCGCTTAAAGCCGGACTGTTCAGGGGTGGCTGTTCGTCCTCGGATCCCGCGCTCGCTGCCGCAGGCGCCCCAACCGAGGCTGCCTTGACTCGATGAGCGCGGGCGAAGGATCTGGCCGCCTCTTCGATTCGTTCGGCCGCCTCCCGCCTTCGATTCCGGCTGATGTAGCTGGTGAAACTGCCCGGCGAGACCACGATCCCGGCATCTTCCTCAAGCCACCCGAGGACGGTTCTGATGCTTTGGCCTTCCGCCAGTGCGGCTTTGATCTCGGGCCACAGTGCCCAGAGCTGACCGGCTTTGGTGTCCGGCTTTCTCGCGCGCCTTCGCGCGAGGCGGGTGCGGGTTTCCGGGATCCAGTTGTCGGGCAATTTCATTCGCTCAATACCAAGGGAATGGCGAAGAGATTTCGGGACGCGGCGACCGAAGTATTTTTTTCAATCTGCGACGATTGGCGACGGATCGCGGCAGGTTGCGACAGTTTGCGGCAATTCCGAGGACGAGCAACAGTTTGCGGCAGCTTGAGACGAATTGCGGCAGCCTGCGACAACAGCCAGGTCATCAATCCGCAAAAAGCTGGTAGTGGAACATAAAGGCGCGGGATGCGCTCCTGCGTGTTTTGTGTTGTTTGTAATTGCACCCGCGCCTTTTAGCGCGGGGTGCCTTTTCGTGTGAGCGCATCCCAGCGGGGATGCACCCGGGGGTTGGGCAGATTTTTGGCTCCTGAGCGTCCCGAAGTGGCTCTGCCGTTCCCTTGGTAGATGAGAACGCCGGATGCCACAACGAACGATTCGCCTGCGCGAGGAGACCCATAAGCAGATCGATGACGCGGCCGCGCGTGACGGCTTCGCTTCCCCCACGGCTTTCATTCGCTATGCAATCCAGCAGCAGCTCGCTGCGGGTTCACCCCAGAGAGATAGCGGCGAAGAGCGGCTGGCAGCCAACCTCGAGCAACTCCGCCGCGAAGTGGCGCGGATGCATCGCGGGCAGCAGGCGCTGTTCGCCTACATCGACACCCTGAGCAAAACCATCCTGACGTGCATCCCCGAGCCGCCGACCGACGCCAGGCCGCAGGCTGTCGCGCGG
>JAICJH010000025.1 GCA_025928545.1 Bryobacteraceae bacterium | reverse complement strand
CGTCAACCCGATGCCTCCGAGGCAACGAACAGTAAATCCCGAAGTGGTATTCAGGAACCGGAAGTCCAGTTTCATCTCAATCGACGCTTCCCGGCCGGGAAAATTTTGTCAGGAGCGGCCGATGAAGAACCACTCCCTGTCCGGAAAGTAGCACAGGCTGTCAAGAAATCGGGGGTGCTTTGACTGGTGCTTTTGGTGGAGGACTGCAGTTAAGGCGCTTCGATTCAGGTGTATGCGGGCAGCCGAAAATAATCTAACTTCGTTGTGACCCGCGTTCCCGGTCCCTGCGAAATCCGCGAAACCTGCGAGTTAATGCTTCTGCACAGGGGCAGTAGCCTGCACATTGGCCGCATTGCGGGCAGCCGCTTTCTCCGGGGCCAGTTTGTCGTTCAGCTCTTTCGAATGGGCTTCCATTTTCTTCGCCTCCACGATCCTGTTGGCGGCACGCAGCATGACCGCGTATTCGTCAATGACATCCAGCACCTCGGGGTGATCGCCGCCCAGAGCTTTTTCCCCAATCAGAAGAGCCCTCTGAAAATACTCATCTGCCTTCTTCATTTCGTTCGTGGCCTGGTAGATTTGCGCCAGCGTGGAAAGACTCTCCAGATCTTTGGTCTCCCGGATGAACAACGCTTTCCTGAAAAACGGCTCCGCCTCGGGGTAGCGCCTTTGCGCCGAATACAACGTGCCCAGATTATCCAGCGCCTGTGCAATCAGCGGATTCGTCGGCTCCTTCGTTGCTATCCAGATTTGTAGTGCGCGCTGAAACAGCGGCTCCGCTTCGAGATATTTCTTATCGAAGAAATAAACCCAGCCCAGGTTCTCTACGGCCGGTGCGACGTCGGAATGCCGCGGACCCAGAATCTTCTCCCGAATCGCGAGCGAGCGCTGAAACTGAAGCTCCGCATTGTGATAATCCTTTTGTTCGCTGAACAGCCTTCCCAACCGGTCCAGGATACCCGTGAGTCCATAGGCATCGGGGCCGAGTTTCTTTTCCGAAATCGCCAGCGCAGTCTCGTAATCTTTCTGTGCCGCATCGGCTTTGGCGTTGCGCTGCTCCATGACGCCGAGATTCACCCAGCTCGTCGCAACCTCAATGTCCTCCGGTCCCAGCCTGCTGATGCGGGTATCAAGCGCCTTCCGATAAGCGTCGCGGGCTTCCTCCATCTGCGAAAGCTCCAGATAGGCACTGCCCAGCTTGTCGTAATCCGCCGAAACTTTTGGATCGTCGGCCCCCAGTGTCTGGTCGAGCGTCAACATTCTCTGGAGCACTGGCAGAGCCATTTGAGTCTTCCCGCCCGCCCGGAGCGCGCCTGCCAGCCGCAAAAGATGCGGGGACAGATCCGTCGCAGGCTGCGTGATGGGTTCTGCCATATCGACGGCCTTGCCCGCCATGGCGATGGCCTCATCGTAGCGACTCATCAGCAGGTCGAGATCGCAGAGCGCGGAGTAAGCTTCCACAACGCGGCCGGGCGATCGGGCAGGGTCGGGCCGGTCGACATCGGCAACCGCGGCATGAAGCTGCGTATCCGCTTCCGCATAACGGCTTTGTTTCACGGCAGCCTGCCCGGCGGTGAGATGGGTTTCAAACGCGGACGGCGCCTGCGCGTACAGGGCCGCACTGAGCACAATGGTGAGCACAACAATCGGTATCGGGCGCATGGTGAAAGGGGAGTGACGCAACCGGACGTCCTTTTGTTCCAGTATCTACTAATTTATCAGTTCTAAAATACCCGTCGCGCAAAACGTGGGGGCCGACTGTGCCGTTTAACCGGCAGCGCGGGTCAGCCGATCCCGCACTCCCGCCCATTCCGGTGTATCCGGAGGGAGTTCTATCGCGATCCAGTCGTAGCCGCTTTCGTCGAGTTCATGTAGTTTCCTGTACAACTGCCTGGCATAAGCCTGCGCCGCTTGCGGCATGTTTGTGGAATCGAGGCGCACTCCGCGGCCTGTGGCGGGATTGGCTCCGAGAACGACGCGGGTTCGGGGGCTGTAGTGCTTCGGGTGCTGGCCCGGCGATTCAGGGCCGGCGCCTTCGCCCACTGGTCCGATCACTTCCTCGATCTGCGTGCGCGAGATCATCCCTGGACGCAGGATTCGCGGGACCGGGCCCACGAGCGAGAGGACCGTGCTTTCGATGCCTACCTGGCAGGGGCCGCCATCCAGTACGTAATCGGCCAAACCCTCGCTCACATCCTGCGCCGCCGTGGGCGAAAGCTGCGTGAATCTGTTGGCGCTGGGCGCGGCTAAAGGGAGTTGCGCGGCGGTGATTACGGCAAGGGCCATGGGATGTGCGGGCATTCTCAACGCGACGCTCGAAAGCCCCGCTGTGACTATATCGGGAACCTTTAAACTTTTGAGCACGATGATGGTCAAGGGGCCTGGCCAGAACTTCATCGCCAGGGCATCTGCCTGCGGCGGCCATTCGAGAGCCAGTTCGCGAGCCATGGCAACATCGGCAATGTGGACGATGAGGGGACTTGTCGACGGCCTGCCTTTCGCTTCGAAAATGCGCCGGATTGCCGCTGGATCGAGAGCGTTGGCCGCGAGGCCGTAGACAGTTTCGGTCGGGATCGCCACCAGCTTGCCGGCCCGGAGCAGTGCCGCCGCGTGCGCGATGCCGTCCAAAGGTTTATTCCTCGGCGTCGTCGGCGCCCGTGCCGGCGGTCCGCCCCGTCTTGCGCCAGACAAGGAAGGCGTGCTGGAGTTCTTCGAGATCGCCATCCAGCACCTTATCGACATCGCCGATGGCGAGTTTGGTGCGGTGATCTTTGATCATGCGATACGGAGCCAGAACGTAGCTGCGAATCTGACTGCCGAAATTGATTTCGAGCTTGGAGGCTTCCGTCTTGCGCGTTTCCTCGCGCTTCTTTTCCAGCTCGAATTCATACAGGCGGGCGCGCAGTTGCTTCATCGCACTGTCGCGATTCTTATGCTGCGAGCGTTCATTCTGGCACTGCACAACAATTCCCGTAGGGAAGTGCGTGATGCGCACGGCGGAATCCGTCATGTTGACATGCTGGCCCCCGGCGCCGCCCGCGCGGAAGGTATCGATACGGAGGTCTTCGAGCTTGATATCGATCTTGATTTCATCGTCGATCTGCGGAAAGACAAAGACGGACGCAAACGAAGTATGGCGGCGCGCGGCCGAATCGAACGGTGAAATCCGAACCAGGCGGTGCACGCCGATCTCCGACTGGAGAAGCCCGTAAGCGTTGGGTCCGTTCACTTCGAAGGTCGCCGATTTAATGCCCGCGCCTTCGCCTTCCTGGCGATCGGTGATGACGGTGCCGAATTTGTTGCGCTCACACCAGCGAAGATACATGCGCAGCAGCATCTCGGCCCAATCCTGAGACTCGGTGCCGCCCGCTCCGGGATGGATGGTGACAATGGCCGGCAGCTGCGCATTCTCGCCCGAAAGCAGCATCTGCGTTTCGAGTTTCGCCAGCAGTTCGCCGTAGCTTTTCAGTTCACGGACGATGTCGGCAGAGACAGCCTCGCCTTCGCGGGCGAGTTCAAAGAGCGTGTCGATATCGTCGGTAACACCGGCGATCTGTGCATCGGAATCGACGGCCTCTTCGAGGCGCTTGCGATCCTGCATGACCTTCTGGCTGCGTTCAGGATTCGACCAGAAGTCGGGTGCGGAGATCTGCTCCGCGAGATCTTCTATCTGCTTCTTCTTTTTGGCTGCGTCAAAGATAACTCCGGACGGCAGATGCCTGTTCACGGAGCGGAGCGTATTCGCGGTCGAGTTCTTCGAGCGTCATAAGGTTGGAAGCTTCATTTTACAGGATGGCAGCGCCATGATTGCCGCGCGAGGCGGTGCCTGACGCCTTAGTACGTCGCCTTTAGGGGACAGACTTGCGCTTCGTATCGTGGAAAACCACCGAACTTCAAATTTCTTTGGCCCGCGGTAATATCCGCCGCAATTCGCGCCACTCCATATTCGAATCGTTGCCACCCCCTGGTCCAAGTCCGATGGGCAACGATTCGGAGGATATATCAACCAAATGCAGAAGATCATTTCGACGAACTCCCGGTTTCGTTACGGCAGGTTAGCGCTGCCGTTGTTAACTTTCGTCGCGGCACTGGCCGGCGGCGCGCTTCAGGCCCAGACAGTTACCCTGAGCCCTAACTCGGGATATATAACGGCGGGCCCCGGGGGCACTGTGCAATTCAGCGCGACAGTAACGAATTACATGGGAGACATGTCGATTGTCTGGCTGGCCGGCGGTAAGGTTGGAGGGAATTCGACGGTCGGGACAATCAGTCCGACGGGTTTGTTCACGGCTCCTATGACGGTACCGTCTTCCGGCATGACGGCGATTACCGCCGCGCTGGGAGGTCAGTCAGCCTATTCCGCCACATGGTATGTCTATCTGCTGGGCGCCGGTCCAACGATCACGTCGGTCACTCCGAATCCAATGCCCACCGGGAACGTGAGTCTGGTGACAGTGACCGGCAGCGGCTTCCAGCAGGGAGCGGTTGTCTGGGATGGCGGCGTGCAGCTCGCGGCCAAGTTCGTCAACTCGACGACCATGACGGCTTCCACGTATCACGCCGCCAGCACCACGAGCACAACATTCACGGTGCGGAACCCGAACACTGTGTTCGGTAACGTGATTACGGTTCCAATGATCGCGCCGACCAAGACTGGTACGGGCGGAACGGGTGGTACAGGCGGAACGACCTCGGCTCCGGTGATCGCGCCCGCGTCGGCAGCGGTGGTTATCGGCATGACGCAGCAGTTCACAGCAGCGGGAGCCACGAGTTGGACTGCGGTTTCGGGTACAGTGACTTCGACAGGGCTGTACACCGCTCCGGCTGTCATGCCGGCAGTCGGCACCGACACGGTTACTGCCACAAACTCCGTCGGACATTCCACGGCGAATATCACGCTACTGACCAACGTGCCGCCGACAGTAACGGGAATCGGCACTTCGCCGCTGCCGCTGGGAGTATTTTCGACCAGCGTAACCGACACCGGCTTCACGGCGGCCTCGGTGGCGAAACTGAACGGTCTCGCGCTTACCACCAAATACGTGGATCCGAATACACTCACGGTGAACGGGTTCGCCGGACCGGCCACTTCGGAAAACCTGACAGTCAATAACGGGCCGCTGGTATCCGCGCCGCTGGCTGTTCCGGTCGGAGTTCAGAATCCGCAGGCATCCGTTTCGGCCGCCCGCCGGTTCCTGGAACAGGCAGCGTTTGGCCCGACATCGGCCGATGCCGCGCACGTGCAACAGATCGGAATCAGCGCATGGATCGACGAGCAACTGGCGATGCCGGGTGTTTCGAGCTATCTGGGGGTTGCAGGAAGCCAGGGCGGATTGCCGAATACCTTCCTTGCGAACGCCGTCACAAATCCGGACCAGTTACGGCAGCGCGTGGCATTTGCACTGAGCGAGATTTTCGTTGTCTCGATCACCAAGATTATCTGGAACGGCGACATGATTCCCTACGAGCAGATGCTGATGAACGATGCGTTTACGGATTACCGGAAAATTCTCGGCGACGTGACGCTCAGTCCGACGATGGCAGACTACCTCGACATGGCGAATAACGCGAAGGCCAATCCGGCGGCGGGGACCGCGGCCAATGAAAACTACGCCCGCGAAGTCATGCAGCTTTTCAGCATGGGCGATGTGCTGCTGAATCAGGATGGAACCGTGCAGATCGATCCCACTACCAATCTGCCGGCGCCGGCGTACCTGCAGCCGAATATTTCCGAACTGGCCCGCGTGATGACCGGCTGGACATACACACAGCCGAACGGATCGGTTTACTTCCCCTCGTATATCAACACGAGCAAGCCGCTGGCGCAATATCCGGCGATGCACGATTTCGGATCGAAGACACTGCTGAACGGTTACATCGCGCCGGCCAATCTGGCGATGGATGTGGACCTGAGCCAGGCGCTCGACAACATCGCGAGCCATGCGAATGTGGCGCCGTTTATTTCCAAGCAGTTGATTCAACATCTGGTGAAGAGCAATCCGACGCCCGCGTATGTCGCTCGCATGGCGCAGGTATTCACGACCAGCAACGGCGATATGAAGACATTGATAAAGGCGATCCTGATGGATTCGGAAGCGCGCGCCAACGACGAAGGCGGCAGCGATCTTTCGGCGGACGGACACATGCAGGAGCCCGCGCTTTTCATCCCTGGCTTCGTTCGGGCGTTCAACGGCCAGATGACAACGGCAACTTATTATGCTTCCACTCTGGCGACGATGGGCCAGGACATCTTTAACCCGGCCAGCGTGTTCAATTACTTCTCACCGGGTTACACAGTGGGCGGAACGGGAGGGCTGAAAGGGCCTGAGTTCCAGATCTACAATCCGAACACCGCGATTCTTCGCGAGAATCTTGTTGCTCAGTTCTTCAATCAATACTCCAATCCTATTGCCAGCAACGGTCCGGGTACCACGGTTGACCTGAGCGCGTTCCTGCCATTGGCTGCCACACCGGCAACGCTGGTGAGCGCACTCGATGTGACTCTGACTCACGGCACGATGCCGGCGGCGATGAATCAAATCATCACCACCGCGGTGGCGGCGGATAGCCTGGGGAATCTGCATCGCGTGCAGACGGCCTGCTATCTGATTCTGACGTCGAATTATTACAACGTCTGGCACTAGAGCGTAATCCACCCGCAGCCAATTACTGACGAGATAAGAACAGAAGGATATAAAGAGATGCTGATCAAATCCAGAAGAGATTTCCTCAAAGCGGCCGTTACGTCGGTGGGAGCCCTGGGCGCCTTCGGTAAATTCGGCGAGATGAATGCACTGGCGTCGAGCAGCGCGCCCTATCAGGCGCTGGTGTGCATCTTCCTCGCGGGCGGTAACGATGGCCACAATATGGTCATCCCCGTTGCGACGGCGAAGCAGAATTACAACCTCTACCAACAGGGCCGGCAATCGCTGGCGCTGCCGCAGGCGGGGCTACAGATGGTGGCGGATGGCAGCGATACATATGGACTGCATCCGCAGATGCCGGAAATTGCGGCGCTCTACAATGCGGGCAATGCGGCCATTGTGGCAAACGTCGGGATGCTGGTGCAGCCGACTACAAGGCAGATTTTCCAGGCTCAGAACCTGGCGAAGCTGCCGGCACAGTTGTTTTCGCATTCGGACCAGACCAATCAGTGGCAGGCGGCGATTCCGAACGGGTCGGCTACGACGGGTTGGGGTGGACGCGTGGAAGACAACCTGCTTCCGACTTACAATTCCGCGGCGACGTTTACGCCGGTGACCGCAACAACCGGTTGCGGCCTGTTCTGCACGGGCGCGCAGACTTTCGCGGCCACAGTGCCGGTCGGTGGCGTCTCGCTCTTGCAGGGCGCGGGAACACCTTCGCGCCTTACGGCTGTGCAGCAGTTGATGCAATTCGATAATGGCCTGAAGCTGGTCACGGCGGCGAACGCAACGCTGAGCCGCGGCGTCGGCTTCTCCACCGCGCTGACGAATGCGCTCAAGACGGCTGTGGTCAATACGGTGTTCCCGAGTACGCTGATCGGCCAGCAACTGAAGACTGTGGCGCAGATTATGAGCATTCGCAATTCGCTCGGAATCGGACGCCAGGTTTTCTTTTGCCAGCTGGGCGGGTTCGATACGCACGGTTCGCAGCTGAACGATCAGAATCCGCTTCTCCAGCAGCTGAGCCAGGCGGTCAGCGCTTTCTACACCGCGACGCAGGAAGTGGGAACGGATACGGCCACCACGACGTTCACGGCTTCGGAGTTCGGGCGAACGCTGCAGCCGAACGGCAACGCGGGCACGGACCATGCGTGGGGCAGCCATCACTTCGTGATTGGTACCGGCGCGGCCAGCGGCGGTTCGCTCCAGGGCGGCAGGATCTGGGGGCAGTTCCCCTCCCTGGCGCTGGGCGGCGTGGACGATGCCAACTCGCGGGGCACGCTGGTGCCGACGACCTCAGTGGATCAATATGCGGCGACCATGGCGCAGTGGTTCGGGGTCAGCTCTGCCAATGTGGGTTCGATCTTCCCGTTCGTGGGGAATTTCCCGACTTCGAATCTTGGTTTCCTCGGTTAGAGAGAAAACCCTCAGTTCGGTTTGTTGAGAGAGCGTGGCGGATCAATCGAAAGATTGTCCGCCACGTTTTTTTGTCAGTAGAAGGTTCCATGCCGCGCGGTCGCCAGTTTGCGGGATTCCCGGACGAGCTGGCCCTGACGGGTTCGGTATTCGAGGGCAAAGCAGGAAGGTCCCTGGTCGCGGCCCGGATGTTCGAAGACGGCTGCGGACCCGACGCTGCCGAGCACGGAATCCACCACGAAATCGGGCAGCGGGACGCACTCGATATGAATGGGCCCCGCAGCTTCGGCGGCAGCCTGTTTGAGGAGCTCCGAGGGCTCTCCGCGCTCGCGGAATTGCGCCATTTTCTTCACCCAGAGAATTTCCAGATTGACGGCGAGCGCGGCGAGGCAGAGTATTGCGAGGGCGGTTTGCTTTCGCCGTTCGGATAGCCTTGCTGCGGCTGCGCCGAAGAGCCATGCGAGGCCGACGCTCGCCAGATAAGTCTGACGGCTGGGGATCTGAAGCATGTACGTCAGAAAACTGTACGGGAACAGGCCGAGCAGCATCCAGAGGGACGCCGCGGCTACGAGGCGGCGGTCGGCGAGTTTGCCCACCCAGAGCAGTACCGCCAATGCGACCAGTCCCCAGATGAAAAGCAATCGCCACCAGCTGTTGAGCAGAACGTGCAGCCAGGGAGCGGAGAGTGAGAACCGGTTGTCGTGATAACCCGGCCCTGCAACGCGGGTGGTCCATGCCCAGATCATGTAAGCGGCCGCCAGCAGGAGGAACGGAGCGATGCCGAGAAGTCTGCGACGCAGTCGGGAACGATCGAACATCACCGGGAGCAGCATGAGCGCGGCGAAAATCCAGAAGGATTCTTTGGATATGGCGGCGAGCAGAATGGAAACCAACGCTGCGGCGTACCATTTCCAATTGCCGCCACGCAGCCATTTCACCCAGCAAACCCACGCGGACATGCCGAAGAGAAAAACCAGCAGATCGGCTGCGGCGGCGGGCCACATGATGGCTTCCTGATGCCCCTCTTCCACTGCGAAGAACGCGGCTGACCAGAACGCTACGGATTCGCCAAGCTCCGTCCAGACGCCGCTGGCATATACCAGGAGAACGCAGAGCGCGTGGAGAAGAATGGCTGCCGCGTAGAAGGGGGCGGGCGTGAAGCCGAAGGTTTTATCCAGCGCGGCGCTCAGAAACATGTAGGTTGCGCGAGAGCGGAGATTGACTTCGTGGAGCAGCGGAGTCCAGCCCTGCGCCGCGAAATGGCGCGCAAGGGGGATTTGGGTGTAATCGTCGGCTATGAAAGGAAGATGAAGAGCCGGAAGATAGGCGATGATGGCGAGCGCCACGAGCACGCATATGCGCCCGCGGCGGGAGAGGGTGGGCATCCGTTTGGAAACCCGATTCTAACAGGCGAGAGCGGAAATCAGCGAATGACGAGACGTGTACGCGGGAAAGCGAATTTGCGGCCGACTTCATCCACCGCCGAAATCTGGCTGGTGTATTCGCCCGCGGGGATATCTTTCAGTGGAACCTGGAACTGTACGGGGACAGCCTCGGGACGCACCGACGCCAACTGCGTAGCATCGATGGGACCAACTTCAAATGCCTTGACGCCGCTGTTGTTGAAGAGACTCATGCTGACTTTTACGCGGCGCGCTTTGGTGTCGGTTGGGTCGGGCTGGGCGTCGTATACATCGAAATTGACGTAGAGCGTTTGGGAGCGGCGGAAAACTTTGGTGACATTCGGAATTACTTTTTCGTTCCCGACGACCAACGGATTTGAGGCGAGTGTCTGCCGGCTTGCGCGTTCGGCGGTTCCGACAGCGGAAGTCACGGGATTGCGCTGATTGCTGAGAATGACGGAGCTGAGTTTGAGGCCGTGCGTATCCGCGCTCAGATCGGGCACCACGAATCTGGTTTCGAATGTGCCCATCTTGCCGGAGATGTTTTCGCGGACGACGAATTTCAGGTGATAAGTGCCTGGCTGGAGCGTGAAGCCGGCGTCGTATTGGTATGTGCCTTTGGTGGCGCGCTCGGCGTTGGCGCCATCCAGTTTGATCTTGATGTTGTCCCGCACGTTGCCGACGGCGGCGTGGGTTTCATCCTGAACCTGGCCGGCGAAATCCAGTTGCGTCTCGGCTGCGCCGCCTTTTTGCGCGACGGCGACAACGGACCCGGGAACGCGAATGGAGGCGGGAACGTAATAGGCTGTCGGGGAAATCCGGAAGTAATCGAGTTGCAGCACCATCGGCAGATCGGTCACGGGATCGCCGGATGAAAGGGCCTGGGTGAGCTGATATTCCTTGTCTTCGCCGTTCATCTTCTGCCAGTTTTTGTCGGCGTAATAGCCCTCGCGGCCTTCCAGTTTCGCGCCGGCGATTTTGCTGTTGAGCTTGTAAGTGATCTTGCGGTACGTGCCGTCTTCCGCGCTGTTGCTGCTGTAGTAGCCGAGAAGATAATAGCTGCTCATGGCCTTCTGAACGCCCTGAATACCGAGCGCGATGTTGTTGCTGTCGACGAACATTTTGCCGCCGGTATCGACGGCGAGGGAATTGAGCGTGTCCTGCGACTTGTTAATTCCGGCGCGCTGCGAATTGTAGGCGGAGCCGTTGAAGATGCCCGCGCCGCGCGAACCCGCTGTGTTGGCGCCGCCGCCGGGAGGCGCTGCCATCAGACCACGGGTGTCAATCGGGAAGATCGCCATATTGGCTTTTTCCGCCAGGTTGATGGTGGCTTCCAGCTGGGCTTCGTTCTCCATACCGGTGCCGGAAACGCCCGCTGAGAAATAGATGAGCGCTTTCTTTTCCGGGAAGCTCTTCAGCATTTTGGCGACCTGCCCGATTGCATTGAGCTTTTTGTCGGTGTTGTAGACGTTGAATTCGGATTCGTCGGCAACGAAGGCCGCGCCGGTATCCTGCCCGTTTTCGTCGCCTGTATCGGCCAAACCGGCGAGCTCGCTGGCTTCGCCGATCGGAAGCTGTCGAATGACGTTGGTCAGGAGTTCGCGATCGTCCGTGAAATTGGTTTCGACAATTGGCGTGGTGCCGTAGAGGATGATGGCGACGAGGTCGTCTTTAGTGATGTACTTTTTCAGGTAATCGAGCGCGGCATCCTGTGCGCGGATCTGCTCGGCAACGCCCATGGAGGAGAAGTCGAGATAGAAGACCATGAGCCGTTTGTCTTTGAAGTGCAGCTGGCCGGGAGTGGGTGAAGTGATTTCAGACTTGGGCTTTTCCGGGAGCTTCAGTTCGTCGGCGAGGGTGAGTTCCGCAGGGGGTTCGGGCTCAAGCCCGAGTTCCTGATAATCGAAGACCGAGATCTTCTGCGCTTTGCCGTCTTCGTAGATGGTGAAATCGTCCTGCTTCAGGTTCGGGATCAGGTTGCCCGACTTGTCTTTCACCGTGATATCGACGATGACCAGATTGGATTCAGCGTGAAAGATCAGTGGGGCGTCTGCTGCGGGCTTTGGCTGTTGAGCGATGGCCGGAGCCAGCAGGACGAGGCCCAGAGCGGCGAGAATCATCAGACCCGTGGTTCGCATCAGAACGAGAACCTCACATTCATGGAGACGGTTCGCATCTGAGAGGCTCCGGTGGCAATGCCGAAAGTATTCGAGGACACGTTGGTGCCGAAGCTCGAAATCGTGGGATGGTTGAGGACGTTGTTCGCGTTCAGCCGGAAGGTGAGGGTTCGTTGCGAAGCTTCATTCCCGAGGCGGAAGGTTCGCTGGAAACTCATGGCGAAGGCGGCGTGGGGCAAGCCCGGAATCGTGTTGCGGCCCGCGTTCCCGAACTGGCCGGGAATCGGAGTCGTGAACGCCGCGGGATTGAAATACGGATAGCCCGCCGCGGAGACAGGCAGGCCCGTGGCCTGTGCGCGCAGCGTACCGCCGATGGCGCCGCCACCTCCCAGATTGGAAAGATTGCCGGAGACAGTGGCTGTCAATGGCGTGCCAGAGGTGAAATTGAAAGTGCCGTTGGTGGCCCAGCCGCGCAGCCATGTTGTGTACCACTTCGTGTTGCGGAAGCGCCCGCGCACTCCGACCGGCGACGTGTACTGAAAAGTTGTGCTCAGATTGTGGGGCTGCGCGAAATTCGAAAGCCCACGTTCGAGACGGACATTATCGATGTACTGCACGATGGTTCCACCGGGGCCGTTGAAACTGGAAACGTCGTCGATCGATTTCGAAAAAGTGTAGAGCGCTGTTGCATTCATGCCGCCGGTGAGCCGTTTCGTGAGGCGGACCTGGGCCGCATGATAAATCGAATTGCCGTTGGAAGTCTGATAAGTGAACTGCGCGGCGGTGGGGATCGGAAGCACTCCGGTGAGTGAGCGATTCGGCGCTTCCACGATTCCGAGGCGGGTGCCTTTGGTGCCGATGAGTTCGGTCTCCATCAGGACGCCCCACTTCAGAGATTCCTGAAGGGTGATGTTCCAGGTCTGCGCGTAGGCGAGGCGATAGTTGGGATCGATTGCGTAGCTGTCGGTGGTGGTTACGGTCGAGGGGCCGAAAAAGCCGTTCTGCAGCGTCAGCGGGTTGTCGACGCCCTGCGTGCTGAACGACTGCGCGTTCACAAATGGCGGTTGTCCGCCCATCTGGCTTGCGATTTGGTTGTAAGCCGAGCCACTGTAGAAAATGCTGTAGCCGAAGCGTGTCACGAGACTGCGCTTCTGCCAGGGACGCCATGCCAAGCCGAGGCGCGGCGAAAAGGCTTTCTTATCGGGACGCACCAGACTCGAAGGCAGCGCGCCTCCGCCGAACGGATTCTCCATGCCCGGCGTGACGACGGCAACGGCTGTCATGGCCGGATTCATCACGACGTCGGCAAGAGCGCCCCGCAATTCTGTATCGGGCGAAAAGTATTCGTAACGGAGGCCGATGTTGAGAGTGGTTCCGGATGAGAGACGGTAATCGTCCTGCACATATGCGTTCATGTTGTGCTGACGGAAGTAGCGATTTGTGGAACCGAACTGGAGAGAGCTCGTGGCAGGCATTCCGAGCAGAAAGTCGGCGAAATCGGACCCGGTGCCTGTCAACGCGGTTCCTTTGGGCCCGATCTGACTGGTGAGCAGGCCGGTGAAACTGAAAGAGCCGCGCGTATTGGCGTAGCTTAGATTGTTGAATTGCTGGTGCTGGAGTGAATACCCGAAGGAGAGATTGTGCTTTCGGCCGATCACGTAGGTGAAGGTATCGGTGAAACCGAGAGTTTGCGGTCGGGACAGGCTCAGATTGCCGTCGTTGATGCCGCCAAAATTCACGAGGTGGATACTGGGCGGACCGTAGGCGTTCGGATCCTGCGTGGTGCCGCCGATGCCGAGGGCCGCGGCTACGTTGGTCTTGCCAGCGAAATAGGGAGTCGAGTTGCTCAGATTGCGACTGAAGCTGATGGTGGCGGCGTTATTGATCCGCGCCTTGAAGCTGTGATTCCAGCCCACGGAAGCGCTCATACCGCTGCCGGATGAGACGTCCTTGAATTCGCCGTAGTTGGAAAGGCTGTAGCCGCTGCGGTTCTGATACTGGACATTGAACGTCAGCCGGTCTTTCAGAGAAACGGGTGTGAGGAAGCGGACGCCGAAACTCTGGCTGTCGGAGGGCGTATTGGCTACCAGCCGGAAATTCTGCACCAGCAGATTGCTGTATGTGGGGGCGGGAAAATATTGCAGGAGCCCCTGCGCCGCCGGATTGATTCGCGATAGAGGGATTACGTTGCCGGCAAATGGCTGGCCTGTCAGCGGATCAAAGACGATGGTGGGCTTTGCCAGATTATTGAAATCCCCTGAAAGCACGACGGCAGTTGGAACAGTGGAGAGCTGGTCGATGCCCGCGAGATTGTGACTCCCCGAATAGCTGAGGGTGTAGGACGACCGTGTCCATTTCACGATGTGGGGAATGACCATGGGCCCGCCCAGGGTCGCCGAGTAGCTATTGGTCATGGCCTGCGGCTTTCGAGCGGCCGTTCCGTTCAGGTTATAAGGGGCTGCGTTGAGGGCTGAATTGGTGCCGTTCCAGGACAAGGTTGCGGTGGGCTTGTACGGGTTTCTGCGCCGGTTTCCAATCTGATTAAACTGTCCGCCGAAGGCACCGCGGCCGTTATTCGCAACGTTTCCACGTCCTCCACCGCCTCCGCGGCCTCCACCGCCGCCCGCACCACCGCCGCCTCCACGTCCTCCACCGCCTCCTCCGCCCGCGCCGCCTCCTGGACTGAAGCCGATTCCACCGGCTCCCGGAGGGCCAGCCGCGGCCCCCACGCCGAAGCCGCCATTGATCGCGGCAGCGCCGAAACCGCCGAGTCCGAGAGAGTCATTCGTCGGCGATACCATCCCGGCCGGCATGCCGAGATTCTCGGCGAGAGAAGAGCTATCGAGCGCCGCGGAGATCTGACCAGCGCCGCCAGCCGGACCACCAGCACCGCCGCGGCCACCGGCATTGGCCAGCATTCGCTGGCGGGTGGCCTCATCCAAACCCGATTGCGCCAGGCCACCGCTTGTGCTGCCGCTGACCATCATGGCCTCATCGCCGGCCGAATCCTCGAACTCGGCGGGCAGGTTGGTGGGAGGAGCGGGAGCGGGCGTCGCCTGAACCGCGGGAGTTGGCGCTTCCTGCGCGGCCCGAACCTGGGCATTCTGGAAACCGCGACCGGAGCCCGCCGCAGCCTGCACTGCACCGGACGCGCCAGCCGCACCACGACCTCCACGGCCAAAGCCGCCGCCGGGACCACCTCGACCCCCACGGCCGCCTCTGCCCCCGCCGCCAGCCTGCGCGCCAGCCTGTTGAGCAGCAGTTGCTGCCGCAATCGCACCAGCAGTAGCCTGATCGATTTCCGCACCGGCTGCGCCGCCTAACCGTTCGCGCAATTTCGGCATTTCAAGCGCCCACTCGTGCCGGGCGGGCGCATCCGCGATCGTCACGTTGCCGGTCGCAGTTGTGAATTCGAACATCTCAACTGAAATGTTCCAGATCCCGGGGCCGAGATCCATGCTGTACCGGCCGCTTTCATCCGTATACGCGATGACCTTTGCATCGCCCTGTTTAGCGGTAACCATCGCGCCTGGAATCGGCTGATCGGCAGCCCGCACCGATCCGGTGTACTGCGCCGCCTGGAGCAAGCTACTGCCCAGGGCGAGAATCAAGAGGACGGGGACCAGGAGATATCGTGCGCTTGTCGGCATATTGGCGTCAGATTCCGCGAATGTTAATTATGATTGTCGATGCCCCATCTTTCGTGCCAGGCGCCAGGCAAATATCTGTAAACGAACGCAAATGATGAGCATACCCGAGCGACTGGTCAACGTCCAGAAGTCTTTTCGCCTGAAGCGAATGCGACATTTCGCCGGGAAGTTTCAGGCCGCGGCGGGCATGCGCATTCTCGATGTGGGGGGAACAGCCGAAATCTGGAGTCTGGCGGGCATTTCCGGCAGGAACAACATCGTGCTGCTGAACATGCCGAGGGCCGGAGCCGGCGCGGAATCCGCCAGAGCGGGCCTCGAATACGTCCATGGCGATGGCTGCAATCTGCCGTTTGCGGATCAGTCGTTCGATGTCGTCTTCAGCAACTCGGTGATTGAACACGTGGGTGGGGCCGACGCACAGGCCCGGTTTGCGCGGGAGGTGCGGCGGACCGGGCGCGGATATTGGGTGCAGACGCCGAATCGCGGATTCCCGATTGAAACTCACCTGCTGACCCCTTTCGTTCACCTTCTGCCGCGCAGCTGGCGCGCTTTCATTGTGCGGCGTTTTACAGTCTGGCAATGGATTCACCGGCCAGCGCCCGACGAAAAACATTTTTACATTGAGCACTTCATTTCGGATATCCGGCTGCTCTCGGCGCACCAGATGGAGGAGTTGTTTCCGGATGCGATTATCCTGCGGGAACGTTTTTTGGGGTTCACGAAATCGCTGATCGCCTATCGGCGTGCGGATTAGACTTCGGTCTTGCGTTCGGTTGCTTCGCGGAAGGCATCGAGCATTTCGCGAATCCGTGTGAGCAGAGCGGGTGAGGCAAACGGCTTCTGGATGAAATTCACCGAGTCTTCCGTCCGCATCCAAAGACGATCGTTATAGCCGGACATGAAAAGGATCGGCACGCCGGGGTGAAGCGAGGCGAAATGCTCGGCCAGTTCCACGCCGCCGATTTCCGGCATTACGACGTCCGTCAGCAGGAAATGGAGAGGTTCCGGGAAGCTGTGGAGCACGTCCATCGCTTCCATTCCGTTGGAGGCCTCCACGACGCGGTAGCCATGCCGCTCCAGAATATGGCGAACGTAGCCGCGCACACCGGCTTCGTCTTCGGTCAGCAGGATGGTCTCAGTGCCGAACGAGGGCTCCACGGCAGACGTGTCTGCGAGTTCCTGACCAGCGCGTGCCTTCACGGCCGGGAACATGATTCGGAACGTGGTGCCGCGGCCCAGTTCGCTGTGAACGGAAATCGAAGCCCGGCTTTGCTGGACGATGCCGTAAACAGTGGAAAGCCCCAGACCGGTTCCCTTGCCGCGTTCTTTGGTGGTAAAAAACGGTTCGAAGATGCGCGACTTCACTTCGGGCGTCATCCCGGTGCCGGTATCGCTGACCGCGAGCATCACATAGTCGCCCGGACTTACGGCCAGGCGGGAGTGCGCCGATTCCTCGTCGATGTATATTCCGGCGGTTTCTATCAGCAACTTGCCACCGCCGGGCATGGCGTCGCGCGCGTTGATGACGAGATTGACGATGACCTGCTCGATCTGGCCGGGATCGGCGCGCAGGGTTCCGGCATCGGGTTCAAGCGACAGTGCCAGTTCCACATCGGCACCGATCAGCCTGCGTAGCATTTTCTCCACGTTGCCGACTACGTCGTTGAGCTGGATATCTCTTTGCTCGCTGGCCTGACGGCTGCCAAAGGCCAGCAACTGGCGCGTCAGGGCAGCTGCGCGCGCCGCCGCGCGAGAGATTTGTTCGACCGGCTCACAGACCGGATCGTCCGGATCGCAGCGACCCAGAATCAGTTCGGAGTAGCCGGAAATAATGGTGAGCAGATTATTGAAATCATGGGCGACGCCACCGGCAAGCTGGCCAATGCTGTCCAGTTTCTGCGCCTGAAGGAGCTGCTCTTCGAGGCGCTTCCTTTCGGTCACGTCGCGCATGATGGCGGCGAAGCAAAGCAGGTGACCGGTTTCCGGATCGTTGACCGGAAAGATATTCATGAGCACGTCGATCGGCTGGCGCGTGGCGAGATGGTGAAGGCGCGCCTCACCCACCCAGTTGCCGCCACCGCGAATAATGGAGGGCAGGATTTCACCGCTCAGACTGGACCATGCGTCTTCCGGATGCAGGTCCGCGAAAGGCGTGCCGACGGCTTTTCGCGCTTCGAGCCCGACCAGTCTGCATCCCGCGCGATTCAGGAACATGATGTCGCCATCGAGCCCGACCATGCCAATAAAATCATCGGTCTGTTCGACCAGAGATACGAACTTCTGCCTTTCCTCTTCGGTGCGCTTGCGTTCGGTGACATCCCAGCAAACGCCGGTCAGACGTATGGGAATGTTGTTCTCGTCGCGAAAAATCTTGCCGCGGGCGCTGAGGGTGTGAACACTTTCGTCGGGCCAGATCGCGCGAAATTCAATGTCAAACGCCGCATCCCGGCGAACGGCATCGGCGGCAGTGCGGCTCACACGGTCCCGGTCTTTCGGATGTACCAGGTTGACGAAATCCTCATAATTGCGCGGGGTTGCATCGTTAACAAGACCGAACAGCGGGTACATGAAATCGTCCCAGACAATCATGCTGTCGTTGACGCCCCAACTCCAGGTGCCCACGCCGGAAGATTTCAGCGCCAGGTTGAGGCGTTCATGGGCCTGCTGCAGGGCAGCATCGCGATTCTGAATCTCCGCCAACATTTCGTTGAAAGCTTCGATCAGCACCGCGATCTCGTCCTGGCTGCCGCTGGGGGGCACGCGAACCCAGTACTTCTTCTCGCGCGAAACGATTCTGGCAACATCGGCCAGTTGCATAATCGGGCGCGCGGTCGCCCTCTGGAAAATGGCCGAAAACAGCAGCGCGGCAGGCAGCGAGATCAACAGAATAATCGCGACGATGCCCGCGTAGCGCCGCAGCATATCGGATATTTCACGAAGGTCGGAACGAATATGGACGGTGCCAATGAGCTTGCCCTGAAACAGGATGGCTCGAACGAGTTCCAGCGAATTGCCGGTGAATTGATAAGTTTCGCTTTTTCCCTGCGACAGGGTAAGCGGATTCTCCGGCGTTTCGCCCGTTCCGCGGGAATATGAGACGAACGACAAACCGGCGGGATCGTAGATAGTGACCGATACGATATGCGGAGCGGCGTCGAGGGCCGAGAGAGTATTACGGGCGGAGTCCGGATCGCCAAACACCACGGCGGACGCGCAGTTGGCGCCCACGATCTGCGCCTCAATCGACAGGTTCTGCACCATGGAAAGCCGCAGTGTGGCCAACTCATAGGCCACGAAGGCGGATGAAGCAATCAACAGCGTGGCGCCGCTGACCAGAAGATTCATCCAGGTGAGCTGTTTCCGGATGGAATACTGGCCGATGTTGAGTTTCATGGCGCTCTCCTGACGGCGCGGGCGACCTTGAGCAGTTCCGAACTGAGATTGAGGCCGGCCCTCTGCGCCGCGGCATCATTGATCTCAAATTTCACTTTATTTCCGTCGAGGACAAACTGGATCATGCCTCCGCGTTTCAGGAAATCGGGAAGATCGGCAACAGTGAGAACCGGAGCTGTTCCGAGCGTACCCAGGACGGCGCTCAGTTGGTTCGACTCGGACGAACCGATGTAGAGCACGCGGCACGCCAGCGCGTCCTGCACGCGGGTAATCCGCTTCGCCGTGACCGGCGCTCCGTTGATATTTTCGCCTTTTACGGCCGCGTCGAGAGCCGGCCCGAATGGATCTGTTCCCAAAACACAAAGGTCGAACGCCTCCTCCGGAGACGGCGCCGGGCGATTGGCCCATTTCTTCACGAACCTACCGAAGTTCGACAGGTATTGGGCCTTCACCTGATACTCGGTGTATTCCACAGGCTGCGGACGTTGCGCCGCCAGGGGGAAGACGGCAACCAAAAGCAGAGCTGCCACCGCGCGCCGTAAATACCTTTGACGCGGAATCAGACCGCCGGGCAGGATTGTCCCGACGCTGTTCCCGAGCCCGATGCCGATCGGGAGTCGGAAGCGCACGGTCATTTTCTCCACGTGACCGCAGCGAAGACACTGCGCCTGATTGCGACGAGTCCGCCCGGATCGCCGGCATATTCCACATGGTGCGGCTGGAACAGGTTTTGCGCGGTAACCGCGAATTCGAGATGGGGGATTCCCTGCCATGAAAGCCGCATATCCGCAGTTTCATAGCGAGGAACGTCAAGCACGCTCAGAACACTGACGGAGCGAAGCATCTGGCTGAATGTCACGCGCCCGGGCAAATCGAGAAAAGACTGAAATCCGAACTGATGCCGCGGACTGGAAGCGTCCTGCGAAGTGACGCTCGTCGTATCGGTACTGCCCGACCGGTTTCGCAGGCCCATATCCAGGTAGGAATAGGAACCCTGGAGTTTCCACCAGGAAACGGGCTTCCAGCTCGGCGCCAGTTCGAAGCCCTTTGTTGTGCCCTTCAGGCCATTCCGGTTGACAAACGGGTGAACCGTGTAAGACTGTCCGTTCGCGACAGCCTGGTATGGAGCCCCGGGTTCCTGGCTCAGGAGGTGATCGTAGTTGTTGTAGAAGGTAGCAAGGTCCAGTGAAAAACTCGGGATGATGAGTTGTCTGTAACCGACTTCATAACTGATGTCCGTCTCAGAGGTAAAGACGCCGTCGCCCATCGTCAAGTTGAACGACAGAGGAGAGTGGGAGCGTAACGCAACGGATTGAAGGGTATCTTCGTTATCCGAGGGAGTACGCACCGCCCGCGTAACGGCTCCCCAGACGGACTGATGCGTCGAGGGCGTCCAAAGCAGCCTGGCGCTCGGTTCGACGTTCACATCCGAGAACGAACTGTGAAAAATCTTGGCGCCGAAGGTAAACGACAATTGCTCCGGCACAAGCGCAATTTCATCCTGCGCGAAGGCGCTGTAGAGTTGATCGGTCCGATTGTCGGGAGTGAAGACGTAAGCGGGAATGACCGCCGGAAGATAGGCGGGACTGAGGCGGGCGCCCAGGCCCCAGATGAAATCGTGACGTTTTCCGAGCGCGATGTGGTGAACCAGATCGACGTCATAAGTATCGCGATACTCGGCCTGATTTACCTGGCGCCGGATCACGTGATCGAAATACATCTGGACCTGAAGATCGGAACCACCGCTGAGAATATGCTTCCACCGCCCCAGGAAGTTGAAGCCGGAGAGTTCGGCATTCTCGTTAACGATCGTCGATGAGGGCGCGGAGAGAGAATTCACCCTGATGCTTTCGCCCGCGGCCCCGGCGTATGCGTCACCCTGAATCGTCACGCTGTCGTGGCCAGTAATATCCCAATCCGCGCGAAACCCGCCCTGCACGCGCCGGTTATCGTCAAACTGCTGGTCGTCGAAGTGGTATTGGGGGCCGGTGGTGGAACCTTTGGCGTAAACACGGTAGCTGAAGTTCCTGTCATTGCCACCGCCATAACGTCCTGCGAGAAAGCCCTGGGCTACGTTGCCTCCCCCGCCGGAAACGAGAGCACCTCGGGTATCCTTCGAATCCTTCGTAATAATGTTGATGACGCCGTCCACCGCATCCGGTCCCCAGATGGTACCGCCGGGACCGCGAATGACTTCGATGCGATCGATATCCTGTATCAACGTGTCCTGGACTTCCCAGTAAACGCCGTGAAAGAGAGGACTGTAGACGTTGCGGCCGTCAATCAGCACCAGAACCGCGCGCGACAGGCGGCCCTGAAAACCCCGGATTCCAACCGCCCACTTGACCGAATCGATCTGCGCAACATCCACTCCCGGGGCCAGACGCAGCGCCTCCGGAAGAGTGGTGACACCCGCACGCGCGATATCCAACCCGGTGATCACATACACGGCCGCGGCGGTACGGGCAACAGAGACCGGTGATTTCGAAACCGAAGTGACTGCGATGTTCCCGAGTTGTTCCAGACTGAGCCGCTTCAGGCTGTCCTGAGGATCCGGCTGCTGATTCTGCGCAAGGCACGACACGGCCGTGGCGAGGGTTAGTGCAAGACGCGGAGACATAACCACCCGTCTCCGCCTTTCGCGCATCGGGCGGCTAGTCATACTTTCGAGAATTATAGCGAAGGACCGGGTTGGACAGTTCCGGCCCGCGTTCTGGCTACATCCTGTCGGTATCGGCCTTCCAGTTCCTGACTGACTTTTTGATGCTATCGAGCGACAGGTTTTCATCTGCGGCGCGCTGTGCGAGGGCGGGAAACTCGGCGTCGGAGGCGAAGCGCAGACCGATGATCTGCGATACCGACAGACGTTTATCGAGAAGCTTACCGGTCATGGCGAAATGGCGGAGATTTTCCTCCACGCGGATGGCCCGGTCCTGGGCTTTGAGAGCGAAGAACCGGCTGAACCATGCGACTAATACCATCGCAAAGGAGAGGGCGGTAATCAGCCCGGCAGTCAATCTCCCGGAACCGTTACCGAGGGCGCGGACGAGGTTGTAAACCGACGTTAACAGGGTCAGGACAGCAATTGGTACGAGCGTATAGTGAAAAAGCGGTACGTACCGGGCGTGCTTCGCGTAGCTCTGTTCTTCCATTGGGATTCCATTTACCTCAGATTGATTATAGATAAAAAGTTCCGGATTAGCTCCAGATTTTTACGGCCCGCTCGTTCTTTCCGCGATTCCGCAAAGGCTAAGGCTCAAAGCTAACGCGATAAACCTTGCCTGCCTGTACGCGCAGTCTTTGGCCGTCGGTCGCCTGATCTGTCGTCTGAACGAAGATCCCCTCCCGGATGAGGCCCAATTTTGCGCCCTTCGGCGCGCGGAGCACATGTTCCCCGGCCAGAGCCGCCTGGAGGATTGCCTCGACCGGTTTTCGCGAGGCCCAGCGGATATCCACGGTCAGGCCGCCGCGCGCACGCAGACCGCGCACGCTGCCGTCGCTCCAGGCGGCAGGCAAAGCCGGCAGAAAGTCGATACCGCCGTCATGGCTTTGTAACAACATCTCCGCGATGGCTGCCGTTCCGCCAAAATTGCCGTCGATCTGGAAGATGGAAGAATTGCCGGAAGGATGCGTATCGAACAGATTCGGCCCGGTGCTGTGTTGCAGGAGCATCGACACCATTTCCCCTGCCTGTTCGCCATCCAGCAGGCGAGCGGCGAAATTTATGGCCCATGCCCGGCTCCAGCCGGTGTAGGCGCCGCCGGCGGCCACGCGGCGATCAAGCGAAACACGGGATGCCTGCCAGAAATTCCGGTTACGCCGCGAGGTAAATTCGCTGCCGGGAAACAGAGGATACATGTGCGACATGTGCCGCTGACCCGGTGTCTTTTCGTCGAAATCGAGACTCCATTCCTGGAGTTGCCCGTGACTTCCGATTTGCCAGGGAAGCAGCCGTTCATACGCGGCTTTGAGTTTCGCGGCAAACTCGGTATCGATCTGAAGAATTCGGCAGGCTTCCACGCAATTCGAGAAGAGTTCGCGGATCAGCGCAATGTCCATGGTGCAACCGGCGCTGGTCATCGCGGTCTTGCCGTCCGGCGTGCCGAAATTGTTTTCCGTCGATTCGGACGGGCACGTCGTGAGATGGCCGGCATGATCTTCGATGAGCCAATCCAGGCAAAATTCCGCAGCGCCTTTCATGACCGGATATGCGGTGGTTCGCAGGAAGTTCGTGTCGCCGCCAAACGAGTAATGCTCCCAAAGATGCGAGCAGAACCAGGGGCCACTCATGCACCAGTTGGCCCATGTGGGGGACCCGGTCCCGAAGTCGCCCACCGGTGCGGATTGCCGCCAGAGATCCACGTTGTGGTGCGAAACCCAGCCCTTACAGCCATAGTTCACCGCCGCCGTTTTGGCTCCGTTATGGCTAAGATCCTGAACCATTCCGAACAGAGGCTCATGACATTCCGCGAGGTTGCAGGTTTCCGCCGGCCAATAGTTCATTTCGGTGTTGATGTTGGCCGTCCAGTTGGAACTCCAGGGTGGCTGCACCAGTTCATTCCAGATGCCCTGGAGGTTGGCCGGCTGCGAACCCGGGCGTGAGCTGGCAATCAGAAGATAACGCCCGTACTGAAAATAGAGCGCCGTCAGGTCGGGATCCTGCGAGGTGGGAAAAGCTGCAAGTCGCTCCGCGGTATCGAGTCCTGGAGTTTTTGATGGCGTGCGGGGAAGCGTCAGTGTCACGCGCCGAAACAGCTTCTGGTAATCCGCGATGTGGGCTGCGCGCAAGGCCGCGTAACCTTTGTTGCGGGCGCCAGCCGTTTGTCTGGAGCATGCGTCGGCTATTTCCGCGGCACGAAGGTCCGGGGGTCGGTCGAAGCCGCGGAAGCCGGTCTTCGCGGCGACAAACAGCGTCACCGTTTTCGCTCGTTCGATGCGAATTCGACTGCCGTCGGCGCGCTGGCTGCCACCCTCGTTGACGATTTCGACGCGAGCCTCGAAACGCATGCCTTTACCTTCGGCGGGGTCGTACACGATCGGATGAGCGCTGGAGTGTCCGTTGGGGTCGACGTGCGCTGCCGCTTTGCCGGTCAGCCGCAGCACTCCGATCCTGTCGGCGTGCGATTGCGATTTGACCGGACAATCCATCGACAATGACAGGGTCAGGCCCGCCGGATTATCGGTTTCGAGCCGCACCACAATCACCTGATCCGGAGCCGAGGCGAAGACTTCGCGGGTATAGCGAGCGCCGCCTGCACGATAGGAAATTCCCGCGACCGCGTTATCGAGGTTCAGGTCGCGGCGGTATTCGGTGACCGGGTCCGGATGTTCCACCGCCAACCTCAAATTCCCCAGCGTCTGATAGGACTGATTGAACGGTCCCTGCATCTTCTTGCATTCGTTATCGGCCGCCACATAGTCTTTGGCTTCGAGGACCAGACGCCGTACAACGGGAAGGTGCTGTTTCGCGCTGGGGTTGTTCCATTCGAGCGGACCCGAGCCGGACCACAACGTATCGTCATTCAGTTGCAGGCGCTCCTCAGAGACACCGCCGAAGACCATCGCGCCCAGCCGACCGTTGCCGAGCGGAAGCGCATCCGTCCATTTTTCGGCTGGCTGTTTGTACCAGAGCGTCAGGGCATTGTCCGGATTGACGCTGGCTGGTTGAGCACCAGCAGTTCCGGCAGTAACCAGAGTGGCTGAAACTCCCGCCACGAAATCTCTGCGGGTATAGCGCGACATGCTGCGCTCAAGTATGTCAGAGCCCCAGCGGGCGGATCAACTTCAGTGCCGGCCTGGTGTTGTAGTCTCGCCGATACTTTTCGTGTGCCGGATCATCGGGGAATCGCTCCGCGTTCGGATATGGATAGACGCTCATGGCATGGAAGGGCAACGGCTCCACAGTTGTGGAATAGGCGGTGTTGGGATCGCGATCCTTGGCCCAGCCGTCAACCTTGAGGAGATAATCGCGTGTCCAGCCCGCGGGTAATTCCGGAAATGCATCGGCACGAAACCGCAGCGCCAGTTCGTCGCCGGAACCCATCAAGATCAGCCTGTCATCAACGTCTTGCGCCAGTTCGCGAACGTCCCCGTATCGGGTGTACAGACCAGTCGTCGGATTCCAGAAGGACGACGGCGAAACGTTGGCGTACATATACGTATCCGGCTGTTTGCGGTCGGGATCGATTCTGGATTGCGAGAAACCGCGAAAACGCAGACCGGCAGAGGCGAGAGAAGCTTCGCGTTGGTGGATAACGGGCGCCTCGGCGTCTTCGCTCAGAAAAATTTCATCCCAATAGACGCAGAGGTTCGTCACAATGCGCAGCTTACGGCTGGCCGAGAGGAATTTCAGATCCACGGCAATTGTTTTTGGCTTGCCCGCCGGCATCCCCATATCCGGATTGACCGTCTGCCACTTGCCAGCCTCATCCTGCATCTGAAGGTACGGCAACGTCAGCCCCGCCTTGCTTTCCTGGGATGCCGCGCGGAATGTGCTGCCATCCGGCCAATCCACCCAGCCGTGCAGCAGCAGAACACCACGGCCGGATTTGGCTGCGCCGGCGAAATCCAGTTCCAGGCTATGCGTTTCGGCGACACCCGATTCTTTGCGCGCAAACTGGTCCGGATACTTCCGATCTGTTTTCAAAATCATCGGCAGGACATCGACAGGCTTGCCCTGCGAAGAGAACTGCCGCGCAGAAGCCGGATAGATGCGGTGCTTTACACCGAACAAACGCTCCTCCTGATAGGGGGGCGCTTTGAACTTTTCATTCGTATAGATTTCCGTGCCCGCCGGATGATCGACTGCGAACAGCCGGATTTGATCCAGATACGAAACTTCACTCAGTTCTTCGGTGATGCGGACATCGTAGTAGCCGTTGACAGGCTTCAGGGCGCGCCCGGGGATGGAGACAAATTCATCGTGATCCACGGGGAAGTAAGATCCATCGCCATCAGACGCGCCCAGAGGCGCAACGCCGAGCACGTCGGTAATGAATTCGAAGCCGGCGCCGTTCCACGTCCAGATCATCGGGCACGAACCGGATAGCCGCTGGGCTTCTTCGTATTTGTAAGTCTTGCCGGCGGCCTGTCGGGTCTCATTCTGAATCAGCCCGTTCGGCCAGGTAATCCGCACCGTGTCGACAGTGTCCCAGGAGCCGGTGTCGAAGGTCAGCGGTACGCCTTCGTAGGCCTGCCTGCGGTAAACGAGCCCGGCCTTGATCTCTACCTGGGCGTCCTGAGCCAGTTTCGGACTCTTCACGCCGGTGAGCTGCACGCGAATCCAATGCTGTTGCGAGTTACCGGTATTGCGCATCCAGTGCACAGCGCCATCCTGCGCGACACGCGCACGATCGATCTTTCCGTCGGCGTCGAAATCGGCATCGATGCTCGTGAGATCGCGAGCCGCACCAGCGAAAGCGGTTGCCTCATAGTGGCCACCCAAACGATCGCGATAAAGCACCGGAGCGTGATTTGCGTAGATCACAGCCAGATCGAAGGCTTTAGAATCGGGATCTACGCGCAATTTCCAGGCATCCACCGGATGTGCGGCGGGCTGGGCTGCAACAAAGGGAAAGTCGTTGGTGCGATCCGTAAAACCGGCTTCACCCTGATTGCGGATCAGAGCCGGCTGATCTCCGAGCAGAACCAGATCGAGATCGTAGTCGTGATCGTAATCGAGCCAGACGGCACGCTCGAAACGGCGCTGCGGGAGCGCCGCCGCCGAATTGACGAACTTGCCCCCGGCGTTGCGGTAAATCGCAGGACCGGCGGCCGTGAGGACGCAAAGGTCCATGAGTCCGTCATTATCGAAATCGCCAGGCGCGATGGAAACGACCCCCTTCAGCCCATTCAAGCCCGTCTCAGCTGCACGTTTCGAGCCCTGAAGGTATAGCTCCACGCCGCTGGCCGACCACACCAGCAGATCGGTCTGTCCTTTGCCCGTGGAATCTATCAGCGCCATCCCGGCGGATTTCGCATCCACCTGGCCTTCGAGGGGAACGTCGTCGTAGGCCGGAGTTCCCGCGACCGAACTAACCGCGGCGGGGCGCGGCGGGTCGTAAATCTCCGCATATGGACACCAATCGACGTCTTCGGTGGCGCCCGCGGCTTCCTGCTCTTTTTTCAGATCCTGAAAAAGCTGCCGCTCCTTCTCGCCTTCCGCCGTTTTACCGGTCACGCGGTCAAGACCGTACAACTGATAATGAACCGCAGCCAACGCTGGGTTCAGTTTCTCGGCCTTTTCAAATTCCGCCAGCGCTTCCTGAGGGTTCTCGGGCTTCAGCAGCGTGGCCAGCTGGTAATGCGCGATGGGTTCGTTCGGGGCCAGCTTCACGAATTGTCGGAACTGCGCGATCGCCGGCTCATCATCCCCCTGCTTCTTGTAAAACATGCCCAGATTGAACCAGGTGTGCGGCAGCGAAGGATCGTGCTTTTGCACATCGAGCAGGATCGGCACCGCTTCATCCGTCTTCCCTGCCCGCAGCAACGCCAGCGCATAGTTCAGCTTTTCGCGATCGGATGTCGGCGCGAGGTCGAGGGCTTTGCGAAATTCAGCGACGGCTTCGGCGGAGGTGGTGGGGTTTTCGTAAAACGCCTTGCCCAGGTTTCGGGCCTGTTCGAGCCGCTCGGCATCGTCGGCAGCAGCGGCATGGCTGAAAACGGAATTGCCGAGAATCGCGGCCAGCGCGGTGGCACAGATCAGTACCGTCTGACGCGATATCGGCGAGCCCATTCTCAGCACAACTTCAGGATGGCACGTACAGCGTCCACGCACAACGCCGCCGCATGTTTGGATTCATTTGACAGGCCGCCGACGGCAGCTTCCACGGTTTCACGGGTAATCTCCCCGAGACCGGCGCGGTCCCTGCCTGCGGCGAGGACGGTCAGAGCGGAGCCGGCGGCAATGGAGGCCGCGCAGCCGCGAACTTTGTAGCCGGTTTCGGCCACCCGTCCGGAGTCCATACGCACGGAGAAACGCAGGATGTCCCCGCAAACCGGATTCGAGACTTCCACCGTGACGGCCGGCGCGGCTAATTCACCGACGTTGCGGGGATTGCGAAAGTGGTCAATCAGTTCGGGACTCAAGGTAAAACACAAGTGTAAACTGTCATCGAGCCGGTGTACCGCAAAATGGCGACCAATCTATGACAACAGTGGTAGCAGGGATACTCGAGCGCGATGGAACCATCCTGATTTGCCAGCGGCGCGCCGACCAGCCTCACGCTCTGAAATGGGAGTTCCCGGGGGGCAAAGTTGAGGCTGGCGAAACTCCCGCCGAAGCGCTTGCACGGGAGCTTCGGGAGGAACTTGGCATCGATTCGGGCGCAGCCATTGAAATCACGCGCTATGAATATAGCTACCCCGGAAAGGCTGCGATCCTGCTTGTGTTCTTCCGGGTGGCGGACTGGCGTGGGGAGATTGCCAACCAGATTTTCGAATCAATCGTCTGGGAGACGCCCGAAAAGCTGCGCGAATATGACTTTCTCGAAGGCGACCGGCCGCTCCTCGATTCCTGGAGCGAAATCATGGCCCCCGCTAACGTAACAAACGCCACAGTTCAATAGGCAGCGGAACTTCGTAAGCCGATCAGGGCGCGGCAGTTGCCGTTAGTTATATAGCCCAAAGACAGTCTGTTCCACGAAGCGAGTTGATGGTACTACTGGTCTAGTTGCCTTCGCTCTTACATTTCGCCTGCCAGGCCGCGACCGCGAGGAAGCAATGGCACGGACTCGGTGGAATCAAGAAGTCGACACGCTGAACATGCCATTAGACACCAGCCGCTTCGAAACTTCCCGCCAGGCCACGTGGCCGTGGCGCGCGGGGCTCGTGGTGCAGGATCCGGATATGTCGGCTGAAATCGCTGCCGCTCTGGGCGAAGTCCGGGCCGCTTGCGTTTTTCAGATTCAGGCGTCGGCGCCTCCCAGCGACATACTGGCGTTGATTGAGCGCGACCGTCCCGATCTCCTTTTCGTTGAGTTGGGCGCAACCACCTTGCAGGCCAGGGAGTGGATGAGTTCCGTGCAGCGGGCCGGAGTGCCGCTGGTGGCGGCCGTCCACACGACCGCGGATCCGGAACACATGATTGGCGCGCTCCGCGCGGGCGCCGCCGAATTCCTGAGTATGCCCATGAGCCCGTCCATCTTCGGCGTTCTGGAACGTGTGGGAGCGCGACTGCAATCCGCGCGACACTCGGAGACATCACAGGGCCGAATCATCGGCATTGTCTCGGCCAAAGGGGGGTGCGGCGCCACTACGTTGGCTTGCCATGTCGCGCTGGCGCTCAGCCATGCCGATCCCACCAAGAGGATTCTGGTCGCGGACATGGATTACCAATCGCCCGCCGTGCATCGAATTTGTCATTTGAAACCCGGACGCCGGGCGGGCGAGACTTTCGAATCTGTCCGTAAGCTCAGTTCGTCCAACTGGTCCGAATTTTTTATTCCACTCACGCCGTCGGTCGATATTATGGCCGGCCCGGAAGCCGGCATTCCGAATCTGCCGGAACCCTGGAGAATCGAAAGCCTGTTTCGTCACCTGACGCGCAGTTATCACCTGGTGTTGCTCGACCTTGGACGCCACCTGAATCCGGGCACGTGGTCGTTTCTGCAGCATGTGGACGATCTGATGGTGGTGGCCGCGCCGGACGTGCTGGCGCTTTACCAGACGCGTTACATTCTCCAGACACTCACCGGCCGTGGTTTCGACAGAGGGCGGCTTCGCCTCATTCTCAATATGAGCGACAACACACCGAGAGATTTCTGGATCGAGAGCATTGAACAGATGTTCGAAATGCGGATCTTTGCGGTAATTCCGACGGATCGCACCGGTTTATTATCCGGCGGACAAAAAGATCACCTGAATTTCGCCGCCGAATCGGCGTTTGGAAAAGCAATTGTAAAGCTGGCA
This sequence comes from Bryobacteraceae bacterium, assembly GCA_025928545.1. GTDB lineage: Bacteria > Acidobacteriota > Terriglobia > Bryobacterales > Bryobacteraceae > BOG-234. Next base: position 51,515 of record JAICJH010000025.1, on the reverse strand, counting down.
GACCGCCTTATGAAAGACGAGAGCGCCGGGCCGACAAGGAGGGCAGCGTGAGCGGTCCGTCGACCCAGGCCGGCAGCATGATCCGAAATGCCGCAAAACTGGCATCGCCAGGAGCGCGCCCACGGGGTTATGCTGGTATGAAGTCTCGTACAATGACCGAATACTCCGTATTGTTTATCAGCGCCGATGCTGCCAGAGCCGATAAGCTGGAACAACTTTTGCATGACGACCAAACGATCAAGGTCGACTGCACCCGGGTGGACGCATTGTTCGATGGCTTGCGCTCACTCCAGGACAAGTCGTTCGATCTGGTGCTGTCCGAGCTTTACCTGCCGGACGGCCAGGGCCTGGCAACGCTGCGGCACTTGCAGCAGCATGCGCCTGCCGTTCCGGTTATTCTTCTGTGCAGCGCCGAGGATCGCGACACCGCGGTCACAGCGGTTCGCAAAGGCGCGCACGATTTCTTCTGCTATGAGGATCTTGACCCGGCGAATTTCCGCAGATCTGTGCTTGGCGCGCTGAAGCGGGGCGAAGCTCAGGCGGCGGCGGGTAAAGAGGCGGAGCGGCGCACGAACGCAAGGTTCGATTGCCATCTCTCGGTGAGCTATCAGACGCTGGAGAAGCCGTTTATTTCCGGCCAGGGCTCCAGTGAGACGCTGAACATCAGCAGCAAGGGTGTCTTGTTCCGGGCCGATGAAAATCTGGAACCGGGGCAGTTGATACAGGTATCGGTGGATTGGCCGGCGCGTCTGGAAAACCAGATCCCGCTGAAACTGGTCGCCGAAGGCCGCATTGTGCGCAACATCAAAGGCGTTGCGGCGATGACGATTGAGAAGTACGAATTTCGAACGCGCCGAACTCCGGCGCCGGCAACAAAGCAACAATCCGCTGCCCCGGCAGACGGCAAGACGACACCAAGCCGCTCAACAGAAGCGGCAAAGAGCAATTTATCCCGGCCGGGTGCGGCGGCGGGCGGATCGGCTTCAGACGTCTGACATTAGCCTGGGTCTGTGCGATGTTCTGCCAGACCACGTTCTTGTTTGCGTGAGTCGCCGGTCCACCAGAGATTTATTTGGATAGCCGCATTTATACCGGAGGCATTACGTGTCAAAAGTTCTTTTAGTCAGCGATCAGCCAGTCCTGCTGGGTGGATTTCAGGAAGTACTCGGAAGTCGGGGTTTTGATGTGGCTGTCAGCGATACCTCGGCTTTGCCGGGCGATACGCATTCCGCCGCACGGCCCGACCTGGTGCTGATGGATCTCACGGCGGGGCTCAACTTCGGGGATCTCACGGAGGTCAGTGGCCGGTTGCCTGGCTGCCCGGTGGTGCTTTGGGCAGAATCCATGCCACTCGACACTGTTTTCCGCGCGCTGGAATTCGGGGTGCGTGGGATTGTGGAGCGTTCTTCGTCCGCCGAACACCTGGCCGATTCTTTAAGGCGGGTGGCGGGGGGCGAGATGCAGATTGGCTTCGCGGCCACGCGCGAGTCCGCACCGGCGCGGCGCCGCGTCTCGCTGACTCCGCGCGAACGGGAAATAGTGACGCTTTTGCGCCAGGGTTTGCGCAATAAGCAGATTGCGGTCGAGATGGGGATCACGGAAGGCACCGTCAAGATCTACTTGTTTCGCTTGTTTCATAAGCTCGATGTGCGCAACCGCTTTGAGCTGGCGCGTTGCGGCGCGCTCGAACAGATGCCGGCGTCGCCCGCTCGTCCGGCTACGACAGTGACACCGCGGCTGTCTCCTGCCGCGCGCGGGGCGGCAATGGTCAGCCCGGCTCCCCTGACTTGATTGGCAGGATGCCGCGCGCGCCGCATGGAACCACGTCTCGCATGCACCACGTGCCGCGCTGACCGGATCACTATACTCGGGGTATGTCCGGCCGCCTCTATGTGGTTTCTACTCCAATCGGAAATCTGGAAGACATCACCTACCGGGCCGTCCGCATTCTGAAGGAAGCCGACTGGATTGCGTGTGAGGATACCCGAACAACGCGGCGGCTGCTGGATTACTACGGCATTGCGACCCGCGCCATCAGCTACCACGAACACAACGAGACGGAACGGGCCGCCGAACTGATCGCCCGCATCGAACAGGGTGAAAACGGCGCGCTGGTGTCCGACGCCGGGACGCCGCTGCTGTCCGATCCAGGTTATCGGGTGGTGCATGCGGCCGCCGAAGCCGGCATTCGCATCGAGCCGGTGCCTGGTCCTTCGGCGCTGCTGGCGGCTCTGGTGGTATCCGGCCTGCCAACCGACCAGTTCCACTTCGCGGGTTTTCTTCCGGCAAAGCAGGGACAACGCAGACACCTGCTCGAATCTCTGGCCGATGAGACGGCGACGCTGATCTTTTATGAAGCGCCGCATCGAATTCTGGAGACGCTGGAAGATATCGGCGCGATATTGGGCAAACGCAACATCGTTGTCGCCAGAGAACTGACGAAACTCTACGAGGAAGTGCTGCGGGGGACGGCGGCGGAAATCAGTGCCTCGCTGGCCTCACGCGACCTGATTCGCGGAGAATTCGTCGTGCTGATCGGCAAGGCTCTGGAACCGGCAGCCGCCGAAGTCCCGATTGAAGTCATGATCGACGCGTTGATCGGAGCCGGAGTGGATCGCATGGAAGCGATGAAGACCGTAGCCAGGGAACGCGGGCTTTCCAAGCGCGAGATTTATAAGCTGATCAGCGGACCGCCGGGACCGAAGATCAAACCGGGAGCACGGAACTAAGCGCGAGCGCATTTGCGTCTCGCCCTTAGAATGGAATTTGCATCCAGGGGCTTATTCGCGTTCCGCAGGCGTCCTCATTGCCGGAGGCGGCCTCGCGGGCAGCGAAGCGGCATGGCAACTTGCCGAACGCGGCATTGACGTGGTGCTGTACGAGATGCGCCCGGTTCGAACCACGGATGCCCACCAGACCGATCGCCTTGCCGAACTCGTCTGCAGCAATTCACTAAAGAGCGATCAGCACCCCTCCGCATCCTGGCTGCTGAAGGAAGAACTCCGCCGCCTCGATTCTCTGCTACTGCGTGTTGCCGCACGAGCCCGCGTTCCCGGTGGTCAGGCGTTGACCGTGGATCGCGATGTGTTTGCCGAGGGTGTGACTGCGGCGATCGAATCGCATCCCCGAATCGAGATCCGGCGTGAGGAAATAACGGACATCGACGCGGCCCGCACCACGATTATCGCCACCGGCCCGCTGACCAGCCATAGTCTGGCAGGCAAGATCGGGCAGTTGACAGGCTCAGCACGGCTTTTCTTTTACGACAGCATCAGTCCGATTGTGGATGCTCACACGATTGATCGCTCGATTGCCTTCTCGGCCTCGCGCTACGACAAATCGCTCGATGGTACCGGGGACTACCTGAATTGCCCGTTCAATAAGGCCGAATACGAACGCTTCGTGGATGAATTGACTGCCGCACAGGCGGTGGAATCGCACATACCCGACGATGTCCCTTATTTCGAAGCCTGTCTCCCGATCGAAGAGATCGCCCGCCGCGGGCGCGACACGCTGCGCTTCGGGCCCATGAAGCCGATGGGACTGACCGATCCGCGAACGGGTCGACGGCCGTGGGCGGCAGTTCAATTGCGCCAGGAGAACCTGCGTGCCGACAGCTATAACCTGGTGGGCTTCCAGAACCATCTGCGTTTCGCGGAACAAAAGCGCATCATGCGGCTGATTCCCGGCCTGGAACATGCCGAATTCCTGCGATATGGACAAATCCACCGCAACACCTACATCAATGCGCCGGCGCTGTTGAACGATACTCTGCAACTGCGCGAGAATCCGAAGGTGTTTTTCGCGGGCCAGATTTCGGGTGTGGAAGGGTATGTGGAATCGATTGCGACCGGCCTGGCGGCGGGTATCATGGCTGCCGCGCAAATGAAAGGAGAACAGCTGCGCGCCTTTCCGCGAGAGACTGCGATCGGTTCGCTCCTCCACTACATCTCCCACGCCGACCCCAAACATTACCAGCCAGCCAACATTGCGTTCGACTTGTTTCCGCCTCTCGAAAACCCGTCGCGCGACAGGCGGGAGCGGCAGATCGCAGTCTGCGAAATCGCGGCCACGAAGTTCACGGAATGGCAGGCCGGGGAGTATGTCGCAAATTCGTAGTGCTGTTGAGGATTACCTGGAGTCGCTCGGGCGCCGCAACGAGTCGCCGCACACGCTGCGCAATTACCGGGCGGACCTGGAGGAGTTCACTGCCTATTTTTCGCCCGACGAGGGCGAGCCTCCCGCGCCCGCCGAATTCGATTTGCTGATGCTGCGGGAATGGCTGGCGCATCTTTACGAGCGGGAACAAAAGCCGGCGACGATACGCCGCAAAATGGCATCGCTGCGCGGCTTGTTCCGTTTCCTTTCGCGCGAGCGCCGCATTTCCGCGGATCCTGCCCGCCTGCTGCGCCTGCCCAAAATGCCGAAAACACTTCCCGAGGTGCCCAACGCCGAAACGACAAACGCACTGGTGGATGGCATTCTGCTGAATGATCTGGATCGGCCGTATCCAAAACGGGATCGGCTGCTCTTCGAGATCCTTTACGGTTGCGGGCTGCGCATCAGTGAGGCTGTGGGACTGAATCTCGACGACATAGATCAGACCGAGCGCTGGATGCGCGTGCGTGGCAAGGGGAAAAAGGAACGGCAGGTTCCTTTCGGCTCCAAAGCGGCGGAAGCCCTCTCGGCATATCTGGCGGAGCGAACCCCGACAGACGATTCGCGCGCGCTGTTCCTGAATTACCGGGGCAAGCGTATCACCGATCGCGGGGGACGGAACATCGTCCGGTTCTATGCCGCGTATGTCGCGGGAGATTCTTCGATTCATCCACACACTCTGCGCCACGCGTTCGCAACTCATCTTCTCAGCGATGGCGCGGATTTGAGATCGATCCAGGAACTGCTTGGCCATGCCAGGCTTTCGACGACTCAGAAGTATACGCGGGTGTCACTGACGGATCTGATGCGTGTTTACGACAGCGCACACCCCAGGGCGAAGGAGTAGCCTCCGCGGATCGGGCGATCATATGCGACTTGATATGATCGGCAACACCGAATATTCAAGGGAACACCGATATCCAATGAAGAAACTGCTCTTTTGTTTGCTTACCGCGGCCGTAGCCGCCATTGCACAACCAACTCCGATGCCAATTCAGGATGGTCAGATCATTCCCCTCTGGTCGGGTGGCGCACCGGGCGCTCAGGGCACCGACGATAAAGATATCCCCACCATCACGGTCTATCTGCCGCGCACGACTCCGGCGGGGATGTCCGCCATTATCATTTGCCCCGGCGGCGGATACACCGGTCTTGCGGCGAATCATGAAGGGCGGCAGGTCGCCAATTACATGAACTCGCAGGGCGTCATGGCTTTCGTTCTGAAGTACCGGCTCGGGCCGAAATACCACCATCCCGTTGAACTCGGCGATGCACAGCGGGCGCTTCGGATGCTTCGGGCCAATGCTGCCGCCTGGCGCATCGCGCCTGATCGTATCGGTATCCTGGGCTTCTCCGCCGGCGGCCATCTCGCCATGAGCGCATCGACTCACTTCGACGCGGGGCAAGCCAGCGCAGCCGATCCCATCGATCGCGTCAGCAGCCGTCCCGACTTTTCCGTGCTCGGCTATCCCGTAATTTCGCTGGTGGAACCCTGGACCCACATGGGCTCGAAGAACGCGCTGCTCGGCCCGAATGCCGATCCCGAACTGGCGAAGTCGCTTTCCGGCGAACAATCCGTCACCAAAGAAACACCGCCTACGTTTATTTTCCAGACGAACGCCGACACAACGGTTCCAGCAGAGAATGCGACTTATTATTACCTTGCGCTACGGAAGGCCGCGGTGCCGGCGGAAATGCACATTTTCGAAAAAGGACCTCACGGCGTCGGACTGGCGATGGAAGATCCGGCTCTTTCGGAATGGTCGAAGCTCCTGACTAACTGGCTGCGCATTCACGCGATCATCAAATAGACCCGCCGGATACAAGGGAAAAACCGGGGCGCGCGCATATCCACGGAACCTCGCCGCGCCAGGCCGCCAGGCACTGCGCTACGCTGATAATTCATGTCAGGAATACTGCAGGGTAAGACGGCGGTCATCGCCGGCATCGCAAACAGGTGGAGCCTCGCATACGCAATCGCTCAGTCGTTCAGCCGAGAGGGCGCATCGCTCGTGCTCACCTATGTGAACGAAAAGCAAAAGGAAACGATTGAATCGATCACGGGGGGCATGCCGGTACTGAAGATGCTGCCGCTCGATGTCGCGAAAGACGAAGACATTCAGGGCTTCGGCGCCGGGCTGAAAGAACTGAATCGCCCGATCAATGTCCTGGTGCACAGTCTCGCTTTTGCCAACCGCGAGGATCTGAGCAACCCTTTCATCGAAACGTCCCGCGAGGGCTTCCTGCTCGCTCAGAACATCAGCGCCTATTCGCTGGTCGCCATGACCCGCGAGGTGACGCCGCTAATGCCGGACTTTGGCTCCATCATCACGTTGTCATACCTCGGGGCGACGCGGGTGATGCCCCATTACAACGTGATGGGCACGGCCAAGGCAGCGCTCGAATCATCCGTTCGCTATCTGGCTGCCGACCTGGGCCCGCGCAATATCCGGGTGAATGCGATCTCGGCCGGCGCGGTTAAAACGGCTTCCGCGCGCGCGGTTAAGGATTTGACGTCGCTGATGGAATTCGCGAAAGAATGGGCGCCGATGAAGCGCCTGACCGAACCCGCTGAAGTGGGTGATGCGGCTGCGTTCCTGGCAAGCGACCTTGGCCGTGGCGTCACCGGCAACGTCATGTTTGTCGACGCCGGCATGCACATGGTCTAGCGCCGCTTAGCGCTTAGCGCGGGGCTTTCCGGGCCGGAGCGGCTCCGCCAAGGGATGTCAGCTTCGTGCGCGCCTGGCCAGCTTCCGGGCTGCGGGGGAAATCGCGAATCACGGCCTGGAAAGTCACTTTGGCAGCAGCCGTTTTCTTTTGCTGCATCTGAGCGAGACCCTTCATGTAAAGGGCGCTCGGCGTAGTGGCTTCGTCCTTCGGATATTGTTCAGTGGCCGCATCGAGCGCGCTGACAGCTTCATCGAGCTTCCCCTGGGTGTAGTAAATGTTTCCGATATTGTACTGAGCCCGGATGGCGTTAGGGTCGTTTGGATACAGGCGCAGAAACTCCCTGAACCCCTGCAGGGCGAGATCCTTGTTACCGGAATCCTGATCGCGCACAGCGTCGCCGAATAGTTTCGTCGCCGATGGCGGCGGAGCGATTGCGCTGGGTGCCCCACCGGCCTCCGATCCAGGCGGAGGAGCGGCCGGAGCCTGGATCAACTTCACCTGATTCAGAATGTCGGTGAGCATCTGTCCCTGCCGGTTCACAGTTACCTGCAGATCCTTCATAGTGCCCTGCAGGTTCGAAACATCGTCCGAAACGTTGCCGACCTTGGTGGAAAGGCCAGCCACAGTGGCCAACTGATCGCTCAAGCCTTTTAGCCCGGCCTGCAGATTCTGAAGCATTCCGGAACTCAGACTATTCACGGTGCTGCTTGTCTTGTTAGCTGTATCGAGTTCCTGCTGCACCATCTTCTGGAGCGCCGCTATCGATCCGGTCTGCGGATCGAGCAGAGATTTCTGAAGATTGGAGACCTGCTGCTGCAGGTCGGCGACGTCGCGCTGCAGAGATAACATTTCTTTATCCGCCGCCGGAGCGGAGAATGGCAGAAGCAGCGTTCCAATTAAAGCCGCGGACGGCATGTAACGTGTGAAGCGCATATCGTTTTCTCCTGATGTCCTGTTGCTATTGTCCCGCGGCTACTGACCGGCCGACAGATGCGCCCGCCGGTTCTTCTGGTAGCAGGCCTCGTCCGCTTCCGTGCATTGCGGACGTTCCTTGCCATAGCTGATGGTTCGCAGTTTTGCCGCCGGCACGCCCAACTGAACCAGCAAATCACGCGCTGCCGACGCGCGACGATCGCCCAGGCCAAGGTTATATTCAGCCGATCCGCGCTCGTCGCAGTGGCCTTCCACGTTAATCGTCGCGTTGGGGAAATCCTGGAAGATGCGCTTCAGGGCGTCCGCATCGGCCAGCAATGCGGTCCGCGCGTCTTCACGAATGCTCACCGCATCGTAATCGAAATATGCGTCTTTCAGATCGCTCTGCACGCGGGATTCGAGCGTACCCATCGTGTTGGGCCGTCTCTGTTCGGGAGCCGGCGGTGGTGGCGGCGATGTGATCGTTACCGTTGCGGTCGCCGTCGTCCGGCCATTCGGGCCCAGCGCCGTCAATGTGTACGTTGTCGTCTCAGTCGGACTCACCGATTGTCTGCCAGTGGCTGCGACCGTGCCGACACCGTTGCTGATCGAGACATCATTCGCATTCGTCGTGGTCCAGCTCAGATTCGCCGTTTGTCCAATCTCGATCCGGTTCGGTTCAGCGGTCAGGGTTGCCGTCGGGAGTCCGGGAGGGTTGGGTGTATTGGCCGGAGTCGAATTATTGGCTATCGGAGGGGTAGGAGGTCCCGGCAGCACTCTAGGCTTCTTGCATCCGGCCGCGAATAGGGCCAGTGCCGCCACAGCCGAAGCAGTCAGCAACAGGTAACGATTTCGAAACGAAGCACTCTGCATGATCTATTTCACTCCCCACACCGGATATTTGTTACTACCCTGCGTTGTTAACTGCTTCACCTGCGTGCCATCCGCAAGCATGGAAAATATCTGCGGCGTGCCGCGATTCGGCGTCCGCATAAAAACAATGTGCTTGCCGTCCGGCGCCCATACCGGATTCTCATTGCGCTCGTTGCCCTCGCCGTGCGTCAACTGATTGAATTTTTGTGGCGAACCACTTTCCATCACAAAGATATTAAATTTGCCCGATTGATACCCACGGGTCCAGGCAAACGCCACGAATTTGCCGTCCGGACTCCAGGCCGGGTTCGCAGCCTCACCCTCGCCGTTCGTCACCCGCTCAATGCCCGCGCCTTCCGAATTCATCCGGTAAATCTGTTCAATTGGAAACCCCTGAGAGAACAACAGCGAATCGGGATTCTTCGGATTCACTTTCGGTTCGGTGGGACCGCCCTTCGTATCGGTAATTCGCGTAAAACCCTGCCCGTCCACCCCGGCGCTGTATATCTGCGCGCTGCCACTGGCGGTCGAGGAATAGAAAATCCTGGTGCCATCCGGCGTGAAATTTGCCGACGCGTTGACCGACGCCGCCTGGTTATAGAACGGCAGACTTCGGCCCGTTTCGGCGCTCACCATGCCGATACGCGGACGCGGATCGCCCGAACCCGGCCAAATCGTGAATGCCAGGCGCGAGGCATCGGGCGCAATCGCGAGGTATGCAATTTGCCCTCTGAGCGACGTCAACTGCCGCTGATTCGAGCCGTCCCAATCCATTACCCAGATTTCCGTTCCGTTAGGTCCTGATCCACCGCGATTCGATGTGAAATAGATACGGCTGTTCAGCAGCGAGCCTGAGCCACCGAACTTCTGGATAATATCGCTGGCGAACTTATGCGCGGCGCGAATAGCTCCGGCCTGATCCGGCGAGTCGGGATAAGTCTGCGCGAAGAGTTTTGCCGCCTGCGGATCCGCCTGCCGGGTGTCGTAAACATTCCCGTAGAGAACAAAAAGACCGTTCACCACAGCCGTGTAACCAAACACCAGATGGGACGCGTTCACAGGCGCCCCGGACCAGTCCTTCAGCGCAAAGCCGGCGCCGGCGTCTTCCGGACGAAGATCGCTCGGTTGCTGAGGATTACCCGCCGGAAAGAAGCTTTTCGGCCGCAGATCGAACAAGGCGGAATCCTGCAAATCGTTCATCAGCGTTGTGTTGAACGCCGCCATGAAACCCTGCGCCGCACCCGCACCGCGGAAATCGACAACTGCCAGTGCCGGTTTTCCGCCCGCGCCAACGATGTTGACCTTGATATCCTGCCCGAACAGCAGCGCAACCGTCAGGCTGCCAATGAGCGAGGCCCCGATAATAATGGATTTCTTCATTTGCTTTCCCGCATCACTGTTTCAGCTGAAACCATAGTTCCACAGTTGCTTCACTCTTATCGAAATCCGCCGGCAGGGCCGGGAGCGGGTTGGCATCGGCCACAGCCCGCTGCGCCGAAAGATCCAGCGGAACGCTGCCGCTGGGATGAGTCAGTCTCACATTGCTGATGGCGCCGCTTCGCGCGATCGTGAACGTCACACCCGCGCGCTGCGAAGCCGCCGCCCGCACGTCGGCCGTATTCCAGTTGCTGGAAATTTTCTGCCGCATCAAATCCACATACAGGCCGAATTTGAAGCCCAGCACGCTGGCCGGGCCGACGTCGATGCCGGCCGCTCCCTGTATCCCGTACATCTTCGAACTCATCGCCTGCGGAGCCGGCGAATAAACCTGATTGGCCCGATACTGCTGGGCAGGCGGCCGGTAAACAGTGTGCGATTGTTCTTTGGGCGAAAGTTTCCGCAGTTTGTCCGGAATCGGAATAGCCTTCGGTTCCGGAGCCTTCACCTGCGGCTGTGCCTTGACCGGCGCCGGCGCCTGCGGAACGTTCGACTCCGAATCGTTGGCCAGCGGATTCTCCGGCGCTTCCCTGCGCGGGATCGGAATCGAACTCACCATCGTCACGCCCACCGATCCCGAAGATGCGTGCTGCGCCCCCCACGTGTTGCCTGAAAACTTCCACAAGCCCGACAGCAATACCAGTCCGGCCACCGCCGCATGCAGGGCAAGCGATCCGGCAACGTATTTACCGAGCGGATCCGGTTGTGGCATTGTGTGAGACATGCTTTAGCGTGTTTAGCGACGCCCGTTGCTGTCCGCCTGCGTCACCAGCTTGATATTGAACTTCGCCGCACCCAGTTCGGCATTGACCTGCATCACCTGACCGTATGGAATTTTTTCATCCGCGCGAACATAGACGTCCGTTTGCCCGGGAAAGCGCGAGTGGATAGCCGAAACCAGATCCACGAGCTTCACCGGCGTATTCCCAAGAGAAAGCTCGCTCTTGGCTGAAAGCGTTACCACTGGCAAATCCTTGTCGCTCGATGCCACAGTCTTCGTCTTCGGCACATTCACTTCGACCCCATAATCCATGACGTGCGCCGTGATGATAAAGATGATGAGCAATACAAGAACGACATCAACAAATGGCGTGACGTTGATGTCCGCCATCGACGGCAGCCCTCGCGAGCGCCTGCCGATTCCGTTCGTCACATTGAACGCCATGAGAGAGCCCCCCTTCTCATTCGCCCGCAGGCCGCTCGACCATATTCAGGAATTCGAGCGAGAAATTATCGAAACGGTCGCCCATCTCTTTGAGCTTGCGACCGAAAATATTATAAAAAATCGCCGCTGGAATGGCGGCAATCAAGCCGACTCCTGTAGCTACCAGAGCATCGGAAACGCCGGGGCCGACTGACGTCAGACTCGTGCTGCCGGCACCGCCCAGATTGTTAAAAACCCGCACGATTCCCATGACCGTGCCGAAAAGCCCGATAAACGGTGACACCGAAGCGATCGTCGCCAGCCAGTTCAGGTTCTGTTCAAAACGCGACAACTGTTCATTGACACCAACCTGCAGGATGCGTGAAATCGCCTGAATGTTGGAAACACCACCCGGCGAACGCCCCTGCCGGTAAACCTCGGCGTAAGCGTCCTCGAAAATCGACACCAGCGGAGCTGGCCGAAAGCTTTCAGCTGCCGTCACCATGGAATCGAGAGAGCTGGCCTTTCGGAACGCGCGAACGAATTTGGAGTCCAGACGCCCGGCCACCGCGAATGACATCCATTTCGAAAGTGCGATTGCCAACGAAATAACGGAGAAACACGCCAGAACCCCGAGCACGGCGAACGTGAACACCGTGCCCTGCTTGATGAATTCCAAAATGCCTGTTTGAAGTATCAGTGCCGCGAACGGACCCTGCAATATGTCTCCTAAACTTCCAATCTATCATGCAAACGCAACAATAACAGCGTGGTTCAGCACTTATTCTGCCACTGCACAATTGCAGAAATCCCGAGCCTCACTTATCCATTGTGGACCGCGCGCGCAAAGATCGCGAGACTCTTGCGCCAGAGATACCCTATAATTTCAACGGATGCTGCACGAATTGGTGGTCGAGAATTATGCCGTGGTCGACCGCCTCCGCGTGCGCTTTCACAATGGCCTGAATCTGCTTACCGGAGAAACCGGCAGCGGCAAATCCATCGTCGTTGACGCTCTGGGCCTGTTACTGGGCGGCCGCGCCTCTGCCGATATGATTCGCTCCGGCCAGGAGCGCGCCCGTGTTTCCGGAGTTTTCGATGCCGGCGAACGCGCCGCGAAGGTGCTGGCGGCAGCCGGTTTTGAAACGGAAGACGGCGAACTGCTCATTGAGCGCGAAATCCTTTCCACCGGCAAAAGCCGCGTGTTCGTCAACAGCCGTCCTTCAACTGTTGCGGTATTAAAGGATCTGGCGCCCCATCTCGGCGATATCCACGGCCAGCACGATCAGCAACTGCTCTTCGAACCCACCGCGCAGCTTGCCATGCTCGATGCCTTCGGGCGAACCCGCGACCTTCGCGGCAAGGTCCGCGAACTCTTCTCGGCCTGGAAACGCTCTACGGTCGAAATCGCACAATTGGAGGGCTCCGAACAGGAGAAGGCCCGCCTGCTCGACCTCTGGCAGTTTCAGCGCAAGGAAATCGAAGGAGCGTCTCTCCGTCCGGGAGAAGACGCCGAACTGGAGGCTGAGCGACGCGTCCAGCAAAATGCGGGCAAGCTGCTGGAAACCGCGGGTGCGGCTTACGAAGCTCTCTACGAAGCTCCCGAATCCGCATGGACAACCGCCCGCGCAGTCGCCAAGAAATTAGACGAACTCGCGCGTATCGATGCCACCATGGAACCGGTTCGACTGGCCCTGGAGCCCGCCCTGATCGCCATGCAGGACGTTTCCTACTCCCTCCGCGATTATCTGGGCCGCATGGAAGCAAACCCGGCCAGGCTCGAAGAAATCGAAAATCGCCTCGCCGCACTCGATAAGCTCAAGCGCAAGTACGGAACTTCGGTGGATGAAATCCTGACGTTCCTGGACGATGTCACACGCAAACTGAGCGACGTCGAAACCGCCGGCGAACGTCTCGGTGAACTCCGCCGCGAACAAACCCGCATGGCTGCGGAATATGAAAAGGCGGCTGCCGATCTAACCGCTCGCCGGAAGTCCGCCGCGACGCAACTGGGCCAGCGCGTCGAGCAGGAATTAAAACCCCTCGCCATGGAGCGCACCGTTTTTCGCGTCACCGTCGAACCTGCCGCGGAATGGAGCGAAACTGGCGCGGATCGCGTTCAGTTTCTCGTTTCAGCCAACGTCGGCGAGGAACCGAAGCCGATGGAGCGCATTGCTTCCGGCGGAGAACTCTCGCGTATCGCGCTGGCGTTGAAGACCTGCCTTGTAGGCCCGGCCGGCCACGCAGGCGCTGCTCCTCCGCGCACCCTGGTCTTTGATGAGATCGATACCGGCATCGGAGGCCGCGCCGCCGAGGGAGTCGCCCGCCGCCTCAAAGGCCTGGCAGCGGAGAATCAGGTGATCTGTGTAACCCATCTGCCGCAAATCGCCTGCTTCGCCGATCACCATTATGTGGTGGGGAAGTTCGAGCGCAACGGCCGCACAATTGCCGAGATGTCGGAGCTCGATGCCCGCGCCAGCACAGAAGAAATCGGCCGGATGCTGAGCGGGGAACTGCTCACGCCGGAAGCGCTGCGAAACGCTGAAGAGTTAGTTCGCGCCGCAAAGGTCTAAGCCGGCTCACGGCCGCATTCCTTTTTACGAACGATTCGCAGTATCCGCACCGGCGGATTGAGCCTCTGCTCCTCAGCGGGCGCCCTCTGAATCGTCCGCACCACATCCATACCTTTGACCACCCGCCCAAACGCCGCAAACCCCTGCCCGTCCGGATTCCTCTTGCCCGCGAAATCAAGCGACGGCTGGTCCCCGAGACAAATGAAGAAATCTGAAGTAGCCGTATCCGGACCGTCCCGAGCCATCGACAGCGTTCCGTCACGGTGAAGAAGCCCGGTCACCGACGTCCGCTCCAGAGGAATCGCCGGAAATTCCGGAGCCCCCGCGGGTGCCCCGCCCTGAATCACCTCGATCTTCACCGCATTGTTCGGTTGATTATCCGGCTTGACTGTGCGATGAAACTGCCCGCCCGTATACCGTCCGGCGTCCACATATTTCAGGAAGTTCGCCGCGGTGATCGGCGCATGAGCCGTATCGATCTCCGCCTCGATAACGCCCATGCTGGTTTCGATAACAACGGAAACCAGGCGCGTTTGCGCCGTCAGGATCATCGAGCCCGCCAGCAACAAAACTCCGGCGCCAACCCGCATACCGGATCCTAATCCGCGCCGGAAATACTATGCAGAACTTCTTCCGCCTGGGCAGCGGTAAACCCTTCCACCTTGGAAGAATGGTTCATCGAGCAGAACTTCGGCCCGCACATCGAGCAGAACGCCGCATCCTTGAAACCTTCTTCCGGCAGCGTTTCGTCGTGCATGGCCCGCGCCGTTTCCGGATCCAGCGACAGCTCGAACTGCTTGTTCCAGTCAAAGTTATATCGTGCCCGCGACAATGCGTCGTCGCGATCCCGCGCCCCCGGCCGGTGCCGCGCCAGATCGGCTGCATGCGCCGCGATCTTGTACGCGATAATCCCCTGCTTCACGTCTTCGCGATTCGGCAGCCCCAGATGTTCCTTCGGCGTCACATAGCAAAGCATCGAGGCGCCATGCCAACCGATCATCGCCGCACCAATAGCCGATGTGATGTGGTCGTAGCCCGGAGCAATATCCGTCACCAGCGGCCCCAGCGTGTAGAACGGCGCCTCGTGGCACATCTCGCGCTCTTTGATCACCTGCATTTCGATCTGGTCGAGCGGAATATGCCCGGGCCCTTCGATCATCACCTGGACGTCCGATTCCCAGGCCTTCTTCGTCAGCTCACCCAAAGTCTTCAGTTCGGCGAACTGCGCGGCGTCGCTTGCATCCGCGATGCAGCCCGGCCGCAGACCGTCACCGAGCGAGTAGCTGACGTCGTATTTCTGAAATATTTTGGTGATCTCGTCGAAATGTTCGTACAACAGATTCTGCCGGTGATTCTTCACCATCCACTCTGCCAGAATCGCCCCGCCGCGGCTCACAATACCCGTAATGCGTTTCGATGCGAGAGGCACATACTGGATCAGCACACCGGCATGGATGGTCATATAATCCACGCCCTGCTCCGCCTGCTCTTCGATGACCTCCAGCATCACGTTGATGTTGAGATCTTCCACCCGGCGCACTCGATTCAGTGCTTCATAGATCGGCACCGTTCCAATCGGCACCGGTGATTTCGCGATGATGGCTTTCCTGATTTCCGGAATGTCGCCGCCGGTCGACAGGTCCATCACCGTATCCGCGCCAAACTTCACCGCATAATCGAGTTTGTCGAGTTCACCCGAAATATCGGATGTAGTCGCCGAATTCCCGATGTTCGCATTGATCTTGCAGGCTGAGGCCACCCCGATACACATCGGCTCGAGCGATGAGTGGTTGATATTGGCGGGGATGATCATGCGCCCGCGCGCCACTTCGTCGCGAACCAGCTCCGGAGTGAGCCGCTCGCGTGTCGCCACGAACTGCATTTCGCCCGTGATCTGCCCCTTGCGTGCATAGTGCATCTGGGTCCGGATCGAATCGGACCATCGGGAATCTGTCCACTGTTTTCGCATCTTATTGCAAGTGTAGCGCTGAAGGTGTCCGCTCAGCGGCAGCGGCGGCTACTCGGTATCGGGTGGACTCCTCATGCGCAAACCAGAGAGCCGGAAACTGCGTCATCGAATTCCATCTCGCCCACAATGAGGCGCCGCAATTCCCCGCCTTCCACCGAATCGGCGGCGGATTCTTCCACGCGCCTGACGTTGGATGCCAGAGTTGAGATTCCCGTCTTTGTCGAAAGCAGCTGGCCTTCATCCACCGGAATCGAATAGGGGACGCCGTATTCGATCCAGCGGCCCCGGTGCAGGCTGATCGGCCGGCATATACTCCTACGAACCCGGACACCAACCTGATCGATCGTGTAATCGACGTATGTTCGGTCCCGCGATACTGTCTTCATTGGAATTCCCCTTTTCCTCAGCCGCTTGACATAAATGCCCGGCCCAACGGGCAGAATGTGCTGATTCTAACAATTTAGAGTTGCATCGGTCAAGGAGTTTGTGATAGTACGCGGACGCACCAGTCTACTTATAAAGTTCTCGTCTGTTTTTGTCTTCCAATAACGGTGCTTAGTAAGTTTCAGGACTAATTTCCGTCCGTCAACGACAGACGTAGCTCGGCACTTACTCTCTGTCGTTGGCAGCGCGCCGAAACTCACTCTTATCCCGCACACGGGAGAAGCTGGATCGGAACTGCCTCCAGCCGCACCGCGAGCATCGGAACGGCAGCACGAACGGTGACATCAGAATCTCACCGAAACCGCGAAATGTGGAACGGAAGATTTCGCCGCTGCACTTGGTGCAGAGCGTCAGACTTGATGCCTTGTTCTTACTGTTCCCCATGCGAATAAGCTGCCGCGTGCTGCGACCAATTACTTCCGCCTCACTCTAGCAATTCAACCGGCGAATTTCAATGTGAATCTGAGTAGCCGCAAAATTCAATTCTGCCCGGCAGTTACCAGCCACGCGCGTAAGTGGTCAAATGTCTGCCTTGCGATTAGAAAGCAGCTGTTAAGTCTGGCGGCGAATCGCCGCAGACCATCTCTACTTCCGGGGAACGGAA
Organism: Bryobacteraceae bacterium; assembly: GCA_025928545.1. GTDB lineage: Bacteria > Acidobacteriota > Terriglobia > Bryobacterales > Bryobacteraceae > BOG-234. The sequence continues at coordinate 34,731 of JAICJH010000025.1, read as the reverse complement.
ACCGTGATGTTACGGAACTTCAACCCACCGGTGTGATCGCCCTGAATATAAAACGGTCCCGGCTCGCCTTCGTTGGCATCCAGCGCACCGCCTGTAATTCCCTCGATTTCCTTATGGTCGATTGTCTTCACGCCGTTCCGCGAAATCGTCACCGTGCGGCCCACCAGCATCACATCGAAAGTTTCCCATTGCCCAGGCGTCCTCGGCAGCATCGGCGGAGCCAGGCGGCCGTAGATGGAACCCATGCTGCGCTCGGCCGGTTCACTTCCCGCTGGCGCATATTCCAGTTGCACTTCATATCTGCCTCGAAGGTAGAAACCGCTGTTCGACTCGTCGGGGCAATTCACTTCGAAGTGGAGTTTGAAGTCCGTATACGTCGCCACCGATTTGAGGTTCGCGCCTTTGGCTTCGTTAACGAGCAGACCATCGGCCACAATCCAGTGGCTGTTCGCGGGGTTTCCAATCGGCTGCCAGCCCGTCAGATCCTTGCCATTGAAGATCGCCTCCGGAGCAGTCCACATCTTCGGCTCCGCACGTTTGAGTTCGGGAGCCGGAACGCCGGTCACCGGCATGGAATTCGTTCCTGTCTTGATGGCGCCTGTCAGCTTGCCGCCCGCGGCATCAAGCTCCCACACCGTCGCTGGCCGTGTAGCCGTCGCCGCGGTAACCGTCACACTGAGGTGCGTGCCCTCGGCTTTGAAATCTTTCACCTGCGCCACATTGCCGCCGGAAGGCTGAAACCAGACCTCGAGAGCACCGCCTTTATCCGTGACACCCAGCCAGTAAGAATTATTGGAATTGGCGCTGCTCGGCACCGTAAAGTCCCATCGCCCCGCAAACGGGCTCGCGGCATTGCAAAGCAATGGCGCGAAAATCGTGGAAATGAGGGCGATAGCGGCACGGTTCATAACAACGTATTGTATATGAGATCGCGCCCATGAATTCCGGAACCCGCGTTTAGCTCCGGTCCGAAATCCCTGGCCCGGCGCTAAACTGAATCTCAGGGATTGCATTCATCCACACGTCCGTGAAATCGAAAATCTATCAGTTGTCCCACACCATGCCTGCGGCATGCTTTGTCGCTGCCGCCATTTTTCTGTCCTCCTGTACCGGCAAGACGGAACAGCCGGCCGCTGCGGCAGCGGGCCGCGGAGGAGGCGGGATGCCGCCCATGCCGGTAACCACCGCTGTCGCGACCCTCGAACCAGCTCCGCTTGAAGTGGATGTCGTCGGCACTCTTGAGGCGTCTTCGCGAGTGGAAATCAAATCGCAGGTTGCCGGACAGATCGAAACCGTTAAATTCACCGAAGGCCAGGATGTGACCGAGGGCCAATTGCTGTTTGAGATCGACAAGCGGCCCTACGAAGATGCCCTGCGCCAGGCCCAGGCTGCGCTGGAACGCGACCAGGCGCAGATCTCCCAGGCCCAGGCTGCCGCCCGGAAAGACGCCGCTCAGGCCAGGGCGGCCGACGCGGATGCCAAACGCTTCACCGCCCTCGCCAATGAAAAGCTCGTTTCTGAACAACAGCGGCTACAGTACGCAACCGCCTCGGAAACTGCCGCGGCCTCCGTGCAGGCCGATGAAGCCGCTGTCGAAACATCGCGTGCCGCCCTCAAAGTGGATCAGGCGGCAGTCGCACGCGCGCAGCTTGATATCACGTATTGCGAAATTAAAGCGCCTGTAGCGGGCCGGACCGGTAATCTGCTCGTCCATCCCGGAAATCTGGTGAAAGTCAACGATGTGGCGCTTGTCGTCATTAATCGCATCGATCCCCTGTTCGTGAATTTCAACGCTCCCGAGCGCTATCTGGCCACTATTCAGCGCGAGAACAATGCGCGGAAACTGCCCGTGGAAATTGAATCCCGCGACGGCGCCACTTTAAAAGCAACCGGCTCACTGGCGGTGATCGATAACACTGTGGACACGCAGACCGGCACCATTCATCTGAAAGCGACCGTGGTGAATCCAAAACGCCAGTGGTGGCCGGGCCAGTTCGTGGACGTCAAGCTGATGCTCGACCCGAACAGCCGCGCCACCGTGGTTCCCGCCGAGGCGGTGCAAAACGGCCAGAAGGGCACTTTCGTCTATGTCGTAAAAGCCGATCAGACCGTGGACGCCCGCAATGTGTCCGTTTCGCGAACTCTCGAACATCGGGCCATTATTGAGAGCGGCGTCCAGCCCGGCGAAATCGTGGTAACCGATGGACAGATGATGCTGGCGCCCGGCGCGCGCGTCATGGTGACGCAGGGCGCTGGTGGAAATGCTCCCGCCGGCGCGAGCGGACAGAAATAACGGAACCAACGCCATGAATATTTCCCGCCCTTTCATCGAACGGCCGGTCATGACGACGCTTGCCGCAATGGCCGTACTGCTCGGCGGCGTTCTCGGCTATCGCTCGCTGCCCGTGGCCGCGCTTCCCAGCGTCGATTACCCTACCATCCAGGTGGGCGCGGGCCTGCCCGGCGCCGATCCGGAAACGATGGCCTCGGCTGTGGCCACCCCGCTCGAACGCGAATTCTCCACCATCGCCGGCGTGAAGCAGATGAGTTCGGCGAACACCCAGGGTTCGACTTCCGTCACGGTTCAGTTCGATCTGAGCCGCAAGATCGACGATGCCGCCCAGGATATTCAGGCGGCTATTGCGCGCGCCGGCGGTCAGTTGCCGCCCGGGATGCCGAGCCCCCCGTCTTATCAGAAGGTGAATCCGGCGGAACAGCCCATCGTCTATCTCGCCCTCACCTCAACCACGTTGCCGTTTTACACGATCGACGAATTTGCCGAAACTCTTCTTGCGCGCCGCATTTCCACCCTCGCCGGAGTCTCCCGCGTGCAGGTCTACGGTGCGCAGAAATATGCTGTCCGCGTCCAGATGGATCCGGAAAAGATGGCTGCATACGGCGTCGGCATCAACGAGGTGCAACAGGCAATTGCCCAGGGCAACACGAATTTGCCCGCCGGCCGGGTCGAGGGCGCGAACCAGGCCTTCACCCTCAAATCCAACGGACAACTGCTGGATGCAGCCGCCTACCGTCCCCTGATTGTGAGTTACCGCGCCGGCGTGCCGGTACGGCTCGATCAGATCGGCAACGCCATCGACGACGTGGAGAACAACAAGTCCGCGGCCTGGTTCGATGGCACGCGCGGCATTATGCTCGCGATTCAAAAACAGCCCGGCACGAACACGATGGATGTGGCCGGGCGAATCCGCGATCTGATGCCCGACCTGCAGCGTAACCTCCCGCCCGCGGTGAAGCTGGTGACAGCATACGACGCCTCGGGCCAGATCGGGCGGCAAATCGGCGACGTGAAATTCACCCTCGCGCTGACCATCGGCCTCGTGATCATGGTGATTTTCGTCTTCCTGCGAAATGTTTCGGCAACCATCATTCCAGGCGTAGCCGTGCCGTTATCGATTGTCGGGACCTTCGGCGCCATGTATCTGCTGGGCTACAGTCTGAACAACCTCTCTCTCATGGCGCTGACCCTGTCGGTGGGCTTCGTGGTCGATGACGCCATCGTCATGCTCGAAAACATCGTGCGCCACATGGAAATGGGCGAAACCCGCATGCGCGCGGCCGTGCTCGCCTCGAAGGAGATCGGCTTCACTATCATCTCGATGACGATTTCACTGGTGGCCGTGTTCATCCCGGTGCTGTTTATGGGCGGAATCGTCGGTCGGCTGCTGCACGAGTTCTCGGTCACGATCGCTCTGGCGATTCTGATCTCGGGCCTGGTTTCGCTGACCCTCACCCCGATGCTGGGAAGCCGTTTCCTGCACATGGATCACACCCAGCGCCACGGCTGGCTGTTCAACCTGTTCGAGCGCGGCTTCAACATGATGACCAGCGCCTATGAACGCACGCTGCGCATGGCACTTCGTTTCCGTCTCGCCACCGTTGGCGTCGCTGTGCTCCTGCTGGCCGGAACCTTCTTTCTGTTCGAACAGATGCCGACCGGCTTTATCCCCAGCCAGGACAGCGGTTTCTTTTTCGCCTTTACGATGGCGGGGCAGGATGTCTCATACGAATCCATGGCTCGTCATGAAGTGGCGATCAGCGAAATCGCGCGGCACGATCCGAACGTTCAGGATGTAGGCGTCTTCCTGATGGGTGGTAATCAGGGCGGGTTCTTCGCGCTGATGAAGCCTCGCGCGCAACGTGCATTGTCGGTGGATCAAACCATCGCCGGATTGCGCGGCAAATTCTTCATGGTGCCCGGCATTCTGGCCTTTCCCCAAAATCCGCCGCCGGTCACGGTCAGCGGCCAATTCACTGCGAGCGCGTATCAGTTAACACTGCAAAGCCCGGACCTCAGCCAGCTCTACACGTGGACGCCAAAACTGGTGCAGGCCATGACCGCACTCCCCGGCTTTGTGGATGTGACGAGCGATCTGCAGATTGCCAGTCCGCAGGAAACGTTGGAAATCGATCGCGACCGCGCGCTCTCGCTGGGTGTCACGCCGCAGCAAATTCAGGATGCGCTGCAAAGCTCCTTCGGCGATCGCCGGGTTTCATTGATTTATCAGCCTGCCAATGAATATCAGGTGATCCTCGAACTCGATCCGCGCTATAAGCGATCGCCGGACGCCCTGCACAGGCTGTACGTGCGTTCCTCGCAGGGAGCGCTGATTCCGATCGATTCGCTGGTGAGCATGAAGCGCACCGTGGGTCCGCTGAGCGTGAATCACTTCGGGCAGCTTCCCGCCACTACCGTTTCCTTCAACCTGACGCCGGGCTACCCGCTCGGACAGGCGTCGACAGATGTGAATGCGGCCATCCGAAAGATCGGCATGCCGCTTTCGGTCACGCCCAGTTTCCAGGGCACCGTGAAGGAGTTTGAGGAATCGTTCCGCAACCTCACCGTGCTGCTGATTGTAGCGGTACTGATCATTTATATCGTTTTGGGCATTTTGTACGAAAGCTTCATCCACCCGATCACGATTCTCTCCGGCCTGCCCGCCGCGGTCTTCGGCGCCCTGCTGACGCTGAAACTGTTCCACCGCGAACTCGACCTCTACGCGTTCGTCGGCCTCATCATGCTGTTCGGAGTAGTGAAGAAGAACGCGATTATGATGATCGACTTTGCCATTGAGGAACGGCGTCACGGAACCAACCCGCACGACGCAATTTTCAAGGGCTGCCTGATGCGCTTCCGTCCCATCATGATGACGACGGTAGCCGCGCTGGCCGGGACGCTGCCGATCGCCCTCGGCTACGGTGAAGGTGGCGATGCCCGTCAACCCCTTGGCCTGGCAGTCGTCGGGGGCCTGGTCGTCTCGCAGTTTCTGACCCTCTACATCACGCCCGCAATCTATCTGTATATGGAAAAGCTGCAGCCAGCCGCAACTCTGGAACCTGTGAACGCGTGATCGCGCGGCCAGGACGCTGACCGCGCCCCTTATTATCGGGAGTTTGTTCGGGCAATAACCAGCTAAGACGGCGCCAGGAACGTCTTGCTCTCCTCGTCATACGCCGTAACTGTCCCCGACCCGATGTGATAAACCCAGCCATACATCGCCAGATCGCCATTCCTGAGGCGCGCGGCAACCGCCGGATGCGTTCGCAGATTCCGCAATTGCGCAACGACGTTGTGTTCCGTCAGTTCCAGCAGAAACTCGGCAGTGGGCTCGGCGGTGCGTTGGGCGACATCGGTGTAGCGAAGCCAGTTGGTGACATTCGGATAATCCGTCAGCGCATCGGGATTCAGCGCCCCCTTCATCACACCGCAATCCGTATGGCCGCAAACGATGACAGTCGGAACCTCCAGCACCCCCACCGCATACTCGATCGTTGCGGACACGCCCCCAATCGCATCCGGATACGGCGGCACTACATTACCGATCACGCGGCAAATGAATAATTCGCCCGGTTTCGTCTGCGTCAGCAGGCAGGGATCGATGCGCGAATCGGCACAGGTAATAAAAAGCGCGTCGGGTCGCTGTCCCAGCGCCAGCCTCTCGAAAAGGTCCTGATGTCTTGGGTAAACGTGCTTCTGAAAACGCGAAATACCTCCCAAGAGCTTATCGACGGCCACAGGTTTAGTTTCTCACCCGGCTCGTCCTGAGCTTATGGCAACTCGGCGTATGAAAGCCCCAGTGCGAGAACAGCACCGGTCGCGGCTGTTACGGCAAGCACCGCCACGTGCCAGACAATAATATGCGCAGCATTGAAGATCGGGCAATGCAGGGCAAGGACGCCGATGCCCATGAGCCCGGCCAAAGCTCCTCCGGCAGTCGCTGCCTGCAAAGAGTTCACTACCAGACCTCGCCGCATCATCCCCCAAATGCAGAGCGAACCTGGCAGCGCGCAAATCATGCCGAGGCGTAAACAGGGGATCCCGCGTTCCACGAAATTCTGCGTCGCGAAATCCGGAAAAAGCAGCGCCGCGGTAGTGCTCAGCAGCAGGCAGGCCATCAGCGCGCCCGCTGGCGGAGAAATAACCCGCCGCGAACCCGGAATCATCTGCGCGACCGCAACACCGGCCAGAACCAGTGCCAACAGTGAGAGCAGGGAAAACTCCACCAAAACCTGCATGGCAGTCATTTTCGACAGACCCGCAAACCCGACCGGGATGGCAAGAAGCACCGCCAGCACATCAAGAACACCTGCGAGAGTCAGCATCAGCATCAGGTCGGACGGCAATGCCCGCACCGGGGCGGCTGATTTCGCGAGCCTTTCACGAGCCCGGGTCACGCTGGCTGAATCGGGAGTAGCGCCGGCAATCCGCTCCGGAACTTCAAACTGCATGCCCGGCCCCCGTCAACAACGTGCGCAGCTTTTCGTACGCGCGATGTGCCTTCTGCTTAACCGAACCGGCTGAGCTTCCCGTAGCTCTCGCGACTTCTTCCACGCTAAGCCCGGAGACTTTCAACATGACAATCACTTCCCGCTGACTTTCAGGCAGAGCGGCGAGCAGCGTCTCGAAATCCACGTTGCCTGCTTCACTGGCTTCCTGCGCCGCCACTTCGGGAAGCTTTTCCATCTGGAGTTCGCGGCCGGAGCGGTTCCGGGACTTGCGGTACTGGTCGATGCGGACGCGACGGGCAATCGCATACATCCACGGCAGCACCGGCTCGGGAGCGCGATACGTGTGGCGCGCGGTATGAATCCGCAGCCAGAAATCCTGAAGCAGATCGTCAGCCAGTTCCCGGCTGCGCACCTGACCCAGAAAAAACCGGAAGATCGGCGGACTCAGCGCGTCCACCAGCATCCCCGCAGCCGCGGCGTCGCCTTGCTGGTACCTGGCCATTAATATCTCCGGGGAAGGGGTCACACATTACCCCTTTTCAGAGACTTCGTCGAAAGACGTGAAATGGTTACGGTTCATCGGGCACAGCCTGATCGGCGTGCATCGGCGTGAATCGGCGGCCATTCTGTCGTTTCCCCACCACCCAGGCGCCAATACAAAATGCCGGGCCCGCAAGCAGCGAACCCGGCTTCAGATCCTTACAAAAATTTCAGGTGCTCAGGCGAAACTGCGAACTGCGTGCGCTTCTTCTTCGTGCACATCGAACACCGTATAAAGCTTGGTGATCTGCAGCAGATCTTTCACGCGCTTCGTCAGCCCGAGCAGTTTCAGGGTTCCGCCCGCATTTGCGACCGTTGTAAACCCCGATACAAGTTCGCCGATGCCGGAACTGTCAATGTAACTGACATCGCTCAGATTCAGCAGGACCTTCTTCTTACCGGCAGCCACCAGCTCGCGCAGAGTGTCGCGCATGGCGCTTGACCCTTCGCCGAGTGTGATTCGGCCGGAAACATCGACTACTGTTACGTCACCTACTTCGCGGGTATTCAGTTTAGCGCTCACTACTCTTTTCTCCTCACATGATTTGCTTCGACCGCGCCGCGGTCAAAATTCCAGGCCGCCTTTCGGCAGTTCAATCCCATCGCGCCGCCCTCACGGACTTAATCCCGTCGCGGCGCAGCCATAAAGCAGCCGCCATAAGCCCAGGATACTCCGTCATTGCGGGCGCACAACTTTCTTGCGTAAAGTCACTTCCGTTCCCGAAGGAGAAGCTTTCTCGACCTTTACATCGTCCATAAAGGCCCCCATTAAGAATAAGCCCCGGCCAGAGTGGCGCAGGATATTCGACTCGTCCAGCGGATCCGGCACGCGTTCCGTTTCGAACCCTTCTCCCTGATCCGTAATCCGAATTTCGAAGTCCTCCGCGGACTTCGTCACCTTTACGTGAACGTGCTTGTTCTTGTTATAGCGGTTCCCATGCACCACAGCGTTGACCATGCATTCACGCACCGCCATCCCGATTTCGTGCTGTTCATCTTCACCAAAGCCTGCCCCAACAGCGGCTTTCAGGATATCTGCCTCAACCACGTCCACACTTTCCAGAGTAGATGGGTAGTTCTGATCGAGAATTCCGCTTGAACCGGTGTCGGATGCCATAGCTGAAAACAGCGTGGAACTGAAACCTTAACACAAAACACAGGTGCCGCGAAAGCAGTTTGTTGAAACAAATAGGGTTTTGCGAAGTCCAATCGAAGCCAATTTCTCAGTCACAACTTTCTTTCTTAATGGATTCAACAAGTTAACTATCCAGCTCGAATTCCATAGTGCACAGTGGAATTGCGATCCGGTTTGACTACGGATAGCGGAAGGAGAACCTATGACTGTAAAAAGCGATCCCGACCCCACAGGCGGCGTCGGCGACATCTTCACCCTTCTGGGCCTCTGATAATGCGTTAACAGAACGCATCTCCGCAAAATAACCGGACCCATCCGGTTGGGTACAGCCATTCTTTTTAGAAATGTGCTTTTTAATACCCATTCTCTGCTAGAATCGGTGGTAGTCCCGGCCTTTTGGCTGGACTACCACCGGTCTTCCAGAGGCTCTGGTGCCGAAAAAACTCGTGTTGTTCGGCGCCGTCACTGGGTCAACTCTGCTGGCGCTCTCGCTGGCAGGTTCCCTGCGAAATCCGGCGAATCCTTCATCTCTGGCCGGCAAACCGTCGCTTTCCGAAATTAAGCGCCTGCACACGCTCGGCATGGCCGCGTTTTCGGCCGGTCGGTATCTGGATGCGAGGGAAGCATATCGGGCCGCCGCATCCGGCGCCTTCCTCGCCGGTCTCCAGCGCGATGAAGCCATGAACTGGAGCAATGCCGGTTTTGCCTCCGTCCTCCTCATGCAATACGGCCCGGCCCTGACCGATCTGACCCGCGCTCGTCTCGTCGCGCAACGTTCCGGCGAAATGGTGCCTCTCATTTATGCGCTCAACAATCTGACCGGGGTCTATCTCCAGATGGGAGTGCCCGACCAGGCGCTTCGTCTGGCCCGCGAGGCCCTCGCAGGACCTGCCGGGCATGCACACGCCGGCACGCGCGCAAAGCTTCTTTATCAGGAAGCACAGGCTCTCGCCACCCTGGGCAGGCTGCCGGAGGCGGAACCGTTGTACCGACAGTCGCTTGGGTTGCTGGTGGAAACCGGTGACCTGGATACCGCCGCCAGAAGCTGGGCTGGACTGGGCCACAAGTACATCGACGCCGGCCGGTATGCCGACGCGGAACCGGCCCTCAACGAATCGCTGCGGTTGACCAGAACCCATCGACTGAAGGCAGCCACCAGTGCCCTGACCGGCCTCGCCAGGCTGAGGGCAAAGCAGGGAGACTACGCCCGGGCCGAATACCTGCTTCAGGACGCGCTTGACGCTCATGAAACCTTCACCCCTCGCTGGATGGTTTACCTGGATCGTGCCAGAATCCGCCTTGAGTCAGGCCACACGAACGCTGCGCTCCGTGATTTTCGCGAAGCGCGACGTCTCGCCACAGTTATGCGCGCCGATATCGTTCCCGCCGACCAGGATCGAATCGCGCTGGAGAACCGCGTCAGCCAGATCTTCGACGGTTTGGTGGACGCCGGAAACCGTCTTGCAGTCCAAAGCCGCAATCGCGTTCTTCTGGCGGAAACTTTCGATGCCGCCGAGCAGGACCGCCTCTGGAGCCTTCGCGCAACGGTGCCGGAAACCAGCGACTGGCGCTCCAGATTGCCCGCCGACTATTGGGAATTGCTCGCCAGGTTTCAGGCGGTGGAGCGTTCTCTGCTTGCGCAGGCGTCGCCGGCAGAGCATAGCCCGGCGGCAACTGAAGCAGTGGATCTGGAAATGCGCCTGCAACTGGAAGAGGCTGCCGCCGGTGCCGCGGCACGCTCCAGCCCGGACAATAACCAGCCTTCGAGGCATGTTGAAAAAACACTGGACTCCGATACGGTCCTCTTCAGCTTTTCCATCACCGATACCGGCTCCTGGCTATGGGTGGTCGATAACCGGCAAATGCGCGTCTTCTCTTTGCCGGACCGCGCGCAGCTCGACCGTGAAGTCCAGACTTTCAACCGCGCCCTCCAGGACGGCCGCGATTCCACGCCTGCGGGAAAGTGTCTCTGGCAAAGTCTCTTCGGAAAAGTTCCTGCTGCGGCTTTGGCCCATAAACATTGGCTCCTCGAACCGGATGGTCCCCTTCATGAGTTGCCGTTCGCAGCCCTTCCCGTTGCAAATAACGACGGCCAATCTCGTTTTCTCATTGAGAATGCCGCATTGCAGACGATTCCCGGTGCACTCCTGCTGAAACGAGGCGTTGTCGCCTCGGGTGGCTCGTTCGTCGGTATTGGAGACCCGGTGTTCAACGAGGCGGATCCACGCTACCGCGGTTCCCGGGGGGCTGCGCAAAACAAAGCCATCACCCTTCCGCGCCTGCCGAATACAGCCGTTGAACTGGCTGCGTGCTCACTCGAATGGAACTCCGGCTCCAGGCAGGTGCTGACCGGCGCAGCGGCAAATATCGGCGCTGTCGAATCCGCCCTGTCCTCTTCGCCCGCCGCCATCCATTTCGCAACTCATGTGGTTCGCGCTCCCGGTCAATTCGGTTCCGGGTTGCTTGCGTTGGCCCTCGACGCCAACGGCGCCATTGGGCTGATGGGGCCTCAGGACATCGCCGCACGACGCCTGAATGGGGCGCTGGTGGTAATGAATGGCTGTCACTCCGGGCAAGGCAACGCGCTCCCGGCATCGGGCCTGATGGGTTTAACCAGAGCCTGGATCGGGGCGGGCGCAAATGCGGTAATTTCCACCCGCTGGAATATTCCGGATGAACCCGCGCAGACGGTCATGGTCGATTTCTATCGCGCCCTCCGTGGGTCTGCTCATGGAAACCCGGCCGCCGCCCTCCGGGAAGCTCAGTTAGCCGCGCTGCATTCCGGGCGAGATAGCCGGCCGTTGGTTTGGGCGGGATACTTCCTGCTGAGTCGAATCTGATGCGAGGAGATCTTCAGAAGTGATCACGGACCCCGATTCTCCTGAAAGAGTTATGGAAGAGCAAGACTCTCCGCAACTGGCGGGCGTTGCCGACCCTGCCTTTGATATCCCGGACTGGCCCGGCACGGTCGACCGCATCCGGGCGGGCGATCCCCTCGCAATGACGGAGTTGTACACAGTGTTCACACGCGGCATCCGGTATTTGCTGCTCCGGTCGCTCGGTATGGAAGATCTTGACGACCGCGTACACGATTGCTTTGTCGTGGTTACGGAAGCGATCCGCTCGGGTGAACTCCGCGATCCCGCTCGCCTCATGGGCTACGTCCGCACCATCGTGCGACGCCATATCGCGGCCAGCATCGAGGAAGCTGTGGTCCGGCGCCGTACTACCGTGGAGTTCGAGGACTCCGTTTTCTCCGTCTCCGACTGGAAAAACAACCCGGAGCAGAATCTGCTCTCCCGCCAGCGCGCGGAAATCGCCCGCCGGGTGTTCCACGGTGTATCCCGGCGCGATCGCGAGATTCTGCACAGGTTTTACCTTTTGGAACAACCCCAGGAACGCATTTGCCAGGAGATGGGCCTCAGCTACAACCAATTCCGTCTGTTGAAGTCGCGAGCGAAAGCCAGATTCGGAAAACTTGGCAAGAGGTTGGCCGACGAAGCACGCCGAAATAAATAAATGTGAGAAGTTTTCGGACGCCTGCCACTATTGTTTTAACGATGTCGATTTTGGCGGGTCCACACCAATCCGACGACCAACTCGAACTCTATGCTCTCGGTCGTCTGCCGGAGCAGAGTACGGCAGCCGTCGAAGAACACCTTCTCATCTGCGTCGCTTGTCAGGAGCGGCTGGATGAAATAGAGGCGTTCTCATTGGCGATGCGCGAAGCCATTTCCACCGAGCCCCCGGCGCGCAGTTTCCGGCTGTGGCCAGCCCTGCCGCGATGGTCCTTCGCGGCGGCTGCGGTCTTTGCCTCGTTGGCCCTGGCCTTGATCTTGTACACCCATTCCCCGCACAATTTGGGGCCAATCGCCTCCGTGCATCTCACGGCAATCCGCGGCGAGACGCCATCGGTGCGTCAGTCCAGGGAAACGGATATCAGCCTGACGGATGCGCCGCATGAAACCTCGCTTCGCCTGGAAGTGGTCGATTCAGCCGGAGGATCCATGTGGAGCGGCCCGCTCAATGCCACCTCGCCCGAAGCGAAGATTGCCCGGGAACTGGCGCCCGGCACGTACTTCGTTCGCCTCTACGACGGAGCGGGAAAGCTGCTCCACGAGTACGGCTTCCGCGTCACCCTCTAAACTCCCACCTCCGCGCCGATAAGCTCCACTGTGGACGCCTTTCTCGAGAACGCCCAGGAACTTTTCGACGTTGCCCGGTCCGACGGCAATGCGGAGCCGAACGACTTCGCGCTGCTGATCCGTCCGGATGGTGGGCTGCATTTCGTCATGGAATCGCCGTTGTCTCTGGAGGCGGCGGCGATCCATGGCGGAGCCCGGACAGCGTATCGGGTCACGAAGTCCACAGGCGGCAGAGTGACGGTGACCGGCAGGAGCGGCAATCGGACCTGCGTGCTCGAGCAAAGTTCAAAAGCCTTCAGCAGAGAGCTGCTTCGCGATCGGCCGCTTTACTGGATCAGTTCTCCGCTGACAATCTCCGCTGCGTCCTGAGTTGGAGGAGCGGGGCCGCCGCTGTCAGGCGGGGTATAGACAGGCGCGATCGCCCGCGCGATGCGGGCCGAGTAGGCGGGCGACTTCGCCAATGCCGCGCCCCAAAGAATGTGCGCGACCTGCAACTCCCGAAGCGGCGCGTACAGCGGAATAAACGGGTAGGTGTGGGCCCAGATGAAGTGGAAGAAGAAGAAGTATGTTGCCAGACCTGTCAGCGTGCCAAAGAACGACAGCAGGGGAACGCGGTGCAGCTTCCAGATGCATCCCCAAACAATTCCAATCAGGCCGTAAATCACGACCAACAGCGCGATCCCCGCCCATGTGGAGTGGAAAAACTCGTTCTGCCATGCGTTCTCGCCGTAGAAAACCGTTGCGAAAAGGTTGGGCACCGACCAGATGCCGCCTCCGCTCCAGAGTGCCGCGACAATGAAACAGACGAACATCCAGGCCACTCCAACGATGCCCGCCTGGAGTCCTCCGAGCGCGTAAACGGGAAGGCCTGGCCGATGAATGTGCGGAGGGGTGGTGTTGTCCACTACTCCCAGCCTACTACTTCAAAAGCGGCCTCGCTCTTTCGAAACGAGGCCGCCTGTGATGCAAACAAAAGTATGAGAACAACTGAGGTCAGTGTGAGGCAGAATCGGGGGCGGGCGCAAGATTATCGATGGTTTGCAGGCTGAAAGCTTACCGACTGGCAAAAAAAAAACGGCAGGCACTCGGAGGAAGGTGCCTGCCGCCTCACCAAAAGCCCTCAGGCGCTCGGAGGAGTGCACCTGCTGGCTGGATCGCTACAACCTATTCGGATGCGCGATACCTTTCGGCAAAAACTGGCGGTTGAAAAAACTTCCTACACCAGCACTTTGTTAGACGCTGGATCCACCAAACGGTTACAGGAAGATAACAACCTGTAATAACAATAGCATACATACCGACATAATTCGAGTTTTGAAACGTACTAATCAACTCATGTAAAAAAGGCTTAGCCGCGGCAATCCGGCGCTTTCCAGCAGCGCTCGTTCGAGAAACTGTGCTTCCAGCATAGCGATCTGGGGGGCCGTCATCTTGCTCCTGTAGGGGCGGAGCTGCGAATCCAGGCCAATCCGGATCTCGAGGGCCTGTTCATCTGATTGACGGCTGCGCGCCAGCGCGATCAGCTTTTGCTCCAGGATCGTCAGCATCTGTTCGAGCTTCTCCGGGTCTTTCGCGAATTCGGCCAGGTCCGATGCAATCTGTTCCAGCGACGCGGCTACCGGTTCAAACTCGGCGACGCCGCGGGACCGAATCGCAGTGACATTGCCTTCGATAAACCTGCGCAGGTCGTCAGTCGGAAATGGCTGGGCTTCCGGCTCCTGGCGGCGGTCGGTGCCGGCATCGGCCATCCGCTGAGCTTCGAGCATGACCGGCTGGGCACAGAAGGCCAGAGAGTTGACCATCTGGACACGCGACCGCTTCGCGCGCCATTTCTCAAAGGCGATATCGATACCCCGGAGGACCGCTTCGAGCGGAATGTTGGAGTTCTTCCAGGATTCGATCAGCGCCCAATCCAGAGGCGAGAGCAAAAACAGGCTGGTCCCGCGGGCTCGCTGGAAGTGCTCTTCAACTTCGGTGAAATAGTTGAAGTAACTCGACCAGGCCTTCTCGCTCACCGCGTCCGATCCCAGATGAGGCGCAGCCCTTCCAGAGTGAGGTTCTCATCCACGTTGGTGATGAAGCGCGACTCTCCGGCGATGAGTTCGGCCTGACCTCCGGTGGCGACCGTCTTCGTACCCGGCCCGAGTTCGGCGATGAGGCGCTCGATCATGCCGTCGATGGCGCCTATAGCCCCGTAGTAGAGTCCGGCCTGCATGCTGGCGACCGTATTGGTCCCGATGAGGTTCTTCGGTTTGCGGAAGTCCACCAGCGGCAGCCGGGCGGTGCGGCTGAAAAGAGCGTCCGCCGAGATTCCGACTCCCGCGGCGATGATGCCGCCGAGATACTCGGCATCGGCAGAAATGGCGTCGAAGGTAATCGCGGTGCCGAGGTCGATTACAACGCAGGGGCCGCCGTACTTGTGGAAGGCGGCGACGCCGTTCACGAGACGGTCGGCGCCTACTTCCGAAGGGTTTTCATAACGGATCGTCAGACCGGTGTTGGTCTGCGCCGTCACAAACATCGCCTCGGTGCGGAAGTAGCGGCGGGACATTTCCGCCAGCGCCGAGTTCAGGGGCGGAACAACGGAAGAAATGATAATGCCATCGATGGCGGCGGGATCGAGACCGGCGTAACGAAGCAGGTTGAGCAGGAGAATGCCCCACTCGTCGGAAGTCTGTTCGCGAACCGTGCGCAGGCGACGGTGATCGGCCAGCACCGGGCCGTGGAAGATACCGATCGTGATGTTGGTGTTGCCTGCGTCGAGCGCTAAGAGCATAGTCTGTCCTACATGTAAGCCGGGACAGCGATCCCCAGCACCGATAAAGTACGTTCCAGCTGAAGCGCGAGATACTCCGTCATCCAAAGCAGGAAGGCCTTGCGCTCATGGTCGGGCTCCGCCAACACGGGAAACTGATGGTAGAAGAGATTGAATGTCTGAGCCAGCTGGAAGACGTATTTCGCGACATGGGCCGGCTCTCCGGCTGTGACCGCGCGGGCTACGACGGAATCGACTTTTGCGGCGGCTATTAAGATTTGCCAGAGCTCGTCGTTCGCCTCGCCTTTGAGTTGGCGGTCCATGGCGGCGGGCGTGAGTACGGATGAGAAGTCCGGGAGAGCCTCGCCGCGATCTTCGAGCTTGCGGAAAATGTTGCGGGCGCGCACGGCGGCGTACTGCGCGTAAGGGCCGGTTTCGCCTTCAAAGCTGAGGGCTTCCTGGAAATCGAACGCGATCACGGTGTTCCGGGTGAACTTGAGCAGGAAGTAACGCAACGCCCCCATGGCAATCTCGGTTGCGACGGCCAACTGAGCAGCTTCGTTGTCCTCCGGGTGGCGGGAAGCAACTTCACGCATGGCAGTCTCGACCAGTTTGTCCATCAGGTCATCGGCTTTAACGCCGAGGCCCTTGCGGCCGGACACTTCCACGTAGGGACGCTTCGCATCCTCTTCGGACAGCTCAATGCCAAGATCGGCGCAGCAGCGCGGTGAGAGCGCGACCATCTCGTACGAGAAGTGAATCGACTGATCGGCCTGCTTTTCGAAACCGAGCGCGCGGAGGCCTGCGACCACCACGTCCTGCAGATACGACTGGCGGGTATCGATGACGTTGTAAACCGTCCGGGCGCGGCCGAATTCCGGTGTATCCGGAGCGTTCTGGGCCTGGTCCGTAGATACCCAGACCTTCTTGCCATCGGCGTATTCGACGAGCTCGCGGTAATGGAAGTCCTTGCCGAGGAGGCCGAATTTCCAGAGCTGGTAGGCGATGTCCTTGCCGACGTAGGTGACGGTGCCATTGGAGCGGACGATGACCTTGCTGTCTTCGTTGGCCTCGTCGGCGCCACGGAAAGCGGAGGGCGGCATCACCCAACAGCCCTTGTTCTTGCCTTCTTCTTCGAAGTAAATCGCGCGGCGTTCCTTGAGGAGTTCAAACGCCGACGCCCAGAACTTGAGGTGGAGGATCTCGCTTTCGCGCGGCAGGACGTCGTACTGGACGTTGAGGCGGAGCATCGTCGCGAGATGGAGGTTGACGATGGCGTCGGCTACCAGATGACCTAGTTCCGATAGTTCACCGGCGCCGGCTTCGACGCCATGAAGCACTTCGGCGCGCCAGGCGAGGGCTTCGGGATGATCCTTGTAATGCTGCGAGGTGCGCGCGTATAGGTCCCAGCAGAGGTAATCGAAGCGCGGCTGAGCGATGAGGGCCGCCACTTCTTTCGGCGTCTTCAATTCGAGAAAATGAAAACCCGCGACCACGTCGGCAACCTGGACTCCCGTGTTGTCGATGTAGTTCTGGACTTCGACCCGATTGCCGCAGGCGCGGAGCATGCGGACGAAAGTGTCGCCAAGGACCGCGTTGCGCAGGTGGCCGATGTGGGCGGCCTTGTTGGGATTGATGTTGGTGTGTTCGACGATCGTCTTGTCGGACGGCAGGGAGGCAGCGGCATCGGACGGCTTCAGAAGGCTGGCAGCGAGTGCGCCGCGGTCGAGGCGCAGATTGATGTAGCCATTGCCCGCCACTTCCATGGCGGCGACGCCGGGAATATCGCCCACAGCCTCCAGGAGGTCGGTAGCGATTTTTTTGGGCGGCTGCTTAAGGGAGCGGGCGAGTTGGAAGGCGACGGGAACGGCAAGTTCGCCGAAAGAGGCCTGTTTGGGCTGTTCGAGGACGATCTCGGAATCGATGCCGAAGCGGATGCTGAGGGCGTCGCGGAAAGCGGCCTGGATTTGTTTTTCTAGCTGTAGGAACACGGAAACTTGAGTATAGCGGGGTGTGAGAGGCATGGCGGGTCAGCTCTCCAGCAGCGGCAGGGTGCCGAAGGGCGGAGCGGTGCGGCCGCTTTGGGGTGCGTCGGTTTCGGCGGGCCTGAAAATGGGTCCTGGGAGGCCAAAAATGGCTTTCCCAAACAGGCCGAGTCTTTGTTTTGTTGTACCTGGCGGGTTCGCTCGGCACCGGCATTTTTTTCGGCCGCGGGGGAGGGATCCGGCGAAATGGCGAAATACTCTCTTCATATGCCTACAGTATGCACGCCGGTTTTATGGCTCAAAGACACTTGTGTTGATTCTAATGGGAATAAAGCTGAAAATAGGCAATACTGGTTTTCGCACCCCCCGCATGAAACCCTCCGGGCCCAGATCACCGAAACGACCGTCGCGGCGAGAGATTGTCCTGGCATTCCTGATCCTGTGCGCCTGCGTAACGCTGACGTATTCCAATCACTTCCGCAATTCCTTTCAGTTCGACGACTTCTACGCAATTCAGCAGAACGCCTATATTCGGGATCTGAGCAATATTCCGCTGTTTTTTAAAGACGCCCGCACCAATGACGCCATTGCCGGCAACCAAATGTACCGGCCGCTCCTCTCCGTAACTTTTGCGATCGATTACTGGCTGGGGAAGGGGCTGAACCCGGTCGCTTTCCACGTCACGACCTTTTTCTGGTACCTTGTGCAACTCGGGGTGATGCTGCTGCTGTTTCGAAAAATTTTCGACGCAGCCCTGCCGGATCCGCGCAACGTCTGGACAGCTCTATTCGCGACGGCGTTGTACGGACTTCATCCCGCGATGGCGGAGACGATCAACTACATCATGCAGCGGGCCGATCTGTACTCGACGCTCGCGGTGGTCGCCGGGCTGCTGATCTACATCTGGGCCCCGGAGAAGCGGAAGTATGGTTTGTATCTTGCGCCGGTGGTGGCTGGAATTTTTGCCAAGCAGCCGGCGGCGATTTTTCCGGTACTTCTGCTGGCGTGGATCTGGCTGTTCGAGGAAGAGAACCTCAAGCAGGCGATCCTCCAAAGCGTGCCCGCATTTATCGCCACGGGCGCCGTGGCTTTCTTTGTACTGACGATGAATGCGAGCACGCTCGACACCGGCGGCTCCAACTTCAGCTACCGCATTTCTCAGCCCGCTGTGCTGTTCAGTTATTTTCGGCGCTTCTTTCTGCCGCTCGACCTGAGTGCGGACACCGACCGGCAGCCGTACACAACGTTCACCGACCCAAGGGTAGCCGGGGGCTTCGTTTTCATTCTATTGATAGCCGCGGCAATCGTTTGGTGCCGCAAACGCCGGGAATTCCGTCCAATCGCCTTCGGCCTGTTCTGGTTTCTCGCAGCCAATCTGCCAACTTCCTGGATTGCCCTCGCGGAAATTGAAAACGATCACCGTCTGTTCTTTCCATTCGTGGGTCTGGCCTGCGGCGTATGTTGGGCACTGGCATTGTGGATCTATCGACTTTCGCCACCGCGCGCGGTGGTGGCGGGAGTCTGCGCCGTGGTGCTGGCGGGCGCGGCCTATGGGGCGCACGCACGAAACGAAGTCTGGCACACGCCGGAATCGCTTTGGCACGACGTGACGATCAAAAGCCCGGCCAACGGCCGCGGCCTCATGAATTACGGCCTGAGCCAAATGGCTCTGGGGAGATACCGGATCGCGCTGGACTATTTCGAGCGAGCGGCCGTGTTCGACCCGGCCTACTACCCGCTTGAGATTAATCTGGGAATCGCCAACGGCGGGCTAAATCGGAGTGCGGAGGCCGAGCGCCACTTCCTGCGGGCGCTGGAACTGGTGCCGTCCGATGCGCGCGGGAGATTCTATTACGGGCGCTGGCTCAATCAGACGGGACGAACGGTGGAGGCGATTACCTACCTGAAGCTTGCCATCGCCGGAAACCCCGACGATGTGGATGCGAGGGATTTGCTCATGCAGGTTTACGCCAATCAGGGAGACTCGGCCAGCCTGCGTGAACTCGCAACGGAAACACGTCTTCGCTTCCCTTCGGATTCCGTGGCCGATTCGTGGCTGAGGAAGGGCGCCGAGAGTGCCCCGGCTCGAACGCCGAGTGCGGCAACTCCGGAGGCGTTTGTGAATGAGTCGCTGGCGTTGTTTCAGGCCGGGAAATATCGGGAATCCATCGCCGCTTCCCAGGAGGCCCTAAAACTGAGGCCCGATTATGCGGTAGCCTGGAACAATATCACGGCGGCGTACAACGCAGTCTCCGATTGGGACAATGCAATCGCCGCCGGTGAGAAGGCCGTCAGCCTGGATCCAGGCAATGAGCGCGCGCGCAACAATCTGGCGTGGGCAAGAACGCATAAAACGGGAAACGTGAAGATCGATCAAAAACAGTGAACGCAATGCAAGGTTCAGGCGTGCTGCGGCACAGCCATGCGCTGGAGGACCTGAATCCGCCGCATTGGGGTGAAGCGATAACGGATCAGTGTCCATAAGGCTTCAAAGCCGTCGCTTGCCCGGATCTTTTTCCCATCGGCTATTCCACGCGCGTTGTAGCTGACGGGTACTTCGTGAATGCGATATCCCATGCGGCGAACTTTGGCTGTCACTTCCGGACAGAACTCGAAGCCGCGGCTTTCGAGCTTGATCCCTCGAACGACTGCCGTTCGAAAGGCCTTGTATGCGGTCGCCTCATCCGTGAGATCCGCACCGTAAAGAATGTTGGCCGAAATAGTGAGAATTCTGTTGGCCAGCCAGTTCAGTTTCATCATGCCCATCGGCTTACCTAAAAACCGCGAGCCATAAACAACATCCGCTTTCCCATCGAGGAACGGCTGCACGATAGCTGCGTAGTCGTCGGGGTCATATTCCAGATCGCCATCCTGAACGAGCACGACGTCGCCGGTCGCTTTTGCAATTCCGATGCGGACGGCAGTTCCTTTACCGAAATTCAAAACCGAGTGGTGAACAACGATGGGTTGTTCCATGGGATCGCCGCGGTAGGAGGCAAGCAAGCCGGTGGTTCCATCTGTAGAACCATCGTCAACGACCACGATTTCCTTCGTGCACCCGGGCGGGAGAGTAGCCTTGCGCACTCTTTCCAGGACCTGAGGGAAGGTGCGGAACTCGTTGTAGACCGGAATGATGATGGAGACCTTCAAATTTTCCTCATGAAACCAGCGAGAACCAAGGTTGGCGCGTGGAACGACAACGCAGGCCGTACGGTTCAAGTTAGTATAGCGTATCGGGAGGCACAAAACACCACGTTGAGTACTGTACCTTAAACGATTTCGGTGCAGGTGGTGAGCGACACGAATTTATAACGCGCGGCGTTTATTTTGGCGGTCGGTAAGTGGTTTGGATTCAATCCGGCTTACTTTACTTTTCGGAGAACGGCCAGCCGAAAGAGCGAAATCGGCAACCCGGCATATTGGGGCGCGTGTGCTTTCCATTCCACACTGAAGCCTTGCTGAAGCAGTTTGCGGAGTATATCCTCGCCCGCGTGATAGTGGTCCGCTGGTTTCGTCTTTCTGACAAGCGCTCGACCGAGAAGGTAGATCCAGTTCTCCGTTGGGACGGAAATCGCCAGAAGTCCATTGGGTTTCAGCCATGACCGGATGATCCCGATCGGTACATCGAGATCCCTGAAGTGTTCGAGGACATCGGTCGCCACAACGAGATCGACAGGACTCTCCGGAGTCCACACCGTGATGTCGCCCTTATGGATCCGGCAATTCGGAAGGTTGTGATGTTTCGCGAGAGAGATTGCGTCGTCGGGGTCAAGGTCGATGACATCGACCTGAGAAAACTGAGCGCACAGACCCTTTAGATAAGCTCCGCTACCGCCCCCGAAGTCGATAATCTTTTCGTTACCCGTTGTGGTCTTGCGGAGTCCGGCAGAAAGAATCTCCAGCCTTTGCCAAAAAATATCGCGAGCCAGCGGATTCGGATGGACGTAAATGTTTCTTTCCTGGTCCTGATCCGTAAGGCG
Source organism: Bryobacteraceae bacterium (assembly GCA_025928545.1). Lineage (GTDB taxonomy): Bacteria > Acidobacteriota > Terriglobia > Bryobacterales > Bryobacteraceae > BOG-234. The sequence goes on along the minus strand of JAICJH010000025.1, from coordinate 13,444 downwards.
GGCCATCAACTCTCTGGACTGTCGTATCGTGCTGCTATTCATGCTGCGTCTTTCCGGTTCACTGCGGTGTTCTCCGACTCCCCGGGCAAAGCATCCAGGCTCGTTCGGTCAGTATACCCCGAATAACAAAACGGAGGTCAGCGCGGCGAGGCCTGGGCCTCCGGTTTTTCAGGTCCGGACACTCAAAACTCAGTAGTTTTGCCGAGGCAAAACGGGTCCTGAAATGTGGTATTATCTAATACGGAGTACCGCGTGTTTCGAAGCCCCTTTTCGAGGTGAATCATGCGGCCGGGCTTTCGAAAGCCCGGAATCGAACTCCGATTGTCATTATACCGGAGGATTTTTGTGATATCTGATTCAACGCAACATCCCGATGTAAAGCTTCCCACATTCGGTGAACCCGAAAAAACCGGAGGGCGGATGTGGAAGTGGATTTTGGCTTTAGTAGTGGTGGCTGCCCTCGGGTATGCAGTCATTCGTCAGGTCGGCCATGGTTCGTCCGCGGAACCCAGCCCCGCCGATGTGCAACTGAGCCGATCATTGCAACTGTATCAAGGCGGGCAGTATCAGGAGTCGATCGCAGCGGCTCAGGAATCGCTGAAGCTGAAGGCCGACTATGCCCCGGCGTACAACAATCTTGCAGTCGCAAATCTTCAATTGAAGAATTACGACGAAGCCATTCGCAACGCCCGGGAGGCGATCCGCGTTCAGCCGGATTACGAACTGGCGAAGAACAATCTGGCCTGGATTCTCCGTGAGAAACAGAAGGCGGACGCGCCGCCGCCCGCACCGCTCAAACCCGGCACTGCGGATTTTTATCTGCAGCAGTCATTGGATCAATACCAGGCCGCAAATTACCAACAGGCAATCGTCGCAGCTGAGCAGGCCCTGAAACTGGACCCGAAAATGGCGGCGGCGTACAACAACATTTCCGTCAGCTATACAAAGCTGGGAATGTGGGACAAAGCGATTCAGAATGCGCTCAAGGCGCTTGAGATTCAGCCCGACTATCAACTTGCACAGAACAATCTCACCTGGGCGCTGAAAAGTAAGGGCGAGGCGTCAACCGCGAAGAAGTAGCGTCGGTCAGGCGGACGACAGGCCCGATACCTAATTGGAAGCCGCTCCGTGGAAAGCACTTGAACGCACGGGCAGTGGCTCCGATGTTCCGAAGGGACGTGGCGGCGTGCTTACGCGCGCGGCTCGGCACGTTCATAGTGTTTTTAGTTCCGATTATCAACTTCGGTGGTCAAGTGGACGATAGGCGTGCGACATTCGCGACCCTAATCGGGACCGCGTGCTCACACGCTCGGCTCGGCATCGGCATGTGCGGTGGTCAAGTGGACGACAGGCGCAGTATTCGCGATACCTATTCGGGAGCCGCGGGCTCACGCGCGGCTCGGCATAGTGCGGCGCTCAAGCGGGCGATATTCGCGATACCTGGCTGGGAACGGGTTGCTTACGTGCCCGGTTCGGTAAGCGGGGGTCCTAAGCTACGAAGCAACCTTCTTGCGGCGATAGGCAGCGATGCCCGCCGCACCGAGAGCGAGCAACACGATCGATGACGGCTCCGGAGTGGCGTCTCCCGCCAACTGCGATGCATCCGGCGTCTCATTGAAGCCAAACGCCTTGAGAGTGACGGTGTAGTCGGAATTGACCACAATGTTTGCCCACCCATAGTAGGTGTTACCGCTGCGGACGATCGATAGCCCGACGTCTCCACTGGCAGGCAGACCGTTCCATTGCCCGAAAGGTGTCGCCGGCGATTGGAGATTGCTGGCGAGAGTACCGAACTGCGTCGCAAAATTCAGAGTCGGTCCGACTACCGAAACGCCGGGCGCGAGTTTGGCAACGGAACCGAACGACGACGATCCTGTGACAGCGAATTTATTTCCATTCAGCGAACTGGCATTGAATTGCGTGCCTTTGGCGAACAGATAGGCATGGATCGCGGAGCTCGCCTGGCGAGTGACCAGCTCAAAGTCATCCAGTCCACCAGTTCCTCCCAAGGCGAAGGTGCCGTTGTAGAGGTCGAAGTAGACCGGCGTGCTCAGCGTCGTCGTGATGTCATTCGTGGTGATCAGGCTTGCGCTCGCCGTGGCGGGCATGCCAATGGCGGCGAGAGCGAGCGACATGGAACCGTAAGCGGCGAGTCTGGCCTCAAGGCTCTTTTTCCTGTTTTGCTTCACGTTATATCCTCCGGTTGGCTTCGTGATCATTGAGCACGAAGTCCATAAACATTGATGACGCCATTCAGGGTCGCAAGGTAAACCTTGCCATTCGCGATTGTCGGGGGAGTGAACTTGGACCACGCGCCCGCGTAGTCGGCGCCTGAAGTGGAGGTTCCCGAGTTCCAAAGCTGGTTACCGACATTGGAGGCATCATAGGCAATCAGTTCGCCCGGCCAGTACGTCTGGCCATCGCTGTAGTTTTGCGTAAGGGCGGTCCACAGAATCGCGGAGCCGGCAGTGAGACCGTTGGAGGAAAGCGACATGGAAGGGGCGCTCTGCTCATAAGCTGTAGTCTGAAGCGCGCCGGTGTGCGCGAGCGAGAAAGAGGAGCCGCTGAAGGCAAATTGCTTAAGGACATCGCCCGAGCCCCAGAAGTAAAGATTGTTGTTATAGAACACGTTTCCGCCGTAGTGGGCGCTGCCCTGTTCGGGGTTCGAATCGGTGAGAGCGAAGAACTCCTGCACCACGGAGTCATTGATGTTGTAGCCACCCAGGTTCGCGGAGTTCAGCAGGAAAACACGTCCATCCTTGCCACCGGCCACAATCATGGGGGCCGTGAGTGTAACCGAACCGGGCAGGACAATAGTGCCGCCTGCCGCGACATCGTAGTCGAGATGGTCGAGCAGCCCCTGATCGGAGGGTACGAAGTAACTCGTGATGGCCATACCGGAAAGAGCGTTCATCTTGAGGACTGCTTCGCCGTACTCCGTGCCACCTGTAGTGGAGGCGTTGAAACCGCCATTTCCAGTCTGGACGTAAACGTTTCCGCTGGCGTCAGCCGAAAACGCCGCGCCACCCTGCCAGATTCCATTCCCGTACCCGTTGGGGGAAACACACTTAATCACGGTCCGGCGAAGGGTAAGGCTGTCATAGCCGAAGAGCCAGCCGTGGAATTGGCCGGAATCGCCACGCGAGGAAAAGCCGAAGTAAATGTTGCCGTTCACGAGGGCCAACCCGGTGTGTTGCCAGTGCAGGAACGGAGAGAAAGTGAGAACTCCGCCGACACTGCCGACGCCGTTACCTGGCACCTGCCCGGTAATCGCGACGGGGCTGCCCGCCTTTTCTTTGCCGGTAGTGTAGTCGAGAGCATGAAGCTTAAAAGTCGTGACCCCGGTCTGCAAAGGCGAATAGGTCTCGGAAACGACGTATATGGCGCCGCGGGTTGTGTCGATCACGGGCGTGGAATAGATTCCAATCGGGCCGATGATGCCGTAGTTGCAGTAGCCGACAGCCGGTTCAAAATATAAACAGGGAACCGAAGCGCCCATGCTGGCACTCCAAAGCGGAGTTGACGAACTGGAATCGGCATCGAAAGCATAGACGGTGTTGTTCATCGTCACGATGTAGACAACGTTATGAACGCCCTGACCCGGGATGGTCACCGATGGCAGATAGAGCGGTTGGGCGAACACTTGGCCATCCACCGGCCAGGAATACACTTTGCCGAAAGAACCGGAGTGAACATTCGACGTATTGAGGACGGTCTCCTGACTATTGACTCCGGTACGCGCCAGATCGTTATGATAAGTAGTAACGGAAGTCTGTGCAAAGGCAGATGCCTGAACACACAGAAGAAGCGCGGTCGCGCCGATAGCTCTAATACTGATCAAATCTTCCTCCAGGCGCTGTCTCTATTGGTCTTTTCGATACTATTTGGTTACGCCTTGGTCCAGTATAATACACCCAAGAAAGAATAAAGACGGTACGTTTGGTTGGTCCCCGGGATGGAGTTCCAGTACTTACGGCCAGCCTTTCGTCGGATCCCATGGAAAATAAAAAAGTGCTGCTCATCGGCTGGGACGCCGCCGACTGGAAGGTACTGAATCCATTAATAGAACGGGGAGAAATGCCTGTTTTTGCGGGACTGGTGGAGCGCGGCACTATTGCCGACATGATTACGCTTGAGCCGGTTCTTTCTCCCCTGCTTTGGAACTCAGTCGCCACTGGCAAACGCGCAGATCAACACGGCATCCTGGGTTTCACCGAAGTCGACGCGGAAACGGGACGGATTCGTCCCATTTCCAGCACGTCACGCCGGACGAAAGCTATCTGGAATATCCTCTCGCAGAAGGGTCTGAGGAGCAATGTGGCCGGATGGTTCGGAGGGCACCCGGCCGAACCTATTCGCGGAGCGTGCGTCTCCGACGCATTTGCCAGAGGATTCGGTCGCCCCGGCGAAGCCTGGCCGATGGCTGCCGGAACAGTGCACCCGGAAGCCGCATCTGCGGAACTCGCCGAACTACGCCTTGCACCTCATGACATAGATGAGGAGATCCTCCGGCTTTTCGTTCCGCGCCTCGACGAGGTGGATTTCTCGAAGCCAAACCCGATTGGAATGCTCGCAACCACGCTGGCCGAATGTTTCACAACGCACGCCGCGGCCACGTGGCTGATGGAGAACAGCGAGTGGGATTTCATGGCGGCGTACTACATCGGGATCGACCATTTCAGCCACGGCTTCATGAATTACCACGCGCCAAAGCTGGAATGGATAGATCAGAAGGATTTCGACCTGTATCACGATGTGGTGAACGGCGGCTATCGGCTGATGGATCTTTTTCTGGGACGTTTGCTGCAACTGGCGGGACCTGAAACAACGGTGATGATCGTTTCGGATCATGGTTTCCACAGCGATCATCTGCGTCCATCGCGCATCCCACGGGTCCCGACCGGACCCGCGGAACAGCACAGGGCACTCGGGATGTTCGCGATGGCTGGAGCCGGGATCAGGAAAGACGAAAGAATCTATGGAGTGAGTCTGTTGGACGTTGCGCCCACTCTCCTATCGTTATTCGGTCTTCCGGCGGGAGAGGACATGCCGGGCAGGATCCTGGTGGAAGCATTCGAGCAGATGCCCACTATGGCGCGCATTCGAAGCTGGGATGAGGTGGAGGGTGAGAGTGGGATGCATCCGGCGGGCTATCATTTGCCGCTGGAAGATGCAGACCGGCTGATCGAACAGTTTGTGGCGCTCGGCTATATAGAAGCCCAGCCGGCGAGCGACGCGGAAGCTGCCGCGAATTGCCGGCGGGAAATCAAATGGAATCTGGTGCGCGTCTTCACCAGCACATGGCGGTTCGCCGAGGCGTTGCCGCTGCTGGAGGAACTGCACGCGGAGGCGCCCGAGCGGGGTGACTTCTCGCTCGCGCTGGCAGATTGCCAGTTGCGGCTGGGCCTGGTGGAGCAGGCTCGTAAAGCAGTTGAACAAGCGCTGCAACGACGCCCCGACGCGCCTGCAATGCGTTATCTGCTGGGCAGGATCGCTTTTGAACAGCGGCATTTCCGCGAAAGCCTGGAAAGCTTTCTGGCCGCAGAAGGAGCGGGAAACGGCCCACCGGACCTTTCGAACCACATCGGCCTGGCTTACCTGAAGTTGCGCCGGTGGCAGGATGCGGAGCGCGCGTTTGAGCGAACGCTGGAGCGGGATCCGGGCAGCGCGCTGGCGCACCAGGGTCTGGCGCGTGTCTATCTGCGCCAGGGCAGATTCGAGGAAGCGGCTCAATGCGCACTGGCCTCCATCGGTTGCCGTCACGACCTGCCGCAATCGCATTTTCTGTTGGGCGTGGCGCTTACAAGACTGGACAGGCGGGAGCGCGCGATCCAGGCATTCGAGACTTCACTCTCGTTTCAGCCACCGCTGCGAATCTCGCATCGAATGCTCGCTTCCCTGCTGGGCGATACCCCGAAAGGAAGAATGCACGCGGATGCCGCGAAGGACTTTCTGCGGCAGCGGGGACGGGAGTTACGACGGATGGAGGCAATCCGCGAATCGGCCCGGCAGCGCGAGCGGGACCGCGCCGCCGCAGCGCCCGAAACCCGCCTGGAGGCTGTGGCCGTACCGTCAGCGGACGATTCTCAGGCAGAAGCGGGGCTTGAATTCGTGATAGTGTCCGGCTTGCCGCGGAGCGGGACTTCGCTGATGATGCGAATGCTGGAAGCCGGCGGCTTGCCTGCAATGACGGATGGGCAACGCGTGGCCGACGCGGATAATCCTGAAGGCTACTACGAATGGGAAGCCATCAAGCGGGTAGCCAGTGAGCCGTCGATTCTGCGCGAAGCCAGGGGTAAGGCGATCAAAGTCATTTCCATGCTGCTGCCTTCACTGCCGGCCGGCAACCGGTATCGCGTGATTTTTATGGACCGTCCGGTAGCCGAGGTGGTTGCGTCGCAAGCGAGGATGATCCGCAATCGAGGCGAAAACGAACCAGAGGCCGACCACACGAAACTCGCCGAGATGATGTCCAATCACCGGAATTCGATTCTGCACGGGTTGAGAGCAGCGAAGGGCTTCGAAGTACTGGTGGTGGATTACCCGGAACTGGTACGGAACCCCGAGGCGTGGTTGCCGCGAATTGAAGAATTCCTCGGGATACTGCCGACGCCCGATGCGATGCGGGAAGTGATCCGGCCGGATCTTTACCGCAATCGCACCTGATGCTGCTATGCGTCGCGGGCACCTGAGGACATGAAAGAATTGGACCGGTGGATGAATTGGAACAGCAGGCACTGAAGACTCAGGACGGCGAGACTCTGCTGCAACTCAGCTACCCCGATCCCTGGCGTATTCCCATTCCCGCGGAGATGCGGGGATGAGCCCGCAACGGCAAACATCGGCTTTGGCACCGTTACCCAGCCGCATTGCGGGAGTCGTCCATGCGTCACTGCAAGTCTGGGTCTTCCTCTCCTTTCTCGTGTTCTACATCGGGGTGACCCGGGGGCACTTCTGGACCACAGACGAGATCGAAGTTTACCAACAGACTGAATCGCTCGCAGAGCGGGGCAACCTGGCGGTCGCGCCGGTTTTCACCAACACGGTCACGGGACGAGACGGGAGAACGTACGCTCCCTACGGAGCCGGACAGTCGGTGCTGTCGGTGCCGCTCTATGAACTCGGCCGCGCAGTGCATGTTGGACTGAACGCGATCGGAGCTCAATCCTGGGTCGATACTTTCGCGGGACAAACGATCGGGCAGCCAGGTAAATACTGGAGCGGACAGATCGAGATTTTTTTTGTCAATCTGTTCAACGCGTTCGCCGGCGCTGCCCTGATGGCTGTGTTCTTTTCTTTTAGCTGCCGGCTGGGGGCAAAACCGGCGTGGGCACTCCCGGCGACTGCGATACTTGGCATCGCCAGCCACCTGGCGGGATTCACGACGGGCTATCTGCAGCACATTGCCGAAGGGTTATTCCCTTTATGGGCTTTCTATCAATTGCACGAGGACCGATTGACACCTTCGTCCCGCTCGCGCCTGCTGGCCGGCGCGAGCGTCTGCATCATGCTGCTGGTGCGACCCTCCACCGTGGTTTTCCTGCCCACGCTTGCACTCTATCTGGTTTGGAACGCCTGGCAGCGCAGGGGAAAGCAGACGGCAGAAGTCATACGCGAGACATTGCCATTCATCGGCTGGGGCGTCGCCGGGTTCCTGACGGTTTGCGCCGTCAACTACTGGAAGCTGGGGGAGTTCAGCTTCGAAGGCAGCTACGCGCATATTAATCCTCTGAATACGCCATGGACGGTGGGACTCTACGGATTCCTGTATACCCCTGGCGAAAGCGTTTTCCTGTTTTCACCGATGCTGATTCTGGCGCCCTGGTGGTTCAGCCGATTCCAGCGTGAGAACCGTGCGGAGACAACGGCGATTCTCGTTATGTCGGTGACTTACCTGTTGGTGTTTTCCAAGGCGTATCCATGGCACGGCCAATGGTCCTTCGGTCCCCGATATCTTGCCGCGACTCTACCTCTTCTCCTGCTTCCGCTCGGCGGTTGGATTCAGACGATGCGGCGGGAGCGCCGAATCTGGCTGACACCTCTGCTTGCGGTAAGTCTTCTAGTGTCGGCTCTTCATATTTTCGTGAATGTTTCTTACGTTTACTACCACGAAGGTTACGATCACTGGCCGGCTTCCGAAGGGTTTCTGTACATAGCCGACGGCTTCCTGTATAAAGCCAGCGCGTCCCAGATTCCCGCGCATATGAGAGCTCTGCTGGCCTGGGACAGCCGGGTGGACTTCTGGCTGCTGAACGTCTTCCGCACTCAGGGCGCCGGTAGGTTTTTCATCGTATTCGCGCCGCTGGCCGGACTGCTGACGTTGTGCTGCGTACGTCTTCGCCGACTGATACGCGAAGCTACGCCGGCCGCCATCGCAACGCGCCGCTATACCGGGGAACGCACGAAACCCGCGTGACGGACAACGCGAAAATGAGACGCCGGCCTGGCGATCCTGTGCTAGACTGCGGGAACCAATGAGCTTCAGACGGGCGCTGCTATCGCAGCTCGAAGCCACAACTGCGGGCAATCGCCCGTGGGTTTCGGTGAGTATTCTGGCGGCTCTTTTCTTTGCGCAGAGTTTTTACGGAAGCCTGAATAAAAGCCCGACGTGGGATGAGCCTTTCCATATCGGCGTGGGTCTGGCGACTGTGGAGACCGGCCGGGTTTACCGGGTAGAGGATCAGGCGCCTTTGATCCGGGAGATCAGCGGATTGTTTGTCAGTGCCGCCGGGATTCACTGGCCGTCAACGCCGCGAGCGAACACAATCGTCGGCAGTACTCCGATGACCTCCCAAACCGCTATACCCATGCAGTATGCGGAAGGAGTCAGTATCGTCGGTACTAACGGACCGGACAGAGTCATGTTCTGGGCGCGGCTGCCGATGATCCTGCTCAGTACCGGCCTTGTCTTCGTCATGTTCGTTCTGGGGCGGGCCATGTCCGGCAACGCCGGCGGCGTTGGCGCAGCTTTTCTCTACAGCTTCGACCCGAACATAATCGCCCATTCTTACCTGGTGACAACAGACGCCGGTCTGGCTGTCTTCACCATGTTGTTTCTGCTGGCGCTGTGGAGCTACTTGCAGCGTCCCGGGCTGAAGCGGATGGTCTTCTGCGGGTTGGCGCTGGGCGGGGCGTTGGGATCGAAATACACGGGCGTGATTCTGCTGCCCGTGAGCGCCGTGCTGCTGGCCGCAGCAGCGATGTGGCAACCGAAGTCCGCCGCACGCCCTGGGGAGGCCGCGGCATGGTGGCGGAGTTCGCGGCCGATCCGTTATGGTCTGGCCTGGGCGGGTATGTGTGCTGCAGCGATCCTGACGCTGGAATATATCTATCTCGTTCCCTCCAGTCTGCTCCGGCAATATGTCGACGGCATGCACATGCTGGACAGCGCGGACTTCCATTGGTTCTTCATGATGGGCGAACTGGCGCATCGCTTCTATTCCTACTTCGTGGTGGCATATCTTCTCAAAGAGCCGATAGCAGCGATGGCAGCGGCCGTGATCGGCGTTTCGGTGTGGCCGTGGAAGGAAAAAACAGCCCGGCTGGCAGGAATTTTCCTGCTGGTGCCGGCGGCAGCAATCCTGGCAGCTTATACACTCTTCGCCAAAGACCTGGGCGTCAGGTACATCATCCCGTCGATCACGTGTCTGCACGTTTTTGGCGGCGCCGGAATCATGTACATGCTTGGGAGCCGATCCCGGCGAAGCAAGGCGCTGGGGATTTTCCTGTGTGCGTGGCTGGTAACGGCTGCGGCGGGGATTTATCCCGACCATCTGGCGTACTTCAACGAGGGCGCATGCTGGTTCGACAAGCCCTCCTGGATTGGCCTCGATGGCGGCAGCCGTTGCGGTGAAACGTGGCTGGACGAGACCAACATCGATTGGGGACAAGGCCTGAAAGAGTTGAAGTCCTGGCTGGATCACAATGCGCCCGGGCAGCGCATTCGGCTGGCATATTACGGCACATTTCTTCCGGAATACTATGGAATCGACAGTGTCCCGATCGGCGCAGACGAACTACTGAGGGGGACAAGTCCGGGGCTCTATGCAGTGAGCGCCAATTACGTCGCATCACTTGCCCTGCGGGAGAACCGGCACGACGGCCAGTGGCTGCAACAGAAGGAGCCTGTCGCGATCGTCGGACACGCGATTTATGTCTTCAGGGTTCCTTAACGGGCAGGATGCCGAAGCACGAGGAATCGCCGCAAGACGCCGGTATGGCCAGCAACAGAATGGCCGGAAGAGAGTATTTCAGGCCCGCTATTGTGGCCATTTGGCAGGAGCCAAAAAGACTCTGAAAGCGCCGGTTTCGTGCTACCATTTCGGATTGACGCACGCAAGGTATGAACATGAGTGAACCCGAGGAATCGACCCCTTCCACTGCTCCGCGAATGGCCGGCGATCAGGCAACTTCGATGAAACAGGTGGGGAAATGGGTGCTGGTCGCGGCGGTTGTCGCACTGCTGGCCGTACCGATTATTCAACGAATGAGACGGCCCGCGGCAGCGAATCCAGGGCTTACCTCCACACTGAGCGGCGCGGATGCGCAGATTCAACTTTCTCTGGAGCTATACCAGGCCGGCAAGTATCAGGATTCGGTTGACGCCGCCAAAGTAGCGCTCAGGCTGAAGCCGGACGCCGTCCTGGCCTATAACAACATCGCGGTAGCGTACCTTCAGTTGAAGAAGTACGACGAAGCCCTCACGAATATCAAAGAGGCGTTGCGACTGCAACCCGATCTGGCTCTGGCAAAGACGAATCTCGCGTGGATCTTAAGAGAGCAGGCCGCGGCGAACGGCACCGCCCCGACCCCAACTAACGGCCCCGCGGAAGCGTTGATCGATGAGTCATTGCAGAAGTACCAGGCTGGAGACTACCGGCAGTGCATCGATCTCGCGGAAAAGGCACTGAAGATCAAGCCAGACATGCCTGAGGCTTACAACAACATTTCCGCCGCTTACATCAAACTCGAGATGTGGGACAAAGCTATCGACAGCGCTCAGGCGGCGCTCCGCGGGCGACCCGATTTCGAACTGGCGAAGGGGAACCTGAACTGGGCCTTATTTAAGAAGAACGGTTCTAAAACGAAGTAGCGCCGGAAACAGCTTCGTTAATTGCGGGTTGGGCGCGAAATACCAGAACGACCCAAATGCGACGATGCCGAACAGGAACAGCAGCGGCTTCAGTCCACCAGGTTTATATTCGACGGTCACCCGATGTTGCCCCGCCGGAATCGCCACCGCGCCGAAGCCGGGCGTAATCTGAAGCAGCGGTGAGGGCCTTCCATCCACCGTGGCAATGAGATCGGGATTCCAGGTGATTTTGATGGAGGCCCACGCCGGGCGGCTGGCATCGATCATCGCCTCATAGGTTTCCTGCGATTTGGTTTCAAAAACCACCCGGCCTTTTGAACTGAATTGCTCAGGAGTCGGGGCAGGCAACTCTTCGCCCGGATTAATTGCACGGCCCACCGGCTGACTGGAATCGAGTGAGACGGCCACGCCCGCGGGAACCAGCGCGCTTTTCAGCCACGCAGTGTTTACGTAGTAGTCAGTTTCCGGCGGGCCAGTGTAATAGCCGGCGAGATCCACCAGGCCGAAGTACCCTTCCGGCGAGGACTCATAGACGACGAACCGGCCATGAATGGAATGACGCCGAAGAAAAGGCGGGACAGGCATGCCTGCCGGAGCGATGACGGCCCGAATGCCGAAAGCGATATCGTGAGCGGAATTGTATTCATCCCGCAGGACCATGACATCGGATGTCTTCGACATGGCATGAAACAGGAAGCTCGCCTCGTCGATATGGGCGCGGCTCAGCAGCGAATAAAACGCTGTGTTGCCGACCTTGAATTCATTTCCCCACGTCGCTGCCAGTCCGGCGGAGGCTCTGCCGGGCCTTGTTGTCAGAAGCCTTTGCACATCCGCCAGGGCGGCTTCGGCATCGGGCCCTTCCTTGTTCCATGCCGCGAGATTTGCCTCCCCCCAGGATTCGTTGATATTCAGGAATGCGGCCCGTTCGTCTCCTATCAGTCCAAGCGAAACCACAACAGCCGCCACAGCCAACGCTCCGAACGTGCGGTCACGCGCCGCGACCCATTGGATGAGGTGCGTTACACCATAGGCGGCTAAAAGGATTGCCGTCAGCTCGAATACGGCCTGAAACCGGTGCATGGGCAGATCGGCTGGCACACCAGCGAGCAAAGTGAGCGCGCCCCATGTTTCACGCCCAAAGAAGAGAGCCAGCCACGCGATCGTCATCACCAGCAGTCGGCGAGCGAGTGGGTTGGCGCGGGACAAAAACGCAGCGACAGCTCCGGCCGCAACCAGAAGGGTGAGAAAAGGCAGGCGCGCCCCGTCGAGCAGGCGTCCCGAGAACAACTCAGTCAGGATGACGCGCGCGCCAAAAGAATCCCACTTCCAGGCAAACTCCCAGCGGCTGTGGTTCACAATCTGTTTCGCGAGTATCAGAGGGACGATGAACCAGGCAAGGAGGAGCAGCGCCGGAAGCGCGATTGTGCCCAGGCGGATGAGCCGTTGCACGCGGCGTCCCGCAGGGCCTGCGAGCGCCAGAACAGCTGCGCAAACGAAGGCGGCGTAGCCGAAAACAATGTGCGACAGCAGCGTCAATGCCAAAAGTATGCCGGCGAGTACGCGCTGGTAACGCTTCCCTTCATCGAGGGCGCGCACGGTGACGCCGAGGGATAGCACCAGAAAGTGGAGCGCGAATAACTGGGTGTAGAGACCGATGCCGCGCCAGACGACAGATGCATATCCGAGATCGTAGCCGCTGAGCAAACCGGCGGAAGCGGGAGCGAAGACAAGGAGGGAAGCGAGCCCCGCGGCAGGAGGTGAAAGCCCTAACAGCCGCGCACCCAGATAGACGCTGACAGGGAAGGCGATCAGAAGGAAATAGTAGAATGCAGCGAAGATAGACGCCGGCGCTGCCAATCCGCGGAACAGGCTCAGGGCGACTGCGCCGGCAACATGTGGCAGCGGCTGATAACTGCGCCAGACAGGATAGCCCAGAGACCATTCCGAGACCCAGGGATCGAGAAACGGCTCGCCATTGCCAATCGAAGTTGCGATTCTCTCGGAGGCTGCGAGATGAAAAGTGAGATCATTCATCGGCAGACGGTTGATGCGCAGTTCGGGGGCGGCAAACCACGCTGTGAAGGCTACTGCAACCGCCAACAGCGCCAGGCCAACCATCTCAGAGCGCGTTACCCGGCGGCGAGCAAGTAGGAGTAGCGACGAACCAGATATCATGTTTGGGTTGCAGGAGCGAATCGGTTCAGTAACCGCGCGCGATGCTGTTTTTCATTATAAGCGGGCCGTGAAGAAATCGAAACAGGTTTACAGTGCCAGAGATTGCAGGGCACCAGGAGCGCTCCCGTTCTCTCGAAAGATAGCTCTGGGTCTGGGCGTCAGACCAAACGAAAACGG